>QCJK01000014.1 GCA_003216075.1 Prochlorococcus sp. AG-409-B05
AGTAAAAACAGTTTCAGAAAGGAAACGAGATGAAAAGAGCAAGCTATTGAGCATTTCCGTCTATCTAAATACGGGCAAGATTGTTGGACTTATTTCTATTGGTGTTGTCGCTTCGGCGATCTTGGTCGCTGCTTTGAGTTTCATTGTTAGATGACTAAGAGAAAGAGAGCTTCATTGAAGTTGAGTTGAAGTTAGACGTAACTCTGTCCCATATTTCAAAGCAAGGTTTCATTTGATGCTTGAATATTGTTCAAACGCAGGGTTGGCCAGTGGTACGAGAGAGAATTAAAGAGCTTGTTGATTTTGCAAGAATCGAATCGCCTTATCGTTCAGCAAACAAGGGTTGGTTAACTAATGATGTCTATTTGCAGCTGGGCAAATCCTCTTCTGCACAAGAAAACGATGGAGCTGAGTTGGCAGATGTATCAGTTTATTGGAAACCTATAAGTGAGATAGTGATACTTCTTTTCGTTGTTCTGTGCTTGAGCACGATATTTGTCTATATGGTTCTTAATTTATCTCTAGGCAAGCTTCAAATACCTTTCTCGATGAGCTATGTCAGCTCTCAGTCAGAGGAGGTGAGTGGTCAGAGCTTATCTGCTGAACTGAGTTCCACGACTGAAAAGATGATTGTTGTTGAACAGCCAGTAGAAGTGAAGCCAGTAGAAGTGAAGCCAGTAGAAGTGAAGCCAGTAGAAGTGAAAAATCAGTCTCCGGAAAAAACTACAAATGCTTTGCAGATGAGTACTGTTCCAAAAAAAGTGACCACAAGGCCAGTTACTGCAACGGATCTATTCCAATCCCCCCGGCGTGGAAACTGATTGTCTTTGATGATCTTCAGTTAGAAAAAGTTAAATTTCCTTAAACGACAGCAGGTTTTTGTTGCAGGTTTTGGTGAGGATTACTTTCTTTGAGATTTCTGGGAATCCATGATGCTTGAATATTGTTGCTTAATTACAGGATCAACAAGTGGCAGAAAAAAAAGGAAATGAGTTGGCAACCATATCTGTTTACCTGAATACACCGATAGCAGCGGTCCTTTTGGGAGTAGGGTTTATCCTTGCTTCGGTCTTGTTTGCAGGTGTGATGCTTATTGTGCGCTGATCAATTAAATCTGCCTTAATTAGTCTCAGACTCCTTGTTGTCTCTTTAGGCTTGTGTCCATGAGAGATCATGGCTTCTGATCGCAGTAGATATTGATTAGCTTGCTTTTCAAGGAGCAGATGCAATTCCAGGAGATAACCTACAGGGTCATTTCTGGAAAAACCTTTACAAGCTTCAGTTGATAGCTTGACTTTTGAGAAATCTCTTGAAAGAGATCGTTTAGTGCGATTCTCTAATGATAGGGAAATTGCCTCCAAATTATTAGTTTTCAAATCATATTGACAATTTTCAGAAATTTTTGTTTATATAATGTGTGATTTAGACTTTATAAATAGCCTTTAATAGTGACTTTTGTCCTTTCCATTCTCTCTATAAATAAGAGATTAAGGATATTGACTCTGAGTAGTTTATGACATCAGTTTTTGAAAGACAGATTTAAAAAATTAATCGATTGCATAGTGCAATTTGATTAGCTCTTTTGCAAGAGAAGGAAAGAGCAAAGAGTCTTTTGCGCGTTGTCTTCCTTGACTGAATACAACTAAGAGCATTGGGTTTCCTTCAGGAGAACAGCACCATGCTGCATCATTTCGGGCTTGACTCATCCATCCTGCTTTACTCCAAAGCCTAGTTCCTTTTGGGAGTCCTTCTCCTAAGAAGCCATCAATTTGATTTTCTGGATCTTGACTGCGTTGTATGGGATCTAATGATCTTGATAGAAGTTCTTTAATTCTTTTGCTGGCTAGTGGGGATATTAATGATTCAGTCATCACTGCTTCTAATAGCCGAGCTGTAGCAGCAGTTGTTAATGCATTCCTATTTTGATTCCCTGATTTGTAGAAATCTCGTTCTCGACCATATGGCCCGTCTCCCCATGTTTTCTGGCAGCAGTTAATTTGTTTCATTTCAGACCAATTAAGGCTGATTAGCCATTTATTTATTAACTGTCTTTGTTCTTGCCATGCTTGCCAACGTTCTCCATAAAGCGATGGTCCACTAGTTGTGCCAGTTAATAGGTCAATTATTAATCCTGTCGCGTCATTGCTTGAATTAATGATCATGTCCTTTAACGCTCTACGCATTTCTGGCGTTTCAGGAATTAGATCTTTTTGAAGCCAAGCCTCTGTGGCAACTGCATAAAACAGTTTTACGACGCTTGCAGGATATAGCAATCTTGATTCATTCCATCCAGCTCCTGTACCGCTAGATGGCTTAGGGTTTGATTGGTTGTAGCGAATCCATGAAATAGCAATGCTGTTGTGGAGGCCAGGACGACCTTGCTTTTCTAGTCGAGCAAGTATTTCTACTAGCTCGGTAGTCATAGCGGAATTGGGACTGTAGAACGCCATTGCGCTCGCATGAATCAATGATGACCCTAGGTGCATCTATTGACAAAGGACTAATTTCCCCAGGAACTTTCTGGCAAATCCAGTCTGATGCAAATGCTTATGGGGGGGCTGTTGGTGATGAATTGGTCACGCAGGTGGCTGAAGGTCGAAGATTTCAATTGATAGAGCCATTTAGTAAAGACTTTGAAGCTAAAAATGATATTCGTTTCAAAGTTCGCTTGTTGGAGGATGGTTATTTGTGTTGGTTGGATTTAGCAGATTTGATTTGTTCAGAATGTCTTCAAACCTTTTGGGAGCCACTATCGCTAAAAGACCATGAGATTCAACAACGACTTCAATCTGTTGTGACATGGGTTGAAAAAGCTTCCCGCAGAAATAACAAATACCTTTGGGGAGGCACATTAGGACCTGATTTTGATTGTTCTGGCTTGGTTCAAACTGCTTTCGCTAGTGAGGGCATTTGGTTGCCAAGAGATGCTTATCAGCAGGAAAGATTCTGTGATTCTTTGTTTGCTAGTCCATCTGAACTTGAATTGTTGCGCTTAGGAGACTTGATTTTTTTTGGGACCCAAGAGCGATGTGATCATGTAGGCATATATGTAGGGCAAGGCTTTTACTGGCATAGTTCTGGGAAGGTCCATGGTCGAAACGGAATTGGTTCGGATCAATTGGATCCAAAGAGTAAAAATCACGTATCTTCTTATTACTGTGCCAAGTTTCGAGGGGCAGGACGAGTCAATCGCTGTCATGACGGTACTTCCCTGCCTTGAGGATGACGATTAGGTTTTGCACATTGCTTGTTAATTGAATGACTCTGCCCATAGAAATATCAGTAGTAGTTCCTGTTTATAACGAGGAAGAAAGCCTTCCTGAGCTTGTAAAGCAGTTATTGCAGGCTTTGAGACCTACTGATAAGGCATTTGAATTGGTTTTAGTAAATGATGGTTCGACAGATAGAAGTGCTGATGTCTTGGCCCGATTAAGTGCTGAGGTACCTGAATTGGTGTGTGTAATTTTGCGGAAAAATTATGGACAGACAGCTGCTATGGCTGCTGGATTTGATTCGGCCAGTGGAGAAGTAATAGTTAGTCTTGATGGAGATCTTCAGAATGATCCTGCTGATATAACTCTTTTGATCAACAAATTAGGCGAGGGTTATGACTTGGTAAGTGGTTGGCGATATCAACGAAAAGATGCTGCAATCCTTCGTAAATTACCTTCCAAGATTGCTAATAGATTAATAGGCCAAGTCACAGGTGTGCGTTTGCATGATTATGGATGCTCATTAAAGGCCTATAGGAGAGAAGTACTGTCTGATATGCGTTTATATGGAGAACTTCATCGCTTCTTACCTGTGCTCGCTAATATTGAGGGTGCCAGGATTACAGAGGTAAAAGTTAATCATCGAGCGCGGCAATATGGCAATAGTAATTACGGAATAGATCGCACTTTTAGAGTTCTTATGGATCTTTTGACGGTTTGGTTTATGAATCGTTTTTTGACGCGTCCAATGTATGTATTTGGATTTGGTGGAATGGTCGCGATAGCCGGAAGTTTTATTGTAAGTGCTTATTTATTTACTCTGAAGCTTTATGGCCAAGATATAGGTAATCGCCCCTTATTGATATTGGCATTAGTTTTGGGTCTTGCAGGTGTCCAACTTTTTTGTTTTGGATTGCTAGGTGAATTACAAATTCGCACCTACCATGAAAGTCAAGGAAGACCTATTTATCGCATTCGAGCCACATTACGTGGAGGGCGACCTACGGTTTGAATACGTTGGAAATTACGATGCTTTTGAATTAATGCAGCGGCAGCACCAACCACACGAAGGTCTGAATCTTTTAGTCCGCGTCGAAGAATAGGTAAAGCAGATTTATGACCCCAAAGTCCTGCAATAGTGACAGCTTGTAATCGGTGATCAGGATCTGAATTAATAGCTTTATTGAGTTCCCTCTTAAGGTTTAGTTTTTCTTGGAGTGTTTTTGGGGCTTCCCAATCTGATTTTTCGTCAGAAAAACAGTTTTTTTCTGGATGCCGATAGACCTCTGTCTTTACAAGCGTAATTTGAGGATTATTTAATTTTGACCCAATTTTTGGTGAAAGGACTCTTGATTGAGAGTTCTTTGGGTACTTCCCAAAGCCCCATAACATCAGTGTTAACAAGAAAGCAGCAGTGCCGGCAATTACCTCGTTCATGTCCTTATTCAGGGTTTTGGTGAAGTGTCAGATGATTCATCGAGAGCTGATGGATTGAACTTTTATGTCACCCAAGGGCTCACAATGGGATCTATTCTTATTCAATCTCTACAGTAACTAAGGAATTATTGGCTTGTGCCATGACTAGCGAATTCGCTGCAAACTATCTGCCTTCAGTTTTTGTACCTCTTATAGGACTCATAGCACCTGCGGTGTTCATTGTGTTAGTTGGTCGCCACATCACGGCTACAGACTGAACTGACAGGTTTTCACTTAACTTCCAGCAACCCAGCTCAATTTCCTAACCCAATGACCGAATTCCAAGATCCGTTCCTGAAATCTGGTGCTCCAGTCAAGTTTGATCAGAAGTACGTTGATAACAGCGTGCGTCCGACAGATATTGGCATTGCAGATCAGTGGGCGGTTAATCCTCCAGCAGATCCTTGCGTTGGTGATTTAGCCACACCAGTCAATAGTGGATACTTCACTAAGGCTTGGCTGAACAATCTTCCCTTTTACCGCCCTGGTCTGTCTCCAAACTTCCGTGGCCTCGAAGTAGGTGCGATTTTTGGATATTTTCTTTATGGACCATTTACTATTACTGGACCATTCCGTAATGGTGAATTTGCTCTGACTGCGGGCCTATTGAGTGCTATCGGAGCTATGCATATTCTTACAGCTCTCTTGGTTCTATATAACTCTCCTGGTGATGGACCAAATATTCAGCCTGCTGATTGCACAATAGACAATCCTCCAGCTGAGTTGTTTACAAAGCATGGCTGGGCAGACTTCACAAGTGGTTTTTGGCTTGGCGGATGTGGAGGTGCAGTATTTGCATGGCTCTTATGTGGAACTCTGCATGTAGATACACTTATACAAAAGGGTGCTTTCTTCCCTTGGGTTGGTTGATTTTATTTAAAAAATAAAATCTTATAAGTAAAAACAGCTAGCATAAGGAATGAAGAATTTCGTATGCTAGCTGTTTTTTAGTGTCTATTTTGATGCTTGGTAATTTTTATGGCTGATACATTTAAAACTATTAGTAATCTATTCCCGCCATTTTCAAATATTACTCACCCTTTAGAAGGCTGCTTCTATCTACTGATAATTGCTTTCGCAATCAGATGGAAATGGCCTAGGACTTGGAATAGGCTCCTTGAGCGAATATCCGCTGATATTGAAAAAGATTGAAGTTTAGATTTTGAGGCAAAACCTGATAATCGGCGAGTAAAAGATCGAATTATAAAAACTAAAAAAGAATTAGATAAATAGACCTTTGTAATTTAGTCAGTCTAATCAAGTGCGTCTTTTATTTTCTGCTTGGAAAACAAGCTGCTCATATTTGCTTCTTTTTTGAACTCTTTTGAGGGTATATTGTTTGTTCGGCTTGATATAAGGAAGAGGTTGATCAAGGAGATTATTAAATAGATTTATTTTTAGGATTTGGAAATTTTGCATAAAGATTGATAGCAGTTATTTCGAACAAAAAAATACCCGTCAGTTTTAAATTAACTGACGGGTATAGATTCGACCTTATCGAGGGCTGTTATTTATTCGTTATTTTCAGTTTTCTATCCGAACTTACCTGCTGTTGAGCCTATTACAAAGGCTGCGTAAGTGACGGCAGTACCGACAACGAAGTGAGTAACACCAACAAGACGAGCCTGAACAATAGAAAGAGCTACTGGCTTATCTCGCCATCCAACAAGGTTGGCAATAGGTGTGCGCTGATGAGCCCAAACCAGAGTTTCAATAAGCTCTTGCCAGTATCCTCTCCAGGAGATTAGGAACATGAAACCTGTGGCCCATACAAGGTGTCCCCATAGGAACATAAAAGCCCATGGTCCTAATTCATTGACTCCAAATGGGTTGTAGCCATTGATTAACTGAGAACTATTAAGCCATAGATAATCTCTGAACCAACCCATTAGGTAAGTACCTGACTCGTTGAACTGAGCTAGGTTCCCTTGCCAAATGGCTAGGTGTTTCCAGTGCCAGTAAAACTGAACCCAAGCAATTGTGTTTACTGACCAGAACAATGACATGTATGTGGCATCCCATGCAGAGGAGTCACAAGTACCGCCACGTCCAGGCCCATCACAAGGGAAGGAATAACCAAAATCCTTTTTGTCAGGAATTAACTTAGTTCCTCTTGCATCTAGAGCTCCTTTGATGAGAATCAAAGCTGTTGTGTGAATACCTAAAGCAATGCCGTGATGAACTAAGAAGTCAGCTGGTCCAATAGGAACAAAGTTAGTTAAGGCATCTTGTCTATTAATCATGTCCATCCAGTAATGATTACCGGGGACATTCGCAGCAGCAACAGTTGCTGCACTATTTGCATTGGCTAATAGTGCGTCAATTCCATACATGGTTTTGCCACTAAATGCCTGAAGGGCTTGGGCAAAGACAGGCTCAATAAGAATCTGCTTTTCAGGAGTGCCAAAAGCTACACAAACATCATTGTGTACATAAAGGCCCAAAGTATGGAAGCCGAGAAGCATGCATACCCAGCTCAAATGGCTTATCAATGCTTCCTTTGTTCCTAAAACCCTTGCCAAAACATTGTCTTTGTTGAGCTCGGGATCGTAGTCACGAATAAAGAAGATAGCGCCGTGTGAGAACGCACCAGTCATTAACAAGATTGCTATGTACTGGTGATGGGTATATAGAGCCGCTTGAGTTGTGTAGTCCTGAGCTATGTATGCATAAGAAGGGAGTGCACCCATATGGTGCGCAACCAAGCTGCAAGCAACACCAAGACATGCAAGTGCTAATCCAAGCTGGAAGTGCAAGGAATTGTTGACTGTCTCGTAAATCCCATTGTGATTAACTCCGAAATGACCTTTATGTGGATCATTTGGATGGGATGTGTTGTGGGCTTCTGTGATTTCTTTAAGGGTATGGCCAATCCCGAAGGTGTTTCTATACATGTGACCACCGATAATCATCACAACTCCTAGAGCGAGATGGTGATGGGCTATGTCAGTTAACCAAAGGGAACCAGTCTCAGGGTGTAATCCCCCCATAAAGGTATAGATGGCAGTACCTGCACCTTGAGATGTGCCAAATACATGATCCAAGGTATCTGGATTTTGAGCATAAGCTCCCCAATTACCAGTGAAAAATGGAACCAATCCATCTGGATGGGGTAGGACAGTTAGCCAGTTATCCCAGCCAACATGTTGACCACGAGATTCAGGTATAGCTACGTGAACGAGGTGAGCGTTCCAAGCGATATTTGTGAAGCCAAACAATACCGCAATGTGATGGTTGAGTTGAGCTTCAGCATTTTTGAACCAGGCCAATGAAGGACGGAACTTTGGCTGAAGATGCAACCAGCCGGCAAAAAGGAGCCAGCAAACCATGATGTTGATAAAAATCGCACCTTGGAATAGCTCCTCATTAGAGCGCATTCCGATTGTGTACCACCAGTGGTACAAGCCTGAATAGGCAATATCTACTGGTCCACTAGCTCCAGCTTGAGTTAAGGCATCAGTGAGGCCTTGGCCAAAGTGTGGGTCCCAGATTGCGTGAGCGATAGGGCGAACGTGAGTGGGGTCGGCGACCCATTGTTCAAAGTTG
Organism: Prochlorococcus sp. AG-409-B05; assembly: GCA_003216075.1. Lineage (GTDB taxonomy): Bacteria > Cyanobacteriota > Cyanobacteriia > PCC-6307 > Cyanobiaceae > AG-409-B05. The sequence goes on from QCJK01000014.1 coordinate 8,235, forward strand.
CCCTGCCAGGCGATATGGAACAGGTTGCCTGCAACCCATAGACCAATGATTGCGAGGTGACCGAAATGAGTCGAGAAGATCTTTTGATAAAGACGCTCCTCGGTCATGCCGTCATGGCTCTCAAAATCATGAGCCGTGGCTATGCCGTACCAAATACGACGGGTTGTAGGGTCCTGTGCCAGACCCTGACTAAACGAAGGAAATTTCGTTGCCATGTGGGGATAAGGTCAGGAAAGGTCAGCCGAGCCCAATGAGGCGGGCATGGAAGAAGGCCCAGGTGGTCACAATGCCGCCTAGGAGGAAGTGGGTCACACCAACTGCGCGTCCTTGTGTGATTGAAAGAGCACGAGGTTGGATCGTTGGTGCCAACTTAAGCTTGTTGTGAGCCCAAAGAATGGATTCAAACAACTCCTGCCAGTAGCCGCGGCCAGTGAACAGGAACATTAGGCTAAAGGCCCAGATGAAGTGTGCTCCAAGGAATAACAAACTATAGCCGGCATTGGAGTTGCCGTAGCCAGTGAGAACCTGTGAGGATTGTGCCCATAGGAAGTCACGAAGCCAACCATTAATTGTGATAGAGCTTTGGGCAAAGTTGCCGCCAGTAAGTCCCCATACATCGCTCTGCATCTTCCATGAGAAGTAGAAGATAATGACCGAAATGGAGTTATACATCCAGAAGAGGCCTAGGAAAACATGGTCCCAGGAAGACACTTGACATGTACCACCTCGTCCAGGTCCATCACATGGGAAACGGAAGCCTAGATTGGCCTTGTCAGGGATAAGGCGAGAGCTTCTAGCAAATAGAACGCCCTTAAAGAGGATAAGCAAAGTGACGTGAATGGTAAAAGCATGAACATGATGGATCATCAAATCTGCAGTACCTAGAGGCATCGAGAAGGCCTCACTCACTCCGCCAGGCAAATTGCCAGCATTAACAAGAGATGCTGTGCCAATTGAGCCATTCCAGATGTTTTGCGTCCATTGAGCAAATACTGGTTGTAGCTGTATAGCTGTGTCGCTGAACATGTCCCCTGGGCGCCCCAAGGCTCGCATTACATCGTTATGGATATAAAGACCGAAGCTATGGAAGCCTATGAACATGCAAACCCAGTTCAATTGACTGATAATTGCATCACGTGCTTTCAGAATGCGATCAAGGACGTTGTCGACATGTAGAGCTGGGTCATAATCTCGAACCATTGCTATACCGCCGTGGGCTGCCGCACCACAAATCATTAATCCTCCAATCCACATGTGATGTGTGAAAAGGCCCAAAACTGTTGGGTGATCAAGTGAAATGTAGGGATAAGCAGGTAGAGCGTATTGATGATGCGCAACAACGATGCTTCCTGAACCGATCATGGCCAGGTTGATGCTCAATTGGGCATGCCAGCTGTTGCTCAAAAATTCAAAGATGCCCTGGTGTCCTTTGGGCGCTGGGAAAAGGATTGGATCGCCTTTGGCGTTATCCATTATTTCCTTCATGTTGTGACCAACGCCATGAACGGCGTTACCCCACATATGACCACCGAAGACAGCGAAAACACCCCAGGCTAAGTGGTGGTGTGAAATGTCTGTCATCCAAAGGCTTCCCGTGATGGGATTCAAGCCACCCTTGTTGGTGAGAATATCGCTGAAGGCCCACCAGTTAAGAGTAAAGAAGTTTTCAACTGTCCGACCATCCAGACTTGGGAAGATTTGGCTTGCCACTGCTGGATTGCAAAGCGTTGTGGTTGGAACGTCTGCAGCACTAGCAATGGTTACACCATCTATAACAAGAGGCTTGCCAGCATCAATAGCGTCTAACAATGCAGCAGTTGGTGCACCAATGTGAATTAAGTGACCAGCCCAGGCTATTGAGCCTAAACCAAACAGAATTATCTGATGGTGCTGCATCATTGGTTCAATTTTCTTGAACCATTCGAGCTTTGGAGCAGTCTTGTGATAGTGGTAAATGCCTCCGTGGAGCATGAGAGCAGCCATCACAACAGCACCTATGGCTAATGCCATTAGTTGTGCTTCTGTGGTAATGCCCCAGGATCTCCACATCTGGAAAATACCTGAGGTGATCTGAAGGCCATTGAATCCGGCCCCCATATCACCATTCATAATTTCTTGTCCAACGATTGGCCAGAGCACCTGCGCACTTGGTTTCACGTGCGTTGGGTCTGCCAACCATCCGGAATAGTTGGAGAATCTGGCGCCATGGAAAAAGGCACCACTTAACCAAACAAATACAACTGCTAAGTGACCGAAGTGGGCCGAGAAGATCTTTCGACTTGTTTCTTCGAGATCACCTATATGGGTATCGAAGTCGTGGGCGTCTGCGTGGAGGTTCCAAATCCAGGTTGTGGTTTTGGGACCTTTGGAAAGCTTTGTAGAGAAAAACCCGGGTTTGCCGAGCTTGTCATAGTCGACTGGTGAATTGTCCCTGTCGACAGGCTGGTTATAGGGAGTAGGTACTCCTGAAGCCTTAGCTTCCCCACGCTCTGGTGGGCTAATGGTCATCGAGAGGTTCCTCGAGGTAGTGGTCGAGGTGGAGGGCCACCCTTTTGACAGGCCTTAAAGCTGTTACGAGTAAAGGAGGAGAAGCCAGCTGTTAGTTGGCATTAGCCCCTTATACCAATGCTTTTCAAGGATTGACCTTGAATTAAGCATTGCCGCAACGAAACCTTTAAGGGATCCGCTTTCGAAATAATAGATCCGTTAGGCCAGTTACTACTCATGCAAGTAACAAATGTTCTACCCCTGCGCCAATTGGTTTCCCTTTGGGCTCTCAATTATGAAAAATCTTCAAAGTCAAGCTTAATTTACTTAATTTTACAGCGAAAGCGGTCTTATCTAAGGCAATTTTAAGCCTCAAATAATTTATGTAGGGCTATGGTTTTGCTTCTGCAGACTATTTTGCGTGACATTTTCTTGTAGTCGCTGGATGTTGATAGCTTTTGTGAGCAGATCGCTTGAGGGGTTTGCCTTAAGCATTATTGCTTTTATTTTGATCACTTTAAACTTTCTTCCAGTTCAAGCGGAACCTGTACCAATTTCGCAAATGGTTGAACAGGAGGCAATGGATGTGGTGTCAGCGAAGGAGATGTCTGAAGCCTTGCCGAGTATTACTTTAAAGGAAGTTGCGCCACCAAGTGCAGTTCAACAATTTCGAGAAGAATTAGTTGGATATCACCCGAAATTGAATTTTATAGGGCCTTCTAAGAAAGAAGTTTTAGATCAGGAAAATATTGAATTAGTTTTCGATTTAATTAATTGGCCTTTGTCAAATGATAAAGACTTTGGGATAGGTCCTCATGTTGTTGTTCAGGTGGATGAATGTAAGCCTTTGCGTATAAGTGAACAAAAAAATGGAAGAATAATTGCTCCTCTTAAAAGTTTAACCCCAGGAAGTCATAGAGTTATTGTATATGCTGCATATCCTTGGGGTGAAGCAGTTAAAGAACCTGGTGCAAGTATGCAACTAAGACTTCATAAATATAAAGAACTTATAGGGACTCAGCCAGATTTAGGGAGTATTTGGCTTTCACCTATAAGTCCGGAGCTTTTATCGTATGAAGTTCCACTCTTAATTGATTCAATCATATGGAATGCACCTATACAAGGATTGAAAGAAGGAGATGATCAGTGGAGATTGAAAGTCACTGTTAATGGTAATAGTTTTTTAATGGATAATCAGGAGGCTATATGGGTTGATGGATTTTCTTCTAGGGAAAAGAATTTTGTACAGTTCGAACTTCTAAATGCATTTAGTGAGGCAATAGATCCAGTCTTTAATAATCGAATTTTAGTTTTAAATTCTGAGAGTTTAAATAATAAGGTATGGACTCAGGCAAGCCTTGATCAAGAACAAATTTCAAGTTTGTTAGGGCTGAGTCAGGTTGCCAATTCTCTGGAGTCGAGTCAGGAAATGAATCAGATGAACAATATATACATTTCTGAAAAGCAAGAATAGATTTTTTGAATGGTCAAATCTATTCTTGAGAAGAAGATGGATGAAGTGATTATTTGAATTTTCAAGTAGGTTTAATTTCTATTCCTTCATATGTCATGATTGAAGCCGTAAATATATTATTATAATTTCCAGTTATTGTTCTTAAACAACTTTTGAAATGATGGCAGATTCCTTGCTTGCCAATTCAGATCAAATCCATAGTCTTATTTAGATCATCATTACCTACACAAGCATTCCCTATTTAAACTTGGCCAAGAAAATTGCTTTTGGACTTTCCGTTAGTTCCTGGTTGTTACTCCAAAGACTTCAGCAACGAAATCATGTCGACAAGTTGGCCCTCTCTCCTGGTGCTGCTTCCTGTATTACCAATCTTCCAAAGAATGTACTTATAGGGCCTGCTTTTGAATTACTTACTAAGCATTGGGAAAAGGGAACTGTTTTTTTAATCGTTGGATCCCTTGGCTCAGTTATTCGACTAGTGGCTCCTCTTCTTGAAAATAAAGATATTGATCCTGCAGTAATAGTTTTAGATTCAAAAGCTTCTCAAGTGGTTCCACTGTTGAGTTGCCACAAGGGTGGGGCGCAAGATTTGGCAATCCAAATCGCAGAAGATTTAGGGGCTAAGGTTGTTATTACGGGTGATTCATGGATTCAAGGTCGGATACCTCTTGACAGTTTTGGTGAGTCTTGGGGATGGAAAAGAACTGGTGACCGCAATCTTTGGCATCAGTTAATGATTCAACAATCACTAGGACATAAAACTATTTTTTTTCAAAGTTCAGGGTCCAACTTATGGCAAACAACAAGAGGAGCTTCTAATTCTTTAAACTTTTCAGGTTCTGAGTTGGAAGTTTCTTCTGTCCCTCTCAGTATTGGCCCAGAGTTGTCACACCATTGTTGTTGGCATCCAGCTACACTTTGGATTGGGGTTGGTTGTGAAAGGAATACAAGTCGGACTCTTATTGAGAGATCTTTGCAGGCAGCATTTGCAAAGGCTGGACTTGCCCAAGAAGCAGTAGCGGGAATGGCAACACTTGATAATAAATTTGATGAATCTGCGCTTATTGATATTTCTAAGAATAGAAAATGGCCAATTAGATTTTTTGCTGCAGCGATTCTTTCATCGGTTTTAGTCCCCAACCCTTCTGAAATAGTTAAAGATGAGGTTGGCACTCCATCAGTAGCCGAAGCAGCAGCTTTGTTGGCCGCTGGGGAAGAAAGTTTTTTGCGACAAAAAAAGACTATTTATCATTCTTCATTTGATGAAAATGGTGCAGTAACAATTGCAATAGCTGAAGCAAAAAATCCTTTCTCACCTGAGAGAGGTGAATTACATCTTGTTGGAAGTGGGCCAGGTGAATTGTCATTTTTAACTCATGATGCTCGTCAAGCACTTTCTAGGAGTGCTATTTGGATTGGTTATGGCCTTTATCTTGATTTTTTGGAACCTTTAAGACGTCATGATCAAGCCTGTATTCGTGGTGAATTGACTAGAGAAAAAGATAGATGTCAACAAGCTCTTGACCTTGCCATGGAAGGAGTAAGAGTTGCACTTGTTTCATCAGGAGATAGTGGCATATATGGCATGGCTGGACTGGCTTTGGAGCTTTTGTTAAGGATATCTGAGGATCAACGTCCAAAGTTTTTTGTTCATCCTGGAATATCTGCAATTCAAATCGCTGCATCTAGATTAGGAGCGCCAATCATGAATGATTTTTGTGTCGTCAGTCTTAGTGATCGATTGACTCCTTGGAACAAAATTGAGGAAAGATTACTTGGCGCAGCTATAGGAGATTTTGTTATTGCTTTATATAATCCAAAATCAAAAGATCGTAACTGGCAGTTAAAAAAGGCAATTAATTTGTTGCTTCAATATCGATCAGCAGATACCCCAGTAGCCTTGGCAAGGCAAGTTAGTCGTCCATCCGAAAAAGTTGACATATATTCCCTTGATGCTGTTCCTTTGGAAGTAGTCGACATGTTTACTATCGTATTAATAGGTAATAGCCTTAGCAGAATAAATGATGGATGGTTCCTCACACCAAGGGGATATGAGGATACCCTGCATGTATAGCTGGTTTTAGTGGTCGGGATGACAGGATTCGAACCTGTGTCCCCTTCGTCCCGAACGAAGTGCGCTACCAAACTGCGCTACATCCCGATCAATTTAGATTGATTTTAGAAGATGATTACTAAAGCAACTTATGTTGCTCCAAAGTTTCTAAAATGTGTTTGCTACCAGAAGAGAATTGTCTAAACCAAGTTGGTTGAGAGTCAAGGCTCCACAAAATGAGCGTATTGGGTCTTTGTCAGATTTACTGATTGATCTCAAGCTGAATACTGTCTGCCAGGAAGCTAGTTGTCCAAATATTGGAGAATGTTTTGCAGGAGGAACAGCAACTTTTTTGATAATGGGACCTGGGTGTACTCGGAGATGTCCTTATTGTGATATTGACTTCACTAAGAGAGTGCCCTCTTTAGATATAACTGAGCCCTTGCGTATTGGTGAAGCAGTTATACGTATGAAATTGCGACATGTAGTTATTACTTCCGTGAATCGAGATGATTTAGATGATGGAGGGGCAAGTCATTTTGTAGCTTGTATTGAGGAAGTTAGAAAACGTTCTCCTCTAACAACCATTGAGTTACTGATCCCAGACCTTTGTGGGAATTGGAATGCATTAGCTCTAATAATGAAAGCAAAACCAAATGTTTTGAATCACAATATTGAAACAGTCCCAAGACTTTATAGGAGTGTTCGTCCACAAGCTATTTATGAGCGTTCATTAGATCTTTTGGAGAAAGTTAGTAAAGGATGGCCTAAGGTTTATACCAAATCAGGATTAATGGTTGGACTTGGTGAGACAGATGAAGAGGTACTCGCAGTACTTAGGGACTTAAGTTCTCATAAAGTAGATATCGTCACGATTGGTCAGTATCTTTCACCAAGTAATAAGCATTTAAAGGTGGATCGTTTTGTAGAGCCTCATCAGTTTAAGCAATATAGTTCTTATGGAGAGAATGAATTGAACTTTTTGCAAGTAGTTAGTTCTCCTTTGACTAGAAGTAGTTATCATGCAGGTGAAGTTCACCGCCTGATGAAAGAATATCCACGTTGAATTTATTGCAAGATATTTTCTTGAACTATCTTCCATTCCTCAAGGTGCCAGTTAACAAGTCCAAAGGTTATCATTGGATCTTCTTTGACTAATTCTTTTGCCTTCTTAAATGATGCAGCTTCTAGTATAAGTAAGCCTCCTCCACCAGGGTTCTGATTCTCGTCGACTAAATATCCGCTTGAAACTTTTACTCCAGATAGTTGTAGTTTAGCGACCCACTCATGATGCATATCTAAATACTTTCTCCTTTGGTTAGGCTGAAGTTTTTCAGTAGCAAGCTTGAATTTTTCAGTCTTGATGTACCAAGGCATAGTTTTACTGACTAGAGAATTTTTAAAATGCACTCAACCCCGTGTTGCTTTTTTCGCTAGGAGGGACAATAACTTTAAATTGTTTTTTCCAATAATTCCAATCAGAAAGAATTTCTTTGGCTTGGCAACTTGTAGTTTTCTTGAAATGAGTTTCGATTAATGGCTTTAAGATATCCTCTTGCTCAAGTGTTCCAAGTTGGAATACTTCAACGATTTCCTTATTTGTAAGTTCAGATACTTTATTTTGCTTGTCTAGGAGAAAAGCAATTCCTCCGGTCATCCCTGCGCCAACATTTCGGCCTGTAGGGCCAATTACAACAATCACACCACCAGTCATGTATTCGCAGCAGTGATCACCAGCTCCTTCAACGACGGCTCTTGCCCCACTATTCCTAACCCCAAAACGTTCTCCAACCCGTCCTAAAATAAATAATTCCCCACCCGTAGCGCCATATAGGCATGTATTGCCAAGTATTACTTGATTGCCTGAATCTTGGTTACTTGTTTTAGGTATAACTGTTATAGAGCCACCATTAATGCCTTTGCCTACATAATCATTTGCTTCACCAATTAAAATAATGTTCATTCCTTTAAGCAAGAAGGCTCCAAAACTTTGTCCAGCTGAACCTTTAAAAGTCAGATTTAGATTGCCTTTGAAACCAGTATTGCCATATTGCGCGGCTATCTCTCCAGCAATTCTGGCGCAAACACTTCTGTCAGTATTAATAATTTCAATTGTTCGATCAATGTCTCCATGATTGTTAATTGCTTTCTTCATTTCTAAATCAGCTAGCAGTTCATTTTCGAGAATGATTCCGTTGTTATGAGCTTTTGAAGCATGGCATAGCCATGATCTATCAGATGCTTTTTTTATTGGCTCTAATAAGCAAGAAAGATCAACTTGCTTTGTTTTTGTGAGATTTACGTTTCGAGCCTCTAGTAAATCTGTTCGGCCAATTAGATCGTCCATTTTTTCTATCCCTAGAATGCTCATTATTTGCCTTACTTCCTCTGCAATAAAAAGGAAGAAGTTGACAACATGTTCAGGGAGACCCGGAAAACGTTTTCTTAAAGACTCTTGCTGTGTTGCTACTCCAACTGGGCATTTATTTGTATGGCAAACACGCGCCATGATGCAACCTTCAGCAATCATGGCTACAGAGCCGAATCCATACTCCTCAGCTCCTAGTAATGCAGCAATAACAACATCCCATCCGGTTTTTAAGCCACCATCTGCTCGTAATAAGACTCGGTCACGTAGACCGTTTTCGATGAGAGAACGATGAACTTCAGTTAGCCCCAGCTCCCATGGACCGCCTGCATGCTTGATAGAACTTAGAGGAGAAGCTCCAGTACCCCCATCATGACCTGAAATTTGTATTACATCAGCATTTGCTTTTGCTACTCCTGCGGCAATGGTGCCAATTCCAATTTCTGCAACTAGTTTTACGCTTACTTTTGCTTCTGGATGAACCTGATGAAGGTCATGAATAAGCTGAGCCAAGTCTTCAATAGAATAGATGTCATGGTGCGGCGGTGGAGAAATAAGCGCAACTCCTGGTTTACTGTTTCTGAGTTTTGCGATGTATGGATCAACTTTTGGCCCAGGCAGCTGTCCTCCCTCTCCTGGTTTTGCTCCTTGAGCCACTTTTATCTCTAGTTGCTTTCCACTTCGTAAATATTCAGGAGTTACTCCAAAACGGCCAGAGGCTATTTGTTTGATGGCTGAACATGCTGTATCTCCATTTTGAAGTCCTTTAATAGTTGGCAAGGTTGAAGATCGGGAGTTTGTGTCAACGTTTTGAAGTGGTTTGAATCTTGCAGGGTCTTCACCACCTTCTCCACTATTACTTTTGCCTCCTAGTCGATTCATCGCAATAGCTAAAACCTCATGAGCTTCTCTTGATAAGGCTCCAAGACTCATGCCTCCTGTGCAAAAGCGTTTGCAAATTGTTTCTACACTTTCGACTTGATTTAATGGAATAGGTTTAATTGCTGGAATAAAAGTTAGTAAGTCTCGAAGAGCTGTAGGAGGTCTATTTTTTAATAGTGTTTGATAAGTAGCAAAATGGTTGTATCCCGGACCTTCTTTGACGGCGGCATGTAATGCTTTAGACATTTCTGGACTATTAAGGTGAAATTCTCCGCCACTTCGATATTGAACAAAGCCCATGAATTCAAGCTTTTTAAGATTGATTTCTGGAAAAGCTTTGGTGTGAAAAGAGAGTGTTTCATTCGCTAATTCATTGATAGTTATCCCTGCTATTCGGCTTGTGGTTCCTTTGAAGGCCAATTCAATTAGGTCACTTCCAATGCCAATGGCTTCAAATATTTGTGCACCGTGATAACTAGCTAGTAGAGAAATACCTATTTTTGAGAGAATTTTTCGAAGCCCATCCTCTAAAGCTTTCTTTAAGTTTGATTGAGCTTGATTAATCGTAATGGGGGGGATCTTGCCACTTTCAATTAGCTTTTGAGTTCTTGGATGTTTCCACCAGTGACGAGTGGTTTCCCATGTAAGCCAAGGGCATACTGCACTTGCTCCATAGCCAATTAGGCACGCTAAATGGTGCGTACTCCAGCATTGGGCAGTTTCAACAATGAGTGACGCATTTAGACGTAAACCTTTCTCAAGTAAGTGATGGTGAACAGCCCCAACTGCTAACAATGGAGGCACATAAGTATTTGAAGCATTAACTCCTTTATCAGAGAGGATTATGATTTTGCATCCTTGTTTAATAGCGCTCTCTGCATTTAGACATATTTGAAATATAGATTTTTTTAGGTTATTAGACATATCCTTTATCGTAATTATGGTAGATATAGTTTTAGTTGAAAATCCTAATTTTTGTAGGCTTAGAATTTCTAACTCATTAAGAATTGGAGTTTTCAAGTGAATAACTGATGCTGCCTTTGCATTTGGATTTAAGGGGGATTGTTTTCCTCCTAAATGCATTTCAAGGCTCATTACTAGCTTTTCACGTAATGGATCAATAGGTGGATTTGTGACTTGTGCAAATCGTTGTTTGAAATAGTTGTATAAAAGATGAGGCTTACGAGAAAGCACAGCTAATGGAATGTCATCTCCCATGCAGAATGTTGGTTCTTTTGCTCCTGAAGCCATCGAGTCAATAATTAGTTCTAAATCCTCAGAAGAAAAACCAAAAGCAGTTTGTTGTTGGAGTAGTTCGATATCTCCTAGATTATTTTTTTCTAACCAGGGTTCAGTAAGCAATGTCTGACGATGTTCTTTTATCCATCTTTCATAGGGATAACGATTAGCTATTTCTTCTTTGATTTGCCAATTGCGAAGTAGACGTTTTTTCTTGATATCGACTGCCAACATTTGTCCTGGTCCAAGTCTTCCCTTCTCAAGAATTGTGCTTTCTTCAATTTCAACAACTCCTGTTTCTGAACCCATGATTACAAAGCCATCACTTGTTATGCAGTACCGTGCTGGACGTAATCCATTTCGATCAAGAGTTGCCCCTACGTAACAGCCATCAGCAAATACAAGTAATGCGGGACCATCCCATGGCTCTTGAGTACATGCCGAGTATTCGTAAAAAGCTTTGATTGAAGGTTTGTTTATTAGCTCAGGTTGATTTCTAAAAGCTTCTGGGACTAGGGTTAAAAGGCTATCTGTAATTGGCCGTCCACTTCGAACAAGCAGTTCTAAAGTTGCATCAAGATTAGCTGAATCACTGAAGGAAGGATTTACTACTGGTTTTAAATCTTCTGCATTACCACCCCATATTTGATTGAGATTGACTTCTGTAGCTTTTGCCCAGTTAAGGTTGCCTAAAAGTGTATTTATTTCACCATTATGACCAAGTAATCTCATTGGCTGCGCTAATGGCCAGCGTGGAAGTGTATTTGTGCTGAATCTTCTGTGATAAACAGCAAAAGCAATTTTAAAACGTTTGTCTTGAAGATCTTCATAGAAATTGGAGAGCACTTCTGATCGCACCATGCCTTTGTAGACAACAGTGCGATGACTGAGTGAAGCTATATAAAGGTCAGTTGCTTTGTCCCCCCAGGCATTTTTACAACGTTTCCCTATCCGCCTTCTTAAACGAAACAAAATTGCTTCTAATTCATTTTCAGTTTGTGAGCTCTCTACAAGCCATTGTTGAATAAAAGGAGCTGTTTCTAATGCGAGTGGACCTAATACATTGTTTTTTACGGGAACATCTCTCCAGCCACGAGAAATAAGACCCAGTGATTTTGCTTCGCTTTCGCAAAACTCTTTTGCTTCTTTTCTTAGTTGATTATCACGAGGCATAAATAACATGCCAAGTCCAGTTGATTGAATTGCAGTTGAGGCAGCTTCTTTCCAGGTTTCTTGTAAATAACTCCAAGGGATGGAGCACAAAATTCCCGCTCCATCTCCTGAATCACTATCGCCTCCGCAACCTCCTCTATGTTCCATACAACTAAGGCCACGAAGTGCTTGTAAGAGCACCCAATTGCTTGGCTCTCCATCAATGTGAGCAAGGAAGCCCACTCCACAGGCATCCTTTTCGCCAGTTATTGTCGGAGAATTTCTGCTGTCGCAATAGGGCCACATAGTTCTAAAGGGGACTTGAGACATAAACTTCAATCAAGCTGTTTCCCTGCATAGAAGAGGGCTGGATTAAGTGGATAGCAATTCACGATCCTAGGCAGGTAAGAGTTTTCAAAAAATCTTGAAGTTCCAACAAGCATTCAATTTATTACTTGTTAGGTACTGCTTTGCATGGCACAGCTGAAAAGCCTGGAGATCAATGGAGGTGAAATTGTTAAGTAATTTAAGTCAATATCTAATGCTCTTGGATGCTAAGGGAGCCGGGAACAGATTGAAAACATATTTTTCCCAAAACCAAGTTGATTTTGTTGGTTGGAGATTTTGTTCTGTCGAGAAGTTTGAGCTTTCGATAGGTCAACCGGTAATGTAGTGCATTATGGAAACTGGTCGAATTTCCGACCGCATGCCAATCGTCAATGCCAACTATTCAACAGCTGATTCGCACAGAGCGGCAGCGCCTCACTCGTAAGACAAAATCTCCTGCATTGCGTGCTTGCCCCGAAAGGAGAGGTGTATGCACTCGTGTTTATACCTCTACACCGAAAAAACCTAACTCAGCCTTGCGCAAGGTTGCTCGTGTGAGACTTACTTCAGGATTTGAAGTCACAGCTTATATTCCAGGTATTGGTCACAATCTGCAAGAGCACTCTGTAGTACTACTTCGTGGTGGAAGGGTTAAGGATCTTCCAGGGGTCAGGTATCACATAATTCGTGGAACCCTTGATACTGCAGGGGTTAAAGATAGAAGACAGGCCCGTTCAAAATATGGTGCAAAATCACCCAAGGATTGATGCTCCTAGAATTTTGGTTTTCAACTCTCAATTTTAAATTTGTTAATTTTTAAAAGGTAATTTTTATGTCTCGACGCAACGCAGCTGAAAAAAGACCAGTTCTGCCTGATCCTCAATTTAATAATCGTTTAGCAACAATGATGGTTGCTCGACTTATGAAGCATGGAAAGAAATCAACCGCCCAGAGAATCCTCTCAGAGGCTTTTGGCCTGATTAATGAACGTACAGGTTCAGATCCTATTGAGCTATTTGAGACTGCGGTTAAAAACGCAACTCCTCTAGTTGAAGTTCGAGCTCGACGCGTTGGTGGTGCTACATATCAAGTACCTATGGAAGTGCGTCAAGAGCGAGGAACTGCAATGGCTCTTCGTTGGCTTGTGAATTTCTCTAGAGCCAGAAATGGGCGAAGCATGGCGCAAAAGCTTGCAGGAGAATTGATGGATGCTGCTAATGAGGCGGGTAGTGCAGTTCGTAAGCGTGAAGAAACTCACAAGATGGCAGAAGCTAATAAGGCCTTTGCTCATTACAGATACTGAAAACTGAACTGGCCCTCACTTTGCTTCAACATGGGGGGCTGAGCTGTAGAGTCTCTTTCGCTTTTTAAAGCCCAACACTGGAGACTTTCCGTGGCTCGTGCCTTTTCCTTGGAACGCGTCCGAAATATCGGGATCGCTGCCCATATTGACGCTGGTAAAACCACTTGTACTGAACGCATCTTGTTTTATTCAGGTGTAGTTCACAAGATGGGTGAGGTGCACGATGGTGCAGCCGTTACTGATTGGATGGCTCAAGAAAGAGAACGAGGCATAACTATCACAGCTGCAGCGATCTCTACTACTTGGAAGGATCACCGCATCAATATCATTGATACTCCAGGTCACGTTGACTTCACAATTGAAGTTGAGCGTTCTATGAGGGTACTGGACGGAGTTATTGCAGTTTTTTGTGCAGTAGGTGGGGTTCAACCTCAATCAGAGACGGTTTGGCGTCAGGCTGATCGCTATTCCGTTCCTAGAATGGTTTTTGTTAATAAGATGGACCGCACTGGGGCGGATTTCTTAAAAGTTTATGGGCAAATCAAAGATCGTTTAAAGGCCAATGCAGTTCCATTGCAATTGCCAATAGGAGCAGAAAATGATTTGAAGGGGATCGTTGATTTGGTAAAAAATAAAGCTTTTATCTATAAAGATGATTTAGGAAAGGATATTGAAGAGACTGAAATCCCTGCTGATATGGCTGATTTATCAGCTGAATGGCGTGCAAAATTAATGGAGTCCATTGCTGAGACAGATGAAAAACTCATTGAGGTATTTCTTGAAACGGGAGAATTAAGTGAAGCCCAACTTCAAGAGGGTATCCGTGAAGGGGTACTAAAACACGGATTAGTACCAATGTTATGTGGCTCCGCTTTCAAAAATAAAGGAGTGCAACTACTTCTAGATGCTGTTGTTGATTATTTGCCTGCACCTGTAGATGTTCCACCTATACAGGGATTGCTTCCTAGTGGAAAAGAAGCACTGCGTCCATCAGATGACGAAGAATCTTTTAGTGCATTGGCGTTCAAAGTCATGTCTGATCCATATGGGAAACTTACATTTGTAAGGATGTATTCGGGTGTGCTTTCAAAGGGAAGTTATGTATTGAATTCGACCAAAGATGAGAAAGAGCGGATATCACGTTTAATTATTCTTAAAGCTGATGATCGTGAGGAGGTTGATGAGTTAAGAGCAGGTGATCTTGGGGCAGTACTCGGGTTGAAAAACACGACAACTGGAGACACTTTGTGTGCTTCTGATGATCCAATTGTTCTCGAGACTCTCTATATCCCTGAACCAGTAATTTCAGTAGCAGTGGAGCCCAAAACCAAGGGCGATATGGAAAAACTTGGGAAGGCTCTTACAGCTTTAGCAGAAGAGGACCCGACCTTCAGAGTCAGTACTGATCAGGAAACTAATCAGACTGTAATTGCTGGAATGGGCGAGCTTCATCTTGAGATACTTGTTGATCGAATGCTTCGAGAATTTAAGGTTGAAGCCAATATTGGGGCACCTCAGGTTTCGTATAGAGAAACTATTCGGGCCAGTTCCTCGGGTGAAGGGAAATTCGCAAGACAGACTGGTGGTAAAGGGCAATATGGCCACGTGGTTATAGAAGTTGAGCCTGGCGAGCCTGGTTCAGGTTTTGAATTTGTTAACAAAATTGTAGGAGGTGTCGTTCCTAAGGAATACATCAAGCCAGCTGAATCAGGGATGAAAGAGACTTCAGAATCAGGAGTTATTGCTGGTTACCCACTCATTGATGTAAAGGTAACCCTTGTTGATGGGTCTTATCACGATGTTGATTCATCCGAAATGGCTTTCAAGATTGCAGGTTCTATGGCTTTCAAGGATGGGGTTAAGAAGTGCAATCCTGTACTCCTTGAACCAATGATGAAAGTAGAAGTAGAAGGCCCAGAAGATTTCCTAGGATCCATAATTGGAGACCTGTCTTCTAGACGAGGTCAAGTAGAAGGACAGTCTATTGACGATGGACTGTCTAAAGTGAATGCCAAAGTGCCACTGGCCGAAATGTTTGGCTACGCCACACAACTCCGATCAATGACACAAGGTCGGGGTATCTTTTCTATGGAGTTCAGCAATTACGAGGAAGTTCCTCGCAATGTGGCTGAAGCCATCATCTCCAAGAATCAGGGCAATTCCTGATCTCTAAAACCTAATTTTCCACCCTTGATTCTTTAACAAAATGGCTCGCGAGAAGTTTGAGAGGAACAAGCCTCACGTCAACATTGGAACCATTGGTCACGTTGACCATGGGAAAACAACCTTGACTGCTGCGATCACAAATGTGCTTGCAAAGAAAGGTCAAGCTCAAGCGCAGGATTATGGTGATATCGATGGAGCTCCAGAAGAGAGGGAGCGCGGTATCACAATCAATACTGCTCATGTCGAGTATGAGACTGAAAGTCGTCACTATGCGCATGTTGACTGCCCTGGCCATGCGGATTATGTGAAAAATATGATCACTGGCGCAGCTCAGATGGATGGAGCAATCATTGTTGTTGCGGCAACTGATGGTGCAATGGCTCAAACTAAGGAGCACATTCTTTTAGCTAAGCAGGTTGGAGTCCCGTCTCTAGTGGTCGCCCTTAATAAATGCGACATGGTTGATGATGAAGAAATGATTGAATTGGTTGAGATGGAGATACGTGAACTCCTCTCAAGTTATGACTTCCCTGGTGATGATATCCCGGTTGTACAGGTTTCGGCTCTTAAGGCTTTAGAAGGAGACTCTACCTGGGAAGGCAAAATTGATGCCTTGATGAAAGCTGTTGATGAATCAATCCCAGAGCCGGAAAGAGAGGTTGACAAGCCTTTCCTTATGGCAATTGAGGATGTCTTTTCTATTACTGGTAGAGGGACTGTGGCTACAGGGCGTATTGAGAGAGGAAAGGTAAAGGTTGGAGAAGAAGTAGAAATAGTTGGCATTAAGGACACTCGTGTGACAACTGTTACTGGTGTGGAGATGTTCCGCAAATTGCTTGAAGAAGGAATGGCTGGAGACAACGTTGGTCTATTACTTCGTGGAATTCAAAAGGAAGATATTGAGAGGGGAATGGTTCTTGTAAAGAAAGGTTCTATTACTCCTCATACCAAGTTTGAAGGAGAAGTGTATGTTCTAAAGAAAGAAGAAGGTGGTCGCCATACCCCATTCTTTGCTGGATATAGGCCTCAGTTCTATATCCGAACAACTGATGTGACCGGTCAGATTACTGCTTTCACAGGAGATGATGGAAGTAATGTGGAAATGGTCATGCCAGGGGACCGAATAAAAATGACTGGTGAATTGATCTGTCCAGTTGCGATCGAACAGGGTATGCGCTTTGCAATTCGAGAGGGAGGACGCACGATTGGTGCGGGTGTTGTGTCTAAGATTATTGAATAAGATGTAAGGGATGGTGAGGGGTTAAACCCTCACCATCCCTTACATTGAGTTGATTGGATCGGTACTTCAACGTTTTCTTGTTATTGCCGAATTCATAGGACCTCGAAAACCCATTTTTGATAACCCTGTCAAAGGGACTAACTGGAATCTGTTATGTCTACGGCCATTGCTCAGCAAAAGATTCGTATTCGTCTTAAAGCCTTTGATAGACGAATGCTTGATCTTTCGTGTGAAAAAATCATTGAGACAGCTGATAATACTGCTGCAACAGCGATTGGTCCTATTCCCTTACCTACAAAACGAAAAATCTATTGTGTCCTTCGTTCACCACATGTAGATAAGGACTCAAGGGAGCACTTTGAAACTCGAACTCATAGAAGAATTATTGATATCTATAACCCTTCAGCGAAGACAATTGATGCTCTAATGAAATTAGATCTTCCAAGTGGAGTAGATATAGAGGTTAAGCTCTAGTGGTTTGTTGGTATCCAACATCAGAATCTTTTTCTAAGATTTGAATATGCTTTTGGGAACATTCCCGTGTCAGAACTAGCAGTCAGGGAGCTGCCCCTTTTCCTTCTTCCTGATGTAGTGCTTTTCCCTCAGGAAATGCTTCCATTGCACATATTTGAATCACGCTACCGAATAATGCTCCAGTCAGTGCTTGAGAAAGATAGTCGCTTCGGTGTTGTGCGTTGGGACCCATCAGCAAAAAGTATGGCTGCTGTTGGATGTTGTGCAGAAATACTTAAACATCAAACTTCAACTGATGGAAGGAGCAATATCGTTACGATTGGGCAGCAACGTTTTCGAGTGCTTGAGGTTATTAGAGAGGCGCCTTATTTGACTGCAATGGTGAGCTGGATAGAAGATGCACAGATTGATGATCAAAAGCAATTGCAAATGCTTTCTGATTCGGTAATGAAGGCACTTTCAGATGTCGTTACATTGACAGGGAAATTGACGGATTCAGAGTCAGCATTGCCAGATGACCTCCCAGATTTGCCTAGAGAACTATCATTTTGGATAGCTTCTCATTTAGGTGGTCCTGTAGCAGATGAACAACAGCATTTACTAGAGATGCTTGATACAACCCAACGTCTTCAGCGTGAATATGACATGCTAGATCAAACGAGACGACAATTGGCAGCACGAACAGCGCTGAAGGAGACCTTCCCAAATGTAGATCAGGCAAATAATTAATGTTTAGTGTGCTATATATTTTCTTGGTTGTTGCTCTTTTATTCGGAATTTTATTGTTTACATGGAGTCGACAAGACAGGAGATATCAAAGCAATGATAGTGTTGCCTCTGCCTATGATGACTGGACTAATGATAGGCTTTTAGAACGATTATGGGGAGATCATATTCATCTTGGATTTTATGAAAATCCTATTTTTGAAAAAGATTTTCGTAAGGCAAAAGTGGACTTGGTTCATGAATTAGTCGCTTGGTGTGGTTTTGATAAATTACCCAAGGGTTCTCGCATTCTTGATGTTGGTTGTGGAATAGGAGGGAGTGCAAGAATTCTTGCTAGAGATTATGGCTTTGAGGTTTTAGGTATAAGTATTAGTCCAGCTCAGGTAAAACGTGCAGTAGAGCTGACACCTCAAAACTTGACTTGTGATTTTCAAGTAATGGATGCTCTAGCATTAGAACTCGATAACAATAGTTTTGATGGCGTCTGGAGTGTGGAGGCTGGCCCTCACATGCCTGATAAGCAAAAATATGCTGATGAATTATTGAGAGTTCTTAGGCCTGGAGGCTTTTTGGCAGTCGCTGATTGGAACAGTAGGGATACATTAGAAGGCTCGATGAATAGTCTTGAAAAGCTAATTGTGCGTCAGCTTCTTAATCAATGGGCTCATCCTGCCTTCTCAAGTATTAATGGATTCAGGGCAAATTTGTTAAGAAGTTCTTTCTGTCAAGGTTATATAGAAACAGCTGACTGGACTGCAGCAACTTTGCCGTCATGGATGGAATCTATATGGGAGGGCTTTCGACGGCCAGAAGCGATATTGGGATTAGGCCCTAAGGCACTATTTCAAGGACTTCGGGAGATCCCAACTATATTGATGATGAGATGGGCTTTTGCTAGAGGGTTAATGAAATTTGGTGTTTTCAGGATGTCTAGTTGTAGTTAACTTTTATTAATTTCATTGCATTCATAAGAACCAAAGTGAACAAGCTTTTCGCATAGCGGCTCTAGTGACTCTAAGACATTGTTAATTACATTATTGTCTTGAGCAGTTAGGTCTACATCTACAAAAAATACATATTCCCCTAGTTCTCGTTTTGAGGGCCTTGATTCAATTTTGCTTAAATTTAAACCTAAACTTGCTATGCAAGAGAGAGCTTCAAGTAGTGCACCTGGTGCATTTGTATGTAATGAGAAGGCCAGACTAGAAACATCGCCACTGCTAGTTCCTTTTTTATTCTTAAGTAATACAAATCGTGTTCTATTGCCTGAAATGTCATTAATTGGGAAAGCAAGTTCTCTTATTCCCTCTTGATGATTTACAGCCAATCTGGATGCAATTGCTGCTCGAAAATGACTGCCTTGAACCATCTTTACTGCTTCTGCAGTTGATTGGGTAGGTAGCTGGAGTGCATGAGGTAGATTTTTTTTTAACCAGTTGCTGCATTGAGCAAGGGCTTGCGGGTGTGAAAGTATTTCAGAGATTTCATTAATAGAACCAACGCTTAATAGAGCATGCTCTATGGGGATTACCAATGCCCTGTTGATAAATAGTTCAGGGTGGTTCCACATTGAATCTAGGCTTGTAGTAACCGCACCTTCAACAGAATTTTCGATAGGTACAACTGCAGCATCACAATTTTTATTGGCTACATTTTCAATAACTGTGGTCATACCTGAATAAGGTACAAACTCTGGTCCGGCAAGGTTTCCCAGCTTAGCCAAGAGAAAAGCTGCTTGTTCGGCATAAGTTCCAGGGGGGCCGAGATAGGCCACTCTTGTATGCATTACAAAAAGAGGGCGAAAAGGTGGATAGGATCATGACGCGTCAGAAGTTAATTATGCCTCTGGCTTTCCAAGCTCGACAGAAACTAGACCTGCCTGTGCGTGAAAACGCTGACCGTCTTCCTGCGTATTTGCTTCAGCAGGAAAGGGTGGTTGGAGCAATGCTGGACTCATCAAAATTAACCCCTCTTGGGCCAGGTAGTTTTCGTTATAACGTTACAAGTTTCAAGGTTTTTCAGTTGGTTGTGAATCCAGTCGTATCAATAGGGGTTGTGAATAGTGATGATGGGAAATTAAGAATGCATGCTACAGATAGTGAGTTGGATGGATTGGGTTTAGTAGATGATTTTGATTTAAGCCTGGAGGCTATTCTTTTTTCGACCTCTAATGGGCTTGAAGGTGAAGCTCTCTTAGGGGT
Organism: Prochlorococcus sp. AG-409-B05; assembly: GCA_003216075.1. GTDB lineage: Bacteria > Cyanobacteriota > Cyanobacteriia > PCC-6307 > Cyanobiaceae > AG-409-B05. Next base: position 28,327 of record QCJK01000014.1, read on the forward strand.
GACTGTCAGCCAACCACCTCTTTTGAAATTGATTCCGAAGCAGGTCTTAGAAAGTACAGGTCAGTCTGTATTGAATGGGATTTTGATTGGCATAAAGGCACGAGTGGGCAAGCAATTAATTGAGGATTTCGATAGTTGGTGTAAAGAGTCAGATCCTTTGTAATTAAGCAATTTTTTGGTAAAGAATTTTGGATAGGAATGATTGTCGATGTAATTCCGATGAACCCAATTTTCTTAGTGCTGCAATATGAAATTTTGTTCCATAGCCAACATGCTTTTCTAGCCCATATTTTGGGTATCTAGATGCTAATCGTTTTATGAGTGCATCACGCTCTTCTTTGGCTAGTACACTTGCTGCCGCAATAGAAGGCGAATAGCTATCACCTCTAACTAAGGCTTTTTGTTCACCAGGCCAAATTTTTATTGGGTGCAACCCATCAACCAAAACCATTGCTAATTTCATAGGTATTCGTTGTAGAGCTCTAACCATTGCCTTTTCAGTAGCCAAACGAATCCCAAAATTGTCTACTTCTCGTGCTGAGGCTTGCCCTAATGCCCAAGCTATAGCTGTTTCTTTAATAATTGGAACCAGATGAGATCTGAGCTTAGGGGAAAGCTTTTTACTGTCTTTCAGACCTGCTTTTTTTAAGTTTTGTCCAGCTAGTTCGTTTAGAACAACTGCTCCAGCAAAAACGGGACCAAATAAGCTTCCTCTGCCTACTTCATCTACTCCTGCGATTAGTTTTGTTGAGGAACTTAGCAAATCATTAAATCATTGAGATGATGCAGAAGAGCGTCGACGACGGCGTCGGGGATCTTCTGCTTCTTGTTCTTCTTTTGATTCAGAAGGTACATGAGCAGGGTCTATTTGATTGACTTCAGGAATTTCACTTTCTTTATAGAGAATTTCTTCTTGATTGTTTGGTCCAATTTGAGCATCTGGTTGAGAAGTTTTTGATGGCATGTCTATATCTATTGATGTGGTTTCGATACTTTCTTTTGTTAAATTACGAGTAGGGATACGTCCTCTCTTCCGGCGCCTTATTGAATTTGTAGACATTTGTTGCCTTGCCTCTTCTAGTAATATTTCAGAGTCTTCCCCTGGGCGAAGAATACGCACTAATAAATTTTCTACTTCTGGTTTAGGGTCTAGTAAGAGAATTGGGCTTAAGCCAAGTGCACTAAATACTATTTCTTGTTCTAATTCCATTTCTACTGCAATAAATTCTGGCGATTGTCGATGATTTGAATTGTCTAAAGTGCTTCCAATCTCAGCGGTATCAGGACTTTGCGTTGACCTTTCATCTGTAGGACTCTGGCTTGCAACTTGTACAGGCTGAACTTCAGTTTCAATGCGTAAACGTCCTCCTTTTCTCTTCTTAAGGTTAGTGCTATCTCCTGATGAGATTGTTTCACTTCTATTTGTAATTGAAGAGCTAACTAATCCTGTTGCTGTTGCTAAAGGTTGAATTAGGTCTTTGCCCGGCACTACTGCAGTATGACCAAGACCAATACAATTAGGACAGGCTTTACCAAATAGCTCATATATATTTTGTCCTTGCCGTTTACGTGTCAGCTCGACTAATCCTAGTTCAGTTAGTTGAGCGATTTGAGGGCGGGCAGCATCGTCTCTTGTTGCAGCTATGAAATGTTCTAGTAATTGAAGTTGATCTCGTCTGGACTCCATATCAATGAAGTCAATAATAATTACTCCTCCTATGTTTCTGAGTTTTAGTTGACGGGCAATTTCGATTGCAGCCTCACAATTAGTCCATAGAACTGTTTCTCGAGCGTTGGCAGACCGTGTAAAAGAGCCTGAATTTACATCAATTACTGTTAGGGCCTCAGTTGGTTCGATTATGATGTAACCACCTGAGGGAAGATCAACTCTTGGCTGTAATGCATCATGAATGGCTGCATTGATTTTGTAATAATCAAGAAGATTAGTTTGCTCTCTGTGATAATCAACAGACAAGCTTTGTCCATCCTGACCTAAAAACTCTCCGACACGTTCTGCAGCTGCGGCATTCTCTACAACTACTCTAACTACGTCAGCTCCATTGTGGTCACGGAGAACTCTATGAATAAAATCATCATCTCGATTGAGTAAGATTGGGGGGGAGGAATTCTCAGCTGCTTGTTGAATAGCTTCCCATTGATTTAAAAGTGCTTCAAGGTCATCTATTAATAAGTCTTCGTTAATTCCATTCGATTCAGTTCTCATTAATAACCCAGTGCCAGGCGGCTTGACCAATACTCCAAGGGCTCTAAGTCGATTGCGTTCTCCTTCCGAATTGATTCGACGGGATATATTTACACCTTGACCATGTGGCTGAAGAACAAGGTATCTTCCAGGAAGTGCAAGATTACCCGTTAGTCGAGGGCCTTTTGTTCCTGTGGGTTCTTTCATTACTTGAACCAAAACTTTTTGGCGAGGTTCAAGTAATTCAGTGATACCAGAAGAACCTTTTTTTAGTCTTAGGGGACCCAGATCACTTACATGGATAAATCCATTCTTTTCACTTTCTCCGATATTGACAAAGGCTGCGTCAATTCCAGGGAGAACATTTTCGACTGTACCAAGATAAACATCTCCAATTTGATATTTACCTTGGGCGACGATTAATTCATCTACTCGCTCATCAGTGAGCAATGCTGCAATTCGCAGCTGCTCAGCGATGACAATTTGCTGGGGCATATATAAAGAAGTGTGAGAGCCTTACTTGGCTCAGAAATGATCGCTACCTTGCAGTTTCGCTGCTTGGTATTGGTAATTGGTTCCAGACCAAAGGCCGTAGAAATAAACTATCGGAGTCTGAGCTCCTATGAGTAGGGCCGCTGGTTTATCCGGAGTATTCGGACCGGAATTGATGAGGGAAAAAGGGTCTGACTTTCCTCAGGACTGGGGTAAAGAAGACCATGACGCTTCTTTGGCTTAGGCAGAATTGGCCTTTGACCTTGCGACCTTTATCAAGACTAGCACTGATGTAATTGGAGTTCATCTCTTTTGACATCTGTCATAGATAGTGGATGCTCCAAATATTTCTCGATCCAATGCTTTATATGAATAGGTTTAATACTTCGTCCCATTTCATCGATGTGAGTATCTAATCTTATTTTTGCGGTTGTAATGCGAGATAAGTCTAAATCATTGGATGCCAGAATTTGTAATTTAATTGAGCGAAGAGAGTTGCGATAATCTTTAACTCTTGGCCTACCTTTTTTGTCTTTGTCTTTCCAAATAAGTTCCGCGGAGGATTTGATGAAATTAATAGCATTTCCCCATTCGACCGTGGTGGGCGAAAGATTAGTTTTAGTACTTAGATTAAATGTCCAAATAGCCCCTTTAAGTATTGTGGAAAGGTTGGGACTGTTTACTAAAATTGAATTTGCACTGATCAATTGTAAACCTTCAGGTAAACATTTCTGAAGCTTGGATTGCACTATACTTGCCTTGATTTCTTTTGAGAAAATGATATCCATCCATTCTCCATATGCTTCTATACCTAAAGGCAAAGCAAGGGCGATTTGTAGTCTTGGTAGTGGATGAAATCCACCCGTATAGCTTATTGGTAAAGAGCTGCGTCTTAGTCCTCTTTCTAGTAAGCGTAGAATATCTAGATGGCCAAGGTATGACATAGTTCCAGTTTTCTCAAATTGCAATCTGATTCGACATGCTTTATTACTTGGAGGAGCTTGGTAATCTTTTTGATTAGGAATTGAAGGAGATTTAATAACAATATTATGCCCCAATTCATGCCCACATACACCACAACTACTGCAAGCATTGAATGAGCAGTCTGCTACTACTTTTGCTTCCAAAGCCTTTTGGAGATCATCTATTAGCCACTTTTTATCTATTCCAGTATCAATGTGATCCCAGGGTAAAGCCTGGGAGCAAAAATCAACCAGATTTTGGTGAGATAATTGTTCAACCCCACTCCAATCGCCCATTTCAAGTTTTCTATACTTCCCGTTTAGACCAGCGCTAGAAATGGCTTTTGTCCATGCTGCATGAGCTTGCTCGGCGGACTCAAACCAGGTATCCATGCGAACACCCTCTCGCCAGGCAGTTTCGATTACAGCAGCTATATCTCGATTCCCTCTGCCTATGAAATCTTCTATTGCTGATAGCCGAATATCTGTAAAATTTACTTTTATGCCTCTTAATTTGCAAAAGCCTGTCTTGAGAAGTTTATGAATACGCTTGAATTCATTTGTGGAAACACTATGCCATTGAAATGGTGTGTGAGGCTTAGGAGTGAAATTACTAATCGTGATATTTAAAGTTAAACGTCCTAAATCGCTGCACTTATCTTGAAGCATTTTGCATGTGGAGCAAATTCCCATGACGTCGCTATCTGTTTCTCCGGGTAATCCAATCATGAAATAGAGTTTTATTTTTCGATAGCCATTTGCCATTGCTTTGCGTATACCTCTAATTAGCTCTTCATCAGTTAGGCCTTTGTTAATAATGTCCCTTAGCCTTTGTGTCCCTGCTTCTGGGGCGAATGTAAGGCCTGCCTGATTACTACCTCCAAGGATATGTGCAATGTTGTCGTCAAATCGATCTACTCTTTGACTAGGAAGTTGCAATGTGACATTTTGCTTTGCAAGACGGTTACGAAGCTCAACTCCAACCGCAGGTAACGCTAAATAGTCGCTGCAGCTTAGAGAAAGAAGAGAAAAGTCGCTATAACCAGTCTCATGCATACCTTTTTCAATTGCATTTATTACTTTTTGTGGCTCTACATCTCTTGCAGGGCGAGTAAGCATTCCAGGCTGACAAAATCTGCACCCTCGTGTGCAACCTCTTCGGATTTCGATGGTAAGACGGTCATGAACTGTTTCTATATTTGGGACTAATCCCATTGCATAGTGAGGGATTGGAGTGGCTACGCGCCGTTGAATCTTGTTCTTAATGTTGTGACTTATAGGTTCAACTGTTGTTTTATTTGTTCCTATTTTGTAAAGCGAAGGTACATAAATCCCAGGGACTTCAGATAGATCATGTAGTAATTCAGATCGGCTTAAGTTGTTTTTTTTGCCTTCTAGAACAATTAACCCTATTTCTGGTAAAAGTTCTTCACCATCGCCTAAAGCAAAAAAATCGAAAAAATCAGCATAGGGTTCAGGATTACTTGTGGCTGTGGGTCCACCAGCAAATATCAAAGGACTCGATGCTTGATGATCTAATGGAAGATTTTGGCGTGCATATGAATGAATAGGGATTTGCGCAAGATCGAGCATTTCAAGAATATTGGTTGCTCCAAGTTCATAACTAAGACTGAAACCAAGAATGTCGAAACCTAGAAGGGGCCTCCGACTCTCAACTGCAAATAATGGTTGAGAATTTTGCCTCAGTCGTTCTGCGAGATCAGACCCAGGTAGATAAGCGCGATCGCATAGTTGGCCTGGGACCTTGTTAATTATCGAATAGAGGATTATGTGACCAAGATTGCTCGCTCCTACTTCATAAAGCTCTGGATAGCTCAGTGCCCAATGCACTTCAGCTAAATCCCAATCTTTTGGCTTGATGCCTAATTCATGCCCTAAGTAGCGGCCTGGCTTTATTAGTTCAGCATCTATTAAGTTCTCAAAAACAATAGGTTGATCTTTTGAAAACTGGTTCATTGATCTTGTTGAGGTAATAGCCAAAGTGATTTCATCTCTTTCTTAAATACATCGTATGAACAAACTCGACCACAAAACGACACTTTCCATAGCAAGATGTTTGTCATCCATGCTTCCCCTCCTGTGGTTCAAGTCAATAGCAATTACCTCAAATTAAAAGCTGGTTATTTGTTCCCAGAAATCTCCAGGAGAGTCCAGGCTTTTAGCGCATCTAATTCCAACACAGATCTGATTCGTTTAGGTATTGGTGATGTGACTGAGCCATTACCTAGTGCATGCCTGGAAGCTATGAAAGCTGCGATTGATGAAATGGGAACCTCGTCTGGTTTTCATGGGTATGGCCCAGAGCAAGGATATGCTTGGTTGAGGGAAGTTATTGCCAAGAATGATTTTCAGGACAATGGATGTGATGTGAGTGCTGAAGAAATTTTTGTTTCTGATGGTTCAAAATGTGATAGCAGTAACATTCTTGATATTCTTGGAGAGGGAAACATCATTGCAGTAACTGATCCTGTTTACCCTGTTTATGTGGATAGTAATGTGATGGCAGGGAGGACTGGGAAGGCTGGATCCTCAGGCCAATATTCAGGGTTATTTTATCTCCCCTTAAGTGAAGAAAATGGATTTCAAGCGCAGCTACCAGAAGAACATGTTGATTTAATTTATTTGTGTTTTCCTAATAATCCTACTGGAGCAGTTGCGAGTAAAGAACAGCTTAAAAGATGGGTCGATTATGCTCATCAAAACCATTCTTTAATTTTATTTGATGCAGCTTATGAGGCATTTATTCAAGATGAAGAATTGCCTCATTCGATATATGAAGTAGATGGTGCTAGAGATTGTGCCATTGAATTTCGCTCCTTTTCTAAAAAAGCCGGCTTTACTGGCACTCGATGTGCTTTTACTGTCATACCTAAAACTTTGAAAGGGAAAGCAGCTAATGGAGATTTAGTTGATTTATGGAGTCTTTGGAATCGTCGGCAAAGTACAAAGTTTAATGGCGTTAGTTATATTGTTCAGAGAGGAGCAGAAGCTATTTACTCGCGACAAGGTAAACAACAAGTTAGAAATTTAGTTAGTTTTTATATGGAGAATGCCCGTATAATTCGTCAACAACTTCATAATGCTGGACTGAAAGTATATGGAGGTGAGCATGCTCCTTATGTTTGGACTTCTGTTCCAAAAGGTATGAATTCATGGGATTTCTTTGATCACTTGCTTGAAAAAGCGAATGTGGTTGGCACCCCTGGCAGTGGATTTGGGGCGGCAGGGGAAGGTTATTTTCGCTTTTCAGCTTTTAATACTCGTGAAAACGTTGAGATGGCAATGCAGCGGATAGCAGATATTTGAATCACCTCTTCTTGAATTTGAATCAAATCATGGTTCTCCTCTTAAATTGGTTTTGATTAGCAGTATCCACAATGCTCCAGGGTCTTGTTTGCAGCACTTCCAGTGGTGCGACAGTTATTGAGAAAGAAAAAAAACGGATTCGCAAGACTTCTCCCAGATACAAGGTTTTGTTGCATAACGACCCGGTAAATACAATGGAATTCGTTGTGAGTACTCTTCGACAGGTAGTCCCTCAGTTAAGTGAGCAAGATGCTATCGCTGTAATGCTTGAAGCTCATAACAAAGGGATTGGCTTGGTGATAGTTTGTGATTTGGAACCTGCCGAATTCTATTCTGAAACTCTCAATTCGAAGGGGCTTACAAGTTCTATTGAAAAGGAAAATTGATTTCTTTAATTTCTAATACATGGATTTATTGGTTGACCCAACGTAAACGATGGGTTCCAACATTAGTTCTAATTCCTGGCTTATATTTTCTAGGGTGGATCACTGTTCAACCTTTATTACTTATTGATCCAGGATTACAAGAAAGAAATCTATCTTTGATTGGAACATTATTTAGCTTCTTCCTTTTTTTAGTGCTCTTGCCAAGTTGGGCTGAATTCAGATGGGGTAAAAGCAAAGCATGGCAAGCAGTTGGTGTTGAGTGTAAACTTAATTGGAATTCTATTAGAATCTTTCTAAGAGGTTTGCTTTACGCAATATCCTTTTTGTCTGTATTAATACTCGTAATTAGTGTTGCTTTTTTGGGTGTTTGGATTGGAGATATAAATCAAGAAAATTTCTATAATGCAATAGCTTTGGGGCTTGGAGTAGGTTTCGCAGAAGAATTGATTTTTCGGGGATGGTTGTTAGTTGAACTTAGTTATTTATATGGACCTAGGTTCGCTATTGTTGCTCAGGCTTTGATTTTCAGCATTGTACATATTCGTTTTGATCTTCAATTACTGTCATTAGTTAGTCTTCTTTTTGGATTATTCCTTTTAGGGCTTCTCTTGGCGTTTAGACGTATTTTTGATAAAGGGTCTTTGTTGGGCTGTATAGGATTTCATGGGGGTTTGGTAGGTGTATGGTTTGCTCTAAATAGTGGTTTATTTGAAATACCTGTCAATGCTCCAGTTTGGTTGGTAGGTGTAGGCAATGTGAATGGAAATCCTCTTGGTGGAGCACTTGCTATTTTTATTTTATTGCTAACTTTGTGGTTTCAACGCACTGCTTTTGCTATGGCTGGTAAACCTTGAAGAGGTGCTCTCAATGCTTCTTCTAGTGGAGCCTTGCCGTATTTTTCTTCCAGTAAATTCATAACTGCTTTTCCAAAATGCTTTGAATCCATTTCAAATGCTTTTAAACAAATGCTCCCAAAGATACTACCCATTGGTTCTGGATTCCAAAGTAATTTGCGGGCAGTCCAAGGCATCATGCTCATTGGATTATATCCAGGCCTGATTAAATTATTTTCGAATCCATATTGTTCTAAATGAGTGTGAGGTTGTAGCCCTATAAAGAATATCGCTGGCTCTACTAAGTCGGCATCAAAAATACGTTCTAACTCTCTATGGTATGCAATTGTTTGACGAATAGTTTCTGGTCTTTCATCAATTACATTGAAGGAATAGTTGACGGATACTTGATCTTTGAATCCAGCTTTTGCAAGTAGTTTACAGTTGGAAAGTACTGTTCGTAAATTATAACCCATGCGCATTTTCCTTACTAATTCTTGTGATCCTGAAGTGATTCCAATTTCGAAATAACTCATTCCAGTGGCAACCATTAATTCTGCTAATTCTTCATCTAGGTTGTCAGCTCGAATGTATGCAGCCCAATGGATATCTTTTAAACCCATTGCTTGTATTTCTCTTAGCAACTCTTTTGCATTTTCTATATAGCGACGAGCAGGGATGAATTGTGCATCTGTGAACCAAAATCCTCGAACTCCTAGATCGTAAAGTTGTTGCATTTCCGAGACAACTTCTTTGACAGGATTAACGCGAACTTTCTTCCCTTCAACAACTGTGTAAACACAGTAACAACAATTATGAGGACATCCTCTTTTTGTTTGAACACCTACATAGAAATCTCCTCCTTCTAGATAATAGTTTAATGCCGGCCAGATTTTACTTATATATTTATAATCGCAGGCTGTTTTGGGCAAGGTTTGTGGTTGCTCATGTATTAGAGCGTGTCGTGGTGATTCTCCTATAATGAAACAACGTTCATCTTTAATTGATTCCCCTCGCAATAATTTTTCTAAAAGTGGCTCTCCTTCTCCAATAGAAATTATTGTTCCTTTTGGCAGAGATGATTTGCCTAGTTGTTCGTAAAATACACTGACTGCACCTCCCCCAAGTACTAATCGTGCAGATTGATTGTGGCGGCGTGCCTGCTTTAAGCCATTGTTTATTAGACGTTTATTTCTCCATAACTCTCCATAATGACTTGAGATAAGCCTGATTCCTCCAATCGCCCCCTTTAATCTCCTGAAAACATTATTTGCATAAAAAACTTCAAAAGAGTTTTGAAGTGGGTTGCCTCCTCTCCCATCTACTGGGGCGTAGATCTGAATATCTCGCCAAGAAAAAACTAAGAGAGATGGTTTGAAATCACTAATTGTTGCTTTTAGAACCTCATCTACATCCAGCACAGGTACTGTTGCAAGGTCTAAAATCTTTTGTTGCAGATTAGGAAAACATTTATGTAAATGATCTGCAAGGTAGATAGGTCCAATAGGGAAAATTGGGTTGCATGGCAATCTTATGAATAAGACCTTCTCTTGCTTATTCATCGGGTTTACTGCCTTCTCATGGATAAGTTTTGAGGACAGTGAGGAGTTCATTTCTTAAAAGTGAAGTCTTCTCAGTAATTGCTAGATATAGGTTGAGAGCACTAACAATTCTCTGGCTTGTTAAGTTTTAAAGTAAAGCTTCAAAGTCAGTTTGGAGTATGAATGGGAACTTTTAGAAAATAATACCAGCTTATGAAAACCACTTATAAGTTAATCCTGTAATGGATCTGGGGCTAAGTGCAATTGCCAAAACATTAC
>QCJK01000015.1 GCA_003216075.1 Prochlorococcus sp. AG-409-B05
GGCAAGTATAAGTAGTCTAAAACTAGATGAAATATTTAAATAGTGTAAATTAATTCTTTCTACATTCAATAGCCTTAAATTATTAAGCGGCAATTAGGTCTTACCTTCATATGTAACATCAATGTATTGAGACTTACAATTTTATTGATTTGAAAGTTTTACTTATAATCCTATCTTCTTCCATTGAAAGCAAATATGTTTGCTTGTTTACTCCAAAATCAATACTTTTATAAGGCCTATCATTAACCAGGTGAAGAGCGCATTTACCCTCAATAGCAATACATTTGTTTATAGCCTTGTTCTTCAAAATCTTTTGGACATATGGAATTCTATTTTCCTCTTCATCATAATGCGGGCAGCAATTACCTTTAACAAAATCTAAGCACTTGAGTATTCGTAAATCATTAGCCCAAGAATCAGTAATGCCATTTGAAAACCAACAAATTGCTCCTGCGCTTACACCACTCATTACAACTCCACTCTCATAGGCTTTTTTAAGCATGAGGTCTAATCCCCATTCTTTCCAAACCGCAAGCATACTTTTAGTGTTTCCCCCTCCAACATAAATGATATCCTGTTTAGAGATATGCTCTTCTAAATCTATTGTCCTCTTAAATAAATCTATGTGCGTCGGATTACATTTTAAATCAGTAAAAGCCTGATAAAAGCTAACTTTATAGCTATCATCATCTCCTGTTGCAGTTGGGATAAAACAAATCCTTGGCTGATCAGAAGAGACAAGACTAAGAATATATTTCTCAATCTTCAAATCACCAATAGACCTGCCAAATCCTCCACCTCCTATAGCCACAATGTGTTTATCTTTCATGGTTAATTCTTTTATTGACTTTAATTAAAGAATATAATCCTCCAATAGAAATAAAGTGACTGTAATTAACGAAATGTATGAAACCATAATATAAATCCTATATGAATCCTTGCAAGAAGAGATTAAAAGTAGAAGTCTAGAGGAGAACTTTATAAAAAATATATGTCATTCATATCCTAAATACAACCATAAGCCAGAATAATTATTAGAAAACATGGATTTTTAAGTTAAATTATAATGCGCATTTCATATGATCAAACTTCAAAAGAGTTAGATACTTTTATATGTTGATAATATAGATAGAGCTTCTAATTAATAAACACATATATCTAAACCTAGAATAGATATAACTATATCCCTGGTTGTTTCAATTTGTTCTTCACTACTAATCGATCAACAGAAAAGCTAAAAGGAATTAATCTTTTCGATTCAACTAAATACTTGTAAAGTTATTGGCAAGATTATATTAGATCTTGTTCAAGAAATATCATGAAGAAAATTAACCTCAATCGCAAAAAATCTCTATCTCCTTGAAATTGACATTTCAAATACTCTTCCATGTGAGCAGTTACAAACACAGACTGGCAAAAAGCTCCTTACCTTTGCTGAAGTAGAGGAAGCTATAAATCTCCCATGAAAGAGTTCACGACAGTAGGGCTTGCAATTGCAGCGAATATAGTATTTTTCTTGTGGGTTGCAATGAACTCATCATTAGCTAATACCCTTTAAGCTCATTTCTAGGAGATAAGAAATATAAGATTAATCCCATGGATATTCGATTGACTGACCACTCTGTCTGTCACGAATAAATCCAACCCACCAAACCCAAAGGAAAGAAACACCTGATAACCCAAGAAAAGTCAAGGCAATGATCAGCCAAGTGTCTTCTCCCAGCCCTAAAAAAATCATATTTATTTAGAAAGTAATAACCATCTTTTCAAAATTTATTGTTTTTTTTAGAGAATTATCGTCTCTTGAAATAAATTTTATTTAAAGAGATGACTTTGGAACTATTTACAATACCTTAATGTATATGTATTACATGTAGTTAATCATGACCTCCATTGCATTTCATTACTTTATTGGCAAGACTTGCCACTTTATTCGTCTCATCCAATGAAGTCATTTCTATGCACTCATTTTGACTTTTTGTCCACCTAGCGATAGGGGAGAGTCTTGATACACCAACTACTAATGCAGTTGTGCTTACAGCCGCAAATAGAAGAATTGGATAAATAATCTTTGTATAGGTAGTCCTCTGATCTTTTAATTTGCGCTCCTCCTCACGCTTTTCCCTCAATTCAAATCTTCGCTCCTCCGCTATTTTTGCCTCCTCTTTCTCCTTACGTTCTATCTCCCGACGTTCTTTTTCTTCAAGTCGACGCTGCTTTTCCAATTGTATTGATTGTTCATTTACGCTTATCCTCCAATTTTTCAAAAACCTAATGATTCTGTTGAAAAGGGCGATCAAAAAAGCAATTGAAGCAAAAATGCCATCTCGAATAAGTTTCAAGGATTCACTAGAGCCTTTCAAAAGAGTTTTTATCTCTCTAGATAAATCAGAGGGGTTGTCCTTTTCCATATTTCCCCCAATTCAGCACTCATTGTCGTTGTAACTCTTAAAATCGAAATAAACAATACCTTTTACAGGTTCAGTTGAAATATATGAAATTTTCGAAACCATCGAAGGGGCTCTTGCAAGGAATTCTCAATAAAACCATCTCCGTCCTGGCTAGGCCAAGAGAAATCATTTTGTTAACCAGTACTGGTTTTACAGACAATTGATGGAAAGATAAAAAGACAAATTCAAGGCAATGCCAATGGGGCAATGGTTACCTGAGCCACCACTTCTAATCAGTCTCATCAGTGCTGGAGTTGCCGCATTAGCTTTAGGTGCGTTTCTTTTTTATAAGCAAGCTACAACCACAGACCAGAAAGGCAAGGCGAACAAAGAGCTTCTAAAGCAGTTACTAGAAGGATTTGGTCTTGAAATACCAGCCGAATTAAATGAAGAAGAAGGAAATGTCATTAAAACCATCAAATCACCTTAAATGGACTACGACCTTCTTATTCCCTTATTTTGGACTCTTGTCTTCGGCATACTGATAGTTATAGGAGTCAGAAAACTAACAAAGAAATTACCAACAAAGAAAAAGTGGACACGGCCAGAGAAAGATGAAAAAAGTTAGATGTTTTTATCTATAAATAAATCCCAATTGGAAAATTATTTATTTCTTGCTTTGTTTTTATTTATAAAATCTACTAATATTTTTATAATAAATTAATTCAGCCCCAAAAATAATTGGATTTCAAGTTTACTATTTTACGAGTCTTCTTTAAGTATAGATGAATGAAGCTCAATTTCCGATTCATTACTTTCCCCATTTTCTTCAAAACTAAGTAAATCATTCTTTATTTCCGATTCATTACTTTGTAGTTGCTCTTTAAATACTATTAAATCTTTAGAATTAATTCGATATGAAATATCTTGCGCTAACAACAAAGAAAGATCTTTAACATCTTCAATAAACCTCATCTCATTAACACTAAAACGATTTATTACTTGTTTTATCTCTTGATCCACTGGGCCCTTATTTAAAGAAACAAAAGTAGTCCAACCTGCAAGGCTGACTAAAATAGTCAAAAATAGTCCAGTAAAAAGGCCAATTATCCTAAACACTTTAGATTTTAATTAGGAATTATCAAGAATATAGATTTAAAACCATAAAGATATTCCTTGTCGAACCAAAATGCAACAAGTTACTAAAGAATGATTATGAACGGAATTATTGTTATTGATTGAATAATGCACAAATTAATAACTTAAGAGCATTGAATGTGCTCTAAGCAAAAATTACCATTCTTCATGCACTTATAAGAAAGAAATGTATTCCCTTTCTCTTCTTATATGAGCAATGAAGAATGGTTTCCAAATTAAATCTAATTAATATTTTATTTATCTGGTCTAGCCCAAGGGTCTACCCTTTTTGAATCGTCAGAATAATAGAAAAACTGAGCAGCTCCAAAAACTGCTCCCAAGCCACAGAGTGCGGCCGCAATATTGAAACCTCCTGATGGCTTAATTAAACCAATATCAGATGGGTGAGGTAGTTGAGTAGCAAAATCAATGATGTGGTTCAAATCAATCATCAATAAATAAAGGGGCTTTTGATAGCCCGTTTTTGTGACAGTCAGGTATTTATAAACCACAAGAGCACCAGCTAGGAAGTCTCTGTCGCATCTTGAAAACTCAATAAGCAAACTTGTTAAAGGACCTTGACTATCTCAAGAAAAATCATCCATACACCCAAATCAAAGGTGGGGACTGATTATTTTGCCGCTCACTAGAATTATTTCAACTTAAGTTCCTTTCAACTTTAATCAAAACGACTCTCATTTCTTAAAGTCATGGAATCATCAATTCTTTCACTAATCATTTGATTGAAAATAAAGATTCTATTCATGCTAGCTAGAGGGTTAATTCAGCTTATGATATGGGTTTAACTACTATTAAGTAATGCTTTTACCTAACTGTCTATAATAGTTGAATATTCCATTAAATCTTATCAATCCAAATATTGACCGCAGAGAACTGATATAAATTATGGCCAAAACAATTGTTATAGACTATCGAGTGAGGGGAAATCAACCGCCACGAAGCCTACAAGATACGGCCGATAAGAAATACTAATATAAGCAAGCGCAAGGATAAGGAGAGCCATGGTGGCCGGCGCGATTGACTTCGGAGGTCAAAGATTTAAAGACCTATAAAATTCCAAGAAAAATCTTAAGCATATTCTCTAAACCCTTATACCTATAAGGGTTTAGAGAATATTAACGGCTCTTCTAGTTCACCTCGACTTTAATTTGATCGCTAATAAAGGCTTTTTTTTTGAAGTAACAACTCCCCGATCAAGCTCAAAGCAATCAAGAAAGAATGCTTAATAAATAAAGACCTTTAACTATTCCGACCATATGAATTCACTCGCTTGTATGGTGCGGAGCGTATTAACTGACCTTGCACTCTTAAATCATGCAGACCTATGGAAATCCAGACGTCACCTATGGGTGGTGGGCTGGTAATTCATCGGTGACATACCGCTCAGGCCGTTTCATCGGCTCACATGTTGCTCATACTGGAATGATTGCCTTCGCGGCTGGTGCGTGCACCCTCTGGGAATACGCACGGTTTGACCCTTCCATCCCAATGGGTCACCAAAGCTCATTGTTCCTGAGTCATTTAGCAACATTAGGCATTGGATTTGACGAAGCTGGAGTTTGGACAGGGGCTGGAGTTGTCACTATCGCCATCCTTCACCTGATTTTCTCCATGGTTTATGGGGCTGGAGGACTTTTACATAGTGTCTTTTTTGAAGAAGACATTCAAGAAAGTCAAATAATCCAAGCCAGAAAATTCAAATTGGAATGGGATAATCCTGACAATCAGACCTTTATCCTTGGACACCACCTGCTTTTCTTTGGTGTTGCAAATATTTGGTTTGTTGAATGGGCAAGAATCCATGGAATCTATGACCCAGCAGTAGAAGCTATTCGCCAAGTTGAATACAACTTGGATGTATCTGCCATTTGGAATCATCAATTTGACTTCCTTGCTATCGATAGTCTTGAAGATGTATTAGGGGGCCATGCCTTCTTAGCTTTCTGGCAAATTCTTGGCGGTGCTTTCCACATTGCGACTAAGCAAATTGGAGAGTACACAGAATTCAAAGGAAAAAATATTCTCTCAGCCGAAGCGATTCTTTCATGGTCACTTGCTGGTATTGGCTGGATGGCAATTGTTGCTGCCTTCTGGGCTTCAACCAATACAACTGTTTATCCAGTTGCGTGGTTTGGAGAACCATTACAAATCCAATTTAGTTTTGCACCTTATTGGATTGATACAGGTGACATTTCTGATTGCACTGCTTTCTTTGGTCATACAACTAGAGATGCACTAGTGAATGTCCACTATGGTCTAGGTTTCTTTGCCCTTCAAGGTCACCTCTGGCATGCACTTCGTGCAATGGGCTTTAATTTCAAGAGTATTGCTGAAGGTTTAAGTGGGCTGGAGAAGCCACCAACAAGTCCTATCACCGATACGACTGGTTACTCACTAAAACTCAAGTAAAAGATAATAGAGCCTTCAAATTTAAAATTGGTTCTCAAGGTTGGATTATCCAAAGATAATCTGATAAAAGCCTCGTCATAATGACGAGGCTTTTATTTTGAATTTAATTTCTTTGTATCAAACTTCAAAATCAACATCATTTAGCTAAAGAAAGCACCTTCAAATAAAATTGCCCAATTAGTCAGAATAAAAACAGGAAAAGGAATCCGATCCCCAGAACACTCTCTATAAACAGTTTTTCTCAAGGTAGACGCCTTCAGAGTTCCTAGACTGTTATGGGAAAACTCCCTTCTCTAGAGGTATTTCAAGCTGCCGTAACGTATTGAACTCCTATTGAAGGATCAATCCAAGGCTTTTATTTTCCTTCTTAAGATATCGAATTTTCTAATTTAAGCAGGTGGGCAACGCTTCCTAAATAAAGACCTTTAACTATTCTGTCCATATCAATTGAGAAGCTTGTAGGGTTAGGCGGTTTAATTTTGTCTTGCACTCTTAAATTATGCAGACCTATGGAAATCCAGACGTCACCTACGGGTGGTGGGCTGGTAATTCTGTGGTCACCAACCGCTCAGGCCGATTCATTTCCTCGCACGTTGCGCATACTGGATTGATCTGCTTTGCGGCTGGTGGAAGCACCCTGTGGGAGTTAGCACGTTTTGACCCCTCAGTGCCAATGGGGCATCAGAGCTCAATATTCCTAGCTCATTTGGCTTCGATCGGAATTGGTTTCGACGAAGCTGGAGTTTGGACAGGAGCTGGGGTTGCCACAATCGCCATACTTCATCTGGTCTTCTCCATGGTCTATGGAGGAGGTGGATTAATGCACGCTGTCCTTTTTGATGAAGATCTACAAGACAGCGATGTCATCCAAGCCAGAAAATTCAAACTGGAATGGAAAAACCCTGACAATCAGACTTTCATCCTTGGTCACCACTTGATCTTCTTTGGTGTCGCTTGTGTCTGGTTTGTTGAATGGGCAAGAATTCATGGCATCTATGACCCAGCTCTTGGAGCTGTGCGTCAGGTCAATTACAACCTTGACCTTTCGATGATTTGGCAACGTCAGTTTGACTTTCTTGCCATTGATAGTCTTGAAGACGTCATGGGGGGGGCATGCCTTCTTGGCATTCGCAGAAATCACAGGTGGTGCCTTCCACATTATTGCTGGATCAACACCTTGGGAAAACAAAAGACTTGGCGAATACAGCAAGTTCAAAGGTGCTGAATTGCTGTCTGCAGAGGCTGTCCTTTCCTGGTCCTTAGCAGGTATTGGCTGGATGGCTATTGTTGCTGCATTCTGGTGCGCAACAAACACAACTGTTTACCCTGAAGCTTGGTATGGAGAAACATTGCAACTCAAATTTGCAGTTTCCCCTTATTGGGTTGACACAGGGAATCTTTCTGATGGAACTGCTTTCTTGGGTCATACCACACGTGCAGCTCTTACAAATGTCCACTATTACCTTGGATTCTTCTTCCTTCAAGGTCACTTCTGGCATGCATTACGTGCATTAGGTTTCGACTTCACAAAAGTCCGTGAGGCCTTCGGTAACGATGAAAATGCAACTATCAGAATCAGTGGTTGAATCTTTTAGATCTTCCATTGACTCATAAATAGAAAGCTTCTTTCAAAAAAGCCTCGTCAATTTGACGAGGCTTTTTTATTCTCTACTTTTAATACGGATGCTGAACGGCTTTAACTTCTACGACCGAGTTGAGTGTAGTCTTCAACGCGGATTGCCGATTTTTTACTCCTAAATTATGCAGACCTATGGAAATCCAGACGTCACCTACGGGTGGTGGGTTGGTAATTCTGTAGTGACTAACCGTGCAGGCCGATTCATTGGCTCGCACGTTGGGCACACAGGAATAATTTGCTTCGCTACTGGTGCGAGCTGCCTTTGGGAACTTGCTCGTTTTGACCCCTCGGTGCCTATGGGGCATCAAAGCTCTATATACCTGTCCCATTTGGCTCAACTCGGCATTGGTTTTGACGAGGCTGGGGTTTGGACAGGAGCAGGTGTAGCCACTATCGCCATCTTCCACCTGATTTTCTCTGCGGTCTATGGAGGTGCAGGACTCTTGCACTCTCTACTTTTTGATCCGGATTTAGGTAGTGGCCCAATCGGCCGTGTGGATAGATTCAAGCTTGAATGGGATAACCCAGACAACTTGGTCTTTATTCTTGGTCACCATTTGATTTTCCTAGGTGTAGCAAACATCTGGTTTGTTGAATGGGCAAGATTTCATGGGATTTATGATCCTGCATTAGGTGCTGTACGAACTGTTTTCCCTGGATACGGTGACTTCGGAGTGCTCCTAGGTCATCAATTCGACGCGTGGGGCATCGACAATCTTGAAGAAGTCATGATGGGACACGCATTCCTGGCTTTCTTACAGATAACTGGTGGTGCATTCCATATCACAACAGGCTCTACCACACCTTTTGAAAGAAAGCGCCTTGGTCCATACGACAAATTCAAAGGCGATGGTCTTCTGTCTGCAGAAGCTGTACTGTCCTGGTCTCTTGCTGGCCTATTCCTAATGGGTGTAAATGCAGCATTCTGGGCTGCTAGCAACACCACCGTTTATTCCCCAGAGTTTTTCGGGGAACCTTTGGCCTTCAAATTTGGAATATCCCCATATTGGGTTGATACTGGTGATATTTCAGACTGCAAGTACTTCTTCGGTCACACAACCCGTGCAGCGCTTGTTAATGTCCAATACTATTTTGCTTTCTTCTGTCTCCAAGGTCACTTATGGCATGCATTGCGTGCCCAAGGAGTTGACTTTAGAAGGATTCTTCAAAATATAGGCAGCGTTGCAACATCAGACTAATAAGTCAAACCCAATCAATTTGGGTTGACATTTAAAAATTAGTCTATAACCAAATTCATATAAGGCCTCGAATCATTTCGAGGCCTTTTTATTTTTACTTTTAAATTAAAGAAATTATCTACACACATAAAATGCATCCTTAAACCATATTGACAATATTAGAGCTGAAAAATAGATTTCAGGGGAATTTTATGTGAACAAATAAGATGAAATTATTCACGTAAATATCTAGATAAATCGAGTAAATATATTTGCTTACAGTAGATAGCTAGAATTATAATCAGCATTATTTACTGAAATTAGTTTTACGCAAATGGCTCTTGAGCAGCTAAAAGCCTTCCTGCAAAAAATGCAAAATGACCAACAACTAAAAGCAGAAGTTCTTTCTTCTTCTACAGCTGACGATGTGGCAAAGATAGCTCATAAGCTGGGGTATGAGTTTTCAGGAGATGAGCTACTGAGATTTTCAGGGAAGAAAGTTGGCAAGGTGACAGTCAAGAAAAATGATGTGCCAGGTGAATATAACTAGGTTGAACTTTAATTAGAGTGGGTCAGTTCTTCAGACTATGAAAAACCTTATCCACATAGTCATAAAAGGAGTTCGAACTCCTTTTAATCTTACAAATGCCTATCCTTATGGGATTATGAATTGATTGGGATATAGAACAAAGGCAAGAAATTATCTGATCTCGTATAGTGGTTACTTTATTTATAATAAGCAAAAGTCATGGTTGTTAAAACATTAACATTGAACCAACGTTCAAAAGAGGATAATAATGACGATGCTTATTTCTATTCGACTCCTCGATTTGTTCATCATTTAGATGAAGGCTTTAGATCAAGACTTACTGAGTTATATCGAGAAAGAATAAGTTCAAATTCAACAATCCTGGATTTAATGAGTAGTTGGGTAAGCCATCTTCCAAATGACATTAAGTTCAATCATGTAATAGGGCATGGTATGAATCGACTTGAATTAGACAGGAATAACCAACTAAATAAATATTGGGTTCAAAATTTAAATAAATGCCAGAAGCTTCCTTTAGAAGACGAAACAATAGATACTTGTTTGATCGTAGCAGGATGGCAATACTTACAAGAACCAGAAGAAATAGCTGCAGAACTTAAAAGGGTAACAAAAAATAATGGTCAATTAATAGTATCTTTTTCTAATAGGGCATTTTGGACTAAAGCACCAAGAATATGGATCGAAGGAGATGATAATGACCATATAAATTACATTAAATCTATATTAAGCTCGCAAGGCTGGGAAAAAGTAGAGCATCTTGCTGAGAAGATACCTGCCAAAGGATTTCAAAAAATATTTACCGATTATACCGATCCTTTCTTTTCAGTTATTGCAAGAAAATAAAATATAAAAACAAATTCAGGATTCCGACCTAATTGAATTCCATAGATTTTAATTGTTCAATAATTTTATGATTACCTTTTACGAAGGTCTGACCCAGAAATATCCCAGAAGGAGCATCGATATTCCAGATATAACCATGAGGAGCATTATTATCAATGTCAAAGATGTTGATAATATTATCTTTTAATTTTATAGCAACTATCCTAAAGGAGCCTCTATTTCTATAGACTGGTTTTCCCGACCTTAAAATCATCTTCCATTTGCCAAAAGACTTTGGATAAACTTTCCTATAAATAATCCTATTATTTATATCGTTTGCAAGTTGTAAGTTTTTAGTATCATAAAATATAATTGGTTCACGTATATTTGCAGTCAAATTAGTCGGCTTAGGACTATTATCAATAAACTCCTGACTTAATATTTCACCAGTTTTCAAAGAAACTTTCCAAACCCAATAAGTATTACCTCCTTTTTTGACATAATCGATTCTAAGATGGTCCTCAATAATTTTTGCACTATACATAGCCCAAGGTGTTTGATCTACTGAGACTGGAAGATTATTTTTTTTGATATACTTAAATCTTTTCCAATGTCCTTGTTCGATATAACTAAAAATAAAGTAATCATCTTTCGTCGATAATAAACTTAGAAATTGACCTCTATATATAAGGTCCGGGAATATAATTTCATTTGAATCTAATAATTGAACAATAGCCCTTTCATCATGTACAGAAACAAGACAATTAAATTGCTTAGCCTGTTCATCACGGAATTTGTGTTTGGTTAAAACAGGAGACAAGTACTGCCATCCAAATGCTTTCTTCCCATTGGCATCCTTAAGAGGCCAATTAGACCCAGGGAAATGCCCACTATACCCATTAAGAGTAGGAATAGAAGTTCGCAATTGAACATGCATAGCCTTAATATGTCTTGCCCAAAAAGGCCCCTTAGAATGCTCTAACCAAAACGTTTCACAACCTGCATCATTAATCTTTTGCGAAATATTATCAACATCTTTCTTCCAAGTAGTTAAATCAAAAGAAGGCTGACGAATCCTCCAAATACCAATGAAGCCTAGAATCAATACTAAAGAATAGGTAATTCCTCTGGTCAATTGAGAGAATGAAAAGTTCCAATTTTCACTACTTTTAACTATGAATCCACTTGAAAATAATATAATGATTAAACCAACTCTACTTGATGCACGTAAAGAGGATGCCCCAGGCAAAAACTTACTTATATAGATCCAAGCACTATTGCCATCAATAGATAAACACAAGAAAAATAGAATAGTTAATGCTAATAACCATCTAATACAATCCCTCCTATAATTAAAATACTTACAAAAGATTAGTGTAACAAGAGAAGCTGAAAAAAGCATTATCACCATCCAACCGGGGAATAGTTCTTGTTCGACTCCACTAACGAATTGAGATCCAATACCTCCTGGTGTGATTGGAGAAGGGAGGACGTTGTAATTTGACGAATACAACCAACTACTAAATTTCGGAAGATTCCTTATTATTTCAGCAGATGACCTTCTTCCAAAGACATTAAGAGTAGAAAGATAAGGGATATAAATAATTAAGTTTAAAACGGTCAAAAATGAAAGTATCGACAACTTCAATCTTAGATTAATTCCAAAAGCTATAGGCTTAAGGCCTGATTTAATAAGTCTGAACAAATGAATAACACTACAAACCATAACGCAATAACAAGAATATACAAATATGTATATATTAAAGAACCCATTAATTAATAACCAAATTGCGATTTGACAGTAGTCGGAATAAGTGATTTCTTTTACATTCGAATTTAATAATCGACTACATCCAACCAAAATGGGTCCAAATATAAATACGCTTAAAAGTTGTGGGTGGCCAAGTTGTTGTATCAATGCTGGATTGAATGCGCATACAAGGGAAATTAAACTTGGCCATATGGACATTGTGTTAGGACTAATCCTAACCATCGCATAGCGAAGGGATACGTAATTTAAAATCAATGTAGAAGATATCCACGCCAAATAAGAAGTAAATGGATTAAAAATAAATCTCCAAGCCGCATAAATTACAGAAGGCCCTAAAAGGTGATCACTCCAAGCCAAAGTACCTTTAACAGGCCAAAAATATCCCGGTGACCAATATTTGTCGGGACTAATTATATTGGAAGTAGTAAAGTGTTTATAGGCATGTTCAAGAAAATAAAGGTTTAAAAGTGTGTCTCCAGGGTCAGTCTGAAGCCGTGATAAACCAGAAGAAAAACTTGGCCATAAAACCATTAATGTTGCTACTAGGGGTAGCAGCATCCAATGGAAAGATAATTTCAAGCTTTGAAATGTGGCACATCTTCTGATAATATTCACAGGTTAAAAGTGAAATAAAAACAAAATCCAAAACACAATTTAGCACATTTATTTCAATCTACAAATTGCAGAGATTTTCCCCGGCTCTTGCAAAGTATACATTAAAAAATATTAATGCATATAAATCATTCGAGAACTATTTTCTCAAGGTGAATTCTATTAAAAGGGTTAAATTATTTATCGAATATATTGTATTTAAGTATACAATATATTGCTCTTATGCCATCTTTCCAACCAATTTTTTTACCTTCATCATATGTACGCCCATAATAAGATATTCCCACTTCATATATTCTCACTTTAAGCTTCGCTGCTTTAGCGGTCACTTCAGGTTCAAAACCAAATCTATCTTCACATATTGCTATTGACTGTATTATCTCGCGCTTAAATGCCTTATAACAAGTTTCCATATCTGTAAGATTTAAGTCTGTAAAGATATTACTTAATAATGTAAGGAATCCATTTCCCATTCTATGCCAAAAATAAACTACTCTGTGGGGTCTTCCACCCTGAAATCTACTACCAAAAACTACATCTGCTTTCCCCTCTGCGATGGGTTGGATAACCAAAGGGAACTCTTGTGGGTCATACTCCATATCAGCATCCTGAACAATGCATATATCACCTTTTGCCGCAGCAAAGCCTGAACGAAGTGCGGCTCCTTTACCTTGATTTTGTGAATGATAAATTACTACAATATTCTTATCTTCCAAAGATCTCAATATATCCCTAGTCCCATCTGTAGATCCATCATCCACAACAATAATCTCTTTATCCTCAACTGGAGATTTCTTTACAGCATTCAGTATAGATAGTATTGTCCTCGATTCATTATAACAAGGTACGATAACGCTAAGCTTCATTTTTCAAAAACCCAATATTTTTGAATTATATACGAAAAAATTGCAAGGATTGGTATCAGCAACAATGCCACTAGATTTGTAGGATAGCCTAAGGAACTTCCAATACTAATTCCAAAGGTATTGCACCACCACAAGCTCAGCATAAGTAAAAAATATTTGACAAGAAAAGTCTTGTTTCTACTTATACCACTCTTGCGAAATACCAATTTTCCATATATAGCGTATCCAAGTAAAGTGTTTACAGCCTGACTAATAAATGTGCATACTACTATACTCACTAAATTGCTCGACAGAAGTAGCTGTAAAACAACATTAGTCAAAAGCACATTAGCTAGGCCTGCCAGACCAAATCTTCTTTTCTCTCCTGAAAAAATATATTGAGCATACTTCAGCTTATAAGAAATATTATTCATAATTCAATGGCGCCTGGTGTCAACCTCTTAAAACTCAATCCCTGATATTTTATGAAATTTAAACTCCATAATTTCATAGATAAATTAATTAATTTATCTATGAAATTATTCGTATCCCCACTCTCTAACCATTCTTTCTTAAGATTTGGAAAACTAGCTTGAATAGTTTCGTAAGAAATCTCAGCTATTAAAACGCTATTGTCCTCAGCTGCTCGATACAATCCTTCTTCATCACTTCGCTCAAGAACTCTTAGTAAAAGTTCTAAAGCAATGCTCTCACAAACACTTCCTGGATACTCATCATCTGCAATAGGCTCTCTAAGAGACTTTCCTCCTAACGGCATGGAACGTCCACTCTTCTGCTCGATAAGTGCTATGGCAATCAAATAAGAGCCAGAGGACATCTAAAGGGCTTTTCTAGGTGGTAAAATCCTACAGCATTTATTCAACTATCTTAAAACAACGAAATCAACATCTATTGATCATTCTAATCTAGGCATTTGCTTTAAAGAATTTATAATAAATCATGCCCTATTCTTAGTATAAATTTTTGATTTTTTTGAATTCATTATTTAAGTTAAAATATATCAATTATTTTGATATCTAGTATTCTAATGATTAATAGTAAACCTCTTTATAATACTTGGTGCTATGCATTTAGAAAGCCTTGAAAACTGCAAACTATCAATCGGTTCATATCCTGAATTTACCTACAATGCTAAAGGAGGAGGAGGTAAATTTCGTACCATTCAAACCAAACAGAGAACAATAAAGAAAATAGAATTTGACTCTAAGACATTTAAAATACCATCTTTAAATACCAAGACTACAAAGATATTAGGTTTTTCTTTGCCGCCAGGCATTGAGATAAAGGTCGTTCCAATATTGCTTCAAGGTAATCTAAATAGCTTAAACGGGGAATTATCACTTGAATTTGAATCCAAATTCTGTCTTTCAATTTGGCCAGGACTCAGTGCTCCGCCCCTAATAGTAAAAACATGCCTAAACAATACCCAAGACGGCAATAGAGATCAATTTATTAAAGACAAGTTCAAAAAGATGAATTTTCAAACTTGTCTTCAAGGAAATGCTATTATTTCAAAAACTGGGAATTTCTTCTTAGACATATTTTTAGGACTTCCAACTCAAGCAATAGCAATACTTAAATGTCGAATAATAGAAGAATAAACATGGAGATTAGTTGTTAATACTACTGTTTTCACCCTCTGGATAGAACTCAAAACCAAAGTAGATCAACTTAAGTCTTTGGCTGATTTACACTATAGTGATAGACAAAGAGGTTCTAATCAATAGCATTAACAAAATAGAGTAAAGAATGATCTCTGCAAGTTAACTCCTCTTAAAACATATGCTATAATTAAACAAATGAGAAGGGGGCTCAATAATGAATAACACTTCTCTGTCACAGTACGAAGAAGAAGTCCTCTCCCTATTTATAAATGAAAAACAAAAATATATTTTACCTCCTAAATCTATAGATAACCAACTCTTCCTAGGAATAGAGAAAGTAATTGATATATTCTTAGATTTAGAAGTGAAAGGATGTATTGAATGGTTAACACTTGATTTGATGCAATTAGAGTTAGGTAGAAGTACTAAAGAAATCTATGAAGAAATCTACAACTCCAAGGCTAAATTAACTAAATATGGCCAACATTTAATCGAGAATTACACTTCATATAAAAAAGTAGCCTGAATTAAATATAAGTAAAAGATATTTATCAGACTAATGAACTTTATAAATAATCAATCAGAATGAGGCTAATCTTAAAATGCAAAAATATTTCAGCCAATTATATATTAGCGAAATCTAGTCTTGATCAACAGGATCACTTATAACAAGAAAGGAATATATTTAGACTTTTATATATATAATTGATAAATTATTTGCTGGCATTTGAATTATTGCCTCTTTTTTAAAGCCCTGACTAAAAGCCAATTCATCCAAATCTTCCAACTTGCGAATGCCCCAACTTGGATTTTGTTTACGCAAAGACATATCGAAAAGCATATTACTTTGAGTCATGGGTTCATGGTTCATTTGAAATGGTCCATATAAGATCAAAGGTCTATTAACTTTAAGAATTCCTCCTGCTTGCCTTATAAGTGCCCTGGAACACTCCCAAGGTGAAATATGTATCATATTTATACAAACAATTGCACATAGAGAATCAAGAATTTCCTTAGTCAATGGCCAAGACTTTGTCTCTACATCTAGTTGAATTGGTTCAGGCATTATTTCCTCAAGCTCGTAATATTTAATCCATGAACGAATGCTCCTGCAACAAACTAAAGAAGTATCAGTGGCTTGCCAGGTATGTTTAGGAAGAAGCTTCTGGAATGTAACAGCGTGCTCTCCACTACCACTCGCCACTTCAAGAACAGTGCCATTACCGGGGAGATACTTTAAAAGCACTCTTGAAATAGATTCACTATTACGAGATGTCGCTGGATAAAAAAGGCGGTTTTCCAAGTGTTTTCAACCAAAATTCATTAAATGCCCTACTAGCTAGGTACATCAACTCTAGTCCTTACAAATACAAAGAAAAGCCTCATAAAGCTCCTACAGCAGTTAAAAAGGTCTCTGAGGCCCTAGATACCTCTCCTACTAACTAATTCAAGATCACCAAAAGCCTCCAAAAATCGCAAAATCATGTAGCCATCACAAACAACTTTTTCGAGCTCAAGGTAACGCAAACATAAGCAGGGGCTTAATTCTCGGCAAAAAAACAAAGAAATCATTTCTCAACTTCTTGTAGTCACTTTTCAATATGGGACAGAGAGCACCGACTGGTTTTCAAAATATGTATAGTTGCGAGGCTTTAACTTGCGAGCTTCATGTCACCAATCTTTGCTGGGATCCAGCCATTGTTTGGAGAAGGTGGTTTCCAACTGATACCAGCTATCTTCGGCATCATTGCAATTATCCAGGTATCCCAATTCCACTGGTATGCACGCGACAAAAACGATCCTTCCAAAAGGTTCCAGCGTTGAAATGCACCAAATGAGCTGAAGAGAGTCCATAAAATGGATTCTCTTCAACCAAATCTAAAAGGCAGGGCCAGCCGCTCTGCTTTTTTTTCGTAAAAAAATTTGGCTAAGTTGGAATGGCCTTGGGGACAACCATAAAGTAATTCCACAAGTTAAAAGGACTTTAAACCTCAATATCAAAATCACAAGAAAACTATTTATCAATCCAACATAGATATCAAAGCCCAAATAGTTGTTCTCTGTTGTAAGATTTTAGCATGAATATAATTTCGATTAATATTTATAGAGCTATAATTTCATAGCATAATCAACTGGTATCTAATTAATATAAATAATAGTCTACTCTCAAAAATTTTGTAATTCCAATCGTAAATCACAAGACATCCATTGAGCAAGTAATACTAGCTACAAAAGGAATTTATTTTCATATTATGCTATTTTAAAAAAAGATTTTGATACTTTCCATTGGAAAAGACCCTCTATATAAAAGATTTCTCGAGTGTAGAGGTTTTTATTGAATTCCTATATATACATGGAATTCATCGGCAAGCCAGAAATCTATGCAAAGCATTAGGGCTTCAATTACACCTAACCAACTTAAAAGAAAAGTATAGTTCCAAAGTTAATCTTGATGAGAGAACTAAGCATCAGGTCAGATCAAGTCTTAAGGCAATGGCAGGACAAGAAGATTCCTCGCAACAAAGTTTATTAAATATTGAAGATTACTATCAATTAACTGCAATCGCTCAAGGATTGCAATCTGGGTCAAAAATATTAGAAGTAGGAACTTATAAAGGGGCTTCAACACTAGCTCTTGCTATTGGTTCTGAAAAAAGTTCAGCCTCAATAACCTGTATGGATTTATACATGGGGTTTAAAAATGAACAAATGACAAGGGTTGATTCTCCATTGCACAATGAATATCTAGTTTGGCAGAAGAATGTTAATCATTATTGTAATCGAATAAATTCAATTCATGGTAGTTCAATTAGTGGGTTACAAAGACTTGTCAGCGAAGGGGTTAAGTATGATTTAATCTTCCTAGACTCAAGTCATGCACTTGACACATTCTTTGAACTTGCCCTTATTTCTTGCCTCGCGAATCCAAATTCCATAATAATACTAGATGATGTTATTAACTACAATTGGGTAATGACCACCACTTGGGCAATGGGTTTAAAACATTTTCTATGCTTCCCTAGATTTTCAAATAAACTGAGCATTGCTAATTTCAAAATAAGTGCCTTACCTATAAATATTAGTTACGAACCAAATTGCATTTTTGAATCTGCAATGCAGCTAGATAATATCTTTAAAAGTTTTGAAGAAGATAATATAAAAGCATATACAAAAAAACATAGTAATTCTGAATTTACAATTAATTTCTGTACAAGTATTTAAATTATTGTTAATTCAGTCTAGAGTGCTTTTGATATCTCTCACTTATAGAACTGATTTTATATAAATGTCAATCCAGAATTTAAAGTCAATGTATTCTTACTTGATATAAAATTATTAAGTATGATCTAAGAAATAAAAACCCATCATTAATCTAAGAAAAAGCCAGAATTCAAATGCCAAAAAGAAAAATCTCTAATAAGTCGAAAGCATTCAAAGAGGAAACCAACCCATTAACAGCTAAAATAGTATTATTCATTTTTGGGATTGGACCAGTCCTTTTAATGATTGGCTTTCTTGCATCTAAAGGCTTTTTCTAAAAACTATTCATTTTAAATTAATTTAATAGACTTGATTTGTTAACTGAAGATTATTAACCGCTTTATTAGAAATTTAAGTTTGGCCTAATAGCACTATAACTAATTAAACCCTCTTAAAAGAAAAACTTATGCTTAATTGAAAATTCAAGTTTGAATCAAGTTAAAATCACGCCTTTCCTTTCCTTCTTACCGAGTGCCACCGAAGTTTCTTTCTGAACTCCTCATCATTCCAATAGTAATCTTCATAAAAAGTGAAAATGAATAAGACCACACCAGCAAACATCATTGCCCCTAGAACCAAGAGGGCAAATAACAAGCCGTTGGGAGGGATCCACACTGGCTCTGCAGCCAGGAAATGAAGAAAGATTTTATCCATACTTCAACTATCACCCATATTTAAAATAAAAACAACTTTTTCTCAATAAAAATAAAAATGTCCATTGAGTTTTGCTCAATAGAAAATCTTGATCAAATGCTTGGAATTCACTGAAGTATCTCTAAATAGAAGTAATCCCAATGAATAATTATAAACCAAAGAAAAATCTAATTCCAAATAACACCATAATCAACAATCAAAAAAAGTAAATAGCATTAATTTATGATATAATAAAAACTAATCAAGATAATCATCAATTGTTTTGCAATGGTAAAAGCAATTATTACACCATTACCAGAAGTGGCAGACCGCTATACCATCGCAATTCTTAAAATAGAACGTCTAGACCATACTGAAATAGATGTTGCAGATATGCAACGTCAAGTTAATTATTATAGAGATGGATTGGACTTAGAAAATCCAAAACTGTCGGGACTTGTAAATGAACTATATGAAATAAATGGCAAAATGTGGGATGCCGAATACGCAATTAGGAAAGGTCAGGATGAAAACCTAGGTCTTGAGGAAATTGGGAAAAGAGCTATCAAGATAAGAGATCTTAATAGAATCAGGATGAAGGTCAAGAACGAAATAATAGAACTCACTGGTGATGGTTTTAAAGACTGTAAAATGAATTATGCCAATTAGTTTAAGCGATAGATTATAATTTGTTTGTTTACTCTACTTGTTAAATCATATTAAAAATAATAATCAGCTAAATACATAAGCAAATTAATTCACTAGTCCTTGTATTTAATTATTAGACATGAGTTAATTTTTATAGAATTAAAAAATTTACTTTGAAAGCGTTTGTTATCTTCTTCGACATGTTTCTTCAATCATCCCTGGAAAAGCTTCTCAGACTTACTTAGGTATAATAGATTTTGGTTCTGCTAATTTCTTACATTTAAAACTCAACTAATTGACATTTCCTAAGAGAAAACTAATCAAGCATTATAGCTTTAAAATAAACTTTTAAAAGAAAAGATATGATCATGTCCATTGCTAAGTCATTTGAATTAATTCATATCTTTTTAATAAGGTTTAGATCATTTTCACCACAAAGAGACACTCTGAGCAGAAATAGCCTCAAATAAACAAGCAGTCATTGCTTGAAGAGTGTTGATTCGGCAAGAATTTAAATGCAGTCAATAAAAAGCTTTGAAGCAATTTCAAACGTTCCGCTCTGCCTACCGAATTAACTGACACAAGCCAAGTCGATCAAACCCACCTTGTTTTCAGCACTAAAAAGGACTGAGAAAAGCTCTTTTTGCTCCTAGAAGACGGGATGTCCTTTACATAAAGAAGGAAGTCAATATCCCCGAAGCCCCTATTAGCAAAAGACTTTTTTGAACTGGAAGAGAAAAAGCTGCAACAGTTCGTGATTACAGGTCAGAGGTAATGCCACACCGTGAAAGAATGGTTTCGTGTGGTGCTTCCGTCAATCGCTGGCGTTTTAAATGGCCTCTCTTTTTTCTTCTCTAAAACACTCTCTTACAAGACTACTGATCTTGTTGCCATTACTCCTTGGCCTTTGTATCAGTCCCACTTCCGTAGGCGCCTTATATCCCAGCGACCCATCGTCAGTAGATGCTCTCGATACTGACTTGCATGGGCAAAACCTCCAGAACACTGAGTATGTCAAGTACGACCTTTCTGGTAAGGATTTAGGCGATGCCGATCTGACCGGCTCTTTCTTCAGCGTTACAAATGCTAGAAATGCCAATTTCCGTGGGGCCAAGCTTAAGGATGTAATTGCATATGCGACTCGCTTTGACAATGCAGACCTTTCAAATGCAGTCCTCACTAATGCAATACTTGACAAAAGTGTCTTTACAGGCGCTCTTATAGATGGTGCAGACTTCACTGGAGCAACACTAGATCTGCCTGCGCAGAAGGCTCTATGTGAAAGAGCAACTGGCAAAACCTTTGAAAGCCTTGACTGCAATGGCTTAGGAGCCAGTGAAACCTATAGAGCACCTGTTCAAGCTCTTGAGTAGGTAGGTAAGTAAGTAGCATTTAAGCTGCTTAATTTCAGTTCAATCTGGGAGAAGTTAAATTCTTCTCCCTGATTGATTTTTTTATGGCAATAAGTAAAACCTTAAAACAAATAAGAGATTTTACTTATTGAATCAAACTTAGTCAAAATAACTACTCATTTCATTTATTGTTTTTTTTAAGACGTACTACTTTCAATCTAAATCGTAATTCAAATATCGAGGTGGCAAATCATTTGCTAATACTGGGGATTATAAATTTAGTTCCAATTGTTTTATCAAGTAAAATTTTCAAGAAACTAACTATTTCTCTTGTCTTTCATTACTTCTAAACAACTTCAAAAAACTTATTTTAATTTGAGCTGACAATAATAATTCTTCTCATGAAAAGAAGGCGACACTCTATGAGGCCGCCATCTCTATACCTAATTGTAGTTAATTAATACTATGGAGCTGTAGCGTAAAAGAAAGCTGCTGCTCCTGCTGCGAAAATAAATATAGGTGCAGCTACGAGTAGATGAGAAGCACTGAAACCTACGCCTCTAGAGCGCATAATGAAATATCCAGCACCTGCAGCTCCTGCTGTCATCGGAATGGCTGCGTGCAAGAGGCCTGCAACAGCGTGGTAATCGAAGTTCATCCGTAAAGTTGTTTTCTTGCCGAATAGAGTATCTCGCAAATCATTGTCATGTGGAACTTATTGGCCATTTGATTGATCTTGCGTAAGGTGGCGAACCAAAAAAAGAGTTTCCTCTTGTCTATTAGTCGACTCAAGAGCAAGTCCTGTAAAGGGATTTGAGCAAAATGAAGTTCAAAACGCTTGAATAGCGCTTTTTTAATCTCAGATTGATAAAGCTGCAAAGAGGGAAATAGAAAATCCAAAAGCCAAACCTTTTGCTGAAAGATCACTTACAAAGGAACGCAAATTTGAGGCATCGTTTCAATCTCTACTCTCAGGAAACTCCCTAAAACTAATTTTCATAAATTGAAAAGCCCCTTATTTGATCAATCTTTGATTTTCTTGATAGAAATTTTCTATAGGCTAGTCAAAAAGAAACTTGAGTCCCCAAAAGGCTTCTTAGGGGGTTGAAGGGGTTTTGCGCAAAATCTATGGAGTTGATTTTGGTTAACCCTTACTAATTCAGCAACCTCTTGCTAAGAAAGCTGGTTTTAATAAGGACTGATTAGTTCAAACCATGACGACATATCCAACTAAACATCGAATACTGTTGATATTTCTTGGCTTCATCATTTGCCTGTTTATAGGGTCATCACCTGCTCATGCAGTGCTAGACAAAGGAGACGAGGTGGTGAATTACGTTCACGCAAATATCAATGGAATGAATCTGCACGGGCAAGACCTCCACAATTCCTCTATTGCGGGAGCAGTGGCCCGAGATGCAGATCTGAGTGATGTAGATCTCCATGGCACAGTAGTAACCCTTGCAGACCTAAAAGGCTCAAATCTCAATGGCATCAACCTCACTGACACTTTGGCTGACAGAGTCAACTTTCAAAAAACGGACCTTAGGAATGCTCTACTTATAAATATGATTGCTTCAGGAAGCAGCTTCGCAGGAGCTGATATAGAAGGAGCAGACTTCAGCTATGCAGTCCTTGACAGTGATGATCAAAGGAACATGTGCAAAATAGCTCAAGGGATTAATCCAACCACTGGAGTATCTACAAGAGAAAGCCTGGAATGTAGTGATCAAGGGGGAGGATATAAACCTGCGATGCCGAATGCTTAACCTGAATATCTCTTGTAATTAAACCTATTTTTGGGAAAGCAAATGATGAGGTTGATAAGCACCATGTATTAAGTCGACTTATCAACCAAACTGAGCAATCAATCAGAGGGTCGATAAAGACCAAGAACTATGGAGCGGCACTCGCTGGGATGAAATTGATGCATCAGATGGTAATTGAACCAGCAGTGGCATCACCAAAGAGAAGAACTTGGGTTAATCACTATTGAGACCTTCGGATGACCCACGATGGGATCAGTGTTTGTATGACGTTTGTATGGATTGAGACGCTCGTTTGCAGGATGAGTAAAGCGCAGTTGGGGTCAAACTTTCATTGAAAACCATTGGTGTGATTAGCCGTTTATACCTGGAGAGAGGGGTTTCTTCATTTTGTAGGAAAAAAATTAACTCGAAATTATTTTTTAAGTATTTAAGTTGCTGATATCAACTGTATTAAGGTAGGAAATAGAGATGGCTTTTCTTTTTTTTAGTAAAAGATTTTTTAACTTTAATTGGTGTTTTTTGTCAATCAAATTGGCATAGTATAGATAACCTTGGATTTCTCTACGTGAAAGAAAGTCTTCAAGCCAATTGTCACCTAGATCAAGAATATGTTGACCATGAATCTGAGTCTTATGATCAAATTTCTTGAAGTCTTTTTCGAATTGACTTTGTATCTTCCTTGCAGACTTAAATGAGAGACCATATTCATCCGTAAGACCTTCTATACGCATTGTATCATTTAACAATCTGGATAGATTAGATTCAGTTAAGTTCAATCCTAATGCTTTTATGTAAAAGCAAGCAATATTTCTAATTAGATCAATAGCGCTTGATTTAATCAAATAGCTATAGTCAATAAAATAGACATTGACACTATTTGTTAAGGCTTTTTCGAGTATTTTAATTTCCCAGATTTTTTGAGTAATTATATAGTTGATAGAATAGACAAATATATAATCTGAAAAGCTTTTATGCTTGTTTAATATCGTTCTTGTAAATGAAGCTACTTGCTCAAGGATTTTTCTTTGAGAACAAATGATTATAGTTCTCTGGTCAATTGTCGAGAAATCTAAATCGCAAGTGTTGTAAGATCCCGGATGGGATTTAACCATTACCATGCTTAAGTCAAGTAAATCTCCTGTTGCATGAAATAAATTCAACAACTTAGTTGAACCAGATCTTGGTGTGGAGAAGTTTATAACTTTAGGATGCTCTATTGGTGGCAAATCTAAAAATTTTCTTTTAAAAAGATTCATTGTTCGACTTGCTTTTTTTGAGCTGCTCAAACTAATTTACTGATTGGATTATATCTGTTAAATAGTTTATTCTTTTATTTAAATATTTTACTTAGGAAGGTTTCATTGTAGTCCTAAAATTAATTACTTTTAAATTAAACAAAAAAACTGGCTTTCAGGAAATCAAGCCTTGATTTGGAACGATGGAATAGGTCTTTGTATTGCTATTGGTTTGGCTCGCTATCTAATGAAATGGTTTCGCATTTGGCCTATTTAGCAATATGCAGCACTATCAAACATTTCTCGATCGCGTCAAGTCCGTTGCTGTGATTGGGTTTTCCTAGTGGAGCCAAGCGGACTCGAACCGCTGACCCCCTGCATGCCATGCAGGGGTCAAAGACGTGAGACTGAAGATATGGGAATGAGTCTTTCCTTCAACTTCATGAATTCTCTACTGAGATCTATACAGGCACACATTATTTCCCACAGAAGCACTGACAAGACTCGACTTTTGAAGAATCGTGTGTATACACGCCGAGCTTAACGAGACAAAACTAAGACAGACCACGTATGACTAAAACTCGCCTTACTAATGATGAATTGGTGTGATTGGGGCAACGAAGTTGTCGGCTTCTTTGAAACACAATTTTGAATCAAGAAGTAGGGATCAGGTTGAACTTGACCACATAGCGGTAGAAGTCAATGCCCTGAACTATCTGAGGTGCTCTTCTGATTCACTTGTCATCGTCCAAAGCGATAATCACTCCACACACCCGCTGGTCGTCTTCAGCAACGTCCTCTTTTACGTAACCCATATATTTCTGGATCTGCCGAACCACAGCGTCACTCGCATGCCCACGCTTCAACTCAACAAGGACCTCTTCACAACTCCAGTTGAGACGAAACAGGACAATGAAAGACAACAGAGGCTGACCAAATAGATAGAACCTCATAATGAGAATGGTTACTTGTTAAGAAATGATCAAAAGACGCGAGTTCTTATCATTATCCGCCAGCGCGATTGCCGCATCAACCCTTATCCCGAGACCATCGATCTCCAAGACAGACCAGCCATCATCTCAATCAACAGACATAAGCTCTCTCCGTATTTTTCCAGCCATTGGAATCTGCAGAGTCGGTGGAAGTCGCCAATGGTTTTACGCACCCGAAATTCCCGGACTCCCTCCGGAAGACAGGGATCATTACAAAGATGGCACATCCCTGGTCAAGAAGCAGGTTCAAAGGTTCAGAATTTATGCATACGATAAGAACAATAACGTCATTGGCGAAATAACATCTAATGAGGCAGATATCACCTGGGGCACACACCTGGCAAATACAAAGGCAGCTTGGTACGAGTTCTATAATCCACTCGATAATGGCAAGCTCGCGCCACCCATTCCGGGCAAAAAAAGGAACAGACAGATCAAATTAAAGCAACAACGCGAAAGAGAACTGGTTGTCAATCCCGGACTGGTTGAAATCACTGGCACCAATACCAATGCAGCCGGGAAAGAAAGCAAATATCAATGCGTAGATGAGTTCATGCAATCACAACAAATTAAGCTTGGACATCTGCAGACAGATCGCAATGGACGGCTGCTTGTTTTTCCTGGTGACGGAATATCGATCAGCCCAACAGGCCAAAAAATTACAAGCTTTGCCGACAATGATGAGTGGATTGATGATTGGTGTGATGGTCCGATCTTTGCCAGGGTGCGTCTGAAATCAAATGGAAAGACCATTCAGGCCGAGCATGCATGGGTAGCATGTGCTGGGCCAAACTTTGCGCCGGAAATCACCCCGATCGTCACGCTGCATGATCTAATTCAAGGCTTAAATATCAGTCAAGGTTGGAGCGAAAGCTCCAACCTCGTCTCGTTCCGCCGCGACATCTACCCGATCCTGCGGCGACTTGACATGATGCGATGGGTATCTGAAGCCGCTCTGTTGCGTCAGGGCTGGGTCGATATCGGATCGATCAACAGCGAGGAAGCTCTGCAAACGCTGGCGGACAACAGCAGAACAAGCCAAAGCGCGCGCAACAGAATTTTCACCAATATCAGAACCCCAGCCCATCTACGCAAAAGCAACCATGCAACCAACGAAGGCGTCCTTCCATGGATGAAAGGTGATGGAGTCAACTATCCAGATGGACCCATGGATATGTTCAGCGTCACGGAAGAGCAATATTTGAACTTGAAGCGCTGGGCGGAGGGAGAGTTCGTCAATGACTATCAAACAATCCAACAGGAAACCATCAAAACCTTCAATGACATTCCTATCGCACAACAGCCACAGGCTTTAAATCAGGCCGCGCTGGAAGCCTGTTCCGGTGGTGCCTTCCATCCTGGTGTTGAGCTGACCTACAACCTGCGTCATCCCACCATCTATCAACGTTACTACAACAAACAGAGCGAACCCTTCCGCATTGCTCTCGGGAATCGTAGATCCCTAAGCCAAGACCTCGGTCCGGAATTAACAAGCACAATCCTGCATCAAGGGTTCAATGACGAGCCATCACCGATAGCTCAGCAGATGCCCGGAGACCTCACACGGTGGATGGGAATTCCGTGGCAATGTGATGCATTTAGCTGTCAGATCGTTGACACGCAAAGTGACTTTCCAACGGCAACCTGGTGGCCAGCGAATGTACCGATTGATGTGCTTCCAGAACACTTCTTTGAACGTGCAAACGATCCAAATCTGAGCCGAAGCGAGCGCATGCTTTTTGCTTCACAGCGAAAACGATGGTCGAGACGCGTTGCGGGTGTGGGCTATCACGCCAATCAGGGGTACTGGGATGGAATCGAAAACATGATTTCTCTATGGCAGAGGATGGGATTTATCGTACGACGATCCCCAACGCTGCTCGATACACAGCAACTGGCGGATATCTCTGGAGACTTTTTCGTCGAAACAGGGCGAGGGCTGGTTGATTTACCGTCTCCAAGCGACAAAAATCGACCTTGAGTGTTGCTGTCATCGGAGGTGGCATTTCCGGCTGTGTGGCAGTCCTATGCCTGCATCAACAAGGTATTGAAACAGTATGGATTAAACCAACCGTCCGGTTAAGCAATCGACTGGAGTGGCCTGAATCAATCAGCTGGCAAGGGCTTGAACGACTGGCGGATTTTATCGATCTGGAAACTTTTATCAATGACCATGGCTTTCCAGAAAATGTACAAAGTTCATGCTGGGGCTCAAATCAACTCTTGAGCCGTTCCAAGCAGCGTATGAGCCGACAGTCGAATGACACGCAGCTTGTCAACAAAGCAGCCTTGATTGAGATTCTGTCCAGAAAAGCTGAAAGCACATCATGCGAACTGATTCGAGGGCGTGTTGAACAGATTGAACGCCAAAACAATATATGGCAATTGCACATCAATCACCAAGCTGTGAGATCCGTAGATGTCCTTATTTTGGCCCATGGCAATGGCCAATCAAGCCGTTTTTCTATTCCAGCAAAAGCAACAACCACTGATATCCTTCAATGCCATCATTGGATCCTGTCAAAGAACAACACGGAAGCAGCACACAGCAATACAGGATCTCTCGTTGAAGCTTGTCCCGAGGGATGGTGGTATGCAGCCTCACTGGGCCTCAACAAAATCTCGATTACCTCGTTTCAGCACCCGACCACCATCACAGCTGACCATGGGCAAGCCGAATATCTGCGAAACCGACTGAACAGCACGATTCACCTGAAAAGCTGGATCCAAGAATCACAGTGGCGCCATTTTCAAAGACCAAGGATCTTTCGTCTTCACTGCCAGTGCAGAGAACAATTTTCTGGGGGTGGATTTGATGCGGCTTCCCCCTTCTGGTTCAGTGTCGGAGATGCAGCCGCAACGCTTGATCCATTGTCCTCATTCGGCAGCACAAATGGAATCTGGAGCGCAAGCAAAGCCGCAGAATCCATCGGCTCGATCCTCAATAACCTCAACAGCAACGCAAGCAAGAATTACAACAATGCCATGCATCGACTCCACCACACAACGCTGCTGCAAAGGCAACAGATGTATGACCTGGAACAACGCTTCAAACAGCACCCGTTCTGGATGTACCGTACCGCCGCTTCAACGACCTAAGCCAAGGTTTGCTTAAACCAGAGGATTACTGATCACCCTCGAGGTACATGGTAGTGGCGGATCAATGTGCTGCTGCGATCAACAC
The DNA here is from genome assembly GCA_003216075.1 of Prochlorococcus sp. AG-409-B05. Lineage (GTDB taxonomy): Bacteria > Cyanobacteriota > Cyanobacteriia > PCC-6307 > Cyanobiaceae > AG-409-B05. The sequence continues at coordinate 28,074 of QCJK01000015.1, forward strand.
CCAAGGACTGACCACAATCCCAATCACCAACAGCGCCAGGCTTAATAAGCAAGCCCAGCGGTGATCAGCCCATAGTCGTCCCAGCATCTAGATCCGCTAGTTCTTACTTCAAGGTAGGTCCTTTTATTTTCGCCGCATGCTTGGTTGGATGATCATGGTATTCATCAGCTTGATTCCGCTAATAGCTGCTCCATAGTTCTTCGTGCGCATTGACCCTCGAATCGACTGTTCCAACTGATTAATCAATCGGGCTAGGAGATGGTGTCTATCAACTTCTTCTAAATCACTAACGAGTTCTAAATGTGCAGCATGAATGGCTCTTAGTGCTGTTTTGCGACTAGTCTCCCATCTTTGAGACAACAAAGTCGCGGCCTCGGTAGCACCATAACCATCACTTAACACCTGCAATGCTTCCTCTTGTCTCCGTTTTCGTTCAGCCTTAGTTGATTGGCCCATATTCCACCTCAATCACGTAAAGCATCAGCTCCTTTTGAGCGATTACTTGATCAAAGACAACTCTAGGCATAAAAAATATCCTTGATAAGAAAAGTCTGAATCATCATTTTATTCCCTTGAAGAGATGCCGATCGAATCAACATAGTTCCCAAAAGGCTACTTTTTTGCTTAATAGATCCACCAAGTAATTCAATTTCATTGCCCGCTTATTTATTAGAGATCAAAGAGAAATAAAGAGCCAGGTTATTGCCATGCCAATAGATCAAAGGGAAAGACAAGTAATATCAAAATCGCGTCAAGTCCGTTTCTGTGATTGGGTTTTCCTAGTGGAGCCAAGCGGACTCGAACCGCTGACCCCCTGCATGCCATGCAGGTGCTCTACCAGCTGAGCTATGGCCCCATATGTAAGTTTGAGCATTGATATCAAGCTATCTGAGAGATTCTGGCAAATCCCTTATCTTGCTTGATATTGCCTGAATGTGTTTAAGAGGACAGAATCGTATCTGGTCCCAATCTCAATAGATCACTAAACACATTGCATCTCGGATCGAGTGGTACAAAGTTTTGTCCCAGACCATAAAACTCGAGAATGGAGTCAAATGGCCAGTCTGGAGCCGAGATCTAAAAGAAGTACACAAAACTCAGGTTCAATTCATCTACCAAGATGGTCGAGAGAATGCGAAACCTAGAGACTATGTCGTTCTTGTATACGACTGGATTAGTCGTAACCAAATCCACATTATCACCGCGATCGCTTAACTAAAGAGATTAATAAAGAAGAGGAATCGCATCCTTCAAGATGCAAAGAAATCTCGAACGAAACCTCTTCTCGAAGAGAAAGGCTCAAGTTTTGATAAACGGATCAATGTCGTAGAAAATTATATTGAAAGCAGAAAAACAAATTAAGACCAACTCTACAATGAGCTAAAAACTCAAATAAGAAGGGTCTCTTATCAAGGATGAAAACCACCACAATCCATATGGCGTAGTAGCTTTGAGAAGCAATTGGTAACAGAAGACTTCAAGGGATGACCTTCTGGTAGAGGAAGATGAAAGGTAACTTACCTTAGGTAAAAGCTATTTTTTATTTAGCCAGTGCTTATAAAAGATAAAAGTTGGCGTTCTCAATCGAAAGAACTGACTCGCCAGCCAATTGGAAGATCTAAACTCAGCACATCTTCTATGAACACCACGGCTAATCAAAGAACTCTAACTCATCAGAAAGATTATTGATTAGGAGTTAAGGAATACAGTCAATAAACGCCTAGTTAAATTATTATTGGGATGATATATCACAATAATTAAAGAATTGAAAGAGGACTCAATGATAATTCTCTTAAAGATACTCTATTAGCTGAGCGATAACCAGAAGATGGTTTTTTAAAGTACTAAACCTATTTAAGTTGTCGCCAGACAGCTAACAATTTCCCTTGCACTTGAACTTGCTCAGCCTCTAATTCAATCGGTTCATATGCTGGATTTGCAGCCTCAAGTATGACAAGTGAACCTTGTCGATGGAAATACTTAAGAGTAGTACCACTACCTGGGACCATAGCGCTTACAACAGTTCCGTCTCTCAACCGAGAGGGCTCTAATACTGGCTCCATCAGTACGACATCTCCATCAGCAATATGTGCATCAACCATTGAATCGCCATTCACAGTAAGGGCAAAAATCCCACGAGTTTCTAGAACTGAATTCAAATCAATTCTTTCTTGAACATCATCAAAGGTCTCTACTAAACCACCTGCTGCTACTGATCCCAAAACAGGTATTCCAGAGAAGAAGCCCCCTAAAAGCTGCAATGTACGAGCTTGACCTTCTTGCCAAGTAATCCACCCCTTTTCCTGCAAATGGCGAAGCCTACTTTGAATAGGCGCAGGAGATCTAAGACCCATAGCCTGCATCATTTGACGAATTGATGGACTGTGGTGATAAGTACTGATGTAATCAGACAACCAGTCATATAGCTCTCTCTGGGCTGGAGTGAGCGACTCTTCAGAGGGATTAGCCACCTGTAATTCATTTGTTCTTCAATACAGGTGTACCTACCGAGGCAGAAAATGGCAAGGGCTAAAGCCCTCCTAGCAATGCCGCCAAAAGAGCTTGTTGCGCATGCAACCTATTCTCAGCCTGCTCAAATATTCGACTTGATTCAGATTCAAAAACACCAGAACTAATTTCTTCTTCTCGATGCGCTGGAAGACAATGAAGAACTATTGCTTCTGAATCTGCCTCTTCAAGCAAGTCTTCATTAAGACAAAACCCTTTAAAGGATTTTTCACGTTGAAGTTGCTCCTCCTCCTGCCCCATTGAAGCCCACACATCTGTATAAACAGCCTGAGCTCCTTTCACCATCTCAAAAGGATCATTCCCAATTTCAATTTTTGCATCAAAAGCAGCAATTGAACGAGCCTGCTCAACTACTTCATTAAGAGGTTCAAAACCTTTTGGAGTCCCTATACGTATATTAATCCCTAAAAGAGCGCCACAAATCATCAAAGAATGAGCGACATTATTACCATCGCCAACATAAGAAAGGGTAAGCCCTTTAAGGACTCCAAATTCCTCTTGAATTGTCAAAAAATCTGCTAATGCTTGACAGGGATGTTCTAGGTCTGTAAGCGCATTAATAACTGGTATAGACGCCCAATGTGCATATTCAATCAACTCCTTTTGTTCGTATGTTCGTATGGCTAAAGCATCACAAAAACGACTTAATACTCTTGCAGTGTCTTTTAATGGTTCACCTCTTCCAAGCTGAGTTACCTGAGGGTTTAAATCCAGAGTTTGTCCACCTAGTCTCGCCATCGCAACTTGGAAACTCACCCTTGTTCGAGTTGAAGCCTTGGTAAATATCAAACCTAAAACTCGATTTCCAAGATCTATACGCCGATCCCCACTTTTGAGTTGAATAGCCAACTCAAGCAAAGCGCTTGTCTGTTCAGAATTGAAATCTGAAGAAGAAAGAAAGTCCCCACCTTTTACATTAGAAAGTACGGCAGCGACACCATGGGAATTAAAAGCCATGGAAGAAGCTTCAAACAGCCTTTGTTAAAGATAAATCAAAGCCTGTCAAACCCTCAAACTTTTTGAAGGCTCTTTGGCAAAGCGCTTGCCTCAAGCATGTGTTTTAGTTCATCCCCTTCAATAACTTCCTTTTCAAGGATTTTCTGAGCAATAGTTTCAAGTAAAGAAAGGTTTTGCCTAAGAATCATCAATGCACTTTCATGTGCATTGTCAACAAGGCTTCTAACTTCTTTGTCTATAGCTTGGGCTGTTGCATCACTTACAACTCTTCGAGGGTTATTGTTTCCACCTAAGAAAGCACCTCCACCCTGCTTGTCATAAGCAAGAGGACCCAAAATCTCACTCATTCCATAAGTACCAACCATCTGTTCTGCAAGGTCAGTAGCTCTCTGCAAATCATTAGATGCACCAGTAGTGATTTTGCCGAAAACTATTTCTTCTGCAGATCTTCCGCCAAGCAAGGTAGCTATTTGTCCCTCGAGCTCTTCTTTTGAATTAAGGAAACGTTCCTCGGTAGGGAGCTGAAGTGTATAACCAAGTGCACTCATACCTCGTGGAACAATTGATATCTTTGCGACTTTGCTACCTCCAGGCATCAAGTGTCCAACAATCGCATGTCCAACCTCGTGATAGGCAACAACCCTCTTCTCATCTTCCTGTAGAACCCTACTTTTCTTCTCCAAACCAGCGACTACTCGTTCAATAGCTTCATTAAGGTCTTGTTGTTCAACCTGCTTGCGATTACTTCTTGCGGCGAGTAATGCAGCTTCATTAACCATATTCGCTAAATCAGCTCCTGCAAAACCACTAGTCGCTTGAGCTATACGATCAAGATCAACACCTTCAGCCAATTTCACTTTCTTTACATAAATCTCCAAAATCGTTTTCCGCCCAGACAGATCAGGTCTATCTACTAAGACTTGCCTATCAAATCTTCCTGGTCTTAATAAAGCTGCATCAAGCACTTCTGGTTGGTTCGTTGCCGCTAAAACAATTACCGGTTTATCAGTTGAAGCAAACCCATCCATTTCAGTAAGCAATTGATTCAATGTCTGTTCTCGTTCATCATTCCCTCCAACTACTCCCATAGAACCAGACCTACTTTTTCCAATAGCATCAAGTTCATCTATAAAAATGATGCATGGTGCCTTCTTCTTAGCCTGCTCAAAGAGATCTCTTACTCGAGCAGCTCCAGCCCCAACAAAAAGCTCAACAAATTCAGAGCCAGAGATAATGAAAAAAGGAACACTAGCCTCACCAGCAACTGCTTTAGACAACAAGGTTTTACCGGTTCCAGGAGGGCCTACAAGTAAAACGCCTTTAGGTATTCGAGCACCAATATCTGTATATCTCTCGGGAGTTTTAAGGAAATCAACTATCTCAGTCAATTCTGCCTTTGCCTCATCAACTCCAGCAACATCTTCAAAAGTGACTCTAGACTCCTCATCTGGAACATATACTTTTGCTTTGCTTTTAGTAAAACTTAAAGCCCCCTGTGCTCCTCCACCTCCCATACTTCTCCTAGCAAAAAATTGAAGAACAAGAATAAAAATCAGTGGCGGAACTACCCAACTAAGGATAGTCGTAAAGAAATTAGGTTTTTTAGGCGGAGCTGCAGCAAATTCAACACCTTTTGTTTCCAACCTTTGAGGTAAATCCATATCAAAGATTGGAGTTGTAGCAAGTACTGATGGGGAACCCTCAGATGGAGATTCCAACTCATATCTAATTTGTTCTTGTGTGATATAGGCCCTCTTAACTTCACCATCGTTGACTTGATTAATAAAGAGTGAATAAGGCACTCTTGGAACTTGCATTCCTTGATTAGGGAAAAAACTGCTAAAGAGCAGCAATGCTCCAAAACCAATGAGCAGAAAGTTAATTATTCCGAACCGCCGATTTGGTTGATTATCATCCTGTCGAATCGGCATAGATCTAATAAATAATTTCTTGGGTACCAAGTTAATCGCCATCGACTTAAAGCGTTAACAAATACTGGTGTAAGAACCGAACGTCCTAAAGCAAAATTAATATTGAGCATGCGGCAATAGTACATTTATCAACCAATCTGTTCCCAACTTCTCAAAACTACATTTTTCCAACAAGAGAACTTGGTCCATTGCCTCAAACCCTAAATCTGCTATTGGTGTCCTTGCTGGGAGACCTCCTAAAAGTTTTGGCGCAACTACAATCATTATCTCTTGCACGCATCCCTGTCGAATAGCTAGTGCAGCTAATTCCGCTCCACATTCCCACAGTGCACGATTACAATTTCTTTGAGCCAAAGCCTCAAGCAAGTTAATTGGATCAGATGAATCCAAACAAAGCATCTCTGGGCCATTTGGAAATTTTGAAACCCTATTTTTTTCTTCATCATTTCCATGCACAATAAGTGTTTTTGCTTTTGTTGTATCCCAAAGTTGTGCATCTAATGGCAAATCAAGTGTTCTACTAAAAACCACACGAAGAGGCTCAGGATTTGCTCTCCCTCTACTTGTCAATAAAGGATTATCAAGCCGAACAGTTCCTCCACCAACAATTACAGCATCACATTTTGAACGTAGATCATATACCCATTGTCGTGCTTCCTGACCTGAGATCCACTGACTAGAACCATTTGGTAATCCCGTGCGACCATCAAGACTCATTGCCCACTTAAGTGTTCCCCAAGCCCGACCTGTCTTAATCCTGAAGCAATAAGTTCTGTTTTGATATGCAGCTTGTTCTTCAAGGACTCCAATTATGACCTCTATACCTGCATTCTTGAGCTCACGTATACCTGCACCAGAAACTCGCGGGTCAGGATCTTGCATAGCAATAACAACTTTAGAAACCCCTGATCTAACTACTTTTTTAGAACAAGGAGGGGTTTTACCTTGGTGAGAACATGGCTCGAGAGTAACTACAAGAGTTCCTCCTTTTGCTCGTTTCCCTGCTTGGTCCAACGCTAGAACTTCAGCATGAGGCATCCCAGCCTTCGAATGAAAACCCTCCCCTACGAAATCTCCTGCAGCATCTAGAACTACAGCCCCCACTAAAGGGTTAGGGCTTGTATTGCCCTCTGCAAGTGAAGCGAGTTGCAATGCTCGTCTCATCCATGGTTCCCAAACATGAATAGAAGCATCAAGATGATTCATCAAGAAATTTCAGGTCTAACAAGTAATCGCCATTCCCGAACTAAATAGGGAGGTACAGGCAAGTCGCTAAAAACACCATTCAACATCAGGCGTAAAGGACGATTATTAGCAAGATCATCCAACAAAGGAGAAAGCTCGAACTCAGCTGCGGCCTGCCGAGGATCTTTGATCAATTTTGAATTTTGTTGAGTAATATCATCAAGCTCCCAATCACGACGTCCAGAATGCACATGAAGTGACATTGGATGATCAAATCTCAACGTTCCTGGATAACCAACAATCCTTAACACAACACTTGGCTCTAAAGGATTCTCGCGATAAGCCACCACCTGCCAAGTTTGATAGTCAAGGTCTCGAAGACTTTCTAAACTTCTTTCATATTTCAAACCATTCTCTGCTTCATAGAGTTGTAATTGCGCCTCAACAACACAAGGTCCCCATAGGAACAAAGTAAAACCTAAGAAGAGACACAAAAAATACCTCTTCAACATACAAGCGCTAATAAATCGAACATAAGAACAAATATCAGAAGTATCTAAGAAAATTTAACAGGTGAATGTAAAAATAATGATTGATTCAGGTGTTTTGACCACCCATAATTAAGTTTTCTTTGAAAGTCTCAGTCTAGTCAATTCTTTCATGCTGAACTTCCTCTGCATCTAAAAGGGCTTCAAGGGTTGTTGCAGATAGAACTAAGGATTGGTATCTCTTAATAACTCGTCGATTACGGTCTAACCATTGTGCCGGTTCTAATTCTTGTGAAGACTTGTTTCCCCCATCCATTATTGATCTCTCCGTATCCATGAGCTCCAAGTCATCCTGTTGTTTTATTAAAGCTATTAGAAGCTCATGCAAACGCTTTCTCCTCTCAGAGCAATGCCCTATGGCCTTGTTTGAATGCTCCACAATTTCCCTTCCCATTAGATAGATCCCCTATTCAACTAAAAGAAGGCCTAATTAGTTAAGTAGGACTCAGGCTACACACCGACAAAAGTCAGATGAAAAAAAACTCTATACAAAACCCTATCCACGTGATTGGAACTGATGCAAGTGGGCTTGATCATCTTGGCAAGCACTTGCAAGAATTAATCCTGTCCGCAAAAAGCATTGCGGGTTCAAAAAGACTTTTGGACTTAATGGTTGACTGGTGGTTAAAACAAGATGATAAGAATCCTTTACCATCCCTTTTTCCTACTGAAGAACCTCAAAAACTAATCAAATGGCTTAAAGCACAAAATCAAACAACCATTGTTCTAGCCAGCGGAGATCCTCTTTGGTTTGGGATAGGTAGAAGGCTACTTGAGTCAATACCTAAAAATCAACTTGAGTTTCATCCTGCACCTAGTTCTCTTCAACTTGCATTTGCACGACTTGGTCGTGCTTGGCAAGACACAAGTTGGATAAGTTTGCATGGTAGAGAACCTGACAAGCTTATAAAAAAGTTAAACCAAAAGCCCAAATCCCTAGCAATACTTACTGATCCCAAATTTTGTAGTGCAAAAGAAATACTAAAAATTCTTTCCGCATTAGGTATGGAAAACTTTTACGAGTTTTGGATATGCGAAAGACTTGGACATCCAAAAGAAAAGATCTATCAAATATTCACAAATGATCAAATACCAGAAAATTTAAATCCTCTCCATTTAGTTGTTCTATTAAGCAAGGTTAATACAAATAAAAAGCAAGAAAGCCTGCCCTTGTTTGGAATAGATGATGAAGTCTTCATCACATATAGCGATAGACCAGGTTTAATGACCAAGCGTGAAATAAGAATTCAATTACTGGCAGACTTAGATCTTCCTAAAGAAGGGGTCTTATGGGACTTAGGAGCAGGGATAGGTAGCGTTGGATTAGAAGCCCTTCGAATTAGACCCAATCTTAAGTTAATGGCTATTGAAAAACGAGGAGGTGGGAAATTAATCATTGAAGCCAATGCCAAGCGTCTAAATGTAAAACCAACTAAAATCTATGAATCAGAAGCACTAAAATTGCTAAATAATGAGAAAATACCTAGACCCCTAAGCAATCCTGACAGAGTAATACTTGGGGGTGGAGGCTCGCAAAGAATTCAACTAATGGAAAAAATAGTAAAAAAAATAAATCCTCTCGGAATAGTTGTAGTCCCATTAGCAACATTGGAAGGAGTTAATGAACTAAAAGAAATTTTAATAAGTTCAAATTTTACATTTGGTATAAAGCAGCATATATGCTTTAAAGGAATTCCATTGGCCAATGGAACCAGATTGACCCCATTGAATCCGGTTTTCATACTAAAAGCAACTAATACTAACCAGATAGTTTAAACACAAACAAACATTAGAAATAACTCCTAAAGATAATTGATCAGCAAACTCTTAAAGTCAATTCTTTGATCAGAGATATCTTATTCATGAGTATCACAAATAGAAGACTTTATCAAGGGGTTTCTAGCGTGATTGAAGTCTAATCTATCCATCTATTTATAATTCCTATAATCAAAGAGTATCTATAAACCAAAAGTTCTTTTCTAGATTTATTGCCTATCTGGCTTGGCCTCATGAGGCAGCCCCCATCCTAATTTATTTCTGAGGACCTGAAAAAATTCATGATCAGCTAATCGTATGAATTTAACAGGATGTTCACTTCGTCTAATTAAAACCCTATCCTCTGGCCATACATAACAACCTGCCGTTCCATCAACAACCATCATTAATCTCTCTGGGGTAGCAGGAAAAACAGTTACAGGTTCCTCATTGCTAAATACAAGAGCTCTTGAAGCCAAAGAGTGAGGAGCGATAGGAGTTAACTGCAAAACCGGACAATCTGGGGTTATAACTGGACCTCCCGCACTCAGAGCATAAGCAGTGGATCCAGTGGGAGTAGAAAGGATTACTCCATCAGCAGAGATATCAACAGGGGCATGACGACCTATCGAAACTTCAAAATGGCACATACTTGTAAGAGGTTCACGGTGTAAAGCCATTTCATTTAGACAAAGTGCCTCCCATCTCCTTTGATCGCCACGCATGACGCTCACCACAAGTGTCGATCTTTCATCAATGCTCCATTGACTATTAAGAACTTGATCTAGGGCTTTATCTAAATCAGCGAGATAAGCTTCTGCAAGAAAGCCAAGATGACCAGTATGAATAGTAAGAATTGGCACTCTCACTGGTGCAGTTTGTCTAGCCGCTGAAAGGACTGTGCCATCGCCCCCCAATACAATTGCAAGAGACATTGACGAGTCAAAACCCTCTGGTACGCAAGCGTTATACCCAAGCATTCTCATGTGTTGGTCAGGGTTGGCAAAGCCAACCATCCCCCCTGAACTACTTACACGAATTACTTGATGACCAGCCTTCTCAAGCCTGTCTTGAATACTAATAGCTGTATCAACAGCAAGTGTCTTGCCGTCATTGACGATCAGTCCTACTCGGGGCACCGATCGACAAAAACAAAGTACTTACTGATATTAATAAACTTTGCCTCTTTTGACTTGAAAATAGTTTTGATTAATTCAGCAAGAAATGAAAAATCCTTATCAGAACTGCTCTAAAAACCTCAAGTCACTTGTATATAGCCTTCTAATGTCATCAATTTCATGACGAACCATACAAAAACGT
>QCJK01000016.1 GCA_003216075.1 Prochlorococcus sp. AG-409-B05
AGTTCAGGAAGTTTTTGCTCTAAACCTTGGAGTCCAAATAAAATGGCTTTTTCTTTTCCTTTTTGCGAATAGATAGTTCCTACAGCAGCTCTTTCTGCATCTGTAAAAAGGGGTATGTTGATGGCGCCAGGCCAATGTCCCTGATTGAATTCCTTTGGACTTCTAACATCCACTAAAGGACTGTTGATAAGTCGAAATTCTTTGATCGAAAAAACTGATGAGATGCCCATGCCTGACATAGTGGGCAGATACCGGGCTATGTGAGACCGGTAGACACCCATGTCCACAGATTCCCCCCATTCAACCAACCCACCTATTGAAGAGCTTCTCAAAAGCTTTTCAGTTGGAACCTCCAGGCAAAAACGTGGCTTGATTCGGTCAATTGAATCAAGGATTCAGGAAATTGCAGCCAAGGGCAAGAATGCCTTGTTTGGTTTTGATCCTGAAGGAGAGGATTGGGCCGCTGGTTGGATCTTGCAATGCCTTAAAAGGCATTGTCCAGAAGCATTGACCAAAATTATTCCCGAAGCATCGAGTGGTTGGTTTAGCACTCAATCTTTAGTAGGGATTGATTATGGAGGATTACAGGAAAACTTGTTAGCTGAATCTTTTGAGGAAGCAGATCGCTTCACTAGCGCGGTATTACGTCAACTCGCAGGAGCTTCTGCTGAATCTCGAGGATATGTTTATTTTAGTGAGGTTGAATCAATGTCTGGAACAGATCTAATTACATTGGATCGGCTTTGGAATATTTACTCTCAAGGAAAGTTTGGCTTTTCAGTTCAGGCACGTCTCCTGGCCGCTCTGGGAGGGCGCTACGATCGCCTCTGGCCAAGGATTGGGTGGAAGAGAGAAGGTGTATGGACAAGGTACCCTTCCTCTTTTGTCTGGGCCCTAGACGCCCCTGAAGGTCATATGCCTTTAATCAATCAGCTTAGAGGTGTTCGCCTGATGGATGCAGTTTTGAATCATCCCTCGTTAGTTTCTCGCAAAGAGCAAAAATTTTAAATTGAGTTTGATTTCTGACTCTCCCAAAGCTGTATGGTCTAAATCTTGTAAACATGCCATGATGCTATTCAGCTCGCTTAAAGCTGCAAAGCATCTTTTGACAGAGTTCTCATTACGTTTTACCCGATCGTTTTTGTGGAATGATTATTTATTACCAACCACGTTGCAGCTTCAGCCTCATATTGAACAATTGATTGAATCATTAGATAACATACATAGTGTTGATAAAATTCAATTGGGTTTACATGAAGCATTAGTAAATGCAGTTAAACATGGCAATTTAGAAGACTCAAGAAAATATTTGAGGGTAAGAAGAATTCTTACCCCTAATTGGCTTGTCTGGCAAATTCAGGATCAGGGGGAAGGGATCCCTTATCGTTCACGAACTTCTGATCTTCCAGCTCAATTTGATTGCATTAATGGCAGAGGATTATTTTTAATACATCAATGTTTTGATGATGTGAGATGGAGTCGAAGAGGTAACAGACTTCAACTTGCCTCTCGTCGATGAGGCTCGACTGATTTTTATTTAGGACAGCCTGGATCTTTTACTTCTCTTCTAAGCCAAAGTAATCCTTGATTTATTAATGCTTCAACATTTGTAAGCTCCCCTTCCTGTAAAAGTTGAACTAATGCTCCGGCAAATAGCTCTGCTGCTCTTCTGTCAGAGTTTGTCTTTAGTGTGTGCCAGTTTTCTTCAGACAAGCTTAACTTTTTATGTAACTTTTGCGCCAGTTCTTTTGCTTCATTAGGCCAGTCATGTTTGGACTTTTTCATATAAAGGATGTGGGACTTGTTAATTAAATGATTTTTGAGTCAATTTGAGTCAATTTGAGTCAATTTGAGTCAATTTGAGTCAATAAGATGACGATCCTTTTTACTTGAATTAAAGACATTGCATTAGGATGAATAATCAACATGATTCACTGGATTTAGTTGCAGACCAAATTCTGGTCATGAAATGAGATTGTGCTGTTATTCCTTCAAAGCCACTGGTGTTTAGTCGAGTTTTTATATCATCATTAATATAATTTCGATAGTATGGTTCATGAAAGAATTTATAGAAATTTTCCATTACAGTAGTAAATTCAGGGGAATCTGCGAGTTGAATTGAATCAGCCAGGATAAATACTCCTCCTGGTTCAAGGACACGAAAACACTCATTTAGTACATTTTGTCTAGCCATTTGAGGTAGTTCATGAAGTAGAAAAACACAAGTAACACCTTGCAGGCTATTAGATGAAAATGGTAGTTCTTCAGCATTGCCCCGTATAAGTTGAACATGTTCTCCATTCTTGGTATTTAGATATTTATTGGCTTGTTTTAAGTATGAATTAGACAAGTCGATACCTAAAAGTTCAATTTCAGGAACTGCACTTTTTACTTGCTTTAATGTACGGCCTGTACCAGTAGCAACATCAAGTACACGAATACTGGAAGGCTTGCGATCATTGAATTTGTTAAGGCCTCTCTTTAAAGGGGCAATTATTCTTCTTCGCATGACATCTGCCGTACCATTGAAAAGTATTTCTACTTGAAGATCATAGAGACTGGCTGAGTGATTACTTAGGTATCCATCAGTTTGGTGATGAAAATTTTGAAGGTAATAATCTGGATAATTATCACGGTCAATATTTAGCGGTATATCCTGAACACTTCTTGTCCTTCGTCTGATCCACGTAGAGGGCAAATCAAGCCAAATATTTGGATAGTTTTTGGCCCACTGGGCCCAAGGGGCTTCAAAGAGTTGAGCTTTTGGATATAGTCCTTGCTCTGCTTCCTGCCAGTCAACTTTTTCTAGTTCTGCTATTGATAAGCGTAATTTATTAAGTAATTCTGGTGAGACTGGCTGCGTATCAGGATTGGCTTCTGGAAAAATCATCTCCATTAGCTTTGTACTAAGCCCTTTGTGAACTAGGCCGGCAATGCTTTTGCCATTTTGAAGGGTTTGGTATGCAAGTTGTGTGAGGTCTTTTTTGGGCATGCAATTCTTAGGGAAAAGAAGTGGATCTGGAGTTTTTATTATTTAAAATCGCAGAAATACTATTTAGAAGTATGCCTATAGTATACAGTTGTTTTGACGGATATGTTTTAGAGAGAGTTTGATGGTTTAGAACGTGCAATTTATCTGAAAATTTAAGTAGACAATTATTTAACTTGATTTATTAGTCCTAATTAAGATCTGTTTAGTTATCTATTTGCAATATGATTTAGGGATTTGAATTAATAAGGCTTTCATTTCTTGCCAGTTATAGTATGGTTCTTGTTTCTCGAATGATGACAAATTACTTTCTAATATCAAGGCAGCTTTAGATGCTTCTTGACACGCGTTCTTGTATTGATCACTCCCCAAATAATCTTCAATTCTCTCTAAATGTCTATCAAATTCATTGCGATAGTATTTAGATTGAGAGATGTTGTGATGTTCGTAATGGGGAATCAGCTGCTGTACGAGAACATGTAAAGCAGTGAATGTAGACAATATACATTTGTGGATCATGAAAACATCAGGTTTGACTGAAAGTTAAAATATGATTCTATTTAGATAAGTTATAGTTGATGAAATTTTTTATGTTAGGGGGGTATTTAGGTCAATCCCCCCTGATTGAGTTTATTGCTATTAATAAAGTGTTTTAATAACACTATTAATTAATGCTTGAAATTGTATGTACTGATTTCTATGCGTCATAGTACATTGCAAATTCATGTGGATGAGGCCTTTGACGAAGTTGTTGTACCTCTTCGTATCTTATTTGTATCCAATTATTTATAAAATCATTTGTGAAAACCCCTCCTTCGGTTAAGTATTTATTGTCTGAATTGAGAGCTTCAAGTGCTCCATTTAATGATGCTGGAACAGTATCAATATTAGCCAGTTCTTGTTCTGGAAGCTCAAATAAATCTACATCTACTCCGTCTCCTGGATCTATTTGATTTTTGATTCCATCAATGCCTGCCATCATCATTGCGCTGAAAGCAAGATAAGGATTTGCCATTGCATCTCCAGATCTGAATTCAAGTCGCTTTGCTTTTGGACTTGGTCCAGTTAATGGTATTCGAACAGCTGCTGATCTATTACCTTGTGAGTAAACTAAATTGACTGGGGCTTCAAATCCTGGAACTAGACGTTTATAGCTGTTGGTAGTTGGATTTGTAAAAGCAAGGAATGATGGAGCATGCTTAAGGATGCCACCTATATACCAGCGAGCTGTTTGAGAAAGATTTGCATATGTCCCTTCTCCGAAAAACAAAGGTTGGCCCCCCTTCCATAGGCTTTGATGGACATGCATTCCAGTACCGTTATCATTGAAAACAGGTTTAGGCATAAATGTTGCTGTTTTCCCGTATTTCTTAGCTACATTTCTAACTACATATTTATATGTCATGACATTATCTGCAGCTTGAATTAATTCAGCAAATTTCATACCTAGTTCATGCTGACCTGCTCCTGCGACTTCGTGGTGATGCTTCTCAATTGGGATCCCTAGCTGTGCCATGAGAAGTAACATTTCTGAACGTATATCTTGCGCAGTATCATTAGGTGCAACTGGGAAATAACCTTCCTTAAGTTGTATTTTATAAGCTAGATTGCCTCCCTCTTCAATTCTTCCTGTATTCCATGGGGCTTCAATAGTGTCGACACTATAAAAACACCCTCCTTCACTTGAGTTGTATCTGACGTCATCAAATATGAAAAATTCAGGTTCTGGACCGAAGAATGCAGAATCGGCTAAACCAGTACTAGTTAAATAAGCAAGTGCTTTTTGAGCTAATGATCTTGGGCACCTTTCGTATGGCTCACCACTTCTAGGTTCTTGTATAGAACAAATCATGCTGAGAGTTTTGTGCCTGTAAAACGGATCTATCCAGGCCGTATTGGAATCTGGCACCATTGCCATATCTGATTCATTTATTGCTTTCCAACCTCGAATTGAAGACCCATCAAAGGCAAGTCCATTCGTAAAGGCTTCATCGTCAACCATGTCTGAGGTCACGGTTAAATGCTGCCACTTCCCATGTAGGTCTGTGAACTTCAGATCGATTAGCTCAATTCCCTCGTCTTTTATTTGGCGGAGAACTTCCTGGGGAGATTTGCCCATGGCGAAGGTGCTAACTAGAGGTAGTAGAAAACAAACTTAATGAGCGCGAGAAACTAGTTTTGTATCAACGGGTACTTTTTGGTGCCCTTTCATTCCAAAAGTCATTCTAAATATTAAATATTTTCAAAGTCTTGAACTTGAACCATATTCAGTTCTTGTTAGCACTATTGCAATCTCTAAAAATCTCAGCAAAGATTTAACATGAGCTGTTTTAGGCTCGTTATTAAATCAATTTGCCCAGTTCCTTGGCAATAACTCAAAATCTCCCGGTTGTTGATCAAAGCCATTTCAAAGCTTTTGAGGCAATATCCACTCCAGAACGACTTTTACTTGGACCGGGCCCATCAAATGCCCATCCTGCGGTACTTGAGGCACTGGCGCTTCCTCCTGTTGGCCATCTTGATCCTGTTTACATACATCTCATGGGAGAGGTTCAGGAACTATTGAGATACGCCTGGCAGACAGATAACCGATTAACCATCCCTATAAGTGGTACTGGCAGTGCTGCTATGGAGGCAACTTTTGCAAATACCGTTGAACCTGGAGACAAAGTTCTTGTTGCGAATAAGGGTTATTTCGGTGATCGATTGTCTGATATGGCTGAAAGATATAGAGCTGAAGTAAGCATTATTGAGAAGCCTTGGGGAGAGGCTTTTACTCTTCAGGAAATTGAGGAGGCATTGAAAAACCATCGTCCATCTATCCTTGCGATGGTTCATGCAGAGACATCAACGGGTGTTTGTCAACCTATGGAAGGAATAGGAGAACTTTGTCATCAATACGATTGCCTTTTGCTTTTAGATACTGTTACCTCCCTTGGAGGCGTTCCGCTCTTTTTAGATGAATGGAAAGTTGATCTTGCCTATAGCTGTAGTCAAAAGGGTTTGAGTTGCCCGCCTGGATTAGGCCCTTTTACTATGAGTCCACTAGCAGAAAAAAAACTTCTTCAACGTTCAGGAAAGGTACCCAATTGGTATTTGGATTTATCTCTTCTTAACAAGTATTGGGGTAGCGATAGGGTTTACCATCACACAGCTCCAGTAAATATGAATTATGGGCTTAGAGAGGCACTTCGCTTGCTTGCAAATGAAGGCCTATTGAATGCCTGGGAGCGTCATCGCATAAATGCTGAGAAATTATGGAACGGACTGGAGAAGTTAGGCTTAGTCCTCCATGTTGAAGAAGATTTAAGGTTGCCAACTTTAACTACTGTTCGCATACCTGAAGGAGTTGATGGAAAAGCTTTTAGTCTTCATTTGCTAAATAGTTATGGAATAGAAATTGGTGGAGGTTTAGGACTGTTAGCAGGAAAGGTATGGCGTATTGGATTGATGGGATTTAACTCAACATCGGAAAATGTTGAGAAAATTCTCGATATTTTTGAATCTGACTTACCTAAGTTTTGAATTTTCTAAATCTATGCTCTTTGAACCAGCTTTGTAGTTGTTCTCTAGCTTTTTTTTCCATTACCCCTCCTTGTACAAGCATATTGTGATGAGAACTTTTTTGATTTGACAAATCCAAGGTTCCTCCTAAAGCTCCTCTTTTGGGATCTGAAGCTCCAAATATTACTTGGCCTATTCGAGCTTGTATTAGAGCTCCTGCGCACATTGGGCAGGGCTCAAGGGTTACAAGCAAAGTGCAATCATTCAATCTCCAGTCACCTCTAATTAGCGAAGCCTGTTTTAGAGCAATTAACTCTGCATGACCAAGAGGATCCTTGCGACGTACTCTTGTATTACTGCCATATCCTATGCAGTGGCCTTCATTGTTAAGTACTACAGCGCAAACCGGTATTTCACCAAGTGCTCCAATCTTTTCTGCTTTAGCTATTAGTCTTTTCATCCAGTTATCAAGCTGAGTCTTATTAAGCTGAATAGGCTTCCAAAAGGTTTTATTAGGTTCGTATTTTTGCATTGGCTGATCCCATCAAGAGGGAGAATGGAGTGCTTATTCGTATAGCTCTCGGCTGGCTACATGCACATAAGGCCAGCTTATTCAATGGAACCATTCGCATCTCCGCATTATCTTGACCCGCAGCTCCAGTGTTTTCTAGAGGAGGCTTCATTTCGACTATGCAAATGGTTCTCTAAGGCTGGCACTACTGGGCCATTACCAGCTGCTTGCTTGCTACCTGAGATAGAACCCTTGATTGATGGTCTTCCTGCTCAAGCCTTGTTGGATGATCTTCAATTAATTATGGATGGAGCTTATCAACCATCTCATCCAGGAGCACTAGCCCATCTTGACCCTCCTCCTTTAACTGCTTCAATTGTTGCTGATTTAATTTGTGCGGGGCTAAATAATAATTTGTTAGCTGAAGAGCTTTCGCCAAGTCTTTCAAAATTGGAGCGAAAGATATGTAGTTGGTTTGCTGAACGTTTAGCGCTACCTAAGTCAGCAGGCGGTGTTGCAGCTAGTGGGGGAACACTAAGTAATCTGATGGCTTTGGTTGTAGCCCGTCAAAGTGGAGGGTTTCAAAATGATTCAAGTTCGGTCATCTTTGCAAGTATTGATGCTCATGTCTCGTTAGCTAAGGCAGTGCGGGTTATGGGCCTGAGAGAAGACTCCTTGCAGAAAATACCGACCAACAAAAATGGACAAATCTCATTAGATTTACTTGAAAAGAGAATGTCTAGTCTTAGAGATCAAGGAAGGAATTGCTTTGCGATAGTTGCAACTGCTGGAACTACTGTAAGAGGAGCAGTAGATCCTCTTGAAGAACTATCAGAATTTTCTAAAAAAAATAATATTTGGCTTCATGTAGATGGTGCAATAGGTGGAATATTTGCATTGTCTAAGACTACGGCATCTGTTGTTCAAGGAATTTCTAATGCAAATTCAATCACATTGAATCCACAAAAGTTACTAGGTATTGCCAAGACATCATCTTTATTACTTGTAGCTAAAAGTTCAGATTTGGTTTCTACTTTTGCTACCGGTCTACCTTATATAGAGCCGGCTTGGGGTGAAGTTCATGGGGGTGAATTAGGTCTTCAGGGAACACGATCAGCTGAAGTCTTAAAGCTTTGGTTGGGGCTCCGTCAACTAGGTGAAAAAGGGATTGAGACTTTATTAGAAGGTGCATTACAAAGACGTCGATATTTTCAAGGAAAACTCGACCAATCAAAACTTGAATGTTTAACAGGACCACTACATTTGATCGCTTGTACTCCTAAAGATTTCGATAATTGTAAAGCTGCAGAATGGTCAGTAATGACTAAAAAGATTTTATTAAATCAGGATTTTATGCTTTCAAGACCTATTCATTCTGGTAGGTATTATTTAAAGGTTGTTATGGGTAATCCGCATACAAGAAACGTGCATTTAGATAGTTTGGCTTCTATTTTGAATCAATCAGTAATAAGATGAATTAATGTCGAAATCATCTACTAGATCTCGTTGGGTCGCAATAGTTACAGGAGCTTTTTCTGTGATAATTGGAATCATCTATTTGATTCTAATTACGATTCTGGATGCTCGTGGTCCCATGCTTCCTCCACCTCAAGAGGCTTTGGGCGAGGTGGGAGTTGGCGAAACTTTGACTTTTGAAGTGGCTCGACAACTCTTTTTAGAGCTATTTCCATGAATTCTTTAAGAGAGGTTTCTCTACGATTCAAGTTGTAGTGGTGCTTAACCACCTCTTGTATGCCTCCATCACCCCAGTCCTGATTTTGCTGAAAGTATGTGTTAAAACTTGATCCAGCAATTTTGGTAAGCCATGCACCTGCTATTCCTTGAATAGCCTGGCCTATTAGCAGGGTTGGTAAATTCAAAGATAATGTTGAACTTATTAGCTTGATACTGCCGTTGACTACGCCAACACCAGCCAGGGTTTTACCAACAGAAATTGCTAGCTCTTGCGCTTTGCTTCTTGTGATTTCAACACCATAAATTTTTGCTATCTCCATTACCATTTGTGCATTTACTGCTGCAGTTCCTAATAAATCAATTCCTGGGAGTGGATTTGCCACAATAATTCCACCACTTATCCAGCTATAACGATCAATACATTTTTGGGCGGTATTATTTCTTTGTTCATCAAGTAGAATTCTGCCAGCATCATCTAAATTACGGCATTGCAATAAAATATTATCTGCTATAAGTTCTTCACCGTCTTCATAAAGAACTTTTGCTAATCGGTTTAATAGCATTTCAATCTCATTAGGAGGCTGCCATGGATGAGTTCCTGGTCTTGGTAGTGATTGAGGGGAGGCAGAAGTTGAGATTATGTCTTTCGGGTTGATCAAACCTTTGCATCGAACTCTTAATAATGTAAGTAGTTTATTTATCTCATCTTCTCCGCGTAGATCGCATTTATTAAGTACAAGTAGAAGTCTTTTGCCTAATTTAGTAAGGCTTACAAGGATTTCATACTCTGATGCACGTAAATCACTATCAATAACTACAATCAGTAGATCTGCTCTGCTAGCAACTAGCCTTGCTTCTTTCTCTCTGATTCGACCTTCATTCCCCGACTCTAGTATCCCTGGTGTATCTATTAGTTGAAGACCTCTTGTCAGTCCTTTTAATTTTATACGATACACCTTACTGGTTCTAGTTGAACCCATTCCTGCACCAACTTTTCCAACTATTTCATTAAGTAATGCTCGGATTAACGAGGTTTTACCGCTTGAACCTGTACCGAAAATAACTACAACTATGTCCCCCCTTGCGAGTTCTTTTTCGACTCTATTCCTTTCTTGTTTGAGTCCTTCGATTTTAACAGTGTCTTGTATAAGTTCTAATAGCTTGTCTATACTATCGAGGCTTTGACTTGCGGCCTGGCGTCTGTTCCTGGGAGGGGAATTACTGTCTTTTATTGAATGCTTTTTATTAGAGTTAATAAACCTAGTTTTCCACCATGGCCAACCTACCTGCCATATGATAACTAAGAATAGTCCTGTTCCAATGAGTAGAAAGGGTCCTACAAGCCAATAGGGAAGTATATATTCTAATGAATACCTTATTTCATTTAGAAGGCGAATAAATGCTCCAATAATACTACCTAGTAATAAAAAAATTAATAAACTTAAGGAGATAAAAATAAGAAGTCTTTTGTTTTGCATACTTTTCATTGATGATAGATCAGTGAACCTTTTGGGAGTAACATGCTTTTATGTATTAATTGTTTTGAGTTCTTTTCTCTTTTGAGGATATGTTATCTATTAAGAAAAATATTATTGCGCAATTGATTGAAATATCTGCAATGTTGAAAATGGGAAAATTTATAGGTATTAGTTCGAGGAAATCAGTGACGAATCCAACGCGCCATCTGTCTAACCCATTCCCTATGCTTCCTCCTAAGAGAGTTGCAATTGCTAGGCCTTTCCATATGTGCATTCTTGAATTTTGTAGTATCCATGTTAATAGAATGCTTGAAACAATTAGACTGATAATAGCTAGGGAAAGAGTATTTTCAGAGAAAAGACTGAATGCTGCCCCAGTATTTCTAGCTAATCTTAATTGAACAATATTAGGAATAAGAATCTTGGGAACTGAGTTTATTAGGTGATTCCAGGCGAAAAATTTAGTAGCTTGATCAAATATAACTATCAATAAGGTTATTGTTAGTATTGAAGATTGATTGAGATGTTTTCTCATTCTATTAATAGAAGACTTCGTAGAATGACTGCAAGAATCCCAGCACCTGAACATAGCGCTATTTGAGATGATATTGGAAAAATTGTATAATTGAAAAGTAATTGAGGGAATTGATCACTCCATCGATTCATTAATGAGCCAATTATCAGATTAATTATTCCACAGATATGTAGAGTAATTAGCCCTGCGACTGCGCAAAGACTTAGATTTACAACATTGTGCATCTTTTTTGGTCTTGAGAGACTTCCACTAATCCATGCAGATGGCAAGAAGCCTAATAGATACCCAAAACCAGGAGTCGTCAAATAACTTAGATCACCTCCATTGCTAAAGACTGGTATTTGAAAAAGACCAATTGTTATATAGGCAACTGCTGCAATAACTCCTGCATTTGCTCCACATACCAAAGAGCAAAGCAATAGTGCTGGCACCTGCCAAGTGCTTGGGAGAGCTAAGACTTGTGGAGAGTAGTCAGAACCGAGGGTCATGATTGCTGCCGGTGTCATACTCCCCACAAGAATCATCATTAGACCTGTGAGTGCAGCGCTCCAGGTGACTAATGCTTTCACATCTTGAATTCATCTTGTTCCATACTGCAATAACAGAGAAATAATGAACAGCTTTTATGGATTTCAAGATTGGCGATGAAGTATCTCTTTCTTGTGCTGTGCCTTATTTAAAAACTGCTGAACCTATGCCTATGCTTCGTCCACCTGATCTGGTCTCTCTTGATGAGACTGGCGTGATAGTTGGTTTAAGAACGGCAGGTACCGTTGAAGTTAGATTCCGCCGGGGAAATTTTTTGCTATCAGTTGATCAGTTGAAAAAATCATTCTAATGAAATTTAAAGTAATAAAAATTGTTGGCTACGCTTTTTATGCTGTTATTCAATTATTCAATCCAGTTTTGGCTAAGTTTTTTTAAACTTGCACTTGGTCCGCAAAGACTTAGTAGAGGATTATTTAAATAGGTTTTTGCTACGTTCATAATATCTTCACTAGTTATCGATTCCATAAGCGCAAGGCTTTTAATATCAAGATCAACTTCTAAGCCGAATGCACGTAATTGGGTATATCTCTCTGCGCGTTGACTAGCCGTTTGCGAATTATGTGCAATACGTCCACGAAATTTTGCTTTTGCAAGCACTAATTCATCTTCAGTAATGGTTTTTTCACTAAGTTTCCACCAACTTTCTTTTAGAAGTTGAAGACTTATGAGTGCCTTTTCTTCTGTTGTGGATGCATGAAACATAAAAGGAGCTTCCAATTCTCTTACTGGATGGTGTACACCCACGTCGTAGGCTACTCCATGTTTTTCACGTAATTGACGAAATAAGTAACTTGACATTCCTGATCCCATATGAGATGCAAGTAGACGAAGTGCTAAATCATCTTTATGTCCATGTGGAATAGTCGATTGTCCAAGCATAATAACAACTTGGTTAGTATTTTCTTTTTGAAGAATTATATTTAAATGGGGCTTGATTTCTTTTTTTGAACTAAAGAATTTTGATGTTATTGATTGCTTCTTTATTGGTCTATCCTTTATAAACATAAAAGGTTCCATATTAATAACTTTTTCTTTTATATCTTTTTGTATAGATCCAGAGATTGCAAGCACAGCGGTACGATCGCTTAGGGTTTCTGATAGTGATCTTAATTTGTCTTGTTCAAGACTTTTAATGTCAGACGATAGTCCAAGCGGATCATGTCCGTAAGGGCCTGTTCCATATGCAAGTTGTCGCCAACCATCAAAAGCTTGATGAAAAGGATTCTCTTTTTGTCTTTGCAATGCCTGTAGGGTTAAGTCTTGTTCGAGTGATATCTGTCCTGGATCCAAATGTGGTTCCTTTATCATCCAACCTAAGATTGGTAACAGGCGAAATACATCGTTATCAATACATTTTAGAGAGATTAATATTCCATCTTCATAGGTCTCACAGCGTAATCCTGCACCACAGCCTTCAACTAAATCTGCGATTTCAACGCTATTGAATGGTCCGCAGCCTCTGCTTAAAACTGAGCCGAGTAATTGGTGAGCTCCTTTTTGATTTGTTTTATCGGCTCGACTACCATCTTTAATCCAAAGTTTTGCACTTATTATGCTTGGGACATTTAATGGATCAAGGATTAGAGATAGATTGTTCATTATGACTATTTTAGTTTTTAACTGGTAGCAATTAATGTGCAGCTATTTTCTGGTATTAGTTGACTTAAAATTTCATCCTGCAGTTTATCTCTATTCCAATACTTTATATATTTTATTGGGTCTAGTAATTGTTGCTGTCTATCCCAAAGAGTATTTGTCCCAGCAATGCCTGCAACTTGAATAGGTGCCTCTATACTAAAACATAATCCATTCTTTACGAGTTGATAGGCTCTATTTATTTCTTCTAATTGAAGCGCTGTATCGACAGTGCTTTGTATGACTTTATAGATCTCTTTTTCGACTTTTTCAACTTTCTCTTCCAAGCAACAGGCTTCTAGCAAAATCATGCCTCCTTTTTCTAGGGATGTGACTTCTATATCAATTGATTCTACTATTTTTAAATCTTCTCTAAGATGTTTCACTAAACGGCTTTGGCGTCCTTCGGCTAATAATGATGTTGCAATATCAGCACCCATTATATTTAGTTGGTCATTAGCTGGGCTTAGAGGCCATGCAATTAGTAGCCTTGCTGATTCGAGTCTCGAAATTTTGATCTGTTTACGAGTTGTTTGAAATATGAGTTTCTCAGGATTTATATGGGGTGTTTCGATTTCAATGTGATTTGCCAAATCGGCTAATTTACTTTTGTTTAATGTCTTTTGTAATTGGTCAGGAATTGCCCCAGCTATTGAGAGGCAAAAGTTTTTGGCTCGATATAGACGTTGATGGAATGAGCGCATTTTTTCAGGATTACTTCTTTTTAAACTTTCTTCGAGCCCGAGAATCGATCTTCCATATGAGTGATCTGCCCAACAGGTCTCTAGAAATTTTTGAAAAACTTGTTCATCTGGCTGGTCTTTGTATTGAGCAATTTCTTCTAGAACAACTTCTCTCTCCAATGAATAAGTCTCTGATGTTAAAGCTGGTTCGAGTACCAGCTTTAGTAGCAATTCCAGTGCTATTTCAATTACCTTTGGAGGGACTAGGACATGGAAGTGAACATCATCAAAGCCTGTTGCGGCATTACTGCTTCCACCGAGTGCTTCAATTTGAAGATCAAACTCTCCTGCCTTTAGCCCACTGCTTCCCTTGAAAACCATATGTTCTAAAAAATGTGCGAGTCCTTCTTCTCCAATACTTTCTGTAGAACTCCCAGCTTTGCACCACAGATCCAAACAAGTGAGTGGTGCGTCAGGCATTGGAGCTATTACACAAGGGATTCCGTTTTTAAGAGCCCATTGATGAAGTTTGGGTTCATGTTTCGAGATCGCCAGAGGTCTTTGGCAAAGTTCCATTCTGCCCCTTGAAGCTGCTGTGTACTTATCTCCTTATGGCAAAAAAGGGTTTCATCCTTTTTTGAAGTCCATGGCAAAGATGATTAGAGAACGTAGATCATCCTTGCCTGGAATAGCTCCTGTCGAGATTGAACCCAATATGAGAGAGATTTACGGGGAGTTAGACGGAGAGTCTTTAACTATTAATAATGAGATCTTTCGTTGTAGAGGATTACGAAAATTGCATCTTGAAATGGCAACTTTAGGAGGTGGCTTGCAAATTCTTCATTGTGTTTTCTTTCCAGACCCACGATTTGATTTACCTATTTTTGGACTAGATCTTGTCGCTGGTCCTATAGGCATCTCAGCGGCAATCGTTGACCTTTCACCCGTAAGATCTGAGATGCCTCAAGCTTTACGAAAAGCTCTTGAGAATGTGGATCGCCCTTCATTCACGCAGGTGAGAGATCTTCCGGCTTGGGGTTCCATCTTTTCACCATACGTAACATTCATTCGACCTGCAGATCGTAGTGAAGAAAAACTTTTTATGTCTCTTGTAGAGGACTACCTGAACGTTTTGAATGATGCATTGCGATCCACTAATCAAGATTATTTAGATTCCACGCTTACGATTGAAAGATGTCAGGGTCAGATCTCCTATTGCATCCAACAGAAACGCAACGACAAGACCCGAAGTGTTTTGGCAAAGGCATTCAGCCCGGAATGGGCAGATCGTTATATAGAGGAGGTTTTGTTCGATTTCCCTCAAGAGTGCTAAATCATAGGAAATCACTTTTGGTTCTATTTCCTTCGCTCCTTATTTTTACTTTTTTATCTTTAACTAGCTGTAAAGCTCGTATAAGACCTAATACACCTGTATCTGAAATTGAATCACCTGCTGTAATGCCCTTAGAGGCGGTAGCCGCTCTTGGGCAATTAGTTCCGGTGGGAGAAGTTCGCAAGTTGGCAGCACCTGTAAGTGGCTTTGGAGGTACTCCACGAATTGCAGAATTATTAATAGACGAGGGAGATGTTGTAAAGATGGGTCAAGTTATTGCATTATTTGATAATAGGCCTCAGATATTGGCCGATATTGCGGCGCTTAGATCTCGATTGAAAATATTAGACTCAAGGATAAGTTTACAAAAAAGAGAAATAATCCGCTATAAAAAAGCAGCATCACAAGGAGCCACCCCTCTTGTTTTGGTAGATGAAAAGCGAGATGATTTACTAGATTTACAAGGTCAGCATGATTATGCTCGTGCGGAACTTCTTGGCCTTAAAGCTGATTTATCAGATACCGAATTAAGAACCCCTATTACTGGCATTGTTCTCAGGATTAATGCCCAAGTTGGTGAAAGACCTGGAAATGATGGTGTGGTTGAAGTTGGTGCTAATAAAACTATGCAAGCTTTAATAGAAGTCTATGAATCTGATATAAACAGGGTGAAACTTGGTCAACAGGTGATTTTGATTAGTGAAAATGGTGGTTTTAAAGGAACTTTAAAGGGGATGGTATCTCTTATTAGTCCTCAAGTAAGACAGAGAAATGTTCTGGCAACTGATCCCACTGGTGATGCAGATGCAAGAATAGTGGAGGTAAGGGTAACTCTTGATGCAGATTCAACGTCTTTGGTAAGGAACTTAACAGGTATGAAAGTTATAGCAAGATTTCAACCATCGTGAACCTTAACTTCTTTAAGATGCGGAGAATACCTTTAGCTTGGTTATTACTAAGTAGGCAACCATTACGTTTATTAGTTGCTCTTGCAGGAATATGTTTTGCAGGCATTCTAATGTTTATGCAATTAGGCTTCCGTGATGGACTTTTTGATGCAAGTGTAACTGTACATAGATTATTTGACGCTGATTTGGTATTAATAAGCCCTCGCTCAATGAGTTCAATAAGCATGAGTGGGTTCCCTCGGAGAAGGCTTATTCAGACAATGGCGCACAATGATGTTGTTGGTATAACTCCGGTTAATTGGAACTTTTTGCTTTGGCGTAATCCCAAAACACTATTAACTAGATCAATACTGGCATTAGGTTTTGAGCCAAATGATCCACTTTTGAATGATTCTGAACTTCAACAGAAGGCTAAGTCACTTACGCAAAAAGGCAGGGTTCTATTTGACGAACTTTCCAGAAATGAATTTGGTCCTATTCCAGATTGGTTTAAAAAAGGTCTCACTATTGAAACTGAAGTTGCCGGTAAAAGAGTTCGTGTAGCTGGCTTGGTTTCATTAGGTCCTTCTTTTGGTGCTGATGGAAATCTACTTACTAGTCGTGAAACTTTTCTTGAACTTTTACCGACTACTCCGCCAGGAAGTATTGAGATTGGTTTGGTACGTATTAAGAGTGAAGCAGACCCTATTGGAGTAGTTAATTCTCTTAGCGCAAGTTTGCCAAATGATGTAAAAGTTTTAACCAAGGAGGCCTTCATTGAATTCGAAAAGAATTATTGGCGCACAAGCACATCTATTGGCTTTATATTTACACTTGGTGCGGCTATGGGTTTTGTAGTTGGTTGCGTAATTGTTTATCAGATTCTTTATAGTGATGTAAGTGATCACTTACCTGAATATGCAACATTGATGGCAATGGGATATAAATTAAAGAGTTTGTTGGGTGTTGTAGCTAGAGAAGGGTTTTTGCTTGCTGTAATGGGATATCTTCCTGCTTATGCTTCTGGTCAGGCCCTTTACGCGTTAGTTCGAAATTCTACAAAATTGCCTGTATCAATGGATATTCATCGGGCTATTTTGGTTTTCATATTAATATTATTTATGTGTATGGGATCTGCTTTGTTTGCTATGCGTCGACTGGTAGATGCAGATCCTGCTGAAATTTTCTGATGATTAGATTAGATCAACTAAAGTTTTAGCTTTGAGCAAACACTTATCCCCCTCATATCAAGGACTTTCTGTAGATATTAATGGCCTTAGCCATTCTTTTGGTAAAGGAGTCATGAGAAGAAAAGTACTTCAGTCTATTTCTATGAAGATTGCGCCTGGAGAAGTCGTTTTGCTTACAGGACCGTCTGGATGCGGCAAAACGACTCTACTTACCCTTATAGGTGCTTTAAGAACAGTTGAGGAGGGAGATCTAACTGTATTTGGTAATCAACTTAGGGGCTCAGATCGCCAAACTAGGCAGCATTTACGTCGTCACATTGGAATGATTTTTCAAGGCCATAATCTGTTGAGGTGTCTTACAGCTGAACAAAATGTTCAGATGGGTGCTGATTTGATTAATGGACTTTCTTATCGTGTTCGGCGAGACCAATCACGTGAATGGCTTAGGGCGGTGGGATTAGAGGACCATATGGCAAAACTGCCTCATGATCTTTCGGGGGGGCAGAAGCAAAGAGTTGCTATAGCTCGTGCACTTGCTGCTAAACCCAGATTGCTTTTAGCTGATGAACCAACTGCAGCTTTGGATAGTGGAACGGGTAGGGAGGTGGTTGATTTATTGAAGAAATTAGCCATTGAACAGTCATGTGCTGTACTGATGGTGACTCATGATTCAAGGATTTTGGATGTGGCTGATCGTATCTTGCAAATGGAAGATGGGAGGTTGGCCCCCTCTTTTGAGTAAGTTGGTTGTAGATAAATAAAATCCACGGACCTTAATCATGGCCAAACGAAGGAATCTGAAAAAAGAGAAACAAGAACGGAACCGTGCTTATGCGAGGAAATTCAAGAAGCGTAAATTGCGCAATGATGGTCGTGGAGAAGGGGCTGGCAATGGTGTCACTGGTACTGCCAACAATGGTGGAGCAGCTGATTAAACCATTCTCGAATGGTTTAGAACTCAAAAATAGTGCATCTCTAGCCCCATTTTTTGGGGCTACTGTTCTTTTATGAGAAGCTTTCTTACTTAGAATGTTTGTTAGCGTTGTAATACCAACATATAACCGCAAGCCGATACTCGAGAAGTGTTTATTGGCCCTCGAAAGACAGGTTTTATCCAATGTCTTGAAAGGCTATGAGGTGGTATTAGTTGATGATGGGTCTACTGATGGAACAGTTGATTGGATTCATGAAAATGCAAAAACATTTCCACATGTTCGATTAATTCAGCAGGAACATGGAGGCCCTGCATTAGGCCGAAATCTTGGCGTAGAGAGTTCAATAGGTGATGTCATTATTTTTATTGATAGTGATTTAGTTGTAACTGAGTTATTCATTTCACATCATATTAAAAACTTAATCAGGAGCTGGAGTCGTCATGGTGATCGACTGAGTTTTACTTATGGAGCAGTTGTTAATACCTCCAATTTTGAAGATCCAACTTCAGAATCATTCAAACTACAAGACTTGTCTTGGGCATATTTTGCGACTGGTAATGTGGCGATTGATAAAAATATTTTACTTAAGTCAGGTTTATTTGATCCTGGATTTTGTCTTTATGGATGGGAGGACTTAGAGCTTGGTGAAAGGCTAAGGAAAATGGGTGTTAAACTGATAAGATGTCCAAAAGCCGTAGGCTACCATTGGCATCCACCCCTTAGTTTAGATCAATTACCAGATCTAATAAGGATCGAGCGAGAACGTGCGAAGATGGGACTACTTTTTTATCGTAAACATCCAACCTTAAGGGTTCGTTTTATTATTCAGTTTACTTTCTTTCATCTTTTCTTATGGGAAATTCTTACTTTTGGAGGCTTGATTAATGAGCGCACTATTCGTCCTTTGTTGGCGATGTTAATTAGGCGACGACAAGCAAGAATGGCAATGGAGATTTTGCGGATACCTTTAAATCGTATAGGAGTGAGAGAGATTTATCGTGAAGCTGCTTCTCAAGGTATCCGTTGAACCTATCTTTTGTTAAATTGTAGGAGTACATATCACACCGCACACCTGTTTGTTTCGGGTGATTTCAGATGCGGCAAGTCTTATGGCTTGCTATTCATCTTTAGATATCCCTGACAGGTGGAGGCCAACCCGAAACCCTAAAAAAATGGCTGTTGTCACTCTTTCAGAGATGATGGAAGCTGGTGCCCATTTTGGCCACCAGACTCGTAGATGGAACCCAAAAATGTCGCGCTACATATATTGTGCGCGTAATGGTGTTCACATAATTGATCTTGTAAAGACTGCTGTTTGTATGAACAGCGCTTATAAGTGGACTCGTTCAGCTGCAAGGAGTGGCAAAAGATTCCTTTTCGTTGGCACCAAAAAACAAGCTTCTGATGTAGTTGCCATGGAGGCATCAAGATGTGGAGCTTCGTATGTCAATCAAAGATGGTTGGGAGGAATGCTTACCAATTGGACAACTATGAAGGCCCGAATTGATCGGCTTAAGGATCTTGAGAGGATGGAGTCAAGTGGAGCAATTGCCATGAGACCTAAGAAAGAGGCTGCAGTATTAAGAAGAGAACTAGAACGACTCCAGAAATATCTTGGTGGCCTTAAAGGTATGCGCAGATTGCCTGATGTAGTTGTACTTGTTGACCAAAGGCGTGAAACCAATGCTGTTTTGGAAGCTCGAAAGCTTGATATACCCCTAATTTCAATGCTTGATACTAATTGTGATCCTGACTTATGTGAGGTACCAATTCCTTGCAATGATGATGCAGTTCGCTCTGTTCAATTAGTTCTTGGGCGATTGGCAGATGCTATTAATGAGGGCCGTCATGGCTCAAATGATCATCGTAGTTCTGATGATAGGGACTAGTGAGCAGATTTAAATATTAGCTTTCATATAGCTATGCCTTAACTTTAAGGGTATGGTTATTATCTTTAACCACTTTTTTATCCACTTCAATTTAAATAACAATGGCGGAAGTATCAGCCAAGCTTGTCAAGGAACTTCGTGACAAGACAGGTGCAGGAATGATGGACTGCAAAAAGGCCTTAGGTCAAACAGATGGTGATATTGAGAAGGCAGTCGAATGGTTACGAAAAAAAGGCATAGCTAGTGCGGAGAAGAAATCAGGACGAGTTGCGGCTGAAGGTGCTATCGGGAGTTATATCCATACAGGGGCCAGAGTAGGTGTTTTGCTAGAAATTAATTGTGAAACGGATTTTGTAGCTCGTGGAGAATTATTTCAAAGTCTTTTAAAAGATGTTGCTATGCAAATTGCAGCATGCCCAAATGTTGAATATGTATCAACAGAGCAGATACCTAATGATGTTGTTGAGAAAGAGAAAACTATAGAGATGGGTCGAGATGATTTAGCGAGTAAGCCTCAGGAGATGAAAGTAAGAATTGTAGAAGGGAGAATTGGAAAGAGGCTAAAAGAACTTGCTCTAATGGAGCAGCCATTTATTCGTGATGGATCTATTACAGTTGCAGAACTTGTAAAGCAAATAGCAGGACAAATTGGTGAGAATATAAGAATCCGCAGGTTTACTAGATACACTCTTGGGGAAGGAATTGAGGTTGAGAAAATGGACTTTGCTTCGGAAGTTGCATCTATGTCTTCAGGGTAATTACCATTGAATAATGAGAGTAGCTTTACAAAGATCGATCCTTCACATCAGCTTGAACTATTAAAGCTTAAATGTGAGAGGTTATCTCCTGGAATTTATAGAGACCATGCTCTTTACCTCCAAGTTCTTCGGGATAAACTTGTCCTATCTGTGAGGAAGTCAATATTTGAGTTGATAACTCACCAGAACTCAAGTTCTTATGAATTATTGCCAATAAGTGTTAGGCATAATTTACAACAAAAGGTTGAAAAGCTTGTAAGCAAATGTACTTCTTTGCTTACTGTTGAGCATTTATTTGATTTGTCTAGACAGATTGAGGTTGAGAGGTTGGAAAAGATAAATCAAGCTAAAGAGGACTTAATTAATACAATCAATTCACAAAATCAAAACCAATATTATTTTGATCAATCTTATGAGTTGATTTCTAGTTTTTCAGATGACAAATCTAGTTCTATTCAAGAGGCATATCTTACAGAGGATTTAAATGACTCTATCAAACTTGATTTAGAGGAAAACTTAGATCAGGAACAAAATCACATTGATATTCCAAGCCAAGATCAAACCGATGATGTCAATTCAAGTAATAGTAATTTTTCTGATGAACAGAAAAATATTAATAAAATGACCAATGATTTAGGAGTTTTAAGGTCATTATTTCAAATGTCTGGTCAATCATTTGTTAATGAGCATAGCTTAAACCAAGAGAAGAATCTTTCTTATGATCAGAGCTCTCACTCTTATAATATAACTGCAAATAATCAAGGCTTATTGCCTAACAACCCATTAGCGCTAGTTCAATGGATTGACACATTTCAATTTGCATTAGCTAGAAGACTTCGCAACCTTTCATATGCTTTGAACATTGAGTTGTTACGAGTTGGATTAATTAATACCCTTTTGCCTATTAATCTTCTTGATGGCGTGATCGCTGGTCAAGTTGAGTCGATATCTTCTGTTTCCAACATTCTTAGACTTAAGGTGCCTGTTCAAAATCCTCTATTAGATGAGAGTGTTGATATATGTTGTATCTTGCTACGTCAATGTGATTTGGAGTTCGATGAAGTCCATTTACGACGTTGTAGCTCTCAAATCAAGAAATATCGCATTTCATTGCACAAAATGGTTAAACAGCAAAGACATTGGCAAAGTCGTTATATAGCCCATAAGGCTCATGAACAGTGGTGGCAGAACCCTCCAGAAAATCCTCCAGAGAACCAGTAAATAATTGCATTCAGTACTTAAATGCTGATAATAATTTTGTACTTCTCGAATGGTTAAAGCCTATCCAAAAAGCGTTTACACTTGAAGCAGATACTGGGTTCAGTAATCTTCATGGTCGCAAACAGAGATTTAACTCTTTTATAGTAAGTGCTATATCTTCATCACCTCAGGCTCTTTTAAATACAAAATATGCTATCGATATAAAATCGTTAGAAAAGTCTTTTGAGGCCTATCCAAATCTAGATGCAGATTCACGGAGACGTCTAGTTGTAGCTTCCAGGAAATTGTTTCATAATTTAAGTAAGAGCCTTGCAGATGATGCTATATCTAAACCTCCACACTTAAAAGTTCATCAATCAAATAATCACAATTCAAATCCCCTAGATATTTCTAATCATAAGCTTAACCTTAATAGTTCTATTATCTCAATCAAAGGAATAGGGCCAAAGCTTTCCGATAAACTTTCCAATCTTGGTATCTTCCTTATAAAAGATATTCTTTATTATTATCCAAGAGACTATTTGGATTATTCAAAACTTAGTAGGATTAGTTCTTTGGTTGGAGGCGAGCTGGCAACAATAGTTGCAACTGTTCGCCGATGTAATGGTTTTGTAAGTCCTAAGAACTCAAAGTTATCAATTTTAGAGTTGCATTTACAGGATAAAACTGGACGAATCAAAGCCACTAGATTCCTTACTGGTAACAGATTTAGTAATCCCTCATACTTGAATAGTCAACTAGCTCTATACCCAAAAGGATGTACTGTTGCAATAAGCGGACTAGTTAAAGATGGATCTTATGGGAAAAGTTTTCATGATCCATTAATAGAGGTTATGGAAAGTCAATATTCTGAATTGAAATCTAAAAGTATTGGCCGTCTTGTACCTGTCTATTCTCTAACAGAGGGATTAAATGCAGATCGCTTTCGTGACATTATTGAAATAATCTTGCCTTTAACGAAATGTTTACCTGACCCATTATCTGAACAGAGATCAAAACACCTTTCACTTTTGAGTAAAAGTGATGCAATCTCGATTATTCATAGGCCATCCAACCAGTCCATGCTAAAAATGGCAAAAAGAAAGATAGTTTTCGATGAGTTTTATATGTTGCAGTTGGGGCTATTACGAAGACGTTCCAAAAGCCGCGAATTAGAGGCAAAACCTTTACTTAAGCCATTAAATAGAAATAGTTTAGTAGAAGAGTTTTTTCAACTTCTACCTTTTTCTCTGACACAATCTCAAAAGAGAGTAATTAATCAGCTTGAGTCAGATTTAGCACTTCCTAATCCTATGGCTAGATTATTGCAAGGGGATGTAGGTAGTGGAAAGACAGTAGTTGCTATAGCTGCACTATTAAATGCCGTACAAGCTGGTTGTCAGGCAGCATTAATGGCCCCTACAGAAGTTTTGGCTGCACAACATTATCGTACTATTTGTGATTATCTACCTCACCTAAATGTTAATGCTGAATTGTTGACAGGATCAACACCACGAACATTACGTAGCAGAATTCTTAAAGATCTCGCAAATGGCTCACTTAATGTTCTTATTGGTACTCACGCATTGATAGAAGATCCTGTTTCCTTTTTTAGGCTTGGCCTCGTAGTTGTAGATGAACAACACCGTTTTGGTGTTCTTCAACGTAATCGACTATTAGGCAAGGGTATTCAGCCTCATCTGTTAACAATGACAGCCACACCAATTCCTAGGACACTGGCATTATCTCTATATGGTGACTTGGATATTAGTCTATTAGATGAATTGCCACCAGGTAGAATACCTGTTCAGACAAGCATTATTTCAAATTCCTATAGAAATAAGGTTTATGAAACTATTAAAGAAGAAGTTTCAAGAGGGCAAAGTGTTTATATAGTACTGCCGTTAGTTGATGAATCAGAAAAACTTGACTTGAACTCTGCGATAACTGTTCATGAAGAACTTTCAACTGTCATCTTTCCTGAATTCAATATTGGACTATTACATGGAAAAATGTCTGGTAATGAAAAACAATCGGTAATAAATGATTTTAAAGATGGCAAATTTCAGATACTTGTTTCTACAACTGTTGTAGAAGTCGGTGTTGATGTTCCGCAGGCTACTTTGATGGTTATTGACCATGCTGAAAGATTTGGACTCTCTCAGTTACACCAATTAAGAGGTCGTGTTGGGAGAGGCTCTAATTCGTCGAGGTGTCTGCTTATTAATCACAGCAAGAATTCTCCGGCTAAACAGAGGCTAGAGGTTCTTGTTAAATCAAATGATGGATTTGAAATCTCAGAAATTGATCTCAGACTTCGTGGACCTGGACAAATACTTGGAACTAGACAATCAGGTCTACCTGACTTTGCTCTAGCAAGCTTGACTGATGATGCAGATGTTCTTGATGAGGCGCGGGCCGAGGCAGCGTATACTCTTGAAAATGATCCAGGCTTGGTTGAAAACAATCCTTTGAGAGAATTGCTGGATGCAGAAAGCCAACGCTATAGCGATAACGCACATTTCAACTAGAAAGACCTTTTCCACATTAACGAGTCTCATATGAGACTCGTTAATTCACCTCTCTGTCTTGTGTCTGTATCGCTGACTACTTTTTTATTTCATTATTCTTGCAAACCCTTGAAAACTCGCAAATCCTAGAAAAGTACCTTTTTGTAACTGTTTTCGTCAGAGGTCGTCGATCTACAAAGACGAAATTTGTCACTAAGATTCTGGATTATTTGTTTACGATATTCTTTTGCGAACCTCAGCTAAATGCTATTTTTATTTTTAAAAATCGAGATTGACTCTGTGGAAAACCACTCTTTAGCTGTGGAAAGATGACGTAGTAGATGTCAAGTATGAGAATTTGGAATAAAAAACCTATTAATGAAAGTGGAGAAGCTCTTAGAGAAATCCCTTCATCATTATTTTGCATAGAGCCTCATCCTTACTTTTCACAGGGCGCTCCTTATCCTGATGTTAAGCATCCTTGGTACCTCAGAGAAGGAGTAATTAAACGACTAGTTAGGGCTCAAGAATTTCTTCAGATTAAGTATCCCGATTTGAGGTTTGGGATTTTTGATGCTTGGAGACCTGTTCCAGTTCAAGCTTTTATGGTTGAACTTGTCATTTCTCAGGAATGCCTTCGTAGAGGTCTAAACCCTGATGACATGTCTAACAAGTCAGCATTGAAAGAACTTGTAAATGAAATTGAAGGTTTTTGGGCTTCCCCTTGCTTGGATCCGAAATTACCCCCTCCTCATAGCACTGGTGGTGCAGTTGATATTACTTTGATTGACTTAAATGATGCGCAGCTAGATATGGGTAGTTCCATTGATGAAATCGGATCCGTTTCTTTGCCTGATTACTATCTCGAAGCTGCGAATGAAAATCCTGAAACACAAGCTAACGTATGGCATCAAAGACGTTGTGTCCTCTTTGAAGTCCTTCGGGATCAAGGATTTGCACGGCATCCAAAAGAATGGTGGCATTTCAGTTATGGAGATCAAATGTGGGCTTGGAATTTTGAATCGCCTACCGCTATTTATGGAAGATCAGACTTCCTGACTTAGCAATTTTTTTACTTCTTGATCTCCAATTCTTTTTATATGCTCTCCAAAGCTAGTTTTGCTACCAGCTTCTTTCCAACTAATAAATAATGGAGAAAGAGTTTTTTCAAGATTTTCAATTGACATTCGTTCAATATATGGCTTTGCCAGACTTTGCAAATTAGGAGTACCTCCTAACCAAAGTTGATAAGAATTAACGCCACTGCCAACAAGAGCCAATTCAGCCATATAAGGTCTTGCACAACCATTCGGACACCCTGTAACTCGAATCAATATTGATTTCTTGATATTAAGTTCATCTAATTGTCCTTGAATTCTATTAAGTATCATAGGCAATTCTCTTTCTGCTTCTGTTATGGCTAGACCGCATAATGGCAATGCTGGACAGGCAATCGCATGCCTTTCTATTGGAGGTGGAGAATCTAGTCTTTCTAGTCCAAGTTCTCGTAAGGAATTTCTAACACTTGACTTTTGTATTCCACCAATGTTGCATAGCAAAATGTCTTGATTAGGAGTTATTCGAACTTCAAGTTGATATTTTTCAACTATTTTTCGAAGTCCATTTTTGAGTTTTCCTGTTAATCTCCCTGAGAGTAATGGAATACCAATAAACCATTTCCCTTTGTCTTGTTTATGCCAACCCAAGTAATCTTCTAGTTTTGATGTTGGTTCATTACGTAAAGGCTTAAGTTTTTTAAGGAAATACTTAGTAGTTAAAACTTCCTTAAACCAGATTAGCCCTCGTTCATTGATTAAATATTTCATCCGTGCATGCCTTCTTGTTTTTCTATCTCCATAATCCCTTTGTATTGCCAAGATTGATTGAACCAGCTCTAGTACTTCTGCTCCCTCTACATAACCAAGAGGATCGGCTGTTCTTGCAAAGGTTTTTTCATTATTGTGAGTTCTCCCCATCCCACCACCAACGTAAACATTGCATCCTTTCAGTATTCCTCTTTCATTGGTATAGGCTACCAATCCAATATCATGAGTTAATAGGTCTACTGAGTTATCACCTGGGACTGTTACTGCACATTTAAATTTTCTTGGCATATAAGTTGAGCCATACAATGGCTCTTTGGAATCACCACTAAAAATATTCTGATTGAATTGTTTTTTCCTTGTCTCCTTAGCCCTTTTTGAGGGCTTGATTCTATAACTTAAATCACCGTTTACCCAAAGATCTAGATAAGTCTCCTCAGCTGCATTTGGTGCTAGTACATCAGCAATTTCATTGGCTAATTTACGTGCTGCAGGATATCCCCCTTTATTAAATGGTGCTGCAGGGGCCATCACGTTTCGTGATATATCTCCGCACGCAGAGAGGGTCGACCCCATGGATCGGATAATAGTTCCAATAACTTGGCCTAAATTATTTTTTCGTATCCCATGCATTTGAAATGCTTGGCGAGTGGTAGCTCGTAAGGTCCCATTACCAAACTTGTTAGAAAGTTCATCAAGAGATAGAAATAGAGAACTTGGGATAAGCCCTCCTGGACTGCGCAGTCTCAGCATTAATTGCCAATCTTTATCAGAACCTTTTTGCCGATTATCTCTATTGTCTTGTTGATAACTGCCGTGGAATTTCAAGAGTTGAACTGCATCGTTGGTGAATGATGCAGAGTCATTTACAAGCTCTGTGGCTAAAGGTTCCCTTAAATATTGACTAGAAGTCTTGAATTGCTCAAATTTTGATTTTTCTGCTCCATTAGCAAGGCATGGGAAAAGATCTATCTCTGACATTTGATTAGCTTCTTTACCTCCGTTGGTCACGGTATCTTTGATTAATTCCTCTACCGTAGCTAAACCTATTGAGCTTTCTAGTTCCTTTCTTCAATAAAGTGTGAACCTGTGAAGCATCCTTCATCTTGTCGACCTTTTTACTTGAGATCGGGACCGAGGAACTCCCTGCAGACTTTGCCGCCTTGGCATTGCCTCAAATAGAGGAGCTTGTCAATAGAGACCTCAAAGAGCATCGTCTTAATTATGGCCATATTTGCTGCACTAGTACTCCTAGGCGAATAGTTGTATTAGTTGATCAACTTGCTGGTTTTGCAGAGAATTTTGAAGAGGTCCGAAAGGGACCTCCTGCTAAACAAGCCTTTAAAGATGGATCACCAACTAATGCAGCGATTGGATTTGCTAAGAATCTTGGTATCGCAGTGGATTCTCTGGAAATTCGTGAAACTGCTAAGGGACCTTTTGTCTTCGGAAGCCTCACAAAAAAAGGGGGACCAGCAAAGGATGTACTGCAAAAATTGATACCCTCATGGATTGGAGGCCTTCAAGGTCGACGTTTTATGCGTTGGGGAAATGGTGACAGAAGGTTCTCCAGGCCTGTGAGATGGCTCGTATGCATGTTTGATGATCAGTTGATACCAGTTTGTATTGCTGATAGTGATCCTGAGGTACGTGCGGGACAAGAGAGCAGAGGTCACAGGCTTTATGCCGATAAGGTCCATATTCATTCAGCTTCTGAATATTTCAATTGTATTAGTACAGCTGGTGTTCACGTAGAGCGCAATTTACGTAAGAACTTAGTTGTTCAATTAGTAGAAGAGACTGCAAGTTCAATTAATGCAAAAGCTTTTCTGCCAGAAAGTCTTTTGAATGAACTTACAGATCTTGTTGAGTCTCCCTCAATTGTTCAGGGGGAAATCGATAATTCCTATTTGAATTTACCTCCTGAGGTCCTTACTACCGTTATGAAGGTTCATCAGAGATATGTAGCTCTTTATAAGAATGATGAAATTAATTCTGCATTAGCTTTAAATTCTCAGGAAATTCTTTTACCTAAGTTTTTGTGCATTTGTAATGGACTACCTACCTCAAAAGAATTAGTTATAAGTGGAAATGAACGTGTTTTACGAGCTAGGCTCGCAGATGCTGATTTCTTTATAAAATCCGATCTTTCAATATCTTGTCATGAAAGGTGTAATCAACTTGATCGAGTTACTTTTAGTAAGGGTTTAGGCTCGTTAAAAGATAGAGTTCGACGTCTTGAGTGGTTGGCAAAGTTGCTCAATAAGAAGTTAGGGATATCTCAATCTGTAGCAAATTTTGTAATACGTGCTGCTTCATTATGTAAACATGATCTTGTAAGTCAAATTGTTGGTGAATTTCCAGAATTGCAGGGGATAATGGCAGGGAAGTACTTGCTGGCTGAAGGAGAACCTGAGGAAGTGGCTCTAGCAGTTTTGGAGCATTATTTGCCAAAAGGTTCATCTGATTCATTACCAGAGTCTGAGGCTGGAGCTGTTCTTGCTCTTGCTGAAAGATTTGAACTTTTATTTAGTATATTTGCCAAGGGTGAAAGGCCTTCTGGCTCGTCTGATCCTTACGCACTAAGAAGGGCAGGAAATGGAATCTTGCAAATACTTTGGTCTAAATCATGGCGAATTGATTTGATTGATATTCTAAAAATTTCTATTGAATATTGGAATGGGTTGTTACCTGAATTACAAGTAAATACCTCATCACTTTTTAATGAATTATCAGAATTTTTACGACAACGGATTATAAGTCTTCTTGATGAGGAAGGAATTGATTTAGATCTTGTGCAAGCAGTGGCAGGGATTACTATTCCTATAGATAGAATACTTTCAGACTCATTTGATGCACAACTACGCGCACAGCTACTTGCTTCAATGAGAAGTTCTGGAGAACTTTTAAAAGTCCAAGCAGTAGTTACCAGAGCATCTAATTTGGCCGAGAAGGGCAACCTTCCATTACATATATTGAGTGCTTCAGAAGTCGTAAAAGCAGGCTTGTTTGAGAAGACTTCAGAGCAAAAACTATTAGAAGTATTAAATCAACTTGAAACTATCGTGAAAAAAGGCACAAGAAAAAGTTATATTGAGCTCGCAGAAGGACTGATACAAGGTTCAAAGGTCCTTGAAGAGTTTTTTGATGGGAAAGAAAGTGTTATGGTTATGACTGAAAATGATAATGTAAGGATAAACAGATTAAACCTATTAGGTGTTTTGAGAAATCAAGCATTTGTGTTTGCTGATTTCAACCAAATAAGAACTTAATTATCTATTTAAAGAATTTATATGTTGCTTTTATTTTTTCTTTTCTCCTACTTTTATCCCTCCTTTTATAGTACTCACTGCAAGCATTTTATTAACTTCTTCATCACTTCGAACAGCACTAGGAACTGGCTCATAACCTGATGGAGCCAGGGCACGACCTCTAAGTACTGACCCTATAGTTAATAACGTTAATTTAAGTTGTTGCCAAGGCTTCATGGCGACAACTGTTTTATACAAATAGCTATCGAAAGTAAGACGTTGAACATCCATATCATCACACATTTCTACAAATGCCTCTCTCGCCCCATCATTTGAATAGAAGATATTTTGAAGTATCTCAAGTACTTTGTAAGTAGTACCGTATTGTTTATCCCATTTTTTTAGATATTTTTTTAGATCGTTTTCGTTTGGTATTGTTTTACCATTTTCGCTGGATTCAACAATTTGCTCAGCACACATACGTCCACTTTTAGCGGCAAAGTAGATACCTTCTCCAGAGCTTTTTGTCACATATCCTGCTGCATCACCAACTAGAGCCATTCGGCCAACTACTCTCCTTGGCCTTGGGTGTTCTGGTATGGGATGTGCTTCAACTTTAATCACTTCTCCATTGGCAAGTCTTTTCATGGCTCGATTTCTTACCCCTTCTTGCAGGCTTTTGATTAATGATTGGTTTTTTTGCATTGTTCCCGTTCCAACTGCTACGTGGTCATACTTTGGAAATACCCAACCATAGAAGTCTGGTGACACGTCTGTCCCTACATACATTTCAGCAAGATCTTCGTAATATGACATTTCTTCGGCTGGCAGTTTAATTCTCTCTTGGAAAGCGATAGCAACGTTGTAATTGCCCGCATCCATTGCTTTTGCAACGCGACTATTTGCACCATCTGCTCCAATAATTAGGTCTACTTCAAGATTTTTTGTTTCTCCAGTACTTTCTCCGTTTGAATAATCCGAATATGTGAGGGTGTATGGCCCTTGTCGATTTGATCCTGTATCGATTTTGGTTACAAGGCCATTAATGAGTGTCGCCCCCAGCTCTGCAGCACGATCTCTCATGAATGCATCCATAACTTCTCTTCTACACATGCCTATGTACTCGTTATCTGTTTCTCCATAAACCTTGTCCAGACTTATGTCTACTTCGCGGTTTGATGGGGAAATCATTCGCATATTCCGAACTTTTCGATCAATGATCGAATCGGGCAGATCAAATTCTGAAACCATACAAAGCGGAATTGCACCACCACATGGTTTTGCGTTATCGAGCTTTCGCTCGAATATCCATGTTTTTATGCCGGCCTTGGCAAGTATTTCTGCGGCGCATGATCCACTTGGTCCACCGCCAATCACTGCTACACGCAACATGTTTTAAGGCCTAAACCAAAGATTGTTATTTGGAAAATAACATTGCAGCAGTAATTATCTGGAGCTATTTGCCTAACCCCGTTACGATCGAAACAACATTTCTATAGGTTTTCGTGGCTCGAGCAGGAAACGCTCGAAGAAAGAATGACGATGAGATCCCTTTGGCAATGAGGATTAGTCCTCGCATAAGGGCACAATCTCGCTTTTTTATTTTTATCTTAGTTTTAATAATTTTTTTGGTATCTATTAGCTTTGTTTTTTTCTTGGGTGCTCCTTTCTGGGATTCTAAGTTAGACATCTCCGGTAAAGGTGGAGGACTTTCTTCAGGGACAGGCCAATTATTAGGGCATTTATCATATTCTGAAGCTGCCGAAGCAGATTTGGTGACGGTATACCCAGGCCTGAGAGTTCATAGGGATACTTCTAGTGCTCTGAGTTTGATGAGTTCAGCTGCATTAAGAGATGGAGTTGATTTAGTCCTCTTGAGTGGTTTCAGATCAATTGCTCTTCAGAAGGAGATTTTCTATGAAAACAAATCCATTAGAAATCAAATTGCTATTGAGAGAGCAAGGGTGTCTGCACCTCCCGGATATTCTGAGCACAGTACGGGATATGCGATTGATTTAGGGGATGCCAATCGAAGAGACACTGATTTTGAGGTTTCGTTTGAAACGACAAAAGCCTTTCGCTGGCTACAAAAAAACGCTGCCAAGTATCATTTTGTTCTTTCTTTCCCTAAAGGTAATTTTCAAAAAGTTAGTTATGAGCCATGGCATTGGAGATTCGAGGGTACTGTTGACGCTCTTAGGAAATTTGAGGTTGCCAATGAAAGAAGACGAGTTAAAGAAAATTCAAATTAATTAAGCCATCATTTGCTGTTAATTCAATATCTGCTTATTAAATTGAATATCATTTATTCATAGATATCCATTTTCATAGAAATGATGCATTACACCCTCATTTTGAGATAACCTTCTGCAACTACTTAGCCTCACGGCAGCTCCCTTCCCTCAAGTTAAATTTAAATCCCCATGAGTCTCCAGGTAAAAGCGATCCGCAATATTGCAATCATCGCTCATGTTGATCATGGCAAAACCACACTTGTTGATGCCCTTCTTGGTCAGTCTGGAATTTTTCGTGAAAATGAGGCAATTCCTACATGTGTAATGGATTCCAATGATTTGGAACGTGAACGTGGGATAACTATTCTTTCTAAAAATACGGCAGTCACTTATATGGAAACCAAAATAAATATTGTGGATACTCCTGGCCATGCCGATTTTGGGGGAGAAGTAGAAAGAGTTTTGGGAATGGTAGATGGTTGTTTGTTAATAGTAGATGCAAATGAAGGCCCTATGCCACAGACGCGTTTTGTCTTGAAGAAGGCATTAGAACAGGGGTTGAGACCAATAGTTTTTGTCAATAAAATAGATAGAGCAAGAGTGGATCCTGAAACGGCAGTTGATAAAGTACTTGACCTTTTTTTAGAGCTAGGAGCTGATGATGATCAATGTGACTTTCCTTATCTCTTTGGAAGTGGTTTAGGTGGTTTTGCAAAGCAAGATATGGCAACTGAAAGTGATAATATGAAGCCTCTTTTAGATGCAATATTAAGACATGTCCCACCCCCAGTAGGAGATGAAACTAAACCTTTGCAGTTACAAATTACAACCTTAGATTATTCTGACTTCCTTGGTAGGATTGTTATTGGAAGAGTTCATAATGGAACAATAAGGAGTGGTCAAAATGCCTCTTTAATTAAGGAGGATGGAGATATTAAAAGGGGTCGAGTAACTAAATTAATGGGGTTCGAAGGATTGCGAAGAATAGATATAGAGAAGGCTCTTGCTGGAGATATTGTTGCTTTGGCTGGTTTTGATCAAGTAAATATAGGGCAAACTATCGCTTGTCCTGATGAACCAAAAGCATTACCACTGATTAAGGTTGATGAGCCTACTTTGCAAATGACTTTCGTTGTTAATGATTCTCCTTTCGCAGGAAAAGAAGGTAAATTTGTTACTAGTCGACAATTACGTGATCGGCTACAGAAGGAATTGCTTACTAATGTTGCA
Source organism: Prochlorococcus sp. AG-409-B05 (assembly GCA_003216075.1). Taxonomy (GTDB): domain Bacteria; phylum Cyanobacteriota; class Cyanobacteriia; order PCC-6307; family Cyanobiaceae; genus AG-409-B05. The sequence continues at coordinate 32,820 of QCJK01000016.1, forward strand.
CTAAGAGTTGAAGATACAGATTCTCCTGATCGTTTTGCTGTAAGTGGTCGAGGAGAGTTGCATTTGGGAATTCTAATTGAAACGATGCGAAGAGAAGGATTTGAATTTCAGGTATCACAGCCACAAGTTATTTTTAGAACGATAAATGAAATCCCTTGTGAACCTGTTGAAACCCTTGTTATGGATGTCCCTCAGCAAGCGGTAGGAGCCTGCATTGAAAAGCTAGGAATTAGAAGAGGCGAGATGCAAAATATGGAAACAGGTATTGATGATCGGACCCAACTTGAATTTTTAGTTCCCTCTAGAGGTTTAATTGGTTTTAGAGGAGAGTTTGTAAGAGCTACTAGAGGAGAAGGAATTATGAGTCACTCTTTTTTTGAATATCGACCAATGATTGGTGAATTTGAAGCTCGCAGGAATGGTGTTTTGGTTTCTTTTGAAGAAGGTACTGCAACTTTCTATGCATTGAAGAACGCGGAGGATAGAGGTCAGTTCTTTATTTCGCCTGGCACTAAGGTTTATAAGGGAATGATTATTGGAGAAAATAATCGTCCTCAGGACCTGGAGATAAATATTTGTAAGACAAAACAACTTACAAATATGCGTTCTGCTGGTGCAGAGGAATTAGATACTTTGCAGTCCCCAGTTGATATGAATCTTGAGAGAGCACTTGAATATATAGGTCCTGGAGAGATGTTAGAAGTAACTCCTGAATCAATAAGACTTCGCAAAGTTTCAGCTAAGAAGACTGCAAAGCGTTAATGGATAGACATCCTAACTTGTCTTTGACCTTAACTAAAGATCCACGTTTTAAAGTGGCTTTGGATTTGTTTAATTCTGCAGATTGGTATTCTGCGCATGATGCCTTTGAAGAACTATGGCATGAAACAAATGGACCTGAAAGGAGAACATTGCAAGGTATATTGCAGATTGCAGTAGCCCAGCTCCATTTGAATAATGGAAATAGGGTTGGGGCCACAATTCTTTATGGAGAAAGTTTAGGGCGTTTGCGCAAAGTAGGAACCCCTTCATTAGGGATTGATCTGGTAGAACTTTGTAATTGCATTAACGATCGACTAAACTTTCTTCATAAAGAAGAAGATCCAGATACTTGTTCACTTCCATTCCTCCATCAGATTGTTGATGATCAATGAGTTTATCTTTAAATGATGTTGCCCTAAGTATTCGTGGCCGCCCTCTTGTAAGAGGAGTTTCATTAAATATGGTACCTGGAGAAGTTGTTGGCTTACTCGGTCCCAATGGTGCTGGAAAAACTACAACTTTTAATTTAATAATAGGTCTTTTAAAACCTAATTTTGGAGATATTCTTCTTGAAAATAAGTCAATAACTAATTTTTCTATGCCTAGAAGAGCTAGACTGGGTATAGGCTATCTATCACAGGAGCCAAGTATTTTTCGTCAATTAACTGTAAGGGAGAACCTCGATTTGGCCCTTACTGAAAGTAATTGTTCTTTTTCATTGGCTCGTTCTAGAAGGGATCAACTTATCGATGATTTTCAATTAAATCAATTTATCGATCGCAGAGGGTATCAACTTTCTGGAGGTGAAAGACGCAGGTGTGAAATAGCCAGAGCCTTGGCGGTTGGTTCAAAAGGACCACGATATTTACTACTTGATGAACCATTCGCTGGCGTAGATCCATTGGCAGTTGCTGATATTCAGAATTTAATTCAGGTTCTTCGAAGAAGTGGAATGGGTATTCTTATTACTGATCACAATGTTAGAGAGACCTTGGCTATTACTAATCGCTCATACATTTTAAATGAAGGTAAAATACTTGCTTTTGGACCTTCTAAAGAGGTGGCTTGTGACCCTTTAGTTCGACGTCATTATTTAGGAGAGGGGTTTCAACTTTGAGGAACTTTCTTTTGGATATAGATTTTGACTTTCATTCTTTTCAATTAAGAATTAGGAAGTTTATTTTATCTAAATGGAAATCAGTTCCTCTTATAGATAGATGGATACTTAGTGAACTTATTTCCCCATTAGTTTTTGCTATAGCTGCTTTTACTGTTGTATCCCTCTCGGTGGGGGTGATGTTTGATTTGGTTCGCAAAATTGTTGAATTAGGTTTACCCGTTGGAATTGCTTTAAAAGTACTTTTCCTTAGTTTGCCTGGTTTTCTTGTCCTGTCCTTTCCAATGGCTATGCTGATGGCCTCTTTACTTGCATATAGTAGACTTTCTGCTAATAGTGAGTTAAAGGCTCTTAGAAGTCTTGGTGTTAATACAAAAAGAATTATAGCTCCAGCATTAATCTTATCAATTTTGATGACTGGTCTTACCTTTGTTTTCAATGATATTATTGTTCCGGTGTCTAATAGAAATGCAGAGGTAATATTAAAGACTGCTTTGGGAAGATCTATTTCAACTGAGAAAGGTAATGATATTATCTATTCGCGTTTTGGTAGAATTATTGATAATACTAAGGCTAATCAAAGTAGAAATGGTCTGACTCAACTTTTTTATGCAAGAGAGTTTAGAGATAATCAAATGCAGGAAGTGACTGTTCTTGACTTTTCCAGATATGGATACACACAAATGCTCGTTGCAAATAGCGCTTTTTGGAATGAAAGACAAGCGAAATGGGAATTTATAAACGGCAGAATTGTTACATTGTCCTCTAATGGAAGTACTACTACAGCCCAGTTTGATCGTTACCTTTATCCACTTGGGACTGCTCCAAAGAAAATTGCTAAGCTTCCAAAAGATGCAAACGACATGACCGTTTTAGAAGCATTAAGAGCCAAAAAACTTTATTCAGAAGCAGGAAATATAAAAGAAGCAAGACGTATGAAGGTTCGTATTCATGAAAAATTCACCCTGCCGATGGCATGTCTCGTTTTCGGATTAATTGGAAGTAGCCTCGGTGCAAAACCCAATGCAAGAACAAGTCGAAGTCAAGGATTTGGAATTAGTGTTGTTTTGATACTTTTTTATTACTTACTTAGTTTTAGTTTCAGTTCTTTAGGTGTCAAAGGTACTTTGGCGCCATTCTTGGCAGCGTGGTCTCCTGTTTTTATATGTCTTCTTGGTGGTGGGATGTTGCTTAAACAAGCAAGTCGCTGAATCTCGTATCAGAATTGAAACTATGGCTTTAGTTATTTGCTCCCTACTATGACCCTGAATGGCTTGTCATCATTATTGATTGATCCTGTTTTGGGTTTAGGCCTTGTTGCTTTTTTATTACTACTAGTCACTTTGCCACTTGCATTGTGGACTGTAGGCAATGACAAGCCATCCACTAGCGTGAGCTTATTAGTAGCAGTTTCCAATCTCTGCTTGACTGCGCAATTGATTTTTAGATGGTGGCAGTCAGGACATTTTCCTGTTAGCAATTTATATGAATCACTTTGTTTTTTGTCTTGGGCCAGCACCTTTATGCAGTTGCTAGTTGAACGATCTTGGTCTTCTCCAATTGTTGCAGCTTCAATTACTCCTATTGGATTGATTTCAATTGCATTTGCGAGTTTTGTACTTCCAGAACAACTACAGGAAGCTTCTCCATTGGTACCAGCTCTTAGATCAAGCTGGCTTGTGATGCACGTAACCGTAATCATGATGAGTTATGCGGCTTTATTAATTGGCTCAATATTGTCTTTGACCGTGTTGGTTGTTGATAGGAATAAACCTCTTTCTATCAGAACTAATTCAATAGGTATTGGAGGCTATCGACAAGTAGAAGTTTCCCAAGAAGGTAACATTAATGATCAGACGATTACTCTAAACTCTATAGTTCTTAGTCGAAGTGAACAATTAGATGCTCTCAGTTATAGAGTAATTACGGTGGGGTTCTTATTGCTAACAATAGGATTGATTAGTGGTGCTGTTTGGGCTAATGAGGCTTGGGGATCTTGGTGGAGTTGGGATCCTAAGGAGACTTGGGCTTTTATTACATGGCTCTTATATGCTGCTTATCTTCATACTCGTTTAAGTCGTGGATGGCAGGGGCGTAAGCCAGCTATTGTTGCATCTATTGGATTATTTGTTATTTTTGTTTGCTATATAGGAGTAAACCTTCTAGGTATAGGACTTCATAGTTATGGTTGGTTCCTATAACATAATAATTTCAAATAAACGAGAGTAAAAGTTCTTCGCCTTATAAAAATAAATTGACAATCATGATCTTTTACTATTTCGAATTCCTTTTATGGCTTCTTCATAATTAGGTTGATTAAAGACGCCTGATCCACTGACAATTGCATTTGCACCAGCTTCAATTACTTTCCAGGCATTATCAGCTTTAATTCCACCATCAACTTCTATCCAAGGATCTAATCCTTGATCATCACAACGTTTGCGTAGTTCTCGTATTTTCTCCACTTGGCTCTCTATGAAACTTTGTCCTCCAAAGCCTGGATTTACACTCATTATCAGTACTAAATCACATAATTCCAAGCAATATTCAATTGTGTCTAGTGATGTGCTTGGGTTAAGTACTGCGCCTGCTTTTTTACCAAGGTCTTTTATTTGAGCCAAATTCCTATGTAGATGTGGACAGGCTTCTACTTGTACATAAATGTGGTCTGCTCCAGCTTTAGCAAAGTCACCTACGTACTTTTCTGGCTCTACGATCATTAGATGAACATCTAATGGTTTTTTTGTCACAGGCCTAAGCGCCTCCACGATTAATGGCCCAATAGTGATGTTTGGAACAAAGCGACCATCCATGACATCAACATGAATCCAGTCTGCGCCTGCTTTGTCAACAGCGCTTACTTCTTCACCTAGTCGAGCGAAGTCTGCCGAGAGGATTGAAGGGGCTACAACGATTGGTTTTTTGCTCATCGATCTTTGATATTTGAACGTGATTCTATTGATCGAAGGTACTGATCTCTTTCAGGGCTACCTGCACTGATACAGTTAGCGGCGCTTAAGTAATGAGAAACACTGTGAGTTATTGATCCTCCTTCATTAGGCATTTCTCCCCTGCTTATATGAAGAGTCCAGTAGTTCCCCTTGCTTGGCTAGTTTATTAACCCCCAACTTCCTTCTTACCAGTGGATCAAACTCTTATACAAGAAATTCTCGAGGTAGTCGAACAGGCAGCTATCGCTTCTGCTCATTTGACTGGTTTAGGTAAAAAGGACGAGGCCGATGCAGCTGCAGTAGAAGCCATGCGTAAACGTATGGGTCAGATTCAAATGCAGGGCCGCATTGTTATAGGGGAGGGAGAGAGAGACGAGGCTCCAATGCTCTATATCGGAGAAGAGGTAGGAAGTGGCAATGGCCCAGGAGTTGACTTCGCTGTCGACCCTTGTGAAGGCACTAACCTTTGCGCCAATAGTCAAAGAGGTTCAATGGCTGTTCTTGCAGCTTCAGATAGAGGGGGTTTGTTCAATGCTCCAGATTTTTATATGAAGAAACTTGCTGCCCCTCCAGCTGCAAAAGGAAAAGTTGACATTAAAAATACTGCGACTGAAAATA
>QCJK01000017.1 GCA_003216075.1 Prochlorococcus sp. AG-409-B05
GTCCCAATGGCACATCACCTTTTATACATTTTAGTATTCTTGGATTATTTTTTATCTCTGAAACTTTAGAGTTTATATATGATATTTTTTCCTCATTAACGAGATCGCATTTATTTATCAATAAGATATCTCCATAAATTATTTGAGACCTCGCTATTTGGCTAGAGAGTATATCAGAATCAAAATTTTCAGCATCTATTAATGTGATTATAGAATCTAGCCTTAATTGGTCTCTAGAACTATTAACTGTCATCGCTACTGGCAATGGATCAGCAAGGCCCGTAGTTTCAATTATTAGGTATTCAATTTCATTATTTGCAAGAACTCTATTTATTGCGTTTAGCAACTCTCCATTAATTGTGCAGCAAATACAGCCATTAGCCAGTTCAATAATATCTTCATGTGTTTTTACTATCAAGTCATTATCTATCCCTATTTCTCCAAACTCATTTACCAATACAGCTGTTTTAAGTCCTTTTTGCTTGGTCAGTATGTGATTTAAGACAGTTGTTTTTCCTGAGCCAAGAAAACCTGTCAAAATGGTTACAGGAATTCCTTGTATCTTACTTTTGTTTAAATCATCTCCTGACTTTTTCATGGTTTTCTGATTAGATTTTATTATCTCAAGGTTAAAGTAATTAATAGCAAACTACCGCAAATGAATTCACTTGCGGTAGTTTTACTATGTAGTTAAATTAGTTTTTAAGATGTTTAATTCTCAGAAAGTAAATGTTACTCCTGTTCCAACATGATGTTGCCAACCTTCTCCCCAATCAGAGCCATCCTTATCACTACGGGTAGGTTGCCAATGAATAAATACATATGCGTTTTCTCCTACAGGACGACCAATCTCTATTTCACCAGCGAAATCTGTACGTTCGCTTGTACTTGCCTCAGATGATGGGACAAAGAAACGAGGCCCACCTTCTATTTTGACAGCAATTAAATCGTAATTAAATTCGACTCCTACTCTAGGATCTGTGTAATTACCTTGCCATTCTCCAACTGAATCCCAACCTTGACGGTGTTCCAAACTTACATAAGCTCCATCAGTGAGATCCTTAAAGTTATCGCCGAGTGCGAAATTAACATCTCCTTCACCGAAAGCATATAGAGCTTTGGCTCCAATTGAATTTTTGGTTCCTTTCTTTTCTTCTCCTTGATTTTTTGTAACTATATAAGGCTGGGTATCTACTGCAACACTAAGGCGATCATTTGGAGCATATGTAGCTTTTAAGTAACCACGGAAATCTTCTCGTTTGTAGTCAGTGTCGTGCTCAGCATGCTCTTCTTCATGATCGTCATCATCGTCATGATCGTCATGATCGTCATGATCGGAATGTACGGCACCATAAAAATGCTCTGCTTCACCCCATACCCCGACAGGTCCAAAAGCACCTTCAATAGAGAATTTTCCACCGTTCTCTAACCCCCATTCCATCAAACCTCCAAAGAGTCCATCAAGTCCATAATGTTCTGGTTTTCCTTCAATATTATTTTCAAAACCACCATGAGCTTCCACGGTTATTTGAGGCGTCAACCTAAATTCACCTGCTTCTAAAGGCTCAGTTCCTCCTCCCCCGTGGGCATGCCCCATACGAGGTAACAGTGAAGCATCAACGCTCGTCAATGCAACGCCTAAGAGCAATGAGGCTTTCAAAGGATTTAGTCTTTTAATAAAATTGGTAGACATCAAATTGATTAGGTAGTTGAGTTAGGCAATGAACTGATAGGGGGATTAACGAATGTCCGCCCATTTTTGAGCAATCTGATCTGCTGTTTTTTGATCACAAGTGCTTCCCTGACCATTTGTAATTACACAAATATTTGAGGTCGCAGTCTCAATTGTTGAAAGGCCACCAGGTGCAAGGCCATCAGGATATAGAGGAGATTTAAATATAGGTTTACCCGAAGAACGACTAATACGTTTTAAGGTCTTGCTTATTGGGAGAGATTCTGCAAACAAGACACGACTCCCAGATTCTTTAATTTCAGAAGTAATCTTGGCCATATTCGACGGACGAAGTTTCCCTCCAGTAGCGAAAGAGTCAATGACTGGAAGTTCTCGTAATTTGAATCTATTGGTCAAATGACTAAAAGCACGATGTTGAGTCAGGAGTACTCGGCTTTCAGTCGGTATCGATCTCAATTGAACGGAAGTCCAGTTACTTAGATCTTTGAGAACGGACTTGGCTGTTGAAGTTCGTGTGTTCAGCGCAGTTAAATCTGATTGAGGCAACACCTTTGACAGGCTTTGTTCAATGGTTGTAGCCATTGCAACGACATTATTGGGATCATGCCAAACATGAGGATCTTGATTATCTTTAGGAGTATTAGCTTTGTATTTAGGCATAGCGACCTCTGCGACAGCTATCACAGGAGCTTTTGTGGTAAGTCGTAGAGCTGAAGGAGTTAAATAAAAACCGTTATGAAAAACAATATCTGCCTTTGCTATAGCTTGTAAGTCTTTGGGCTTCAGGCGATAATAGTGTGGATCTCCAGTTGGTGGAATCACACAGTAAACATCAGCAGATTTGGAAGCAATAGTCCGCACAACATCACAAAGGACACCATCAAAAGCAACTACACCGGGTTTAACCTCAGAGGCTTTTGCAAGACTTGAGCCAAAGAAAAGACTACAAACAACCGAGCAGCCAGTAAGAACGGATCTAACGCTCACGCGATCAAAAAAATAATTTCACGGAATGATAAGCATTAAAACCCAACTCGAGAGAGGACTGTCTTCAAATGAAAACCATTTTCATTTTAGCGTGCGCTAGTCTTTGAAAGTGAGATTTTCACGCTATTGACTCTATTCACGCATTCTTGATTGACTAATCTCATTGCAAAAAACCTGTCATTTTCCTATGGCAAAGAATCTGTTCTAAAGGACATTTCTCTAGAGCTGAAAACAGGAACTCTTACCGCTCTTGTTGGTCCAAATGGAGCAGGAAAATCAACCTTGCTGCGCCTATTACAAGGTCAGATGATCCCGCATCAAGGAGAAATTTTTTTAGATAAGCATCCTTTAGGAGCGAATCGAACTCAAGTTGCATTAATGCCTCAAAGAAGCTCTATCAATTGGAATTTCCCTATTACTACTGAAGGATTGGTAGCACTGGGTCAAGCGAATGCTGCCAATCAATCATGTTGCAAGACAGAAGCCTCACTTCAACGGGTTGGTCTTGTTGCTTTAGCTAAGAAACGACTTGATGCACTGTCTGGAGGGCAGCAACAAAGAGCCTTACTTGCAAGAACACTTGCCCAAAATGCATCAGTTTTCCTTTTAGATGAACCCTGCGCAGCACTGGATCCTCCATCCAGGGAGCAGTTTCTAAGCATTATTCGTCAGCTTGCCGAAGCGGGATTAACGATATTTGTCAGTAGTCATGACTGGGGTCAAGCTTTAAATACTTACGACAAAGTAATCACACTTGATCGAACTGTGTTGGCCTTTGGGACTCCAGAAGAGGTGAGAAGCAAGCTTCAATCAATTAGTAGTATGGGTAACCACTGTTGTGGCTAATCAATATTCAGGTTTTAGCCTCTTTCTGACGCTGGTGACAACTCTTACAAAGGCCAAAGAATTCAAGTGTATGAAACAAAAGCTCAAAGTTTTTTGTTTGCGTCTTAGGCAATTCAATGTTTTTGATTGGACAGGACTTCAAAACAAGTGTTTGACCACAGTCAACACAAGTCAAATGATGATGATCCCTATTCACAGGGCTATAAAGTGCCTCACCTGTAGGAAGGTTTCGACATCGCACCAAGCCTTTTTGCTGAAGAACTCGAAGATGTCGATAAACCGTAGTCAACCCCATATTGGAAGAAGTTTCAATCAAGGTGCGATGCAGCTGTTGGCCGCTGACCTCATGAGCACAATTGTTCAGCTCATCCAGTATTTGTTGTTGTTTCTTTGTCAGAGCTTCTGTTTTTTCGTTCATCCTTCAGTGATGATCTCTTACTCTTTCCAAACAAGAGAGGTTTAGGGTAATGCTACAAGTGATTTTGGGAAGTTGGTGGCTTTATCCTTTGTTAATGACTCTTTTAGTAGGAATACTTTGTCCAGTAACTGGTGCTCTCTTAATTACACAAGGTCGGCTCCTGCAAGCCAATTTGATATCTCATGGAGTTGTCCCAGGCTTAGTCTTAGCATTTGCCATAGGAATTGATCCTTCATTAGGTGGAATTATTAGTGGATTAATCGGAGCTCTTACGGCAGAAAGATTGGCCTTAAGAAGAAAGGAATATGGTGAGGCTGTAATTAATACTGTTCTAGCAGGCTCTCTTGGCTTTGGAGTTTTATTAATTCCACTCTTAAAAACAAGAATCGACCTGGAATCTATTTTATTTGGAGACCTCCTTGCCGCTGGTCCGACTGACATAATCAGAGTGGCAATTGCGACATCAGTGCTTTTATTGCTATTAAAAAACTCCTATCAGAATTTGATCTACCTAGGTTTAGATCCTGAAGGTGCTGCTTCAATTGGCCTAAGAGTTCCTAGATTAAAGTTTTCACTAGCTGTTGTGACTTCCCTAGTAATTGTGAGTTCGATGTCTGCTGTAGGAGTGATTTTGGTTATAGCTTTACTTGCTGCACCAGGTCTATTGGGATTAAATCAAGCCCAAAGCTTGAATTCTGCAATGATCCGTTCTGCTGGTTATGGGCTCATCATATCTTTTATAGGTTTTTTACTTGCGATTGCATTAAACCTTTCTCCAGGACCTCTTATAGCCGTACTTTGCTTGTTTTCCTTAATATTAAGTGATAAATATAGCTTAAGCAAAGCGACAAAATTTTTGCTCCATAAATAGTTAGCCAATAATGCAATATACAATGTTAAGTCTAAACTTATTTGTATAAATATGCAAGCAATTGCTTATCATCTAATTTCTAAAATAAATTTATTCAAATCAAAGAATGATTGATATCTATGGTATTAATCTTTGACAAGGTAAGAAATCTTTTAGGAGAACCCTTTTGGAGATGATTTAGTTCGATTTTTAAAATCCCAAACATTAATTCCTCCATTTGCATTAACGGCTGCTAGAGCATAGTCATCAGGTCGCCAGGCAATTGCTTCGACACGGCCTCCTACGAATGCACCGCCAAGTGGCTCACCATGACCATTCTTCTGGAGAAGCCAAACAAAAACCGAACCATCCCTTGATCCAGAGGCTAATAGTGACCCTCGATTGGAGAAAGCGAGGCTGGAAATCGCTCCAATGTGAAGGTCTAACTCTCCTGGTACCGTTCCTTCAGGACCATTACCTTGAAAACTCCAAACTGTTATTCGTTCACCTCCTCCAGTGGCAAGAACCATGCCGGTTTGATCAAATGCTAGTTGACTTGGCTTGCCTGGATACCCAGTCATCTCAGCATCTTGCGCAGTTGAACGTCTCCAGAAATGAACAGAATTGTCTTGACTACCGCAAGCCACAATGTCGCCATCAGGGCTAAGCACCATCGACACGAGTGAGCCTTGCCATTCCAGCTTCTGATTGACCTGGTCACGAATTACATCGTAAAAAGTGACTCGGCCGTAGCATGCAGTTGCTAATTCATTCGACTTTGACCAAGCAACCGCACTGACAGTACTAAGATGTTTATCTGAGCGCCAATGTTCTTTTCCATCAGCACCAAAAACATAGACGTAATGCGAAAAGACTACGGCTAAGAATTGTCCATCTGGTGACCATTGGAGATGTTCGACCCATCCTTTACCGATTTCCAATGCCTTATTTGACTCACCTTCTTTACTCTTCCAAATCAGAACACGTCCATCCTGACCTGCAGTAGCAAAGATATGTCCATCTGGATGAATGGACATTGCAAGTATGCCACCTTCATGGACTTCCTTTCGATGCCAAAGGGTGGTTCCAGACTTGCCTTCAAAGGCATAAAGGCCTCCTGCAGCATCACCCACCAAAAAAGCATTACCTTCTAGTGCCCATCCGCAAACAATGACATAATCGGCGACTTCAGTACTCCACCCCTCGTGAAGCATACCCCGACCCTGAGGGCCGAGTTCTCTTATGTCAGGCATTTGTCGAACCCACTTTGCAAGGCCTCTTCATCAAGGTTCCGACCGATGAACACGAGTTGATTTCGGCGAGGTTCATTACCCCACTCCCTATCAGGCTGTGAGGTAAAGAGCATATGTACACCTTGAAAAACTATTCTCCGCGGCTCGCCTGCATAACTAATAAACCCCTTTGTCCTAAAAATATCTACACCTTTTTCTGAGAGGAGACGCCCTAACCACTTATTGAGTTTTTCTGGATCGACATCGCCTAATCGCTCGATAGCAATTGAGCCCACTTCATCATCGTGTTCGTGTTGTGCTACCCAAGTTCGCTCTGCTATAGGAGGAATTAAAAGATCATTCTGTTGATTACTTCCTGACTCAGAAACTGAAGTATCCATTCTTCTCACTTTGATATCGAATTCCTCGGCCGTGTGCTGAGTGAATAAACCAAGATGTCCAGATTTTTCAACTTCAAGCGAAAACGACTTGCGCCCCTTGGACTGCAGCTGAAGGTTCACATGCTTGTTCAGTGGGATTTTGTCACCTGGATGTAGGAGTTCAGCAGATTCAGCGTAAAGTCGCACACATGATTCTGCACCTTCATTGAGAGATTCTTCGTCTGTGCCTTGGTCAGCTACAACGACGAGAGACATCATCGGGTCAGGCCCCTCTTCGAGACTAACTTCGTAACGACCAGGCTCAAGTTGAAAAACACCCGTCCACTCAAATGGATACTCTGGTTCTAGGAAGCTGGGACGGCGCTCCAAAACCTGGTCAAGGTCAAAAGCACCGAGGTTTAGTACAGTTTCAACAGAGACATCCGCTTGCTTACTACGTACGACACGCGCCATACGGTTCATGCCACGTAGTCGTGCTTCAAGAGTATCGAGTGACTCATCAGAAACGAGATCAGTTTTGTTCAGAACCAGAACGTCGGCAAATGCAACCTGCTCGGAACTCTCTTCACTGCGTCCCAGTTGCTGATCAATATGAGCTGCATCAACAAGCGTAACGATGCCATCGAGTGAAAATTCTGAACGAATTTCATCGTCCATGAAGAATGTTTGAGCAACAGGACCGGGATCGGCAAGCCCAGTGGTCTCAACCAATACATAATCGAACTTATCGCGTCGCTTCATGAGGTTTCCAAGTACGCGAATTAGATCGCCTCGAACGGTGCAGCAGATGCATCCGTTGGACATCTCAAAAACCTCTTCATCAGCATTGATCACTAGTCCCTGATCAATACCCACTTCACCATATTCATTCTCAATAACAGCAATTCGTTTACCGTGTTCTTCGCTCAGAATCTTGTTAAGAAGAGTCGTCTTTCCAGAACCAAGAAATCCAGTAAGGATTGTAACTGGTACCTTTGATTTGATGGTCATTTTTATTACCTCCGATGAGTGCAATGAGATTCGCAAACAGTAAAATCAATGAGCCAATTTATCTCAATTCCCAATAATTCAATAGTCTTTGACTTGAAATCATCCAGTTCATGGTAGTTATATGGAACTTTTAATCGAAGAGTTAATTTCCCATCTTTTTTTGCAAGCGAATGGGTTGAGAATTCAAGTTCCTTGAGCTTATGTGCATAATTATTTGAGAGAGTTAATTTTACAATTTTTTCTTCATCCCAAGGATGCCTTTTCAATCTAAATTGTTTTTCCCAAAAATTTTTATAAGCATTTAGGCCTTTTGTCTGAGTCATTTTTATTGGAAAAGTAAATGGATTTAGAGAAATTTACTCAAATAAGGTCAAAAGCATAGATGAAAATGGTAATCGTTTTTTATTTGCAAATACAAGCTTTTGTCATCGAACTCATATAAGAGAAGTTCTCTTCGGTCAAGATCCCCTTTTCGAGGGAATTAACTAAGATCATCCGAAGGCTCGAAATCTTCCTAGAGTCGTGCCTTGAAAATGCCAACAAAAAGTCTGTGACCATATAACGCTATAGGCCGATTTCTTTAACCCCCATACCGGGGTCCGATTCTCACCATTGAGGTGGAACCACCATCCAACCTTCCTTGCGAAGATTCTTCCACAGCTCTATGGCATCTCTCCTGGAGATGTGCTGGCGAGTCTTGAGAAGAGCTGGAGCGTTGCCTGGCATTGCCCTGCCTTTGTCTATGAAGACGAATGGATACTGAAGCCATGAGTTCTCATCTCTATGGAATCTGTACGTCCAGCGACCCCTGGGGTGCCTCAGCCACCCTTCAAGTCCCATGATCTAGCAGGACTCACTGATATATACAAAGCATGCCAGAAGGCTATAACTAGCTTCTAGAGCCATAGTTAGAATAGATTCTGTAAACGGTTGGAATAAATACCTCTTACTTGCCCCAATCTAGTACATTTGCACTTATGTTTATCGGTATCAGTCTGATATTTCGTTTGCACTCTTACCGACCAAGCATGGCCACTATCACTCACAACGCAGACAGGGACTGTGATGCATGAAGTAGCTAGACTGTGTATAGGAGGCGTTACATCAAAGTTGCAATCTGGCAACCTTTATTAACATAAACTCCTTTTCCGGCTAGAATCTCAGTATCTGTTCCACTGGAATGGATCCCAGGTTTTTCTAGATTTATTCTAACCTTTATTCTAACCGGCCAGATCCCTTACTATTACTAGAGATATGACAGATTGCAACTACTGGCTAATGAAAAGTGAACCGGATGCTTACAGCATCTACACTCTTAAGAAAGAGCTGACCACTCTATGGGATGGAATCAGGAATTACCAAGCTCGCAACTTCATGCGCTCAATGGAAACTGGTGACAAAGCTTTTTTTTATCATTCCAACTGCAAAATTCCAGCCATTGTTGGGCTGATGGAAGTTATAAAGACAAACGTAATTGATCCGACTCAATTTGACAAAAGCTCAAAATACTTTGATCCTAAGTCAATCAAAAGTAATCCTCGCTGGGACTGCACAGAAATGAAGTACTTAGGTTTATTTAGCAACAATTTATCTCTTCAAGACCTAAGAGAATCTTACACTGAGGACGAACTCCCAGTGACTCGCAAAGGTAATAGACTATCGATAACTCCTGTCCCCAAAGATACAGCGAATGACTTATTAAGTAAACTGGGTAAATTAATAGACTAAACCTATAATTAAATCAACATCATTATCTATAATAATTTAACTTATCCTATACAAGTTATCATTTAAGACTCACGAATAAAAGATTGAGAACCAAACATATTCCCAACATATAGTCGAGTAATTGATCTTGATTCGACTCCATTTTGGACTAAAAATCCAGCTAATGCAGCTTGTATCAATCTATATTGATCCCAATTAGGATATCGTTCAATAAATTGCGTCATTGCCTTTTGCAACGAGGAAGGTACCGACGCTTGGAAGCTAACCACCCCTGGGCCAGAATCCTCTTCTTGGTCTTCATTTACTTTTCGCTCTAAGCAGGGAGTGACACTCACAACTTGTGAGGAGCCTTCTGGATCAACAATTTCCATCTATAAAGCTGTCGATAGGAACTAGTTCCTCACATACCAAGACAAACGTCAAGCCCTTAAGCACACAACAGTCTCGAAAGGTCTTAATCTAAGAACATCCTTATAGCAATAGTTTTCACCAAAAAGTATTTCCTCACTTTTAGCCACAAAATCACTCTAGTCAAGCAAAAACAACGACTGTAAAGCTTAATCCACAGCTCCTAGAGTAATCAGGGTTTTCCCTTGGTTAACTGTGGAAAACCTGTGCAATAACCGGCAAAAGCTAGGGGAAAGATCAATACATTTTTTCTGATCAGCCTCTCTAATGATTGCTACGAATCCCAAATGATTCTCAACGCCTCAACAAAAGCCTCGGCAGCAGGTGATGGCCAAAAGAGTTCCGCTCCTCGATTAAGGCTTTCATCACCTTCCAATATCAATTGAAGACTCCAGGAAGATCTATCTCCATCTAAACAACCCCACCAAGGCTGACGCTCTAATTCAAGAGAGCACTCCTCTTCAGGCATTAATTGATTTTTAAGTTGACTATGTTGATCTACAAGGTCAAAGACAAATGATACAAGCGAAGTCCATTCATTCTCTGTGATTTCAATCGCCCAATTTTCTCCGCCAATTAGCGTAGAAAAGTTTCCCCTTGAAGGATTCCTAACTACTCTCCAGCCAGGACCTTCCTTTTGAATCATGAGAGCTCGCTATCCAGGCAACAAGTCTGGCTGATCCTGCTCATCACTCAATTCAACTATCGCTCTTTGAACGGGCTTTACATTCGATTCTTCCAAAAGCCCATCGAAATCATCAAAACGCCTTTGCTTTGCACGAAAAGCTATTCGAACAGTAGTCAGATAGCGATTACTAGATTGTCTAATGAGGCTTTCTCCTCTCTTGGCAAGATCTTTGGGATCCAAACTAGACTTCAACACAGGGAAATTTATTGTATTAGATCTATAGTAAGTGAAATGGTCTCAAATCACGTAAGCAAATCACTTTGAGTCGTCATCTGTATTGGATACATTTGTTCATTGTGCCCTGGAGCGTTCAAAACGATCTGCCTCGCCAGTCTCAATGCAGCCAATGGCAACCTTAAAAGATCAATTAAAGTTGACACCTCTTCTAAGTGTTCAGCATCAATACACTCAATATTAATAACTCCAAAACCACGAGACATTTTGCATGATTTGATTGGAATTAACGCCTTTGACATTTGAAGATCTTCTCTATAAAAAGAAAAAACCAACCAAGTAAGTCTATCCATAATCAATTCCCCCTTAATGTCATATAGCACTTCGCCTGGCCATGGCCATGGAAATGCCTTCTATAAATGAAAAAGAACTTCTATCCAAACGACATGCTGGCTCCCTTGCTATTGACCTTGGAGCTACTACCACTGTTGTTGCATTTCAGGGAGAATTCGATAAAGCCACAACTCTTCTAGAGTTTCCAGCAATAAGTCGCACCAAAGGGGAAATTCCTAGCCTTGTATGGCATCGTGAAGACATTCAGCCAAGCTATCTTTTCGGACAGGAAGTACTAAGTTCAGATCTCGCAAAAAATAACAAAGACTACATCTGTAATGACTTTAAGCGTTGGATTGGGTCACCTGATTCTCCAAAACCAAACAAATCGAATCTTTCTCCAGAAAAAGCTGGTGAGCTTTTAATCAATGAAATATGGCAACGACTTCCTTCCCACTTTTTAATTAAAAGACTTGTTTTAACTGCTCCAGTAGACACCTACAGAGCTTATAGAACTTGGCTTATCAAAGCCTGCAGCAAACTCCCTGTCGATGAAGTTGCACTAGTTGATGAGCCAACTGCTGCAGCAATGGGAGCAGGAATACCAGCCGGATCAAAACTACTAGTAGTTGATATCGGAGGCAGCACAATCGACCTCTCACTCGTGGCCCTTGAAGGAGGTGAAGGAAAAGCTGAGCCTATTGCACAATTACTTCGTTTTAATGGTCAAGAATTAGAAGGCAAAAGTAATCAAATCCTGCGCTGCGCAAAAGTCCTTAGCAAAGCTGGTTTGCGCCTTGGGGGTAGAGATATTGATCGTTGGATAGCAAATCATTTATTTCCAAAAGTTCCTCTTACAGAAGAAATCCTGAATGCTGCAGAAAGCCTCAAATGTCGGTTAAGCCAAAAAGGTCTAACTGAACTCGAACCACTTCTAGAGAAGAGGGCAGAAACCAACAAAAATGAGTTGGCAACTCTTGAAATGAATAGACTTGAACTAGAGAAACTACTTATTGATAGAGGACTTCTAAAAAGTCTTCAAAAACTCTTGGAACAAACAATTGCAAAAGGGGAAACCAATGGTTGCTCAATAAAGGACTTAGAAGGGGTCGTGCTTGTAGGTGGAGGTGCAAAAATCCCTTTGCTCAGAAATTGGCTGAAGAAAAAAATCCATCCAACACCTTTCCTTACACCACCACCTATTGAAGCTGTTTCGATAGGTGCCCTACGTCTTACACCAGGAGTCACAATAAAAGATGTGCTACATCGAGGGGTATCACTTCGATGCTGGGACCAAAGAAGTAAACGTCATTCCTGGCATCCTCTTTTTCTAGAAGGACAAACCTGGCCAACCCAAAGACCCTTAGAGATTATTCTCGCAGCAAGTAAAATCAATCAAATAGAAATTGAGTTAGTAATAGGCGAGCCAGACAATAAGCAAACTCACGAAGTTATTTATGTAAATGGAATACCAACTATCAGAGAAAAGGACAATCAACCCTCTATAACACCATGGGCCGAAAGATCTATTTCAATAGAGTTAAATCCTCCAGGGAAACCAGGGGAAGACTGTATAAAATTAAAGTTTAGTATTGATGAAAAATGTCAGCTAAAGATGCAAGGTTTCGACTTGCGAAGTAAGAAAGAGATTAGAGAAATCATCCTAGGCTCAGTCAGATAATTCATAGAGATCTAATTTCATAAGCAATAATTTCAATAAAACAAGCTTCTAATTTGTTTCTTTAAGGAACACCCCTTCTTCTTCATCAACATCCTTTAAACGAAGTTCTATTGATTCAGTACGTCGAGTAGGAACTGTTCGACCACAAAAATCTGGCTGAATTGGCACTTCTCGATGGCCCCTATCCACCATGACAAGCAACATGACTCTATGAGCTCTCCCCCAAGTCTGAAGAGCTTCAAGTGCCGCTCTTATAGTTCTTCCAGTAAAAATCACGTCATCGACCAGAACGACTTGCCGCCCCTCAACAGTCGTAGGAAGATCAGTTGCTTGTACCATTCTTGTCCCAACCCTTACTAAATCATCTCTATGAAAAGTTGGATCCAGACTTCCATGTGCAATTGGATAACCAGTATTTGCCTCTAGCTCCTTGGCTAAGACTCTTGAAAGGTGAACACCTCTTGTAGGGATACCTATTAGAACTAATGACTTAAGGTCAGACACAGTCTCTAGGACTTGAGAAGCAAGGCGAGTAAGAGTGCGTCTGAGCTCTTGCTCTGACAGAATCTCCACCCTTCGATCACTTTGGGTGTCAGTCATTGAAATCTGAAGAAGGAATAGATTTTATGTCGGATAATTTGCAAGCGATCGAAGCCTTTGCATTCACAAAAGCTGACGGAAGTGCAAATAAAAGCATACGAAGACCATAGAAGAAGTAATTTGATCATTAGGCCTTGTATGAGGCATGAATCAACCCGGTAAAAATGCTGAACAGTAATTCCGGAGAATACATGCAATCCGGCCAAGTCGCGCCTGTAGTACTGGCAATACTTGATGGATGGGGACATCGTGAAGAGACGCAGGATAATGCGATCAAAAATGCAAACACACCCATAATCGATGCCCTATGGCATGCGTATCCCACAACACTTATTGAAGCAAGTGGTTCGTACGTTGGATTGCCTTCAACCCAAATGGGTAACTCTGAGGTTGGTCATTTGACTATTGGCGCAGGTCGAATCATCCAACAAGAACTTGTGCGCATTGGGAATACCGTACGAGATGGGAAATTAGGTGAAACCCCTGCACTCATAGACCTGGCCAAAAAATTAACAATCACCAATGGAACGCTTCACATAATGGGGCTGTGCTCAGATGGAGGAGTACATAGCCATGTAGATCATCTATGCGGACTTCTCGAATGGGCCGCCTCCTCAGGAATAAAAAAAGTTTCAATACATGCTTTTACTGATGGAAGAGATACCCCAACACATAGTGCAATTAAATATTTAACTACAATTCAAAACTTTCTTACCAAAATTGCTATAGGAGAACTAGCAAGTATTTGTGGCAGATATTGGGCAATGGACCGGGATAACCGATGGGAAAGAACTGTTAAGGCCTATGAATTATTCACCAATCCCGAATTCCCAGTCAACCAACTTTCCCCTCAAGAACTTTTAGAGAGTAGTTATGAAAAAGGTATTACTGATGAATTTCTTGAACCAATTCGTTTAAAACCTTCTTATCTCAAGGATGGTGATGGACTAATTATGTTCAACTTCCGTCCAGATAGAGCTCGACAGTTAATACAATCAATTACACTTAAAGATTTCACTTACTTCCCTCGTAAATATCAACCAACACTAAATGTAGTTACATTTACGCAATATGCAGCAGACCTACCTGTAGCAGTAGCATTCCCTCCTGAATCACTAGATCATCTATTAGGGCAAGTAATTGCTGAGAATGGATTACAACAATATCGAACAGCCGAGACCGAAAAATATCCGCATGTCACTTATTTTTTAAATGGAGGAATAGAGAAACCTCTCCCTGGAGAACACAGGCATCTTATCCCATCTCCACGAGTAGCAACATATGATCTTTCACCAGCAATGTCTGCTGATTCTCTAACTAAAAGCTGCAAACAAGCAATAGAAAGTGGCATTTATTCCTTTGTAGTTATTAATTATGCAAATCCAGATATGGTTGGCCATACAGGTGTCATGAGTGCAGCCCAAGAAGCTATTGAAAAAGTAGACCAATGCATAGGCCATCTACTTGAGTCTGTTGGGAGAATGGGCGGAACAATTCTGATAACGGCTGACCATGGCAACGCAGAGGTCATGAAAGGACCAGATGGCCAACCATGGACTGCACATACAACTAATCAAGTGCCAGTCATCCTTGTAGAAGGTGAAAAAAGAAAATTAATAGGGTTGGGCAACGAGATTCGATTGAGAGAAGGAGGTGGCCTTGCAGATATAGCTCCGACAGTTCTTCACCTACTTGACTTACCTAAGCCAAATGCAATGACTGGATCAAGTTTAATTGAACCCATTCAATCACAATTAGTTGAGCCCCTCATGGCTCAACCTGTTTAAATGTATTTGACTCTCAAAAATCAATAAATGACTATTCCACTACTCTCTTGGGCCTGGGTTCTTTCAGGTTTAATTCTGATTTTGCTAGTACTTCTGCATAGCCCGAAGGGTGATGGAATGGGTGGAATAGCCTCAAGCGGTAGCTCTATGTTTACCAGTGCTAAAAGTGCAGAAGCTTCACTCAGCAGAGTTACTTGGACATTTTTAGCGATTTTTATGAGCCTTGCAATTATTCTTAGCGCCCGTTGGCTAAGCTAGAATCTAAATGTCTAAAGTACCTAAACACACTTAATGAATAATTTATAATCAACTCTATTTTAAAAGAAAGCCATTTTATTGATATTGAATTACACCTCTAATCTTGACCCTTATAAGATTCATAAGAAAGATGAACTATACCTTTTTCATCCATACATGGCAAACGTGCTCCCTGAAGTTCTTGATAACAGATAGGGAAATATGATTTATCAACTTTATTATATTCAACGAAACTTGCAATCCCTCTAAGTGAACTCACAATTGATCTTCGAAACTCTGGCCCAAACCAAATCAAGGCTAAAACAACTCCTATCAACAAATGCCTAATCATCATAAATGACTTATAAGGACTAGATTGGATGAATAGTCAAGAATTAACTTCATACCTCCTCAACAATAAAATTTATATAAAATTGCTTCACTCAATCCCTCCACTGATTGTCTCAGCATAGAAAACTTGTCCAGAAGTAGTCATCATTAATTTATTCCATTCTCCATCTTCTGTTTTCAGAGCAACCTCTAAAACCTTTTCAAAGCCTTGATTTGTCGTCCACTCTCTCACCCAATACTGGTTCTCGTGATCAAATTCATACCCCTTTGACTTAAGAAGCGAACGAACGGTTAGTTCCCTTGCAAAAGCATCATCCATCTCTATTCCCTCAACTTGCGACTACTCAATTACTAGCAACAGATTTTGAACTTGGTACAAAATTTAAATTGCAATGCTTATAGTCTCTAGATTTTTAAAAAGCTCAATCTCAATATTCATGATTATCTTCAATATTTTTGCTCAACAAAAGTCAAGATAATATTTGCTTTTTCAAAAAGAGAGAAGATTCAGGTTGAAACAAAAACACTCTAAATTTTTTCAAGTTTTCCTGAACTTTATAGGAGAAAAAAAGAAAAAGGACTGGGTCCAAACCCAGTCCTTATCCTTAAATCAAATTGACTTGTGACTTAACTCTCAACAGCCTTAATAGTCAAAGTCTCCACCCATACCACCACCAGCTCCAGCAGCAGGTGCATCTTTCTTCTCCGGCAAGTCTGCAACTATGCACTCAGTAGTAAGTACCATGCCTGCAATAGAAGCAGCATTCTGCAAGCCAGAACGTGTAACTTTTGCAGGGTCTACTATTCCAGCTGACAACATATCGACATACTCGCCGGTAGCAGCATTATATCCCTCACTTATTGGCTTACTCTTTACATTTTCAGCGACCACTGCTCCATTTGCTCCAGCATTCTCAGCTATTCGCATTAATGGTGAAGTCAAGGCGGCCTCAACAATATTTGCACCAATCAACTCTTCACCAGAAAGGCTACTAGAGGACCAAGCTTGCAGTTCAGAAGCTAGATGAGCAAGGGTTGTACCACCACCTGGAACAATGCCTTCCTCAACAGCAGCTTTAGTCGCATTAATTGCATCCTCAAGGCGAAGTTTTTTATCTTTCATTTCCGTTTCAGTAGCGGCTCCAACCTTCACTACAGCCACACCTCCAGCCAACTTTGCAAGTCGCTCTTGAAGCTTTTCTTTGTCATAAGTGGAGTCAGTTTCATCCATTTGCTTTTTAATTTGCTCACAGCGGGCCTTAACAGCCTCCTCATTACCCTCAGCAACAATAGTGCTGGTGTCTTTATTAATAGTTACTCGACGTGCTGTGCCAAGCATCTCTAATTTGGCATTTTCAAGCTTTAAGCCAGCATCTTCTGTAATTAACTGACCATTGGTAAGGACAGCCATGTCCTCAAGCATGGCTTTTCGTCTGTCTCCAAAGCCAGGAGCCTTGACGGCAGCAACATTAAGTACTCCTCGTAACCGATTAACTACGAGGGTTGCAAGAGCTTCCTTCTCTATATCCTCAGCAATAATCAGTAATGGCTTGCCAGTACGAGCAATTTGCTCGAGCACAGGCACAAGATCCTGAACCAATCCTATTTTTTTATCAGTTAATAATATGTAAGGCTCATCAAGGACTGCTTCCATTCGCTCAGTATCTGTAGCGAAATAAGGAGATATATATCCCTTATCAAATCTCATCCCTTCAGTCACCTCAAGTTCTGTGGTCATCGACTTCCCTTCTTCAAGAGAAATCACACCTTCCTTACCTACCTTATCCATTGCATCTGCAATCATTTTGCCTACTTCTTCATCATTTCCAGCCGCAATAGTTCCACACTGCGCAATCGCATTGCTATCACTAATTGGCTTTGAGTGATCCTCAATCTTTTTAACAAGAAAATCAGTTGCCTTGTCTATTCCTTTCTTAAGAGTGATTGCATTAGCCCCTGCTGCAACGTTACGTAAACCAGCTTTAACCATTGCATGAGCCAAAACAGTCGCGGTTGTGGTTCCATCGCCTGCAGCATCATTAGTTTTCGAGGCAGCCTGGCGAATCAGAGCTACACCTGTATTTTCAATGTGATCCTCAAGTTCAATCTCTTTAGCAATGGTTACACCATCATTGATTATTTGAGGAGCACCGAATTTCTTCTCAAGGACAACATTTCGTCCTTTGGGACCAAGAGTTACCGCAACAGATTCGGCAAGAATGTCAATACCACGTTCGAGTGCACGGCGGGCCTGCTCGTTGTAAATGATGCGCTTAGCCATAGAAAGCGTTTTCCTTGAGAAAGAAGAGTTTTGGGTGTTTGTTAATTAGTAAATTCAGGTCTACTTACAACCTGAAAGGTCAGTTGACGACTGCCAATATGTCCTTCTCAGACAAAAGAACATACTCATCACTGCCAAGCTTGATATCAGTACCTGCATACTTGCTGTAAAGGACCTTGTCACCAACTCCAACTTCTGGAGACTGACGAGATCCATCATCATTGCGCTTGCCAGGTCCTACCTGAGCAACTTCGCCAACTTGAGGCTTCTCTTTTGCAGTATCTGGCAGAAGAATTCCTCCTGCAGTCTTTTCTTCAGATTCAGAGACTTTGACAAAAACACGATCTCCAAGGGGTTTGACAGTGGAGACACTTAAAGAAACAGCTGCCATGGATTAATGCAGGAGCAAGAACAAAACGCCAATTAGCGTCGAGATAAAACTTGAGCTAGCACTCAAGTTCGACGAGTGCCAACCTATGACCATCTGTTGAAGTAAGCCACAGTCAATCTGTGCGGTTGACCGAACCCTCAAGCTTAAAGACATACAAAGTGGTAATGTTGCGCGGCTCAGGAAGGGCATGCGCGTGTAGCGCACTTCATTACTTTAATTTCCTAACTTATGGCTGCTGCTGCTACCACCTCCTCCGGCACCAAAGGCGTTGTTCGCCAGGTAATTGGTCCTGTATTGGATGTGGAATTTCCTGCTGGCAAACTGCCCAAAATCCTTAATGCTCTGCGAATAGAGGGTAAAAACCCTGCAGGGCAGGATGTAGCACTTACAGCAGAAGTACAACAATTGCTGGGCGACCATCGTGTACGCGCTGTTGCGATGAGCGGCACTGACGGCCTTGTAAGAGGCATGGAGGCGCTTGATACTGGGGCTCCTATATCTGTCCCTGTTGGGGAAGCAACACTAGGTCGTATTTTCAATGTTTTAGGAGAACCTGTTGATGAACAGGGTCCTATAACCAATTCATCAACAGCTCCAATTCATCGGTCAGCTCCAAAACTGACCGACCTTGAGACCAAGCCCAAAGTTTTTGAAACAGGTATCAAGGTTATTGATCTTTTGGCTCCATATAGACAAGGAGGAAAAGTTGGCTTATTTGGAGGTGCAGGTGTCGGAAAAACTGTCTTAATTCAAGAACTTATAAACAACATCGCCAAAGAACATGGAGGAGTTTCAGTATTTGGTGGAGTTGGAGAGCGCACCCGTGAAGGTAATGATTTATATGAAGAATTCAAAGAATCTGGAGTTATCAACCCAAATGATTTGACCAAGTCAAAGGTTGCTCTCTGTTTTGGTCAAATGAATGAACCCCCTGGAGCCAGGATGAGAGTTGGCCTTTCTGCTCTAACAATGGCTGAGCATTTCCGTGATGTAAACAAGCAAGATGTGCTCCTTTTTATCGATAACATCTTCCGATTTGTCCAGGCTGGCTCTGAAGTTTCTGCTCTATTAGGTCGTATGCCATCTGCTGTGGGCTACCAACCCACATTAGGTACTGATGTAGGAGAACTTCAAGAAAGAATCACTTCAACATTGGAAGGATCAATAACATCTATTCAAGCTGTTTATGTACCTGCTGACGACCTTACAGACCCTGCGCCTGCAACAACATTTGCACATTTAGATGCCACAACTGTTCTTGCACGTGCACTCGCCGCAAAAGGTATTTACCCAGCAGTAGATCCACTTGATTCAACCAGCACAATGTTGCAGCCCTCCGTAGTAGGGGATGACCACTACAAAACAGCCCGGGCAGTTCAATCAACCCTCCAAAGATATAAAGAATTGCAAGATATCATTGCAATTTTAGGTTTGGACGAATTATCTGAAGAAGATCGTCGAACAGTAGATCGCGCAAGGAAAATAGAAAAGTTTCTTTCTCAGCCATTTTTTGTGGCAGAGATATTTACTGGTATGTCTGGTAAATATGTAAAGTTAGAAGAGACAATTGCAGGATTTAACATGATCCTTGCAGGTGAACTTGATCATCTTCCAGAGCAAGCTTTCTACCTTGTAGGAAATATTGATGAAGTTAAGGCCAAAGCAGAAAAAATATCTGCCGAAGCACAAAAGTAAAAACAAGTCAGGTAGTTAATACTTAAACCACCTGACTTCCATTCCTCAATCAATTACTCCATCTGACTTACAAACCCTTTTAACCAATGTCACTCAACCTCCGCGTTCTGGCACCGGACCAGAGTGTATTCAATGAAACAGTAGAAGAGGTAATACTACCAAGTACTACCGGGCTCCTTGGCATATTGCCTGGACACATATCAATGGTTACTGCACTTGATATTGGTGTTCTAAGAGTTCTGAAAGATGGTCAATGGGGTTCTATTGCATTAATGGGAGGGTTTGCAGAAGTCGAATCAAATGATGTAACTGTCCTAGTGAATGGAGCAGAACTAGGAAGCAATATTGATCCAACTTCCGCAGAAGCTGAACTAGAAAAGGCCCAAAATGAATTTATTCAATTAGAAGGTCAACCCACTTCTCCAGAGAAGGTCAAAGCACAACAAAGTTTAAATCGCGCGAGAGCAAGACTTCAAGCAACAACATCAGATAAATAAAATAGTCGGTCCATATTGAGTGAATCTTAAACTCTTATTAGATAGTGCCAGTCCAGACATTTGGAAAGAATGGTTACCTTCAGGTTTATTTTCAGGAATAACAACCAACCCTACTTTGCTTCACAGGGCTAATCAGCCTTGTACCTTAAGGAATATTCAACAACTTGCCAAGGAAGCAGAAGCCTTAAATTGCAAAGAACTTCATCTTCAAGCATGGGGCACTGATATTTTAGATTTAATTAATTGCGGCTTATCCCTTGCCAATCTGAATACTTCTAATATGAAAGTATATGTCAAGATACCAGTAACACCTATAGGGATTTATGCCGGGAAAAAATTAATCTCTTCAAACATCCCTGTTACTTTTACCGCTTGCTATGAAGTGAAACAAGTACTGATATCATCGGCCTTGAACGCTAAATATATCGCACCATACTTAGGACGTATCACAGACCAAGGCAGAAAAGGACTAGACGAAATAGTAAGAATGAAAGACATATTAAATGGTCTTAATAGTGAATGTAAATTATTGGTAGCAAGCTTACGGACTGTAGAAGAGCTATGTCATTTATCTATCCATGGCATTCAGGACTTTACAATCAATTCTGATCTCGCCAAAGAACTAGTTAAATCTTCCTCTACAGCAAAAGCAGCGAATGTATTCGAAAAAGATGTTATGTCAAATTTATAATTCCTGTTTTTAGGTAATGACCGAATCTGATATCAAAATTAGGCAGTTCCACAGAATGTCACATCTGGAAATTTAAGTTTTGCATCTTCAAGAGTCTTCCCTTTCCCTTCTTCTTGCCAATAATTAATAACTTCTGTCGCCTTATTCAAAACTTCAACTCGCTCATTATCTGTAATCCAACTTTTACCCTCTAATTCTCCTTTAAGTGTTTCCCACGCATCTTCTCTAGGCCAGAAGAAATAAGCGGTTAAAGGGCTAGGACCTCCTCCAACGATTTGATCAACAGCCAAAGCCACATTATCTGGCAACCAAAGAATCTTGAGCAAGAAACGACCTTCATCAGCCTTTGGTGTATGACCTGAAGGAACCCCATCCGCATCAATTGTGGCAGTAGCTAGCGCCGCAGTAGCTCCAAGCATCGACGGTCGACCCTCTTTTGCCTGGCCTTCTACCTTGAGCGGTTCACCAATTTCCTTGTTTTTGCTGACTTCCGCTTGATCCATTTCCTCTGGATTACTAGCGATCTCGTCGTTAGCAGCAGAACCTTCCAAATCCTTCATTTTCTCAACAATCAAAGAATTTCATCAAAGGACTAACCTAACAGTTCCGGTGAACAATTTAACCCAGAGACTTGAAAGGCCTTCTCTTATTTGACATCGATGGTGTGATTCGCGATGTGACAAGGAGTTATCGCCTTGCAATCCAGGAAACTGTAAAGCACTTCACTCAATGGAAGCCAGCCATTGAAGACATAGACGCACTCAAAGCCGAAGGTTGCTGGAATAACGACTGGGACGCAAGTTTTGAACTAGTTAAGCGTTATCTTGTGGCAAATAAAAAGCAATCAGATTGTCCTAGCAGAATCAAAATAATCGAAGTATTTAGCAACTTCTATTTCGGAGATGAGACTAGTAGAGAAAATGAAAGTTGGACAGGATTCATCAGAAATGAGCCATTACTAGTCAATCAAAAGTTTTTTGAAAAACTGACCATAGAAGGATTGACATGGGGTTTTGTAAGTGGAGCAGAACCACCTTCAGCAAAATATGTTTTGGAAACTCGATTAGGCCTCACACAACCGCCCTTAATTGCAATGGGTGACGCCCCAGACAAACCTAATCCAACTGGCCTAACTCAACTAGCAAGCTCAATTCTAGGAGGACAGCTTGGCTCAGGCTGCCCACCCATTGCGTATCTTGGAGATACCGTTGCTGATGTAATAACAATTAAGCAAGCACGAAAAAAATTTCCAGATCAAAAATTTGTAAGTTTTGCAATAGCACCACCTCATTTACATTCTCTAAAAGCCCAATCAAAGAGAATCATTTATGAAAGCAATTTAAAAAAAGCTGGCGCAGATTATATTCTCAATTCAATACATGAAATCATTGAGCATGTGATGAACTGGTAAAAAGCACTCAGTCCACTTAAAGAAATCCCTAAAACACTATTCAATCTGGTCATTCTAAAGCATCAAATCTATCTTTTTCGATTAAATAACAAGAACTCTAATATTCTAATGCATCAACTTGCTTAAGGGCCTTTTGGCTAAGTACTTCAGGCTTATATTTATCAACCAAAACATCATCTTCAATACGAATTCCTATTCCTTTCCAACGATTATGTATTTCAGGCTGTCCTTCTGGCACTGGAAGACGATCACTTATATATAAACCAGGTTCAACTGTTAAAACCATACCTTGCTCTAGTTCCACATTATAATCACCTAATCGATAAGCACCTACATCATGAACATCTAATCCCAACCAATGTCCAGTCCGATGCATATAAAGATGTCGATATGAATCATTCTCAATTATAGAGTCAATAGTTCCTTTCAATAGGCCAAGTTCTAAAAGTCCGCGCACTAAGATTCTTAAAGCTGTCATATGAACTCCATCTGCATTTTGGCCAAGTACAACTGAATCAATTGCTGCAATCTGCGCTTCTAATACAACTTCATAAATAGCTTTTTGCTCACTTGTAAAACGACCATTAATAGGGAATGTACGAGTTATATCCCCGTTGTAATAGTCCATTAATGAGCAACCTGCATCAATCAAAAGTAATTCGCCATCACGCAAAGGAGAACTATTTTCGGTGTAATGAAGTATGCAAGCATTATCTCCTCCTGCAACGATTGAACCATATGCAGGCCCTCTAGCACCTTGCTCTAAAAAGTGTTGCTCAATCACAGCTTGTATTTGACGTTCAGTCATTCCAGGTCGAACCTTGCTCCTCGCCAACTCATGGGCTTCTGCAGAAATGCGAGCTGCTTCACGCATACGTTCTATTTCTAGCGGTTCCTTTCTTAATCTCAATTGATGAAGCAATGGGCAGGGAGGGGCCAAAGTCATTGCAGCAGAGCCTGTTCGCGGCAAATGTTCAAGCTGCTCAGCCCAAACCTGCATCACTAAAGGTTCGATTTTTGGATGCTTACCTACTCGAAACGCTATACCATCAGCACCTTTTAAATAATCTGTCAGGCGTTCTGAGAATTCATCAATTGAGTGAGCAACATCAGCACCATAATTGTTAACAGCATCTTCTACCCCACAACGAAAACCATTCCAGACTTCGATTCCAGACTCTTTTGGCAATACAAACAATACAAATTGTTCTCCTTGCGAGCGATTAGGCAAAAATAAAGCCACAGCCTCAGGTTCATCAAAACCCGTGAGATACCAAAAATCACTATCTTGACGAAATGGGTACTGACAATCTGCATGATGAGGAACCATATTGGCTGCAGGGATAATTGCAGCCTTTCCATCTAGTTGAGCCAGGAAGCGAGCTCGGCGCTGGAGAAAGACATTCAAATTGGTCACAGAGAGATAGATCTTCTATGGGAAATGAGGATAAAAATCAAGCAAAACTAGTTGGCTCTGCTCTTTAGATTTGAATGTAACCCGAGTTCAGGCCAATTCCTTAATGAACTGCTGGACATCTAAGTAGATCCTCGCAAGGATTAGTTCGGTCTTATCCAAATGACAATTTCTAATTGATCTATGTCTTGTCTTTTAGCAGAAGGAAGTTTTTCTGTATTAATGAGCTGCAAAACACCTATCAAAAGTTCTAAAGAATGAACACAGACCTTCTTTCTCTGGCACTTCTTGTTCTGGTCGTATTGGTAGGTTCTGCGCTTTGTTCAGGAGTAGAAGCAGCACTACTAACAGTTAATCCCATACGTGTTCATGAACTTGCTGCAAGACCTCAACCTGTAAGAGGAGCTAAGCGACTAGCCAAGCTGCGAAAAAGACTTGGACGAACACTAACTGTACTTGTCATCGCAAATAACGGTTTCAATATCTTTGGGAGTTTAATGCTAGGAAGTTATGCGACATTCGTCTTTGAACAACGAAATATCAGTGGAGTCGCTCTCCCTTTATTTTCAGTAGGGTTAACGATTCTTGTAATTCTGCTAGGAGAAATATTACCCAAGTCCTTAGGCAGTCGTCTCGCCATACAAATAGCTTTAGCCAGTGCTCCAATCCTCCATTTATTTAGCCTAATAATGCGGCCACTGTTGTTGCTTTTAGAGAAATTGCTACCAGTCATTACAGCCGAGAACGAACTCAACACCGATGAGGAAGAAATACGTCAGATGGCCAGGCTAGGGTCTCAAAAAGGCCAAATAGAACCAGATGAGGCAGCAATGATCTCAAAGGTATTTCAACTCAATGATTTAACCGCAAGAGACTTAATGACCCCTAGAGTCGCAGCTCCTACTCTGAATGGTTCAACTAGCCTTGAAAAACTACGTGAAACACTGCTCACGAACACTGATCCATGGTGGGTAGTACTTGGAGAGGAAGTTGACAAAGTTTTAGGGGTTGCCAATCGTGAATGTTTACTCACAGCTTTGCTTAAGGGAAATGGTCAACTAACAGCTGCTGATCTCAGCGAAGGTGTTGCGTTTGTCCCAGAAATGATTCGAGTCGACAGATTATTAACTAGCTTCAATGATGACAAAAGAGGAGTAAGGGTTGTCGTTGATGAATTTGGAGGTTTTGTTGGTTTAATCGGTGCTGAAGCGGTTTTAGCAGTACTTGCAGGTTGGTGGAGGAAATCAAGCTCATGACATCTACTCCGTCAACGGCTGAAAGATCAAGACTATTGCTTGAACATTGGAGAAAGAACTTAACTCTTACAACTTTGGAAAAAAAACAACTAGCTGGGGAGTTAAAGATTCTTGATTGTCAATTAGAACGTTTAAAGAAAAAAATATTGCGGATAGCAGTTTTTGGGCGAGTTGGAGTTGGCAAATCCAGCCTCTTAAATGCATTACTGGGGGAAGAATTCTTTTCTACTGATGTAGCTCATGGTTGCACTAGAAACACACAAACAGTGCTGTGGAAACAACCAATCAAACCTCTACAATCTATTTATCTTATTGATACTCCTGGCATTGACGAGATTTCAGCCAAGGCAAGAGGCAGACTGGCGGCTCGCGTGGCTCTTCAATCTGATTTAGTTTTATTAGTTCTTGATAGTGATATCACCAATATCGAACTAGATGCACTAGAAGTCCTGCTAAGTAGTGGCAAGCCTATTTTTCTAGTCCTCAATCGCTCAGATCAATGGGCAAACAGTGAATTAAAGGAGCTCATGCGAAGCATTCACAATCGTCTTCCTTCAGGATTGAATAAACTACCTTTGGAAGCCGTCGCTGCAGCACCACGTGAATGTCAACTACAAGTCAATGGACGAATCCGCAGCATAATTCGTCCCCCTCAAATAAAATCTCTTCATCACTCTCTAGTAAATCTACTTACAGATCAAGGAGAACTTCTGCTTGCACTAAATGCACTTCGACAAGCAGATCATTTTCAGCAATCACTTAAAAATGGAAGACTAACTAGAAGTAAAACTGCTGCACAAAGTCTCATTGGCAAATTTGCTGCAATAAAAGCCTCTGGAGTCGCTGCCAACCCTTTATTAATTCTAGATCTTGCAGGTGGTTTAGCATGCGATACAGCGCTAATTATTCAACTAAGCAAATTATATGGATTAGAGATGGGAGGTTATTCAGCAAGACAATTGCTCAAACGCCTCTCCCTCTATAACTCTTTACTAGGTGGAGCTCAATTTGGGATTCAATTTGCACTAGGAGCTTTACGACAACTGCTAATAATAACTACACCTTTGACTGGAGGTTTGACTCTTGCACCAGCTGCACCTATTGCAATAGCTCAAGCTGCCTTGGCAATACACACTACAAAACTGACAGGCCGCTTAGCAGCACAAACATTTCTAAACAGCAAGCAATCAAAGGGAGGAGGCCAACCAAGTTCAATGTTGCGCCGACTTGCAAAAAGCGACCCCGCAACAAAACATTGGTTGGAAATCTGGCCAAAAAATATAAAAACCAATCCAATCAATATTCAAGTTCTGCTCCCGTGAATTCAGAAATTGGCCCAATAGCGCTATTAGGCACAAGCGCTGATCCTCCAACATGCGGTCATCAAGCTCTCCTCTGTGGGTTGCTAAATCTTTTTCCGAGAGTAGTCACCTGGGCCAGTGACAATCCAAGTAAAGAACATTTGACATCTCTAGAAACAAGGCATCAACTACTTGATGCACTAGTTGTAGACATTGATAATCCACGTTTAAAACTAATTCAAGATCTAAGTAGCCCTTGGACTATTACAACCCTTGAACGAGCATCACAACTCTGGCCAATGGCTGAATTAATCTTTGTTGTTGGCAGCGACCTGGCTGGGCAAATTCCAACCTGGACTCAAGCTCAAGATTTATTGAGATTAGCGCGTGTAGGCATTGCACCACGAGAAGGCTGGCCTATCAAAAAAACACAAATCAATACTCTTCAAGCATTAGGAGGACGGATTGATTTACTCCCTCTAAAAACCCCTCCTACTGCAAGCTCAATCATAAGAAAAAAGCCCAAGCTTTCCCAAATTCCAGCTGCGATAGTTCCAATATTAGAAGAACGCAATTTGTATGGCCTCAAAACAAGTAGTCAATGAAGCTTGCACTTGCTCAACTGAATCCTCTAATAGGCGATCTCAAGGGGAATGCAGAAAAAATCATGTTGACTTGCAGAAAAGTCGCTTCCCAAGATGTCGACCTGGTTTTAACACCAGAATTATCTCTTTGGGGATATCCACCAAGAGACCTCTTGCTTCATTCTTCACTTCTTGCACTACAAGAAAAAATCCTTATACAGCTTGCAAGTAGCCTCTACAAAGAAGTTCCAACATTGTCAGTTTTAATCGGAATAGCCGAACCAACTCAAGACTCGCATTATCCAAAATTATTTAATTCAATTGCCCTTATAGAAAAAGGAGTTTGGAAAGTAATAGCCCGCAAGCAACTACTACCCACATATGACGTTTTTGATGAAAAACGATACTTTCGTCCTGCAAAAACTACGGGAACTTTTGATTTCAAAATTAAAGAAAAAATATGGCATATTGGAGTCACAATATGTGAAGACCTATGGGTAGATAGTCAACTTCAAGGGCAACGCATAGCTGGCCCTGACCCAATTACAGAACTTCTACCGGAAAATATTGACCTTTTAATCAATCTTTCTGCTTCACCATTTAGCCACGCAAAAGAAGTTCTTCGCCACAAACTAGTTACTAGCGCTGTAGACAAACTGAAATGTCCTGCTGTCTACCTCAATCAAATTGGAGGTAATGACGAGCTAATCTTTGATGGTGCCAGTTTTATCCTCAACAAAGAATCTAAGCAAGTCCTACAGCTCAAAAGATGCGCTGAAGAAATAGCGATATGGGATTCAAATAAAAAAAGTAAAAATACTCCAACAAATTTTTCAAACCCTGAAGAGAAACTATTCCAGGTTCTTGTTTTAGGAGTTCGTGATTATGCCAAAAAATGTGGATTCAACAAAGCAATTCTTGGACTTAGTGGAGGAATCGACTCTGCATTGGTAGCAGTTATTGCTACAGCTGCATTAGGCGCAAAAAAAGTAACAGGCGTCCTTATGCCATCTCCTTGGAGCTCTCTTGGCTCAATCAAAGACGCTTCTCAACTCGCAGAACGATTAGGGATAAATACACACACCATGCCTATTTCATCATTAATGGAGACTTATGATTCAACACTTACTACTCCATTAGGCAAACCTCCTGAAGGAATCACATCTGAAAACTTACAATCAAGAATAAGGGGCACCTTGCTTATGGCATTGGCCAATCAACAAGGGCACCTTCTTCTATCAACAGGGAATAAATCAGAATTAGCAGTTGGTTACTGCACCCTCTATGGGGATATGAATGGAGGGCTCTCGGTAATAGGAGACTTATATAAAACATGCGTATATAAATTATGTACTTGGATCGACAGCAAGGCTGCTTATGAAATTAGAGATTCTCTTCACCTCCCAATTACTGGTGATCTAATAGGAATAGAAATTTTGAGAAAAGCCCCCAGTGCGGAGCTTCGACCAGGCCAACTAGATACAGATTCATTACCTGACTACACGATTCTCGACCATATTCTTAAGCCTCTGATTGAAGAGCATGCAAATCCTCAAGAACTGATCGCTAGAGGAGCAGACCCTCAATTAGTTCAGCGAATACAACAACTAATTAAACAATCTGAATTCAAACGAAGACAAGCACCTCCTCTAATAAAAGTCAGTGATCAAGCCTTTGGTAGTGGGTGGCGATTACCTATAGCATCAACATGATCATACAAAACCTGGCACATGTCGCATTCTCTAGCCAATCTAAGAAAAGCCACTGCTCTCCATGCAGTCTAAAATTCTATCTACTCCAATGGCCAGCATTGGAGTCCCAACTGAAATTAAAGCAGATGAACTACGTGTGGCCCTCACACCAGATGGTGTCAGGGAACTAGTAACTCAAGGGATAGAAGTAAGGATTCAAACTGGTGCTGGCTATGGCGCAGGGATTAAAGATGCTGCTTTTGCAGCAGCAGGTGCACAAATGGTTACTAGAGAAGAAGCGTGGGAAGCTCACTTAGTAGTAAAAGTGAAAGAACCTCAAGAAGAAGAATTTAAGTTCCTACGGCAAAATATGGTGTTGTTCACTTATTTGCATCTAGCAGCCTATCCAAAAGTAGGTGAAGCATTAATCAATAACGGCACAATTAGCGTGGGATACGAAACTGTTCAAATGGAAAATGGCAGTCTACCTTTATTAGCACCAATGAGTGAGATTGCTGGAAGACTAGCTGCACAGGTCGGGGCTCACTTATTGGAACGCCCACATGGGGGCAGCGGAGTACTGATAGGGGGTTGTACTGGAGTCAGACCAGCAAGAGTAATTGTTCTAGGAGCAGGAACAGTTGGTTGGAATGCCGCAAGACTTGCAGCAGCAATGGATGCAGAAGTAATGCTTCTGGATCGCTCACCAGAAAGACTTCGCAGTTTAGAAGCAGATCGTCGTGGAAGACTAACGAGCATTGTGAGTAGTCGAGGACTAATAGAGAGACTTATTCCCACTGCAGATCTCCTGATCGGAGCCATATTAACTCCAGGAGGTAGAGCACCTACACTAGTTGATCAAAGTCTAGTTATGCAGATGAAACCTAACTCAGTAATTGTTGATGTCGCAATCGATCAAGGTGGTTGTATAGAAACCAGTGTTGAAACAACACATACCAATCCAACAGTAATGCTGCACGGTGTTCAGCATTACGCTGTAGGCAATATGCCAGGAGCTGTCCCATTCACTTCAACCGAGGCCCTTGTTAGTGTTACTCTTCCCTACATTCTTGGGATGGCCGGGAGAGGAATAGAAGAAGCAGTAACCGAACGACCTGAATTACTCTCAGGACTTAATACGATAAATGGATCAGTATGCCATCCAGGAGTAGCGAAAGCCTTGAGAATACAACCAAGACATCCTATGGCATGCTTAGGATGAAACTATTCAAGTTGAATACTTGTTAACTTAGCTAGATAGCTATACATGAAAGATATAACTACTTAGTAAATATCTCGACTATTGCTAAAAGGTCTATTTAAAGACTCAATGGAAATCCCCTCTTTTAAACCTAAGATCAAACCTGCTGCTTCTACATAGTTTTTTGCTGAAAAAACCTGAACTCTATTCTTTGCACAAGAAATAGCATCTAACCCCAAAGCTTCTCTAGTTACTTTAAGAACATTAGGATTACATACTGCAATTAGCGGAATTCCGTGTTCCACACAAGCCAAAACAGTTTCGCCTCCTAAAGCGCCTTCAGGCGCAATAACCGCTCCTACATTTCCAATATTAAGTACACCAGAGGTCATATATGACATATCATCATCCTTTTTTTTTGACGGTAAAAGGTCCGGTGCTCGACTTAATCCAACCAATACACAGGGAAGAAAAGTATGCCCGAGTTCCTCCCCTGCTGCTCGGGGATCTAATCCTACATCTATTTCTAGAGGAGCTAATGCAGGAGCATGTGCACACGGAAGAGACAAGTGTCTCACTAACAAATGACTTATAACAGCTTCAGCTCCAGCCGAAGCATCTACACCTCTACCCTGACGATATTCGAATACCTCATTAGCATTTTGATTGTCTGGAAAACGAGAGACCACCGCAATTGCTGTTGCACCAGCTTGCTTTAATTGATCACCAGCGCGCAACAATTCATCCGGATTTCCAATAGAACCCCAACTGGCTCCACTACTACTAGTAGACAATTTTATATCTAATGGAACATCTGTAATCACCACTGGTCCGATATTTAAACCCAAGCTTGCGCGACAACCATCAACTACTTGCAAATGTCTCAATCGCATTTCCTGTTCTACCCCAGCATCCATTAGCAATCCAATTCTTTGCTGCTTAACTGGACGTAAAATCAGCTCACCAGCAGCAAAACGATCGAGTGCAAAGCCTTCAACATAATGAATACGAGGATCACTCCAATAAAGAGCTGCTCCATTCATCACATTTGGATGAGTAATCAAACATCCAGAAGCTGCCGCCAAAAGTCGCGCACTAGGAATTGCATCTCCTGCATAACCTCCAAGAGAGCAACCTACTCCTGAAGGAATAACAAAAATAGTTGGGAATGTAGACGTCACTACGAAAAAGTCAAGAGAATGCCATATCAGCTTTCAATCACAATAGAGTCAGGGAGAATCACAACTGCCTCAACCTCCAATTGAAATAGACGACCTTTATCTACACTTAAAGGAAGAATCGATGTTATGCTCCAGCGCACTGGCTCTCCATATGTATGCAGATGGCTGAGTATCCAAGTCCTAAGTTCCAAAGTTGAAACCTCTGAAGACGTTGATAAATTCAATTCAAGAAACTTTAGCTTCACACCTCAATTAGACACAACAGATTTTTAGCAACACTACTACTTGCAAGTTTTAGCTGCTTGATCAAAGCAATATCATAATGAAAAGGAAAGTTTTTTATTATGCACAAGCTCCACCTACCACTTCCAAAATCTCTTGAGTAATAGCCGCCTGTCTTGCTTTGTTGTAATCCAAAGTCAATGTTTTAGCTAATTCTTTAGCATTATCACTAGCATTATTCATTGCAGTCATCCTGCTCGCAAGTTCAGATGCAGCAGATTCCTGTAAAGAACGTAGCAATTGATTTTGAAGGTAAAGAGGTAGTAATGCATTAAGTAATTGGTCTGGACTCTGCTCAAAAACGATGTCTGAAGGAAGGGTAGGCTGATCATTTGCAGGTCCAGCACCTTTTTCAATAGTCAAGCGACTATCTTTAGTAGTTAATCTAAAAATCTCATCATCTGATTCAGCAATACCCTGTGGGTCTAAAGGAAGTAGAGTCTGAACAACCGGGTTACAGCTAACAAGGTTAATGAACTTTGTATAAATCACTTCCACCCTGTCAGTACTTTCAGAGAGGAAGTCAGCCAAAACCTCATTAGTTATTGATTCTGCATCTTGAGCAGTTGGTACCTGCTCAAGCTCTTTAAAAGTAGTGCGTATGTTGTACTGGCTTTGCCTATTTTGAAAATAAGTAATCGCCTTTTTACCTATCAAGACTAAGTCCGGATTAAATCCTTGACTTTTCAACTCTGCATAACGTTGCTCTGTGCGCTTAATAATATTAGAGTTATATCCACCACAGAGTCCTCTATCACCAGTAATAGCCACTAGAGTTATTGCATTTACATCTCTACTCTTCAGTAGAGGGGCATCAGCAATTTCAAATCTCAGACGAGTTTGAATGTTCTCCAACACTCTTGCCAAACGGTCAGCAAAAGGACGGCTTCGTAAAACCTGCTCTTGAGCCCGACGTACTTTGGCTGCAGCAACGAGACGCATTGCCTCAGTTATCTTCCGAGTGTTCTTTACTGAAACAATTCGGTCTCGAATGTCTTTAAGATTCGCCATGGATAAAGATCTCCTTTATAAACTAAGAATCAAATTCAAGTTGCAGCTATCATCGAGGATTTAACCTCGATGATGGCTTCATTAAGCATCTTCTCGGCATCTTCGCCAAGAACCTTTTCACTCTGAACTTTTTCAATGTAATCAGGTTTATTTGTTTTGAGGTATTCACGTAATTCTCGGGCAAATTGGGTGACTTGTTCCTCAGGAACCTCATCAATAAGTCCCTTTACCCCTGCATAAACAATTGCTACCTGCTCAGCAAGATTGAGCGGCGCAAATTGAGGTTGCTTTAAAAGCTCTCTTAATCGCTTCCCTCGACCGAGTTGCCTTTGAGTTGCTTCATCAAGGTCAGAAGCAAACTGAGAAAAAGCTGCCAACTCATCAAATTGGGCCAATTCCAACTTCAACGTTCCAGCAATTTTCTTAATAGCCTTAGTCTGAGCAGCACCTCCAACTCTACTAACTGAAATTCCAACATTAATTGCAGGGCGTAATCCTGAATTAAACAGATCTGAACTTAAGAAAATCTGACCATCCGTAATAGAAATTACATTGGTAGGGATATAAGCCGATACGTCACCAGCTTGAGTTTCAATAATTGGCAAAGCAGTCATTGAACCATTTCCCATTGAATCTGAAAGTTTTGCAGCTCTTTCAAGCAGACGACTATGAAGATAGAAAACATCCCCAGGGTATGCCTCACGTCCTGGTGGACGACGAAGCAATAATGACATCTGACGATAAGCCTGGGCTTGCTTTGTTAGATCATCATAAATGACCAAAGTAGCCTTACCCTTATACATAAAATACTCAGCAATAGCAGCTCCGGTATAAGGAGCTAAGTACTGCAACGCTGCAGGGTCAGACGCACTTGCATTAACAATTACTGTGTAGTCGAGTGCTCCCTTTTCGCGAAGAACTTCTACAACATTGGCAACAGAAGCAGATTTCTGGCCAACTGCTACATAGACACAAACAACATCTTCTCCTTTTTGGTTGATGATTGTGTCTAAAGCGATAGCAGTCTTACCAGTTTGACGATCGCCAATAATCAATTCTCGTTGGCCTCTGCCAATAGGAATCATTGCGTCAATCGAAGTGATGCCTGTTTGCATAGGCTCATGAACTGACTTACGTTTGATAATTCCTGGGGCTATTGACTCAATCAAACGTGACTCATTAGTTGCAATCTCACCATTACCATCTACAGGTTGACCTAAAGGATTAACAACACGACCTAAAGTCGCATCCCCAACAGGCACTGAGGCGATTTTCCCTGTTGCTTTAACGGTACTCCCTTCTTGAATCCCAAGTCCCTCACCCATAAGCACCGCTCCAACATTGTCGTCTTCAAGGTTGAGGGCGATACCTTCTGTCCCATCTTCAAACTCAACCAACTCACCCGCCATAACTTTTTCAAGGCCGTATACGCGAGCAATGCCATCTCCAATCTGCAAAACAGTACCAACATTGCTAACTGAAACAGACTTGTCATAGTCAGCAATCTGCTTTTTAAGAATCGAGCTGATCTCGTCGGGACGAATGGAAACCATGGGAATGATTAGGGTTTTGAGAGGGTTAAATAGGAGAGCAGAAAAGTGCTAGGTGACTTTGGCTAGCGAAAGTCCCAAACGTCGCACCTGACCAGACAAACTTGCATCAATGACTTTAGAGCCAACATTGACTACAAACCCTCCTAATAAAGAAGGGTCAACAACAAGATTTAACTCAAGGTTGTCTGTGCCAGCGATGGATTGAATCTTCTGTAAAATTTCAGCCTGTTGATCTTCACTCAAAGCAGAAGCAGAAGTAACAGTAGCAAGAGCAATATTTCGCTGTTCACGATAAAGCTCAAGCAAGCGTTCAAGCACCGCATCCAAAAAACCTATGCGCTGTCTATCGGCTAATAACTTCAATAAATTCAGGAACGAAGGGGTTACCTGGTCTGCAAAAAGTTTTTGCAAAGCTAATTTCTTGGCTTCCACCTCAAGTACGGGAGAAGACATAGCCTCACTCAGAGCTGGGCTCTCTTTCCAAAGGCTTAGAACCTCTTTTGCTTGCTCTATTACCTTGTCGACTTCCTT
>QCJK01000018.1 GCA_003216075.1 Prochlorococcus sp. AG-409-B05
CAGAGATTCTATAAGGCACTTTTTTACCACTAATTTTCTCAAATGCAAGAACCACTTGCATGACTGAATGACCTTGCCCACTACCCAAATTCAAAGTAATTAATTGTTCTGGTCCATTCTGCAAAAAATCTAAGGCCGCACAATGCCCCTCTGCCAAATCCATTACATGGATGTAATCCCGAACAGCACTTCCATCAGATGTAGGCCAATCCATTCCATATATTTGCAACTCATCACGTCGGCCAATCGCCACCTGACTAACAAAAGGGAACAAATTATCAGGGATGCCATATGGATCCTCTCCAATCAATCCGCTTGGATGAGCCCCCACTGGATTGAAATACCTTAAGCATGCAATTCGCCAATTAGGCTCACTTTCTGATAAATCAGCCAAAAGCTGCTCCACAGCTGATTTTGTATTCCCATAAGGATTAATTGGTTTAACTAATGCGTTCTCAGGAGTAGGTATTTGTGTTGTATATCCGTAAAGAGTTGCACTACTACTAAAAACAATTGTGAAGCATCCGTGACGTTTCATTGCCTCCAACAAACACCGACTCCCGCCCAAATTCACATCCCAATAACTCAATGGACGCTTTAATGATTCCCTTACAGCTTTAAGTCCAGCAAAATGGATTACAGCATCTACTGGTTCCTCCCCTAGTTCAAAAGCAATATCCAAATGTTCTGCATTACGAATATCACCCTTAAAAACCCTCAAGCGAGTACCTATTTCGACCTCAGA
Source organism: Prochlorococcus sp. AG-409-B05 (assembly GCA_003216075.1). Classification (GTDB taxonomy): domain Bacteria; phylum Cyanobacteriota; class Cyanobacteriia; order PCC-6307; family Cyanobiaceae; genus AG-409-B05. Next base: position 746 of record QCJK01000018.1, read on the forward strand.
CAACTCTCCAACTCTTCGAAGGGATTCAGGAGAACTATTTACGTAACTATCAATCACTACAAGGCTATGCCCAGCCTCTAAAAGGACTAAGCACGTATGACTGCCGATGAACCCGGCTCCGCCGGTGATCAACAGCTGAGCCATAGAAACTACATTCTTTTAAAACCACGATACGTGCTTTGAGCCGATTATCCCGCAATATGGCAGAAGCTCTGATATTGACGTGGAGAAATTAAAGGTTTTGAGAGGCATGGTTGACCTCATGCCAGAGCAGACTCTGGTATGGCAAAAAATTGAATCAACTGCTCGTAAGCATTTCAAACGTGCTGTAGTGAATGAAATCAGGACTCCACTCCTTGAAGCCACAGAGCTCTTTGCAAGGGGTATTGGAGAAGCTACTGATGTAGTTGGGAAAGAAATGTATACCTTCATGGATAAAGGGAATCGAAGTTGCACCTTGAGACCAGAGGGCACAGCGTCAGTGGTAAGAGCATCTATTCAAAATGGTCTCATTGCTCAACGATCCCAAAGGCTTTGGTACTCAGGCCCAATGTTTCGCTACGAGCGTCCCCAGGCTGGGCGTCAAAGACAATTTCACCAAATTGGTTTGGAATTCTTAGGTTTTGAACATCCCAGAAGTGATGTTGAAGCAATTACATTGGCCTGGGATCTTTTAAATGAGCTTGGTCTTAAAGGGCTATCCCTAGAAATAAATTCGCTAGGTGATACCACTGACAGACTTTGCTATCGGAAAATATTGGTTGATTGGCTCAGGAGTCATCAAGAAGAATTAGATACAGATTCACAAAATAGACTTGAAACAAATCCACTTCGCATCCTCGATTCAAAAAACCCAACAACATCCGAATTACTTAAAAGAGCACCAACTCTTAATGATGCACTAAGTATTGAAAGCCTTAAGAGATTTAGAACAGTTGAAAACGAACTCAATAATTTAGGAATTCCTTTTGAAGTCAATCCTCTTCTCGTCCGAGGTTTGGATTATTACAACCACACAGCTTTTGAAATCAAATCAGATCAACTTGGAGCCCAATCAACAATATGTGGAGGTGGAAGGTATGACGGATTAGTCGAACAACTTGGTGGGTCTTCAACACCAGCAATAGGCTGGGCGATAGGAATGGAACGACTGGTTATGCTGCTTTCCACAAAGCAAGATCCAATCACTCACTCAAAGCCTCAGTTTTATGTAGTAAATAAAGGAGATAAAGCCGAGTCATTTTCATTGATAGTTGCTCGAATGCTCAGGTTGAATAAGCACATCGTTGAACTTGACTTAACCAGGGCAGCATTTAACAAGCAGCTCAAGCGGGCAGATCGAAGTGGAGCCCGCTGGGCAATCCTGATTGGTGATAATGAAGCCATAGAAGGAGAAGTCATATTGAAAGATCTGCGATCATCTAGTAAAGAGAGCTCAAATGACGAGCGCACAACCTTGCAAATTTTGTTGAAACGATTCCATTAAGTAAGTTGCCGAAAAGAAATCAGGATTTTTGCGTGAAAACATCCTCAACTGATATTCACAACATCTGCTGCATTGGTGCCGGCTATGTAGGTGGTCCCACCATGGCTGTAATAGCTGATCATTGTCCGCAGATACAAGTCACAGTAGTTGACCTAAATGAAGAGCGAATTTCTGCCTGGAACAATGAAGATCTTACAAAGCTCCCAGTCTATGAACCAGGACTAGATGCAGTAGTAGCACGTGCAAGAAATCGCAATTTACGTTTCTCGACAGATGTAAATGATGCAATCTCTTCAGCAGACATGATTTTCATCTCTGTAAATACTCCTACAAAAACAAAAGGTCTTGGATCGGGACAAGCTAGCGATTTGAGATGGGTTGAAGCATGTGCAAGACAAGTCGCAAAATATGCAAAAGGGCACACAATAGTTGTAGAGAAAAGCACCCTGCCTGTTCGAACAGCTGAAACTGTTCAAGCAATCCTTCAAGCAGCAGAACAACCACCTCTAGATGGCATTGTGCCCAGAAGCTTTGTTGTTTTATCTAATCCAGAGTTTCTTGCGGAAGGGACTGCAATTCAAGACTTGGAGGCCCCTGACCGAGTACTTATTGGTGGAGAAGATACAAATGCAATTGAATCACTTGCAAAAATCTATGGAGTATGGGTTCCTCCAGAAAAAATTCTCAGAACTAATCTTTGGAGTAGTGAATTGTCCAAGCTAATTGCAAATGCTTTTTTAGCTCAAAGAATTAGTTCGATTAATTCTGTAGCAGCCTTATGTGAAGTAACAGGTGCTGATGTAAGAGAAGTTTCCAAAGCCATTGGCGCAGATAGTCGAATAGGGACAAAGTTTCTCAACTCTGGTCCAGGTTTTGGAGGCAGTTGTTTTAAAAAAGATATTCTTAATCTTGTTTATCTAAGTAGACATTTTGGCCTTCCAGAGGTCGCAGATTATTGGCAACATGTCGTAACAGTAAATACATGGCAACAAAATCGAATAGCTAGACTAGTTGTTAAAAATCTATTTGGTAATATCACTGGTAAAAAAATAGCATTATTTGGATTTGCATTCAAAGCAAATACCAATGACACTAGAGAGGCGCCTGCTATTAGGATAGCGAATGACTTACTTGAGGAAGGGGCTCAATTAGCAATATATGATCCAAAGGTTGACCCCAAGCAAATAAGCATTGATTTGCAATTGCCGGCCAGCTCAAATCCAGAAAAAACATCAATTCCAACCAATACATCACTTACTGGAGAAGGAACATGGTGGCCCGCAAATAGCATTAATGAAGCAACAAAAGGTTCCGATGCAATATTAATCCTGACAGAATGGGAACACTTCGAAGATTTAAATTGGAAGGAAATTGCACCCCATATGCGCCAACCTGCTTGGGTTTTTGATTCGAGAGGAGTAGTGAACCCTTCTGAAGTGAGATCAGCAGGCCTAAGGCTATGGCGTGTTGGAGATGGTGCTACATGACTAAATCTTTTCTCATAACTGGTGCTGCAGGATTTATCGGTTCAGCATTAGTCAAGAAGTTAATAGCCAATGGAGAGAAAGTAATTGGAATTGATAATCTAAATAATTACTATGATCGAAAGTTAAAGGAAGCACGACTAGCGCAAATTAACTGTAATTCAACACCTGAAAACTGGAATTTCCACCAACTTTCAATAGAAGATGGAGAATCATTATTTAACTTATTTGAACAAGAAAAACCAAAAGTAGTTGTAAATCTTGCTGCCCAAGCTGGAGTCAGATACTCTATAGAAAATCCTTCTGCATATATCCAAGCCAATCTTGTAGGCTTTGGAAATATATTAGAGAGTTGTCAACAATATCAAATAGAAAATTTGATCTATGCTTCTAGTAGCTCAGTTTATGGAGGGAATAGATACTTGCCCTTCAAGGAAGAGCAAGCTGTAAATCATCCTGTAAGTATGTACGCAGCTACAAAAAGGGCTAATGAATTGATGGCGCACACTTATAGTCATCTTTATAACTTGCCTGCCACAGGCTTACGCCTCTTTACAGTTTACGGGCCATGGGGTCGGCCTGATATGGCGCCAATGCTGTTCGCAAAAGCAATAATTGCAGGAGAGCCAATAAAAGTGTTCAATCATGGTGAAATGCAGCGAGATTTCACCTATATCGATGACATCGTAGAAGGTATATTTAGATGCTGTTATAAGCCTGCAACAAAAGATCTGGGGTTCGATTCTCTAAATCCAAATCCATCAACTGCCAACGCCCCTCATAGACTTTTCAATATTGGTAATTCGAAACCAGTCAATTTAATGCGTTTTATTGCATTACTTGAACAAGCATTTGGGAAAACTGCAATTAAAGATTTTCAACCAATCCAAGCTGGTGATGTTATTGCGACAGAAGCAGATACATCATCTCTATATAATTGGATAAATTTTCGTCCATCCACATCACTTGAGGTTGGCGTAGGGGAATTTGCCAGGTGGTACAAAGATTTTTTCAATACTTAGAAAGATTAAAATAAATGCAAATAATTTTCCAAATTCTTAGAACTTAGAAAGATCTATTCAAACGTTTGAAAGAGTTAGAATTGATCCAACATCATCTGGTCTTAAAACTCCCCTTTCAGTAATCAAAGTAGTAACCAAACTAGAAGGAGTAATATCAAATGCAGGATTAAAAGCTTTTGTAAAATTTGGGCTAAGCTTAATCAATGTCTCTTCTTGTTTAGCAAAAGCACTGCTATTTAGCCCATTAATATGAGTCACCTCCATTTGAGAACGAATCTCAATAGGAATATCCGACAAGCCATCATCTATAGTCCAATCAATAGTTGATACTGGTGCTGCAACATAAAAAGGCAACCCATTATCTTTCGCAGCAAGAGCCTTGAGATAAGTTCCAATTTTATTACAAACATCACCTCCGCGAGTAATTCGATCAGAGCCGACAATTACTGCATCAACTTGTCCACTTTGCATTAGATATCCACCCGCATTATCTACAACCAAAGTGTGCGGAACACCTTCACAACCAAGCTCAAAAGTAGTAAGACTTGCTCCTTGATTTCTTGGTCTAGTCTCATCCACCCAAACATGAATATTTAAGCCTGCCCGATGAGCCTTATAGACTGGAGAAAGGGCAGTCCCCCAATTAACCGTAGCCAACCATCCTGCATTGCAATGTGTAAGAAGGTTTAAAGGCCTAGCCTTAAGATCAATAGATTTTTCTTCAACTAGGTTGATAAACAAATCAAGTCCAAAATCACCAATAAGTTCACAATTTCTTTCATCTTCCATTGCAATCAAATCAGCCTCTAATTTCGCAGCTTTAGCTCTTAATTTATATTCTAAAGGTTTAACTTTATCAACAACCCTACAAAGAGACCAGTGTAGATTTATCGCAGTTGGTCGAGCGGAATTTAATTGCTTAAAAGCAAGCATTAATGATGCATCGCTTGGATCATCTTTAAGGGCCAACATCAATCCATAAGCTCCAGTCACGCCAATCAATGGGGCGCCACGTACAACCATATTCTTAATTGCTTCAACAACCTCTTTACAACTATTAAACGTTACAGGTGTTAAATTATGAGGCAATTTCGTTTGATCAATAACACCAATCGATCGCCCATCTTCTTCCACCCAGATAGTCTTCCATTCTTTTCCTAGAATATTCATAATTAATTAATGGAAATCAACAATAAGCGAGCCAACGAATAATTATTAGCTTTGCTCAATGATAATAACATCAGAGTTCAACCAAGCAAAATGAAATAGGCAATAGTAGGAAATTACAGCTTTGCTAAGGAAATAAAGACTAAAATTTTATTCTAACAACCCAATAAATCTTAAGCCATAATAATCAATCTTATCCGCATGCTAAATGGCAAGATACTTCAATATAAGGCTTCAGCATTTTTTCAATAGTAAACAACAGCTAACAGAATATTGGCTAACATATCGAAACCTAAGCGCAGGCAATTGAACTATTCTGATGCTGATCATCTAAACAAATCAAGACTAGGAGTCTTAGGTGGCAGTGGACTGTATAACCTAGATGGACTTGAAAATATTCAGGAACTTAAAATAGTTACTCCCTTTGGGGATCCTTCTGACACCTTACAACTTGGCACTCTTGGAGGAATGGAAGTCGTCTTCCTTGCTCGACATGGCCGCGATCACACATTTATTCCAACTGAGATCCCCTATCGGGCAAATATCTGGGCCCTTCGCTCATTAGGTGTGCGTTGGATTGTATCCCCCTCAGCAGTGGGATCCTTGCAAGAGCAAATAAGGCCACTTGATATCGTCATCCCAGATCAATTTATTGACAGAACTCATCAAAGACCCTTGACGTTTTTTACAGATGGAGCAGTCGCTCATGTAACTATGGCTGATCCATTTTGCAAATCCCTTTCTCGATTAATAGCTGATATTGGCGAATCACTTATGCCAGAGGGTCGTCAATTGCATATAGGCGGAACTTATTTGGCGATGGAAGGACCGGCATTCTCAACCCGAGCAGAATCAAATCTCTACCGCAGTTGGGGTTGTAGCGTAATTGGAATGACAAATCACACTGAAGCTCGATTAGCTAGAGAAGCAGAAATCGCCTATGCATCTTTATCAATGGCAACAGATTATGACTGCTGGCATGACAATCATGCAGATGTATCTGTAGAAATGGTTGTAGAGAACCTGCGTGCAAATGCCCTTTTGGCAACAAAAATCATAAAAGCTATCGCTAAAAGAATTGCATATACAAGACCTAAAAGCCCAGCTCATGAAGCATTGAAAGATGGCCTAATGACAGCCAAAGAGAAAGTACCAGTATCAACTCGTCATAGAATCAACCTCTTCACCAGTCCATACTGGGGAGATTTCAAACTGCATGAAACAAACTATCTAAAGGATTAAATACAAAAAATCTCTGATTTATTTCTCAAACAAAAAAACCAGCCTTGATAAAAGGCTGGTTTTTTTGTTTGAGAAATAAATCCCTTTAAGAGAGCCGTTGCTTATCAGCTCAATTCATTACACCAAAGTAATCCATAGTGTTGTAAGAACCATACATGAAAATTCCAAGTACAAAAATCACAGCCAATCCACCAGTAGTGGCTACAACCCAAAGGGGAAGTGCCCCTTCAGTCCAACGGCGTTCCCATGAAACAGCTGGACGACCATCAGGTAATCGATCAGGAATTCGTCCGTCTGGTCCTCTTAGTTTGGTGCTCATGATTAATAAAGATCAGTTAAAGAAATAGCTGGAGAACAACACTCCCATGACGAAAACAAGCAGAAGCCCAAGATAAAGGCTTGTACGGTTTAGCTCAACCGGCAACTTGTTTGGATTCGGGTTGACTTGCATAGCTTAAGGAGAGAGTTGAACAATCAGCGACGGATGAATTGCATGGCAGCAATAGCGCCAAGGAAAAACACCGTTGGTACACCCAAGGCGTGCACTGCAAAAAATCTAACCGTAAAAATCGGATAGACACGGGTGGATTGGAGAGGAGCAGTAGATTGTGTCATTGCTTATTTCAAGCGCAGGTCGAGTTGGGACTTGGATTCAAAACGTTCGCTCACTACAGGAGCTTTAGATTCAGACGCTTGAAAATAAGCATCTGGAGTCGGAGTTCCGAAAATGTCATAGGCCAAGCCTGTAGACACAAACAAGAACCCTGAAACGAAGATCGCCGGCAAAGTCACGATTTGGATAACCCAAAACTTGATGTCGGTTACGATCTCAAAAAACGGGCGTTCCCCGGTGGAGCCGGCAGCCATAGCCTCTTTCGTATCAGCCTGCTGATCTTATCAAGACTGAGCCTTAAGTATGGGGATAGTAAGCAGGCATGGTTACAGAGCGTTGTGCATTAAGGGTGAAATTGGGTGGATTAACCGACCCAACGAAGCAATGTCCCCCTTTCTCCAAGAACAAATCCCTTAGCTTTACCTTCATCAAAGCTGTCATCAAATAAAACTCTGATCAAATTAGAAGGTTGGGAATCCCCAACTGGATCAATTTCCCATTTGTTGCCACCATCACTGCTCACCAAAAGTGTGCCATTCCCACCTGCTGTCCAAATCTTCCCGATTGGATCCCATGCCATATCTAAATAGTTATAGCCATTAAGAATAGGGATAATCGGCTTTTGCCAGCTCTCTATATCCTCAGACTGATCATTGAATCGAATCTCAGCTCCTCTAGAAAGCATCCATAAATCTCCATTTGGCTGATAACCAATACTCTGTACTCGCTTACTACTTGCTCTTTGATGTGGCTCCCAAGCCTCCTGATCAGGCTTCAAAGTCGCAAAAAAATTACCAAGGCTACTAACACTTACATATCCACCATCTGAACCCCTCTTAAGATCACGAATACCGCCAGAAGCATCACTAACTCTCCCTTCCCAACTTGAACCAGCATTACTTGTTCTATAAATTGCTCCTGCTGTAGTAGCCAGTTCAGCAGAATCAATACCCAAAGTGGTAATTAAATAAGGATCTCCAGGCAAATTCGTTCCCAAAGAAAGCCGAGTCCAAGTCTTGCCAGCATTAGAAGTATGCATAACCAAACCAGGTTGACCTGCGAGCCAGCCTTCATCACCACTAAAATCGATACTTATTAATCTGAAATTCTCATCTGAAGGAAGGTCTAATCGTCTTTCACTCCAGTTTTTCCCACCATCATTAGTTTCAAGAATCAAACGATTAGTACCGACTAAAAAGCCATGATTCTCATCAACAAAACTTATATCTAATGGATTTGCCTGAGTTACTAGCTCAACTTCTATCCATGGGCTTGAACTAGCGATCGGGATCCTAGTGGTAACACAACCACCAAGGCCCAACACAAGCGAAAATAAAAGGACTAGATTGACTGAATAAGAAATAATGCGCTTCATAACTCTAAGTAGGATTAATTCAAAGAGTAAAGGGATAGAAAACAGGCAAGAGCCAAAGCTAAGCCTCCAAAAATTAATACATTTTTTTGGGCTGGCGTTAGATTATTGACTCCAAAACCATAGTTAAGATTTTCCTCAAAACCACTGGGTTTGGTTTTTGGACCGATATCTCGAAAAGAATCAGTCCTTAGACGACATACAGGACATCGAAATGTCTCTGGGTCTAGCTCCAAAAAAGGCTTCCCAACAGGAATCTGTAGCTTCTTAACCCCTTCACTTGGGTCATAGATGTAACCACAACTTCTGCACTCAAAGCGATGAGTGCTCAAATCAATTTGAGCCTGATCGGTCTCCTCACCTGATGAGGAGCCAGAAGGCTTTGAGGTTTGTTCAGAAGGGTTGACGTCTGGCATTTTCCCAAATGTGAGGTGTGATAAAGAACCCTCAACTTCAATACGTTCACTCTATCGGTGGAAGCAATTCTCAGTGGATGCGAGACTGATATCAAAACTAGGCCTGATTATGTTCGCCTTGCAGGGTTACGACGCCTTTCTTGGCTTTCTACTAATAGCAGCGGCAGTACCTGCTCTTGCTTTAGTAACAAACAAACTGTTATCCCCACGCAGTAGCGCAGGAGAAAGACAACTGACTTACGAATCAGGGATGGAACCCATAGGGGGTGCTTGGATTCAATTCAACATCCGCTATTACATGTTTGCTCTTGTTTTCGTGATTTTTGATGTTGAAACAGTTTTCCTTTATCCATGGGCAGTTGCATTTCATCGTCTTGGCTTACTTGCTTTTATTGAAGCTCTCATTTTTATTGCCATCCTGGTAGTAGCTCTAGCCTATGCATGGCGCAAAGGTGCCCTTGAATGGAGTTGATCTCTTGACTAAACCACCCTCAATCCAAACTGTTCGTGATCTAAAAGCAGCAAGCTGCAATCCCGTAACTCCCCCAACTGTTACTAATGACCTTAGTGAGAATATAATTCTCACTAGCATTGATGATTTACACAACTGGGCAAGACTAAACAGTCTTTGGCCTCTGCTATATGGCACTGCTTGTTGTTTTATCGAATTCGCCGCATTAATTGGTTCCAGATTTGACTTTGACCGATTCGGATTAGTTCCTCGTAGCTCGCCTAGACAGGCTGACTTAATAATTGTTGCGGGCACAGTAACAATGAAAATGGCACCTGCCTTAATAAGACTCTACGAACAAATGCCTGAACCAAAATATGTAATCGCTATGGGGGCTTGCACAATCACAGGAGGCATGTTTAGTGCAGATTCAACCACTGCAGTAAGAGGAGTAGATAAACTTATCCCAGTTGATCTCTATCTCCCTGGATGCCCTCCAAGACCTGAGGCGATTTTTGATGCAGTTATCAAATTGCGCAAAAAAGTTGGTAATGAGTCAATAATGGAAAGAAAAAAACTCACTCAAACTCATCGTTATTTTACTATCGCTCATGAAATGAAACCAGTAGAATCTGTTGTCACTGGTTCATATTTAAACGCGCAAACCCAAAAGGCAGCACTTCAACCAAGTTCAGAAGAACCTCTTTCAACTGAAGTCAATTTAAAAGAGCCTACCACTAGTGAAACCATTATCTCTTCGAAGTCAAACTAACCATGAGCGAGGAATCATCCAATCAAGACCAGACTGCAACACAAAGCACAATCGAATCAGGATCTGAACCTGGTCCAATTAGTAAGTTACTGAAGGGGCATGGATTAACACATCGCCAACTGCCAGCTGATCACATTGGGATTGAGTTAATTGGTCTTGAACCCACGCATCTCTACGAAGTTGCACTAGCTCTCAAGGAAGAAGGTTTTGACTATTTACAATGTCAAGGCGGTTATGACGAAGGGCCAGGAGAAGATTTGGTGTGTTTTTATCACTTCATTGCAATGAGTGAAATAGCAATGAATAATGCAGATCAAAAAAACACATCTAAGCCTCGTGAAGTAAGAATAAAAGTCTTCTTAGCACGAGATGGAGATCTCACTGTACCAAGCCTATATAAACTCTACAAAGGATCGGATTGGCAAGAAAGAGAAACATTTGACATGTTTGGAATTAAATTTAAAGGGCATCCTCATCCTAAGCGATTATTAATGCCAGAAGACTGGAAAGGATGGCCTTTACGCAAAGACTATATTCAACCAGACTTTTACGAAATGCAAGATGCTTATTGAATTAAATATCCTTTTTGAATTTCCTATAAAATCGCATTATTGCTAACGAAAGACTTCTTGGATCATGACGTAAGGTTGCTGTAGGTCTACGTCCTTGCAGTGGGGCCTGCATAACATTATATCCCTGTAGTTTTAAGGCTCTACGATCGCAAATAACTGGCTCTGCGCCTCGAGCACGATAATAATCAACCAAAGGAGACGGCCCCATATCATCTTGAGCAAGTACTGAACTGAAAATTCTTTGACTGATTCCTAGACTTGCTAATTGAGCTTCTATAGCTCTTAAATGTCCTTCCACATCAAGGCCATCTGTTTCACCTGGCTGAGTCATGAGGTTACATATATATAGTTTCGGGGCATTACTTCTTTGAATAGCCTCTACAAGTTCAGGTACCAGCAGATTTGGTAAAAGTGATGTGTAAAGACTCCCAGGTCCCAAGACAATCAAATCCGCATTTCCTATTGCCTCTAAAGCTCGCGGTAATGCCGGAGGCTCCTCAGGGAGACATCCCATTCTAACTATTGGACTAGGTGCCTTACCAATTGCAGATTCACCTTCAATCCTGTCTCCATTCTCTAATTCAGCCCATAAACGAACATCTACATTTGTGGCTGGAACAACCTGTCCTTGAACTGCAAGAACTCGACTGGAAGCAGTAATAGCAGTTTCTAGATTGCCAGTGATAGCAGTAAGAGCTGATAAAAAAAGATTGCCAAAGCTATGTCCTTCTAAGCCACTACCTGCTGAAAAACGATATTGAAATAAACGCGTCAACAAAGGTTCTTCGGTAGAGAGAGCTGCAAGACAATTGCGAATATCGCCAGGGGGCTGAACCCCTAATTCCCGCCGCAAAATTCCGCTACTACCTCCATCATCTGCCACCGTAACTATTGCAGTGATCCGACTGCTATGACGCTTCAATCCACTCAAAAGAGTTGCAAGGCCTGTTCCTCCGCCAATAGCAACGATATTTGGGCCTCGATTTAATTTACTTTTTGCCCGTAATGCATCCACTAAAACAGTGTCCTTGTCTGGAGCCAAGGCTTGCTGAATAGAACCAAAACTACGGCTTTGCCCCCACAACAAAAGCCCAGCCCCAACAATAAAAACCAAAGGCCCTGTAATGCTTCGAGGTAAGACAGTAGTAATTGCTCCAAGCAACCAACTGAGAATCTCCAATGACCAATAAATTGGCTTTAAATCAGCCCAAATAGCAGCCCCAACAAGAGCCATTAACAATCCCATCCCTGACGTAAGCATCCATCGCTTTACAACTAGACCTGGCAGCAACCACCTGACTGCTCGAAGTGAACGAGTAATCAGGTCCCGTCGCTGGGGAACTTCTTTCATTCTTTTGTAACGCCTGCCAGCTCTGTGCTGATTTGGGCGTTGCGGAGGAGTGGGCAACTTCGAAGAAGGCAAATGAACGAGCGCAACTCGCCCGTAGATATTTTCAGGAACTCTAAAGAACCTTTCTTTATTGCACACCCTAGGCAAGATGAGACAACACTATCCCACTCAAGGAGTAATCGTGCCTCAAACCACTCCCGTGGTCGAGATGCAAAATCTAACAATGCAATGGGGCAATAACCCAGTGCTAAATAAACTCAACTTAGTAATGAATCCTGGAGAACAACTAGCTATAGTTGGCCCATCAGGATCAGGCAAGTCAACTATTTTAAGAGTTCTGGCTGGCCTATTAGTGCCAACCAAAGGCAAACTCCGTCTATTTGGAGAAGAACAAACCTATCTCAGACTTGATCAAAGGGACCCCCCAGATGTCCGTCTAGTTTTCCAAAACCCAGCTCTTCTTGCTTCTCTAACAGTTGAAGAAAACGTAGGATTCCTTTTAAAACGTAGTGGCCGCCTTAATGATAAAGATATTCATACAAAGGTCATGAAATGTCTTGAAGCTGTGGGCCTTTATGACGTGGCCAGCAAATTCCCAGGACAATTAAGTGGCGGCATGCAAAAAAGAGTTAGCTTTGCAAGAGCATTAATTGATGATCCTTCAAATGAAAATGGATCAATGCCATTACTACTATATGACGAACCTACAGCTGGCCTTGACCCCGTAGCATGCACAAGAATAGAAGACTTAATTGTCAAAACAACAAAAGTTGCCAAAGGATGTTCCATAGTTGTCAGTCATGTTAAAAGCACAATCGAGCGGTCTGCACACAGGGTATTAATGCTTTATGGAAGTAAATTTCATTGGGATGGATCAATTGAAGATTTCAAACAAAGTGATAATCCTTATGTGAAACAGTTTCGAACAGGTAGCCTTAGAGGGCCAATGCAACCAGCTGATAATTAATTTTTATGCGTCGAAGCATTCGTGATGCAATTGTTGGGTTGTCGCTTATAGGTGCGATAGCTGGTTTTGGCGGAACACTTCTTTGGCTTCGTGGAGTAAGACTCACTGCTAAAACCTGGAGAGTAACGGCAAGCTTCGAAAATGCCAGCGGACTTACTAAGCGCTCTCCAATCAAATACCGAGGTATTCTTATAGGCTCAATCAAAGATATCAAAATCACCCCTAGGGACGTAAAAGCCACTCTAGAAATTGATAAAAGTGATTTAATTTTGCCTTTGCCAGTATTTGCAAAAGTTGTAACCAGTTCAGTTCTCGGTGGAGATGTTCAAGTCTCATTGATCAGTAGTAATAAAGATATCCCACTAAAACCTCCAATGCCTATGTCGAATCAATGCATTGGGAATGGCATCCTTTGCGAAGGTGATGAAATAAAAGGAGAATCTTTAATGAATATTTCAACCTTAACAGAAGAGTTTGAAAAAATATTGCAAAAAGCTGAAAGTCAAAATGTAATCTCCACGCTAGTAGACTCAACCAAACAGTTTGACAAAACTCAAAAGAATTTAGATGAATTGATTGTTCAAGCAAAATCAGAAATTGATAGGGCCATGCCTATTATTAATAATCTAATAATTGCCAGTAATCACATACAGAACATATTAGCTTCTATAGATAATCCAGAGACCCTCAATGATCTTAAACAGACTGCAAAGTCAACCAGATCCCTAACCAAGAAAATTGATAATATAGGCAGTGATATGTCTAAAATAATGGAAGACGAACAATTAATGAATGCCTTAAGGAATGTAACTATTGGTTTAGGAGAATTTTTTAATGAAATATATCCCTCGAAGACAAAAACCTATGATATTAATCAATAAGTTATTTTTTAACCCATAAACTATCAAGTTACAGCATTGATAGCATCCATAGCAATTGAAGCAATTGCTTGATCGCTTGCCTTAGGTAATTGGACGTATTTCCCCCCAGCGGCCTCAGCAAGATCTTTACCCATACCACTACCAATGAACTTACGTTCTGTATCGATTACTAATAACTTGATTCCAATACTTCGATATCTACTTGCCACATCAAGTACTTCCTCCTTCAAATCAACTGCATCTTCTCCTTCCAATTCGGGCTGACCTAAAGATTTACTTAATGGGACGTTCCCTCGACCATCTGTGATGGCAACCACAACAACCTGACCTAAATCTCCAGTGGCAAGTGCATTAGCACCAACTCGAGCAGCCTGGGTCAACCCATGTGCAAGAGGAGATCCTCCTCCGCAAGGCATTGTCTCCAGTCGTCGCCGAGCAGCAGTAATAGATCTTGTAGGAGGCAATAGAACCTCTGCTACATCTCCACGAAATGGGATCAAAGAAACCTGATCTCTATTTTCATAAGCCTCTGTCAATAAGCGGATAACAGCCCCTTTAGCACTCTGCATACGATTTAGAGCCATTGATCCACTTGCATCTACAAGAAATATCACCAAAGCCCCAGCCTTTCTTTGAAGCAATTTGGCTCTAATATCTCCTTCCTCAACAATTACTTTCCGTCCTGGATTCCTAGCTCGTCTAGCTTTTTGGTAAGGAGCTGAAGCTCTGAGTGTCGCATCAACAGCTATTCGCTGCACTGGACCTCTAGGGATAATTGGCTTTACATAACGACCTCGACTATCGCTTAAAACAGCAGATCGACTTCCACTATTTCCACTTTTCGATTTTGAGGCTGAAAACAGCAAAAGCTCTGGATCAATAGCACAAGCTTCAGGGTCAAGCATAAATTCTTCGGGGACAGGTGGAACTGATTGCTCATCTTGATTCTCTTCTTCTTGATCTTCTTGTTCTTCTTCATCCAAAGAGTCTTCAGGAGATTGATCGGGAGGAGATTGCTGCTCTTCAGGAGGAGGTGGTTCCATTTGCTCTTCTTGAGGAGGCATTTGCAATGCTCGCGGAGCAATTACAAGCCTTACAGCTATTTGCAAGTCATCAGCATCCACCTCATCCCTACTACATAAGGCTGCATGAGCACGAGCAACTCTTACTGCATAAAGTTCTGATCGATGTCCTTCCACTCCACCTCTAATAGCCTCAGTTACTAAATATTTAGTCTGATCTGGACTAATTCTTACATCTGGCAACCACTGCCTTGCTAAGAGCAATTGAGTAGCAAGGGCCTGTGTATTTTCTGACCACTGTTTTGCAAAGCTTGAACTACATTCACCATGTGCAATTGCTGCCTGAGTAATTTCTACTCTTTGCTCATTACTTATTAACTGATTAGCTGACAAAACTATTGCGAAACGATCGAGTAGATGATCTCTTACTGAACCCTCTTCAGGGTTATATGTAGCTATTAATAATGGGCGACAAGGATGGCTCAGACTTAATCCTTCTCGTTCAATTCTATTGTCACCTGCCCCTACAGCAGCCAATATCAAATTAACTATTCCATCATCAAGCAGATTCAATTCATCTACATAGAGAACACCACGATGTGCCTCAGCAAGCAACCCAGCTTGAAAAACAGGAGACCCACTAGATAAAGAAGCAGGAACATCAACAGCACCTACAAGCCTATCTTCAGTAATACCTAGAGGTACTTGAATAAAAGGTGCAGGGATCACTTTTGAAGGGACTGATTCTGATGATTCAGCACCGTCATTAGATCTGATTTTCTTTGCAATAAGTTCTTTGGTTGCCTGATCCCACTCTTGAGGGACCTGAGGGTCCAAATTTCGTCCGACTGGACGAGGATCTTTTAAATCATTATCAAGTTGCTCTAAATCAATTACTTCTATAGGTGGCAAAAGAGCATGCAAGCCTCTTGCTAAAATGGATTTACCAGTGCCCCGTCCTCCAGCAATAATTACTCCTCCCAAGCCTGGGTCGACTGCTGCCAACATAAGTGACAACTTCAGAGTGCCATGACCAGTTATGGCAGCCAAAGGGAAAGCGCGATTAGCCATTTCCTGAGCTGCACGATCTCTAGGAATTGAAATATGGCCAGTGGTGGCAGATCCACTTACAACCATGAGGTTCTCGGTTCTAATCACTTTGTTCCAGTCTCGCTGATCAACCCATGATCCCTACAAAATCTTCCCAAACACATACTCTTGTAATTGGTTTAGGATCAAATCTGCCTAGCCCAAAAGGAACACCGATCTCAACTCTAGTAGCAGTAAGGCCTTTGCTAGAAAAAACTATTTGCCAATGGCTGACTGATTCACTCAAGGGTCCAACAACAATTGAACCCAATTTCGAGGGAATACGTTGGAGATGGTCGCCATTATTTGAAACAGATCCAATAGGTGGACCCAAAGGGCAGCCACAATATATAAATGCAGTAGTTATAGTTGATGGGCCCAAGCTGGAATTGTTAAAACCCACAAAACAAGCAGCCATAAAATTATTAGAAAAATTTTTAGATCTTGAAAAACAATTTGGAAGGGATAGAACTTCTTGTGCAATATCTTGGGGGCCACGGTCACTAGACATAGATATGCTGGCATGGGGAGCATTACATCTCAAAGAAGAAAATCTCACACTCCCTCATCCACGTCTCATAGAAAGAAGTTTTGTACTTATCCCTCTTGCGGCTGCATTAGATACTTATGACAAACAACCACGACGCATTGCCCCACAAGAAAATTGGCAAGAATAAAACAATCACAGCAATTTAAAAGCGTTATATCCAACAATTCGCCATGCTGTAGTCAGATTACTTAGCCCTAAATGACTCCACTGCCTCCTCCTGAACCATCAGATTTTTTAAGTGAAGAAGCTTCTCTAGTGGCACGCAAAATCCGGTTTGAAATAAATCGAATTAAATTACCTATTGGATTAGAAGGTAGTTATGGATTAATTCGTCACCCTGGTGCTTCCCTCGCCGTACCAATAACTGATGATGGCAAAGTAGTACTTCTACGCCAATATCGATTCGCAGTAGCACAAAGAATTTTGGAGTTTCCTGCAGGCACCCTAGAAGATGGCGAAGAACCACTAACTTCAATGAAAAGAGAGCTTGCAGAAGAGGCAGGATATAAAGCATCTCGCTGGGACTACTTAGGCGCAATGCTCCCATGCCCAGGTTATTCAGACGAGAAAATTCATCTATTCCTAGCCCGTGATCTAACTACAATTAATAATCGCCCTCCAGGCGATGAAGATGAAGATATAGAAGTACTACATATGTCCAAAAAAGAACTAGATAATTGCTTGTCAAGCGGGAATGAACTTCTAGACGGCAAGACCGTAACTGCATGGTATAGGGCATGTCAATTATTAAATATTTAATACGACATTAAATGCAGCTTAGCATTATTGATTTACATATAAGGCTTAACAAGAGACTGAAGAATTAGATTCTCTTTTAGGATTTAAAAGTTGTCTAATTATTCTCACTACATAATTCTGTTGTTCAGTAGTTATTTCAGGGAAAATGGGCAAGCTTAACACCTCACTACATAATTTTTCTGTAATTGGCAGGCTACTAAATTCATGGCCCAAAGCTTGATATGCTGTCTGCAAGTGAATTGGTATAGGGTAATAAATAATTGTATTAATTCCTTGATCTAAAAGTTTACTTTTCAGCCAATCTCGACAACTAATATCAGAAGATTGATTACTTGAATTGCCTTCATCCAGACTAGATGTCTCGTCAGAAAAAAGCAAATTCCTGGTATAAGGAGTACTTTTAACCCTTATCACAAATTGATTCCAAGCATGACATGAAATATTATTATTAGGGTTAAGAGGAATCTCAACTCCAGGTAAATCCGTTAACATTTTCTGATATCTTTCAGCTATAGTCTGCCGCTGATTAATCCAATCAGACAACTTAGGTAATTTAACATTCAAAATTGCTGCCTGAATAGCATCTAATCGGCTGTTATATCCAAGTTCATGATGTACATAACGTCGTGGCATTCCATGAACTGCCAATTCACGCATCCGTTTAGCAAGTTCTGAATCATTAGTGCTAACAGCACCTCCATCACCAGCTGCCCCAAGATTCTTTGTAGGGAAAAAACTGAAACAACCTATATCTCCCCATCCCCCAACAGGGCGACCTTGCCATAACGCTCCACTAGCCTGAGCGCAATCTTCAATTACTTTTAAGCCCTTCTTTTTCGCCAAATCCATCAAAGACTCCATGTCCACAGGACAGCCAAAAAGATGAACAGGCAAGATGGCTTTCGTGGCAGGAGTTATGGCCTCTTTGACTCTATTAAGATCAATAAGATAATTACTTGGTTCAACGTCTACAAATACAGGAGTGGCGCCAACGGCACTTATAGCCTCTGCCGTAGCAAAAAAACTAAAGGAAGATGTAATTACTTCATCTCCCTTACCAATATCAAGTGCTCTTAAAGCAAGGACTAATGCATCAGTTCCACTATTACAACTAACAGCATAGGCAACACCAATACTCTCAGCAAAAGACTTTTCGAATTTCTGTACTTCTTCACCTCCAATATAATGACCACTATGCAGAACCTTTAGGACAGCTGCATCTAGCTCAGGGCCAAGGACAGCCAACTGGCTTTCAAGAGTGAATGGAGGCACCTTCATAGAAAGCACCTTACGTGTTTCCGAAATCTATCTAGCAAGAATCAACCAAACCAAGCAGGCTCATGCCCAGGATGCCATTTAATGTTGCAGCCAATAGAGGGCTTCTGATCAGGGCTGGCTGGTTTCCCTGCTAAAACTGCATCAAGTGCATCACGAAGATCTTTACCTGTAACTGGCAATTCATTCCCAGGGCGACTCTCATCAAATTGTCCTCTATATCTCAATACTTTATTTCCTTTCATACCACTCGAAAAAACAAAAAAATCTGGAGTACAAGCTGCCCTGAGAGCCTTGGCAAGACTCTGATCATGATCAATAAGATAAGGGAAAGTCCAATTATTTTTGCGCGCTTGACAAGCCAACTTCTCAGGTGAATCCTGAGGATGAGTAATAAAACTATTACTTCCTATAGCAAGAATTTCTACCAATTCAGAATATTTCTGATCTAAAGAGGTCAAAGCTAATTCAATATGCTTTACAAAAGGGCAATGAGCACAAAGAACCATTAAAAGCAATGGCCTCTCCGAAAGCATGGTGTTGCTTATAACGCCATTAAAGCCTTGCTCTGACGAATCAACATTTTTTGAGCCCTGAACATACTCCAGCTCAAAGGGAGGCAATAATGTCCCCAATTGGAGCATTGTGGAAGAAGTAAGAGCCATAAGCGAAAAGCTACTTACCAAATTTTGAAGCAAGAAGGTGGTTTAAAGTTATCTCTCATAAATACTGATTGCCCCTAACACTTACATCCGGTACTCCATATAGGAGAGAATCAACCAAACATACTCAGTCATTTCAACAGAATGCTTCTAGATCTAACTGGCAAAAAAATCCTAGTTACAGGAATTGCTAACAACCGCTCCATTGCCTGGGGGATTGCCCAACAGCTAAAAGCTGCTGGAGCGGAACTAGGGATTACATATCTTCCTGACGACAAAGGTCGCTTTGAAAACAAGGTTAGAGATTTGACCTCATCTCTTCAGCCAAGTCTTTTTCTACCGCTGAATGTACAAGAGGAATCACAAATTGAAGATGTCTTTGCTGCTATTAAAAAGCAATGGGGTCAATTAGATGGACTCGTACATTGCCTGGCTTTTGCTGGTAAAGAAGAACTAATAGGTGATTACAGCGCTACTTCAGTACATGGTTTCGCAAGAGCTTTAGAAATCAGTGCATACTCATTGGCACCACTTTGTCATTGTGCCAAACCACTATTCAGTCCTGGTGCAGGTGTGGTCACACTGACTTATCTAGGTTCAGAAAGAGCCATCCCTAATTACAACGTTATGGGAGTAGCCAAGGCAGCTTTAGAAGCATCAGTTCGTTACCTGGCAGCAGAACTAGGTCCAGATAATCAAGTACGAGTAAATGCTATTAGTGCTGGCCCTATAAGAACCTTGGCAAGTTCAGCCATTGGTGGAATTTTAGACATGATCCACAATGTGGAAGAAAAGGCTCCTTTGCGGCGGACTGTCACTCAAACAGAAGTAGGAAATACTGCTAGCTTCTTGCTAAGCGATCTATCAAGCGGTATTTCTGGACAGACCATTTATGTTGATGCTGGTTACTGCATCAATGGAATGTAGTTTGAAACACAATTTTGCTTATTCTAAGTTCGCATTATGACTTCACAAAGAAAAGAGGAAATACATCGTATTACTAATGAAACGGACGTATTTGTTCGCTTAAATCTAGATGGTTCAGGTCAGTGTAAGGCAAAAACAGGAGTAGGATTCTTAGATCATATGATCCAGCAACTTTCAAGTCATGGGATGCTGGATCTAGAAATAATTGCCACTGGTGATACACATATAGATGACCATCATACTAATGAAGATGTAGGAATAGCTCTGGGACAAGCCTTATCAAAAACACTTGGAAATCGATCAGGAATTAATCGATTTGGCCATTTCATTGCCCCACTTGATGAAGCATTAGTACAAGTTGTACTGGATTGTTCTGGAAGACCACATTTAAGTTATGGGCTGAAAATCCCAGCCCCTCGAATTGGAACTTATGACACTGAGCTAGTGAAAGAATTTTTCATTGCAGTAGTTAACAATAGCGGCCTAACACTACATATTCGCCAATTAGATGGCCTCAATTCACACCACATCGTTGAGGCTTGCTTCAAAGCTTTTGCTAGATCCCTAAGAATGGCCACGGAATTTGACCCACGACGAAAGGGGCAAATTCCCAGCAGCAAAGGTATTCTTGAACAAGCTGGTCCTAAACAATAAAGGAACTAATTGGCGACCAGGCTCGCGAATTAACAGTCTTTGCGCGATTATTAATAATCATAGCTTTCCATTCCAGTGAGCAAAGTCGCATCAAACCATTTAACATCATTAGCAGATGATCATTTTAATAGGGAAGATTGGGCTGGCGCTTATACCAATGTTGAGAAAGAGCTAAACCATGTTTTATTACATTTAAAAAGCGGAAGTGTCCCTAAAGAACTTTCAGGAAAGTTATACCGTAATGGACCAGGTCGTCTAGAACGAGGAGGACAATGGGTTCATCATCCGTTTGATGGAGATGGGATGATCTCCGCGATTCACTTTAAGAATGGAGAGGTCAGATTCACTAATCGCTTTATAAGAACTAAAGGTTGGGAAGAAGAGGAAAAAGAAGGACGATTCACCTATAGAGGAGTGTTTGGAACACAAAAAGATGGGGGCCTGTTCAAAAATGCATTTGACATGCGTCTCAAAAATATTGCAAATACAAATGTCATAAAACTTGGCGATCAGTTACTAGCTCTTTGGGAAGCCGCAGGGCCTCATGCACTTGACCCAATCAGCCTTGAAACATATGGTCTTTCCACAGTAAATGGTGCACTTGAGGAGAATGAAGCATTCAGTGCTCATCCTCGGTTTGACCCAGGTCATCATGGCTGTTCAAGAATGGTTACCTTTGGAGTAAAAACCGGCCCAAATAGCACTATCCGATTAATGGAATTTGGGACAGAAGGTAATGAAGCAGGGAAATTGATAAGTGATCGTAAAGATCAATTCACAGGGTTTGCATTCCTTCACGACTTTGCGATTACTCCAAACTGGGCTATTTTCCTCCAAAATGCAATCAAATTCAATCCACTCCCTTTCATTTTCGGTCAAAAGGGAGCCGCTCAATGTTTATCTACAAAAGCAAATGGTCAAGCAAAGTTTTGGCTAATACCTAGAGATTCGGGTTTGTTTGCAAACAAACCACCTAGAATAATTGACGCCCCAGATGGCTTCGTTTTTCATCACCTAAATGCGCAGGAAAGTGAAAAAGAAATTACCATAAATAGCATTTACTATAAAGACTTTCCTACCATTGGCCCAGATGATAACTTTCGTAAAATCAACTTTGATCTTATACCTGAAGGAATACTTAAAGAATGCAGAATTAATCTCGATAAAAATGAAATATCTACAACTCAATTAAGTGGACAATGTTGCGAGTTTGGAACCATCAACCCTAAACAAGAAGGAATAACAGCACGCTTTAGCTGGATGGCAACTGCAGAAAGGAAGACAGGCAATGGTCCGCTACAAGCAATCAAAAAACTAGACCTTTTAAATGGAGAAGAATTTCTTTGGAGTGCTGCTCCAAGAGGTTTTGTAAGCGAACCAAAAATGATACCAAATCCAAATATTGATATAGAAGATTGTGGGTGGGTAGTTTTCTTTGTTTGGAATAGTGAAAGGCATGGTACAGATCTAGTAATACTAAAAGCTCATGACCTAAGTGAACAAGCAAAGTTAGAATTACCTATATCAATTCCATATGGCTTGCATGGAAGCTGGGTACCTGAATAATGAAGTTTAATATACAATCAATGGAGTCTTTTGAATAAATTGGTTGTCATTCTATATGGAGTATGGGTCTTCTCAGCATGTATTAATAAGTGATCTAATTTTAGGCAACAGTAAAGAAAATGCTTTTCCACGATGGCTATATTTCTTCTTTTGTTCTTTACTCATTTCAGCAAAAGTTAAGCCTGTTCCTAGGACTTCAAAAACAGGGTCATATCCAAAGCCTCCTATGCCTCTAGGGGCTTTGGTTATTAATCCATCGCATTGCCCTTCCACCTCGATTAAGACTTGACTGCCTGGGGCAGCCAAACATAATGCAGCAGTAAAACAAGCCTGTCTCTGATCACAATCTTTTAACTCTTGAATCAATCTCTTTATACGTTCGGAATCACTCTTGGCATATCTGGCTGAATACACTCCAGGTGCCCCCTGCAACGCATTTACACTTAATCCAGAATCATCAGCGAGAGCCCAATCACCTGTAAGGTTTGCCACTAAAGTTGCTTTCAAACGGGCATTATCAAGAAAAGTTTTTCCAGTTTCATTTACTTTAAAGCCTTCTGGTTGAGGTTTTAATTGTAATTGCAGATCAGAAAAAAAATTGTAAAACTCTTCTAATTTTCCTGCATTCCCACTGGCTAAATATAAATTTCTAAAAGTGAACTTTTCTCTAGTCATATCTTTTTTGCTAAGTCCTTAGCCCAATCTAAATTTCTTCTTACTATCTCACTAGTTGGGGCCTCGCAATAAATCCTCAGCAAGGGCTCAGTACCTGAAAAGCGAAACATTAACCAATGATTTATACCCATCCTAAGCTTTACTCCATCTGTTCGAATAACTTCTTTTACTGGTTTTCCTGAAACTATGTTAGGTGTGTCGTTTTCCAATAAAAGTTCAAGTCGATGCCTAGATTCCATATCCTCCAAATGAAGATCTAACCTTTGATAATTACTTTTACCAAAACGTTCTTTTAATCGATTCAAACTTTCTCCAAGAGGGCTACCTTCTTCATTAAGTGCTTCCAAAACAAGTAGAGCAACAAACAAAGCATCTCTCTCTGGTATATGAATACCAAAACCAACTCCACCAGATTCTTCACCTCCTATCAATACATTCCCTTCAAGCATTGCCGAGGCTATGTACTTAAACCCAACCGGCAATTCAACAACCTTTCTGCCAAAGTCTTCTGCCACTAACTTCATTAAATCTGAGCCACTAACCGTTTTCACAACATATCCACTCAGATTACGAACTTTCACCAAATGCTCGATTAATAGTGGCATTAAAAGTTGAGTACTACAAAAGTTTCCATATTCATCCACAGCAGCAATTCGATCTCCATCACCATCAAAAACAATTCCAATTGCAGGGTGGCCTGTATCAGTAGAAGATTTAACAGCTGCAATAAGCTCACTCAAATATGGAGCAAGTGGCTCGGGAGGATGTCCGCCAAACAAAGGATCCCTATTGCTACGAATTTCCTGTACAAGACCATTCGCCATATCTCCAAAGATTTCTGCTACACAGCCAGCTGCAGAACCATGCATAGGATCCACAAAAACCTTAAGCCCCATAGTTTTCAATCCCTTTGCTAACCGAGGTAATTCAAACTTGCTTCTCAATCCATCTAAATGTTCCTTACGTAAATCCAATCTTTCAAGAGGCTCTTCTATAGGAGTAGTGATTCCACCAGCCAACAATCTATTCTCAACAGCTTGCGTGAAATCACCCTCTACTGAACTACCAAATGGCCCCTTGATCTTTAACCCCAACCACTCTGGTGGATTGTGACTGGCAGTAAGCACAAGTGCTCCCAAGGCTCGATGTTTCACAACACCCCAACTGCATGCTGGTGTTGGTAATGCAGTCAATGAAAGAAGAGGGACCAAGCCACATCCTCTAACTGCAGCTGCAATAGCCTCAGCAAGTTCAGGAGCCAAAAATCTTCTGTCATATCCAATAATGATTACTCGACTTGTTGAATCGCTAGGGGCCCTATATAGAAGTTCTTGAGCAGAAGCAGAGGCAACAGCCAACAACCTTTCAATAGTGAAATCAACTCCTAATACC
Source organism: Prochlorococcus sp. AG-409-B05 (assembly GCA_003216075.1). Classification (GTDB taxonomy): domain Bacteria; phylum Cyanobacteriota; class Cyanobacteriia; order PCC-6307; family Cyanobiaceae; genus AG-409-B05. The sequence continues at coordinate 25,113 of QCJK01000018.1, forward strand.
CCTCTCCAACCATCAGTACCAAAATGAATCGGAGAAGCATATAGGCGCAGTGGATTTGACACCATGTTGAATAAATTGAGGTTTTGGACCTAAGTGGTAATCAAAGTAAGGTCTCAATATGGATAAAAATCTCTTGGGATCCAAACTTATCACTGACAAGTTGCTGCGAAATTGGATCCGCTGCAAAAGGAAAGCTTGGTTGGAGATACATGGTGATAGCAATAAAAGGCTTTGGAGTGCACATAGAACTCTGCAATTAGATCATCAATATCGCAGCTTCTTAATTTTTAAGCCTAATACAGCCAAAAGAGGAATTGATGCATGTAGAGAAGGCTCGAACACAGTGTTAGGGCTAAGGCTTAAAGGATTGAATATTTCTGGAGGTTCACTTCAAGCACATCCTCCTTTACTCCAAAAAGTCCCTGGTCAAAGCTGTTGGGGGAAATTCGCATACAGACCAGTTCTTGCTCGTCAAGGAAAAAGGCTTACAAAAGAACATCGACTCGCTTTATCATTTTATGGCTTTTTACTTGAACAACTCCAACAGACACCAGTTGCAGAAGGTCTAGCAGTTTGTCAGTCAAAGAATATGTTGGAAATGGATACTGTTCATTTAAAAAAAAGCCTTCAAAGACAACTATTTGAATCATTAAATAAGCTTGAACAAGATCTAAAATTAGAAGGACCTCCTCCAATCACAACAGACCGTCGCAAATGCTCTCTATGCTCTTGGAAAGATTTTTGTGATAGTGAAGCAAAAAAGAAGGGCTACCTTAGTGAAGTAAGTGGTGTTGGCTCACGTCGTGTTCAAATACTTGAAGAGATTGGAATTGAAAATTTAGAAGCTCTAGCAAAAATGAACCCTAATCAGTTGAAAATTAAATTAAAAGATTTTGGAGATCAACATAGTGATATTGCTATGCAGATTATTTCACAAGCAAAAGCGCAACATGAAAATATTATAACAAGGTTAGACAACAATCCTGCATTGCCAGAGCTTAAATATGCACCTGGAGTGTTGCTATATGACATTGAATCTGATCCAGATGAAAGAGATGATTTTCTACATGGATTTGTAAAACTAGCACACAAAAGTAATGGAGATTGGAATATAAATGAATCTAAATATCATCCAATGTTAATGTTATCCAAGCATGGAGAAGCCTTTGCATGGAAAAGACTAAAACAAAAACTAAATAAATACAAGGACTGGCCAATACTTCATTATGGAGAAACTGAAGCATTATCTCTTTTCAGAATAGCAGAACGGCAAGGAGCAAATGAAGAAGAACTAATATATATTAAAAATAATCTAATTGACATCCATTCCCGAATAAAAAAACACTGGCTTTTACCTTTAAATAGTTATGGATTAAAATCAGTTGCAGGTTGGCTAGGTTTTAGATGGCATCAGAAAAATGCTGACGGTTCAAAAGCATTACTTTGGTGGAGGAAATGGAATGCACATGAAGGCAAAATAATAGCTCAATCAAATACATTGAAACTAATTTTCAAATATAATCACGACGATTGCTTGGCAACCTGGAAAATCGCATCCTGGATTTTAAAGCAAAATTAATTACCTAATTATTTTTTACTGATTATATTTTTAATTAAGTTTGGTGGAGGTACAAAAGCAAAAGGGACAGCAATCCTCACACTTATTGTCGTATCAGCCAAAAACAACTCTGACTCCGTTAAAGCAATCTTTTTGATAAGAGCAAGTCCGAAGCTAAATCCAGATATTTTATCCACAGTCGCAGATGTTATAACTCCTATGGGCTTATCATTTTTATTTAAAACTGAGCTAAACAATTGTTGGCCTTTCGAAACAAATTTATCAGATTGCCAAAATCTTAATTGCTGCTTAACACCAGAAGATCTTGAAAGTTTTGCCATTGTTTCTTGTCCCAAATAACAACCTTTATTTAGGCTGACCAGATTGGATAGACCTAATTCAAAAGGATTTGTTTCACCACTTAATTCTCCAGAACCAATAGGTACTCCCTGACGTAATCTCCAATATTCAAACTTCTCATTAGTTAATGTCTCATAAGCTTTTAAATTATTCGGAAGTTGTTCATTATCCTCAAGCCAAATCACATTTGATTTTGACAAATTGTCCTTAGTGTTTAAAACTTGAATACGACGTATATTTTCAATAGACTTAAGCGAAACTTTATCAGCCGGAAAAATTACATCGGCAAACCCCTGATATAGATGATCTTTATTGCCAGCAAGTATTAGAATATGAGCCTCATCTACACCAAGCCTAATTTCCAATAATGCACGCAACTTACCAATCGCAGTCAACCAACAAGTCCTGAAAATCAAGCCTTCGCGAACACTTAAAATTTCTGAAGTGGTTTGACCATTCAAAAAATCTCTTGTTCCTTTACCTTTCAACTGAAGAACTGGAAAGGAATCATCCCAAAGAAATATTTTCTCAGTGCACATTAGAGTCTCAGAGTTTTAGCATGATCAATTAATTCCTTTACACAATAAAGACTAATAAGTTCTATATTATTTTCTCTCATTGCCAAATCAGCACCTTCCTGCCTGTCTACAATTGCCACAACTCTATTAACAATATATCCCGCATTTCTCAGCTGTTTAACTGCTTGAAGAGAAGATCCACCTGTAGTAACTACATCCTCTAAAACTGTCACCACTGAGCCAATATCTGGCAGTGGGCCCTCCAACCATGCACCAGTTCCATAGCCCTTAGCCTGTTTTCTAACAATAAGTGCATCTAAGTCTCGATCTTGTTGAGAGGCAACAATCGAGACCCCACTCACAAGTGGATCTGCACCAAGAGTTAATCCTGCAACAGCAGATGAATCTAATTCCACATGATCAAGCATACAAACACTCAACAAAGACAACCCTCTGCCACTCAACGAGACAGGCTTGCAATTGACATAATGCTTACTTTTCTTGCCTGAGGAAAGAGTGAAATCTCCAAAGCAATAAGCTTTGGTAGCAAGAAGGTTTAGCAACTTGGTCTTGCAAGCGTCTTTATGAGGAGGGACAGAACTCATATTGGACTCCACATCATTGATCAATTCCCTATCTTGAACTTAATAGAATGGATCATGATAAACAGCCTCTCCTTTCACTATCATTAAAAGTCATTCATAGATTAATTAACTGGGGGTCTAGCAATCTGGTGAATGCACCAAACTCATAATTTGGCTAAGGCGAGTTCGATCCTCGCGACCCCCATTCAACATTGTTGATGCGACTGCTCATTCTCTTCATATTACTTGCACTCCCTGCATTCTTTGCAGCAGTAGAGACCGCTCTTTTAAGACTGAGACCAAGTCGTGTTCAAAGATTAGTGGAAGAGCAAAAACCAGGCGCAAAGGCTATAAATCGCCTGCAAAGACGATTGCGGCGAGCATTGATGGTCTCGCAATTAGCTAGCACGTTGTCATTAATTGCTTTGGGCTGGCTTGGAAGAGGAATTAGCCAAAGATGGTGGCCTGATGAAGACTCAGCAAGCCGTCTCTGGGATACAAGCCTTTTTCTATTAATTGTTTTATTGGCAACTCTACTAGCAGGATTACTCCCAAAAGCATTAGTGCTTAATCGACCTGAAGCTGCAGGCCTTCAATTAGCATCACTACTTGAAACTGTGATGCAGGCACTTGCACCATTAATCACTCTTATAGAAGCAATAGCATCAATTCTCCTTCGTTTAGTTGGATTAAATACCCGCTGGGATGCTCTTGTCCCAGGGTTATCAGCAGGAGAGTTAGAAACCCTAATTGAAACTGGCGGAGTAACCGGACTTCAACCAGATGAGAGGAACATTCTTGAAGGAGTATTCGCTCTCCGCGACACTCAAGTACGGGAAGTAATGGTTCCTCGTTCAAGGATGGTGACCCTACCAATAGATGTTCGTTTTGCTGAACTAATGAAAGAGGTTCACCGTACTAGACACGCTCGCTTTCTTGTAATTGGCAAATCGCTTGATGACGTTCGTGGTTTATTAGATCTAAGACAACTTGCTGAGCCAATATCAAAAGGAGTCATGGAGGCTAATACTCCCCTAGCACCATATCTACAACCAGTTCCAATGGTTCTAGAAACAAGCAATTTATCGGAATTATTGCCAATCCTTCGAAATAGGCAACCTTTGTTAGTTGTTGTTGACGAGCATGGAGGAACTGAAGGACTTGTAACTGTTTCAGATTTAACTGGAGAAATTGTTGGTGATGAAATACAGGCTGACATTGATGCTCCTGAACTACAAAAAATCGAAGATCAACCTGGGAAATGGCTAATAGATGGAGACCTGGAAATCATTGAACTGAATCGTCAATTAAATCTTGAATTACCAGAAGCTGATGATCACCATACACTTGCTGGATTTTTACTAGAAAAGCTTCAACATGTTCCTTCTTCTGGAGAGGTACTTTTACACCAAGACATCAAATTTGAAATCATTGAGATGAGAGGGCCTCGAATCCAACGCGTGAGGTTAACCTTATCTACAGAAAATTCCGCGCTTAATAATCGATAATCTCATCCAAACCACTATGTCACTGAAATGAAAACCCCAATGATTCCCGTGAAGGTTGGGGTAATAGGAATCGGCAATATGGGCTGGCATCATGCCCGAGTCCTTAGCCTTCTTAGGGATGCTGAGCTAGTAGGAGTAGCAGATCCTGACCCTATGCGAGGAAAACTGGCTACTGAGCAATTTGGCTGCCGCTGGTTTGAGGACTATCAAAGTATGTTGTCCGAAGTAGAAGCAGTATGTATTGCTGTTCCTACTCTTCTTCATCATCAAGTGGGATTGGCATGTCTTGAAGCTAAACAACATGTGCTAATAGAAAAACCTATTGCCGCAAGTCAAGATGAAGCCTCTGCATTAATTAAAGCTGCAGCAAAAGCAGGCCGATTACTTCAAGTTGGTCATATTGAAAGATTTAATCCAGCTTTTCGAGAGTTAATAAAAGTAGTGGCGAATGAAAAAGTTGTTGTTCTAGAAGCTCGCCGCCATAGCCCACATGCAGACCGTGCCAATGATGTTTCAGTAGTTCTTGACTTGATGATTCATGATCTGGATTTAGTACTTGAATTAGCAAATGCACCGGTAGTGCGTTTAGCAGCTGTAGGAGGTAGAAGTGGAGAAGGACCTATCGATTATGTAAATGCAACCCTTGGTTTTAACAATGGCGTTGTTGCCAGTTTAACTGCGAGCAAAATGAGTCATCGCAAAATTCGTAATCTCAGCGCCCATTGCCTAGGAAGTCTAGTTGAAACCGATTTCCTCAATCACACACTAAATATTCATCGCCGCGCACATGAGTGGTATTCAGCAGATCATGGGGAATTGTTGTATCGGAATGATGGCTTTATTGAAGAAGTTAGTACAACCTCAATTGAACCACTTTATGCAGAACTTGAGCATTTCCTACAATGCGTTCGAGGCCGCGAAACACCTGCCGTTGATGGGGAGCAAGCCTCAAGAGCGTTAAGATTGGCTGACCTCATAGAACATGCTGTAGAGCATCCTGGCAGCGGATTGTCGCTAACACAGGCAATATAAAAACCGTTCAACCAAGATATCAACTGGCTTAATATTCCATCAACTAAATAGCATAGACAGAAGAAAACTGCTTATATTTTAGCCCACCTTTAATTAACTGGCTATCCGCCAAAATGATGAGACTCCATAGAAAAAAAAAGAAAAATAAACCCAGGCCTAGAGTAATGGGACTACCGATCAATCAAAGTGATGACTATCTTTCAGATGCAATTAAATTACATCAAAATGGTGGAGGGCAGATTGTCACATTAAATACTGAGATGGCAGTCATGTCAAGAAAAAATAAAGATCTTTATGAATCAATATGCAAGGCAGATATAGTTATCCCAGAGAGCATTGGTATATCTTTTGCATTAACATTAAAGGGTGTTCATAACAAAAAGACTCCTGGCATTGAAATCAGTTGGGAATTACTTCAATATGCAGAAAAAGAACAATGGATAATCGCACTGATTGGAGGGAGTAAAATAGTAAATGATAAATTACAAAAAAGACTTCTCAAAGAACTTCCAAAACTGCGAATAGGCATAGCAGAGCATGGATATCATCCAAAAGCAGGTTGGCTAACCATAGAAAATAAGTTGAAATTCATTCAACCTGATCTTGTATTAATTGGCCTTGGAACACCTTTCCAAGAAATCTGGGCCATGAAAACAAGCCAAAACTCTAAAGGTTTATGGATAGGTGTTGGTGGAAGCTTTGATGTATGGGCAGACATAAAAAAGCGTGCACCTAAATGGGTACGTGCTTTTAACCTTGAGTGGCTCTTTCGAATGATCAAAGAGCCACAAAGACTTAGAAGATTTTTTGCATTGCCAAGCTTCGCGTTAGCGCTTATGAAGTCACTAAGGAAGTTCTAACCCCAAGAAGGTTTAACGAAAACCAACGGCAGCCTGCCAAACAAAAACAAGGAGGAAGAAGAAAATCGGAATTAGTGGAAGCACGTCCACTGTTGGAGCAAAGACCTTATAAGCCTCAGGCAGTTCAGCCAACAAGTTGAGAGTCAAGGATGTCATCCCTAAAATTTAATTGACGTTTAAGGGACGCTACCACGTGTAGTGAGCTTCGGAGTCTCTCTGCCACGGAGCGAAATCCTCTGAAAAACAACCATCGGCTATTGCGCGCCTCATTGAGCTAGTGAATCGCAGTAAATGACTAAGGTTATGCACGCTCAAGAGAGTGAGCCCCAAAAGCTCATTATTTCTAATGAGATGATGCAAATAAGCTCTGCTGTAATTTTCACACGCCTCACAACTGCAACTTGGATCTAGAGGCTCATAATCATTTCGAAAACGCGAATTACGTAAATTCCATCTTTCATCTTGGACCAAGGCAGCACCATGACGACCTAATCGCGTAGGAAGCACGCAGTCAAAAAGATCTATGCCATTGGCAACTGCAATTGTCATTTCCTTGAAGGTGCCAATACCCATCAAATATCTAGGGCGATTTTCCGGGAGATATGGCCTCACTGTGCGAACCACCTCATGCATTTGATCAACTGGTTCACCCACACTTACTCCCCCGATAGCAATCCCAGGCAAATTAAAACTTGAAACAATTTTCGCGCTTTCCCTTCTTAATTCAGGGAAGCATCCACCCTGAACGATGCCAAACAAAGCCTGATCGGAGCTTTGATGCTCTGCTACGCACCG
>QCJK01000019.1 GCA_003216075.1 Prochlorococcus sp. AG-409-B05
AAAATACCTTGGAAACTCTTTTGGTGGATTTAGCAGATCTTTATCAGATAATACGGCTCAAAGGACGATTATGGATGCCTGGGAAGGGGATGCCTTTGCAGATTCAGATGGTAGGACCCCGTTTCAATAGTTGGTTTGAAATGGCTCCATCATCTTCATGGAGACCAGATAATGGAGGATTGGATATTGTTATTTTGAGTTTTCAACATGAAGTCGAAATCCCAATCAGGGAAAGACTTCAAGAAATTGTGCAATGAATTTTATTTGAAATTTTAAGAATGAGCATTGATATTATATTTTTATGCTATTAGCTTTAACCTCATCATCTATCTGTCAAGTCAAAATCGAGTTAGGCGCGTGTGAGAAATGAACGAAAAAGTTTATATTTTATTCGGATTTGTTTTTTGTTCGATGGCCTTTATGAAATAACGTTTAAATATGATTGATTAGATTCAATTCTTTTCTTAAAATTGAGCAAATTCAAATCTTTATAAGGTCAATAGCCTAAAAGATTCTTTCAACTCTCTTCCTTGAAGACCTCTTCTTAAATTTTTTGTGACTCCTTCTGTATCCCAAGCTCACTCAAAATTCCATCCTCAATCTTCGAGTCAATCAGTATTGGGATCGATTTGCTCTAACTGTGGCGGGAACGGATACACTAAAAGCTCTCCAAATTGTTATCAGACCTGTTTGGATTGTCTTGGACGAGGTTTGATTCAATCGGATCTTTGCAAAGTAGTTAATTGAGCTCATACCCAAATCTCATTAGGTCAAACATATTCGTTGAAACACTTGCGAAGGTATGTACTCGAGTACTTGATTAAAATTTGAATATCTAATCAGTTACAAAAACTAGAAAGTGCCCAAATTTCATGCTCGTGTATTGGTTAGCTTCCGTCCTTCAGTTCTTGATCCTGCAGGAGAAGCCACAAGATCTGCAGCAGCAAGATTAGGTATAGATGGTATTGAAAAACTTCGAATCGGGAAAGCTGTTGAATTGCAGCTTGATGCGCCTAATGAGCTTGAGGCACGTCGACGTGTTGAAATGCTTAGTGACAGACTTCTTGCAAATCCTGTGATAGAAGATTGGAATATGGATTTGACACCTTTATCCTCTTCAGACAATCCTTGATTTCATGACAATTGGAGTTGTTGTTTTCCCTGGCTCAAATTGTGATAGAGATGTTCGCTGGGCCACAGAAGGAAAACTTGGTTTTCCGACCAAGTTTCTGTGGCATGAGTCTAGAGATCTCAGTGGACTAGATGCCATAGTTTTACCTGGTGGATTTAGTTATGGTGACTATTTGAGATGCGGAGCTATAGCGCGTTTTGCTCCTGTTTTGCAATCCCTTATAGATTTCGTAGATAAAGGTGGAAAAGTGTTGGGAATTTGCAATGGGTTTCAGGTTTTGACAGAGTTGGGTCTACTCCCTGGAGCATTAACGCGAAATGCAGATTTGCGCTTTATTTGTCAATCTGTATCACTGCAAGTTGCTAGTAATAGAACAACTTGGTTGAGTGATCATAAAAGGGGTGATTTACTTACCTTGCCAATTGCTCATGGAGAAGGAAGGTATCAATGTAGTGATGATACTCTTCACAAACTTGAAGATCACGATTCAATTGCTTTGAAATATAAGAACAATCCTAATGGCTCATTAGCTGATATTGCAGGCATAACAAATACTAAGGGAAACGTTCTTGGCCTTATGCCTCACCCTGAGAGGGCCTGTGACCAACTTACCGGTGGGATAGATGGTCAGGGAATTTTGCAAGCATTAATTAGTACTTAATTTTAAATAAATTCGAAATTTGTAAGGTCATAAAGTATCAAACCCTATAAGTTTCCAAATAAACTTATAGGGTTTGATATAAAAGATATAGAGATAATTATATTGAATTAATTAAAAGGTTTACCAGCATTTGTAAATAAAGATCCCTTTTAGGCCTTTACCGCTGTCTTTGGATCTAAACCTCCTTTTGCATAAAGATCTGCATAGTAATTGATACTTTGTTGCTTGATTTTACTTGCTTGGCCTGCACACCAAAATTGTTTATATCTATCTAAACATACCTGCTTCATGTATTTACGAGCTGGTTTGTTGAAATGTCTAGGGTCAAAGTTGGTTGGATCTGCCGCGGCTGCTTCTCTAACAGCAGCCGTAAATGCCAAACGATTATCTGTGTCTATGTTTACTTTTCGCACACCATTACGTATTCCTTCTTGTATTTCTTCAACTGGAACTCCATATGTTTCTGGAATAGCCCCACCAAACTTATTAATTATGTCCAACCATTCTTGAGGGACTGAACTAGAACCATGCATTACTAAATGAGTATTGGGAAGAGCTTGATGTATCTCAGCAATTCTGCTGATGGCCAATACTTCACCAGTTGGCTTTCTAGTGAATTTATAAGCTCCATGACTTGTACCAATGGCTATAGCTAAAGCATCTACTTTTGTCTTTTGAACGAAGTCTGCTGCTTCAGCTGGGTCAGTCAACAACATGTCTTTTGAAAGTTCACCTTCGAAACCATGTCCATCTTCTGCTTCGCCTTTACCAGTTTCCAGTGAACCTAGACACCCAAGTTCTCCTTCAACACTAACTCCAACTGAATGCGCAAATTCAACAACTTTTTTAGTTACATTTACGTTGTATTCGTAGCTGGCAGGGGTTTTGGCATCGGCTTCTAATGAGCCATCCATCATTACGGATGTAAAGCCATTTATTGCAGCTGAATAACAAGTGGATGGTTCATTGCCATGATCCTGATGCATCACTACAGGGATATTTGGATAGGTTTCCGTTGCAGCAATAATTAGATGCCTTAGAAATATCTCCCCTGCATAGCTGCGAGCACCTCTGGAGGCCTGGAGTATTACAGGACTATCTGTTTCTGAAGCTGCCTCCATGATTGCCTGTACCTGTTCAAGGTTGTTGACATTGAAAGCAGGAATCCCATAGCCATTTTCTGCAGCATGGTCTAAAAGAAGTCTTAGGGGAACTAGGGCCATCGGATTTTCCAGAGGTGTCAGGATGACCCAGGTCTTAACTAGTCCGGGTCGTGGGCCCAGGACTTTATAAGATCAAGGTAAGAACTGTCACGTCCTTAATAGTTAGTTGATTAAGATTCTTTGCCCTGAAAGTGATGCATCCTTAAGTAGCTCACAGACTTTTTGACTCTCTAAACCCTCTGCAAGGCCAGGGATCATGGGTTTGCGTTCTTTGATGCTGTATCCCCACCACTCTTGAAGTCTGGCTACAGGAGCTATTCGCCCATCTGACCAAGTTGTTGGAAAAATTAGGCTGGGATCAGGACTAATTTTTTGTGGTTTTTCTCCAGGCTTAGCAATCCAAAGCCCGAAACCGTGAACATAATCGCTTTGATTATCACTTCCAAGTATGAGAGTGCCCTCACTGCCATAAATTTCAAGCCAGCAGCCCCTACCATTTCTTGTTACGGCACTTAGATTTACATGAGTTGGGATTAAATGGTTCCCTGTGATTCCACCTAATTCCAATTGAGCTAGCACAACATCTTCACTTGTTACTTTTGTTAGATCTCCTGTTAGTGGATTAATTCTTTCTGATATTGCAGTTGATAAAAGTCCACTGATAGAAATAGTTGGCCCAATCAGCCAGTGCAAAATGTCAAATGCGTGGGTACCTAGGGCTCCAAGTACTCCACCACCTTTTTCTGCTTCAGAATACCAATTCCAAGGTCTTGATGGATTAGCTCTACTGCTCATTAACCAATCAAATTTTATTAACCATGGAGTTCCTACTACTTTCTCTGATAACAACTTTTTGGCTTGCATAAATAATGGGACGGCACGATATTCAAAATCAACAGCTACAGTGATTTGATTATTTATTGCAGCTTTTTGTAATTCAGAGATTTGAGTTGTGTTAATTGCTACTGGTTTTTCCAATAATAGGTGCTTCCCGGCATTGATTGCTTGTAATGCAAGTTCAAATCTAACTTCTGGTGGCGTAGCAATAATTACGGCTTTTACATTTGAATCATTGAGAATCTCTGACCAATCACTAGAACCAGCTAATTTATTCTTTTTACAAGAAGTTTTTAGTTTCTCTTGATTTGGGTGCCAAAGTGCTAGAGGCTTTAGATTTGAATTTGTTTTGAGAGCATTTAAATGTACAGATTCACCAAATCCAAGACCTGCTATGGCAACGCCAATTGAGTCATCATTTTGAATTTTTGTAATACTCATGTTAAGTTTGGAGATTAATTAAACAGATTTAATCAAAACTATTTTTGATTAATTTCTTACCCCACTATTGTGTAGTTGAAGAGGAAATCTAGGGATGCTCTTTTTCGATAGTTTGGATGAATTGTTCTGTATCAATTTCATTTTTTTGATGATTGAATAGGTTTGCTTCCATGAAGGCTTAATAATGTACTAAGAGTGCTTTTCAATTTTGTTCGTGGCACAATAGTATCTACAAAGCCATGTTCACGAAGATATTCTGCAGTTTGGAAATCTTCAGGAAGTTTTTCACGAAGAGTTTGTTCAATCACTCTTCTCCCTGCGAATCCTATAAGTGCTTTGGGTTCAGCAATAATTAAGTCACCTAACATTGCAAAGCTTGCAGTCACCCCACCTGTTGTTGGATGAGTTAACAAAGGCATATAAAGCAACTCGGCTTCGCGATGCCTTTCTAGAGCTCCAGATATCTTGGCCATTTGCATCAGACTAAGCATTCCTTCCTGCATGCGTGCGCCCCCAGAGGCACAAACTATTAAAAGGGGGAGTTTTTCTGCAGTGGCTTTCTCTATGAGCCTGGTTATTTTTTCTCCTACAACTGATCCCATTGAACCTCCCATAAATCGAAAATCCATTACGGCGAGAGCAAGAGGCATTTCTTCAACACTACAAATACCTGTAATTACCCCATCTTTCATTCCTGTACTAGCTTGACTTTCTCTTAATCGATCTGCATAGGCACGTCTATCTTTGAAGCCAAGTGGATCTGTTGGGCTTAGATCACGATCCATTGGTTTAAAGCTTCCTGGATCTGCGATTAATTCAATGCGTTCTTCACTATTGATGCGATTGTGATGACCACAGTTGCTGCAAACGCTTGCGTTGGCAATTAAGTCTTTTCTATATACAACCTGACTGCATTCTGGACACTTCCCCCAAAGGCCGTCGCTTTCATCCGTTTCTTGATTGACTTTGCCAACGAACTGACCTTTACGCCGATCAGCGAACCAATCAAATAGTGACACGATCTTAGTGAATCTTTAGACCATTAAAGATCCTAAAGGTTCAGCTATTGATAAAAACCTAGATTTGTCCCATTTATCCACACGCTCCAAATTCCAATTGCTATAAAAGGAGCGAATGGAATTGGTTGAAATGCTTTCAACTTTCCAAGAAGGCGACCTATTAATGAAAAAGTACCTGTTAATAAGCAAGCTGCACCCATTGCTAATAAGATTCCATTGCCCCCAAGCCAAGCTGCCCCCATAGCAGCTAATTTCGCATCACCCAGGCCAAGAAGGTCTTTATTTGTTAGCTTTTTAGCGACTCTGCTAAAACAATCGATAGATATCAGAGTAGTTATTATTGAGAAAAACTGATAACTTATTAGAATTAGAATAAAGTTATGTGATTTTTGATAATACGCAATTTCAAAACAATTAATTAGGACACCTAATATTATACCAGTAATACATGTTGTCTTTTGTATTTGCATTTCTGAGATATCAGCACTAGCTATATTAAATAGCAAACAAAATAAAATAATGCCCGAATGCAAGTTAAGGATTTCCTCGCTACTCGTCGGAATAATATTAGAGATTGCGAATAATATTAGATAAATGCATATTATATTATTAAATAAAACTCTTCCAGTCCCATCCAATGGAATCCTTTTGAGGGGTTTTAACGCTATATAATTCTTAAATTTAAACATTTACATTTGCATGTTAATTTGGAACTCTAAATATTTTTTGAATTCCTTTTTGATGCTTGAGGAATTATATATTTTAGTGCGATGAAGTATTCTTTAGGTAGGAGTGGAGGGGGTTGAAATACCATTTTTCCATTGCCAGTATTTAGGTCAATAACAACTCCAATAGGTGTTCCTGTTGACCAGGTAGAGGTTAGGTATGCAAAATAAGTTTGTCTTGCCTTATGTATTATAAAATTACTATTAATCAAATCCCACCTCGGACAGGAGGCTGATCTTCTGGATGGGATTTTAATTGCAAATGAAGGAGAAGGAGGAAAGTTGATAAGAGAATCTCCTGCTTGCCTACAGATACCCACAGTATAGGTGCAATCGTTTACTTATCCACTTTGGTCAACTTGATCTCTTTTTTTCTTCAATCATTCGATGAATAATAGGTGTAAGAATTAATTCCATTGCGAAACCCATTTTTCCTCCATTCACTACGATACTTGTTGGACTTGACATGAATGAATCGTGAATCATTCCAAGTAGATAACTAAAATCTATACCCCATTTTTCTCGGGCACCTTTCCTGAAGTGAATTATGACGAAACTCTCATCTGGAGTTGGTATATTCCTGCATATAAATGGATTAGATGTATCTATGGTTGGTACTCTTTGGAAGTTTATATCAGTGCGACTAAATTGTGGGCAAATATGATTTATATAATCAGGCATTCTGCGAAGAATCGTATCAACTATTGTTTCTGCAGAGTACCCTCTTTCAGCATTGTCTCGATGAATCTTTTGTATCCACTCTAGATTTGTTATTGGAACAACTCCTACCAAAAGATCTGCACAGGATGCAACGTCATACTTTTCTCCTACTACTCCTCCATGGAGTCCTTCATAGAAAAGAAGATCAGTTTTATCTGGAATATCTTCCCATGGTGTGAATTGGCCTGGCTCAAGCTTGGTACCAAGCCTGGCATTGTGCTCTTGAGCCTCCTCTGGACTATGAAGGTAATAGCGTTTTTGACCACCACCAGTTTTTCCATAGGTCTGGAAGAGCTCCTCTAACTTGTCAAATAGATTTGCTTCTGGTCCGAAATGCGAAAAGTTTTCCCCTTTTGATAAGGCATCTGCCATGGCTTTCTTCATAGGCATCCTCTCAAAACGGTGATAACTGTCACCTTCAACAACCGCAGGAATTATGTTTTCCCGAGCAAAAATATGCTCGAAAGCCCTTTTTACAGTGCTAGTTCCAGCTCCAGAGGAACCGGTTACGGCCACAACCGGATGACGCTTCGACATCTTTGCTCTTAATGCATTTCAAAGATTGTTGCAGGTCATCTGGCATTACCTATCTTTTTTTTAAGAAAGGATAGTGATAATTCTCATCTAGACAGGTGGCCGAAATATTCAGATCGCGTTTAGCAACTTGTCTCCCATTGCTGTGGTACTAAGCTTTTTATCAGATTCACTGATTAAATCTTTAGTTCGGTATCCCTGTCCTAGGACTTCATCTACAGCTTTTTCCATGTCTTCAGCTGCTTGCATTTCTCCAAGGCCAACCCTGAGCATCATTGAAGCTGATAAAACCATGGCGATGGGATTTGCTTGATTTTGACCTGCAATATCTGGAGCTGACCCATGTACAGGTTCAAATAATCCCGGACCACTGGTACTAAGTGACGCAGAGGGGAGCATTCCAATTGAGCCAGTAAGCATTGCTGCTTCATCGCTAAGAATGTCCCCAAATAAATTACCTGTGACAATTACATCAAATTGCCTAGGATTTCTAACTAATTGCATGGCTGCATTGTCAACATATAAATGATTAAGTTCAACATCTGGATAATTTTTTGAAGCACACTCAACTTGCTCACGCCAAAGCTGACTAACTTCAAGAACATTTGCTTTGTCAACCGAACATATTTTTCTTTTTCGTTGCATAGCTAAATCAAAAGCAATTTTACTGATCTCTTCAACTTCTCTTTTTGAATATGTCATTGTATTAAAGGCACGCTCTTCATTATTATTGATAAAGCGACCTTTAGGTTCTCCAAAATATATCCCTCCTGTCAGTTCTCTAACTACGATTAAATCGACTCCCTTTATTATTTCTGGTTTTAAGCTACTTTCATTTATCAATGAAGGTAATATTTTTACTGGTCTTATATTTGCAAATAGTTGTAAATCTGATCGTAATTGAAGTAAGCCTGATTCTGGTCTTTTCTCTCTGGGTAGTTTATCGTATTTAGGATTTCCTATCGCAGCCAATAGAACAGCATCACTTTTTTTACATGCCTCTAATGTTTCTTTAGGAAGGGGTAAACCATTTAATTCAATCGCATTACCACCAAAAGCAAGTTCATTAAATTCAAGGTGGAAATTGTGTTTCTTGCTTATAGCTTTTAATAGGGTTTTTGTTACTGCAGTGATTTCAGGTCCTATGCCATCTCCTGGTAATAAGGCAATAGTGTAATTCTTATTCATTGAAACTAAATAGTGTTTGGAGGGATGATGGCTTAATCAAAAGCCCTTCGATCTTTTTCACGAAGAGATTTTACTATTTCAGGTAACTTTTTGAAGTTAGCAGAACAACGCAGCCACAGTTTGTTTGGAATAGCTGGGAAACCACTAACAACTTCTCCTGGAGCTATATCAGCATGTACTCCGCACTTTGAACTTGCAATTACGCCATCCCCTACTTGTACTCGATTGCCAACACCTACTTGACCCGCAAGTATGACACCATTACCAAGCTTTGCTCCTCCTGCAATACCAACCTGGGCTGCCATGGCACAAGCTTTTCCAGTAGTTACTCCGTGCCCCACTTGAACAAGATTGTCTATTTTTGTTCCTGCTCCAATTCGAGTTTCTCCTACTGCGGGTCTATCTATTGTTGAGTTGCTACCTATTTCTACTTCATTTTCGAGAACTACATATCCGGTTTGTGGCATTTTGTGCCAGCCATGATTTGTAGGTACAAATCCAAAACCTTCTGAACCAATTACGGCGTTCGAATTAATAACACATCCAGTTCCTATTTTAGTATCTGGATGCAAGACACAATTTGCATGCAATTCACATCCTTCACCAATTACTACTTTCTCATATAGAACAACTCCTGAATGAATAATAGTTTTATTGCCAATCAAACAGTTATTACCAATAGAAACATTAGGTCCAAGAAATACATCTTTACCTAGCTCTACCCCTTCGCCAATAAATGCAGTGGGGTGAATCTCAGGCTTTACGATTTTGCGTGGATAGAGGATTTCAAGGGACTCTGCGAAGGCCAATCGAGGGTGTTGGAAAGTCGCCCAAGCAAAACCCCGTTGAGTTGCGACTTTAATTAGTTTCTCATCATTTGGTATTAAAACTGCTCCAGCTTTTGACTTGTTTAGTATAGAACTGAGAGTATTGCCCTTTTCTAGAAAGCTTATTTGATCCTGATTGGCTTGGTCAAGAGCAGCTGCACTTAAAAGTTCTGGATTGGTTGCCAACTCGTAAGATTGAAGGCATGCTTCTCCTCCTTCCAGAGCATTAATAAGTTGATTGAAACGCATTACACAAATTAGTCTTTGAGATCAAGACTTAGGCTTATATCAGTTTAGTCTGTCACTTGTAAGTACTAATACATCTCTATGGACAACTATTGGAGACTTTTCTAGAGAATTAATCCTTTTTAGACTGGCCGAAATTTCTTGACTACTGATAGAACTTATTCCTCTGGCCATTTCATTACCATTGGAGTCAATTAATCTCACTGGTTGATTTGCTGCGAAAGCCCCCGTTATTGTTTTAATTCCTACTAACAAAAGAGAAGCTCCACGGTCTTGAATTGCTTCACATGCTCCTTTGTCTATATGAAGGTCTCCAATTGGTTTAATAGCATGAGCTAACCAGTTTTTTCTATTTTCAATTGGCTCTGGATGAGGATGGAAAACAGTACCCCCTCTAGATCCTTTTAGAACACTATCCAACATCATTGGATTACGCCCGTCTGCTAAATGAACTGTTATTCCACTAGCTGTAGCTATGCGTGCTGCCGCGAGTTTAGTGGTGATTCCTCCGGTTCCCCAGCCTGAGTTTTTTACTTCCTTCTCTACTTTTTTAAGTTCACTTAAATGATGTATATCTGAGATTGGTTTGGCATTTATATTTTTCTTAGGGTCAGATGAATAAAGTTTATCTATATCAGTCAATAAAATTAGTTGATCTGCATTAATTGCTGTAGCGACTAGTGCTGAAAGAGTATCATTATCTCCGTATTTAAGTTCTTCGGTAGATAGAGCATCATTTTCATTGACTATTGGTAAGGTTCCCCAATCTAGTAGTTGCTTTAGTGTCATAGATGCATTTCGAAAACTATTTCTTGAGTTGAGATCCGATCGAGTGAGCAAAACCTGAGCTACATTATATCCATGTCTTCCCATTGCTTCTTTGTATAGAGACATAAGATGACCTTGGCCAATTGCAGCAGCAGCTTGTAGGTGCACAACATTTTCAGGACGATTAATAATTCCTAACTGATGGCATCCCAGTCCAACCGCACCACTTGTTACGACGACAACCTTGTCTCCTCTATCTTTACTACTTGCGATGCATGTGCTGTAATTATTTATCATTTCTAAGGTTGTGTATTTCTTATTTCCTCTTAATAGACTAGTGCCTATCTTTACTACTCTTAGTTCCATGACTTAGCTCCTAGGAATTCCGCAAATTTCTTTTCAATATTTTGTAGATTTTTGTTTGATGCTGAACATCCATCTTCTCCAATTGGATGTACTAATACTGTATAAAGTCCTAATCTATTCCCAACTAGAACATCTGTGAATATTCTATCACCAATAATTGATATATTTTCTGGTTTGATTTTTATTTGATCTAGGACTCTTCTTACCGCTTTTCTTCTTGGTTTGGAGGCACCATAAGTGAAAGGAATATTAAATTGATCTGCCACAGATTTAATTCGTTTTTTGGATGGATTATTACTCAGTAGATGTAGATGTAAATAAAATTTTGCTTCTTCTATCCAATTACTTACAGATTTATGTATGATTAAATTTTTACCATATACTAAAGTTTTGTCTACATCAAGAATTATAGCTTTTATATCTTTCTCTATGAAATGCTGAATAGGAACATTAGAAATACTTAGACCTGGCTCCCAGTCTGGAACTAACCAATGATCGCTCTTCACTAAGAAAACTCCCTTTCTTCTAGTTCTTTTTCAATAAGTGGTTGTATTTCGTCGAACTCCTCTCCTTCAATAAGTAATGCGCTGCCATTTTCTATGCTAGCTACTACGAAGAAGGGATCTAGTGGTATGTAGAGACCATATTCATCTCCTTCAGCTTTAAAGCTAACTAGAAGTTCATAGGTTTCTGAATCATCATTAGGCTCATCTTCTTCAAGTTCTTCAGGCTCAGGTTCTTCTAGTTCCCCAGTAACTGTAAGTGTAACAGCAGATCTCACTAAAGTTAAGTCATGTTCTTGAAGGACAAGGTCTGCTACTGAAAGAATTGGCTCATTATTTGTAATAGTTTCTACTAATTCTGGATCACCTTCATCGCATAATCGAAAAAGAGATACTGGTGTATCTACTGGTGTTAAGAGTGCAAAATCTTTCCCATTGATAGGGATGAGCTGTTCAAGGAAGCATAGTAGCTCACACCCTTTGCTATCACTTACGAGGATTGTGGGTACCTCATTATTGGCACTAGCTCCTAACTCAGTCATGATAGCTTTAGTTTTTTTGATTATGATTGACCATTAGAATTTAGTTGGCCAGAGAAATAGGTTGTCATTTGAATTGGTTTTAGTTCAGGACCTTCCTTTAGCCATTGGTTCAAAAGCATCGCTGCGACAGCACTATCTATTTTACCGGTTCGATCTTTCTTTAAATTGTACTTCTCAATAACTGTGAGAGTGCTGCTGTGTTCATTTACAAAGGCAATGGGCAAATCCATCGCCTTTGCAAGCCTGGTGCCATATCTAAAGCAATGCTTTGATTGGAAAGTATTATTTCCATCTTTATCTAAAGGTAGCCCAACAATTAACCCTTGTACCTCTCTTTTTAAGCAATGAGCTTCTATTATTTCTAGATCTTTATAGAAATTTCTCCGTAGCAGTGGTGGTAGTGCAGTAATACTAATACCGAGTGGATCGCATCCTGCCATTCCTACTCGTTTATGGCCAATATCAAGACTAAGAACTGATTTGGGTTTAGGAATAGTCACTTAAGTAGATTACGTCCAATACTTGGAGATGGTAAAGGTGGATTTTGTGGTTGCAAACCTCCAAGCATACTTTCAAGTGGTCTTCTGTCGGAAATTAATTTGTTGTTAAATTGCTTTCTCCAAGTACTTTTCCCAAAAAGTATTATTTCTCCTTGCTCTACTAAGTTATTCTCACGTAAAATAGATGCTAGATGCTCATCTTCGCGTGAGATTTCTATGGAGATTTTTCCTGATGTATTTGATAGCTCATTAATAATTGTTGGTAAGGTGTCTCTTAAGCGTTGATCCCATGCAACATCTCTAATGATTTCTAGGATTTTGTAATCACCTTGATTTGTACGATTGATTATTCCTGCAATTGCTGATTTTCTTTGTGCTCCTTTTGATATCAATACACCGCTAAAAGCAGGATTGTTATTTAGTAAGTCTGTCCAGTGTAAATCAAGTATTTGTCTTAGGTGTACTGAATAATTTGAATTCAATAATGGCCAGAGAATATCTGCGTTCTTTCTGTTTAACTTTTGCCATTCTAGATTAACTGGCCAAGTAGGTTTATAGGGACATATTGATTGGATATCTCCCTTGATTTCTTTTCTCCATTGATTAAAAATCTTCAGTGGTTGGAATCCAAGTTCTCTAGCTATAGCTCTTTGATCTACGTCATTGGTTGGACATCTCATTATCCAACTGTGAGCATTAGTATTACTATTAACAAAATCCAACGCACGTTTAATTAGTAATTTGCGGATATTTATTTCTCCGGAGCTTTTTGGTTCATGTAGTATTTCAGGTGTAGATAATGACCAGCAAGTACCTCGTCGGTTGAATGGTTCTACAATTATGTAACCAATAGGAGAAAGTTCCTCTAGCGCAACTAAACAAGACGGCTGTCTAATTGGATAAAAGACGCCAAGGTTTCTTTCGAATGACGCAAGCCATCCTCTAAAAAGCATCTTTTGTAGGCAAGATAATTGCCTAGGCTTAGTACCCCTAGAGAGTTTGGAGATGTGGTTCGCATTTAGCGATTCCACGCGAAGGGGGCTGTTTGTTGCCTCGATCACGTTATGTCCACAATTATTTGGTTAATCTATCTATTTCAGGGAAAATTGCTTTGCAATTTATCAGGATGGCCTAACTAAAACCAATGGAGTTAGTTGGTCAGCATTACCTGCAGGGTTTGTCGATAGAGCTTGTCTTATGAGGCGTTTATCGCAGTTACTACTTGCTGCAAGTATTTTCACTCGACCTAGATCGTTAACGTCGACTACTGCGATATCTATTCCTAGTTCTTTAGAGATTGTGTTACAGAAATTTTCAGGATTTTCTGGCCCTAGAACAATACTTTTGTCATATGGGGGGGTTGTACCAGTTATGTCATCAATTAGTCGAGCTTGTTTGCCAGCCAATCGATAGAAAACTCCTTTGACTCCTAGACATTTTAGGAATATAGCACTTACCCATGAAATTATTGTTCTTGTTGGACCTATAATGTCAATTAATGTTTGCATGCCACACCCTGTAGCAAGACTACTTGTGGGATGGAAAGCCTTGCATAACAGTTTTGCAAGTAAACTAGGGTTTATTTCTTTAGGATTTCGATATCTACCTTCCATTAGAGCTAATGGTGTTTCTCCTATAGTTATGATATCTCCTTTCTGATAAATGTGAGCTGTATAATTATTGATTATTTCTATTGGGTTATCAAGTGGCCCAAGAATGTGTGTCTTCAAGGGAAGTATTTGACAATTATCTCCTTTAATGAAATATGCGTCTGATGATTTCAACTGTTTGAGTTTACAAGTAGGAATAACAATTCCTTGATTTCTTTCAATTCGACCAAATGGACCATAGTTGACCCAAAATATTTCTAACCATATTGAATATAGTTTGTTAAGTGAATTTCTGATGTCATAATCATCTAGTCTTAATGATACTTGTACATTGGTTGATTGCTTTGCTTTGACTATATGTGAACAATAGTATTTCATTCTCCGATATTTTGGATCTTCATTTTCGTTGAAAGTATTCGTTCTGATTTTTACATTGGGCATGTCAATCGACCCCATTAGTCTTGGTATAACCCTGAATTCTGGAATCATTATTTCCATATGAGGGTGTGGATTTGAAATTTTCAACAAAACATTGATTTCAGTCGATAAGTCTGTAGATTTAATTTCAAAGTCAACAGGATTGAGCAGAAGTGGAGATGAAGATCTGAGTCGGTGATTTAGTTCGAGAAAACAAAAGATTATACCAGTCAGGAATAATACTAAGAAAACAATAGTCATAACAGTACCGAAATCAATGTTTTTTAGTCAATTTAACAATAGTATTACTGTATTGAATCAAAGTATATAAAATAAAAAACTTTGTAAATTGATATTAGAGATTATTTTCTTGGAGACAAATAACCATCTTTTGATGGTTCACTGTTGTATTCATTAAAACTTTTTATACTTATTGTAAAAGATGGTTCTGGTAAGCCTGATGCGATACTAACTGCCTTATTGATTGTCTCGATTGGTACTTGACCTTCCTGGTCTAAAACAACTTTTCCATTTCCATCAATGACAACTGTTTGAGGAATATTTCCATGCCAGTATGTTGATGGTTCTTTAGGATTATTTGTGTTTTTGCCTTGGATTTCATCTGTTGTTAGTGGAATCAAGTCGATTGCAGGTCCCCACGATAATTTGATGCCTGAGACAACAGGGGCAAATGCCTTGCTAGCAGCACTGTCATCTAAATAAAAAACGAGAACGCTTGTTCTTTTGTTTTCTAGTGCATTAGCTAATGAAGTGGATGGAGGTACTAATGATCCATTCCCGGTATATATGGGATATATATTGCCGTCATAGCTGTCTGTGTCTCTTGCAGCAGAGACTGGTCCAGTGGAAATAAGAATTACTGCTGCTAGCGTTAGGAGGGCCTTTACTAGGTAAGGCCTAAGCACCTGTTTTAAGCAGCTGTTTTGAACTTTCCAGAAAGTCAAGGTGATGTACTTAATTCCTCCCAAGACTACGCCCCATCCCTTGAGCTATTCCTCTTCCTATTAGGCCTATGGCTCTTCCTATTACCTGGGTAAGGATCACGGCAAGTAGATCACCTAGCCTTTTGGCAAGAGCTTGAACTTGTGGAGAGAGAGCATCTCTAGTTTCAATCAATAGAGCAATCTGCTGTTGTATCCAACTCAGTTGTCTAAGTTCTTCATCACGGGGTTCAGTAACTTCGACTGGAATAATTGAACCGTTGTCTAACTTATAAAATAGTCTTTTGCTTTCATATAGCTGGATAGGCCTTTGAACTAGCTCTAACCAACGGTTTTGACTATTTAGTTGATTGCGTAAACGTTCAAGCTCCCTAGTAGAAATTAGGTTGTCTTTTAAAAGTATCTGTCTTAATTCTGGCCATTCTCCACATGCTTCTAAAACTTCACTAGATATCATTTCTGAGGTACGTATCAACCAATTTGTCAGGTGCATTTCAATTTGAATTATAGATCGAGGATCATCTACAGGCAGGAGTTGCCCTTCACATAGAACTGGTTGGTCTAGTAGAAGAGCATTAAGTATCCCTTTTGGGTTTGGAAGGTCATTATCGCTTTGATTTAAATCTGTCATTTCAATTAATCTTTCACCAACTGCTAATGATTCTCCATTTTGAGATATTCGGACATAGTTACCTACCATAGATAGTAGAGCTTGTTTCCTTAATTCTTGTTGTAGCGATGCCCACTTTTGTTCAACAGGAGTTGATTCTTCAATTGAATTTCTCAAGCGTTCTATCACCTGATTGACTTGGCTCATAAGTGCCAGTAATAGTGATTGCTGGTGAGTTGAGTTTAAGCCTTCTATGGATAGTATTTTTCCAGTCTCATTCACAAAGCCATTCTCAATTATTTCATTTAACCGCTGATAAACATTTGCCCACACCGTTTCTGGTCTTTTATCTGATAAACTAATATTTGTTTCTCCTTGAAGTTGATTTTTGTAATTAGAAGAATAATAACCTATTAATTTTTTGGAATCATGACTTTGAATATTATTATCTTGAGTTGTCCTAGATTTAGATTGACCCCATAAGAATAGGAGTAAACTTTTCGCTCCTAGGAGTTCGCGTTTCCTACCTTGAACGATTAAACCCAATAGAAGATTTTGTTCATTTATTTTTGTGTTCTCAATTACCAACAAATCTTGATTTATTTGTTGAAGACCACTTATTAGCAACCATTGACCTAGTCCAATAGGATGAGAAACATGGGAATTAATTTTTGAATTCTGTTTATCCTTAAGACGAACCACCCTGCCTCCTTCTAGGAGTGTCTGGATCGCTGAAATCAAGGTCTTTAGGTCCGGATCTTGCAACAAACCAGAACAATCAAACTGAAGTATTTCTGATGAAGTTGTTCGATTTCTGGGAGGGAGAAGAAGTAGAAGAGGAGATGGCTTCCAGTGTTCTTGGAGTTGTCGTACTTCTAATTGGATTGTGTTTGGCATATCAAGGCTTTCTATTGACCAGATAATCAGAGACGGATGTTTATTTAATTGATCACTCTTAAGAGCAATCTCGAACTTGGGTTCTTCTAATTGCAATTGAAGTGCTAACGACTCCCCTAGTAGATCATTTGCCAGTAAAAGGATCTGCGTGGGAGCTCCCTCCATCGAATCGGTCACGATCTATTGCTTTTCCTTCCAAGGTAACTAGCTATTGAAAGATTCTCCAGTCCAACTTTTCAAAACTATTTGGTGGATTTGCTTAGTTGTTATCTTTCCTACACGGTATAAGTGTCACTTTGTATTGGGTCATGAATAATTCCATGCTTTAAAACTCTTATCGCCTCTTCAAGCTCGAAGCTACCATCGTAAAGCGCTCTTCCTACAATTACAGCATTTATCCCGTATGGTTCTAACGCTAACAGGGAAATTAAATCAGTAATGCAACCAACCCCACCTGAAGCAATTACTGGAAAATTACTAACTTTAGCTATTTCTTTCAAGGAGTCAATATTAGGTCCAGCCAAGGTTCCATCAGTTTCTATATCTGTACTGATTATTGCTGCTATTGGATCATCGGAATAACTTTCAGCAAGATTTGTAGAGGTAATGTGGCTTTGATTGATCCACCCTTTTGTAGCCACACAACCATCTTTCGCATCAATACCTAGGATTATTTTGCCTGGGTATTTTCTTGCCAAATTTTTTACAATTTCAGGAGCTTCAACTGCAATTGTTCCTACGATCACTTGATCCAGTCCTAATTCCAAAAGAGATTCAGCACGGCTTACTGAACGAATACCTCCTCCAATTTGAATTGGTATATCGAGGGCCTCCCTTATAGAACGAATACTTTCATCATTTATTGGCTCACCACTTTTTGCTCCATCTAGGTCTACAAGATGTAGGCGCTTGGCTCCTTTGTTTTGCCAAATAAGCGCTTGAGCTACAGGGTCTTTATTGAATTCAGTTACCTTGGCATAATTGCCTTTATGCAGTCGCACACAATTTCCATTCAGCAAATCGATAGCCGGGATGATTTCCATTGAACTAAATTGCTTTTGGTAGACCCCTATTGCAGGCAGTCATGAATTTGGCTTGAAGTCCTTCGTTCTACTAGTTTAATTATATTCGCTTGGACATCATGAAAGTCTTAGTACTTGGGGGTACGCGTTTTGTTGGAAAAGCACTGGTAAAAAAGCTTTCAGGATTAGGTCATGAAATATTTTTGTTTACAAGAGGTAATAACCCCCTTCCACCAAATGTTCATCATTTGAAGGGTGATCGAAAGATAAGTGACGATTTGAAGTGCCTTTCTGGTATGAGATTTGATGTGATTGTTGATAGTTCTGGTAGAAGTTTGCAGGACACGCAACAAGTTATTGCTCACACAGGGGTACCCAATCATAGATTACTTTATGTTGGATCTGCTGGTGTTTATTCAGAATCAAAATTATTTCCAATCAGTGAAGAATTTCCCATTGATGATCAAAGCCGACATCATGGCAAAGCTGAAACCGAGCAATGGTTAAAAGACTCTAATATACCTTTTACAAGTTTTCGTCCTACATATATTTATGGTCCTGGAAACTATAATCCGATAGAGAGTTGGTTTTTTTCTCGCATTCTTAATAATCTTACTATACCAATGCCTGGAGATGGACTTTATATTACACAACTAGGACATGTTGACGACTTGGCAGATGCAATGTCACGAAGCCTTGAGTGTGATTGTGCTCGAGATAATATTTATAATTGTTCTAGTATAAATGGGATAACAATATTTGGTTTAATAGAGATAGCAGCGGAAGTTTGTGGTAAAAATATTAATGAAATAAGTATTCGTTCTTTTGACCCTAGAAAAATTGAACCAAAAGCTCGTAAAGCATTCCCATTGAGAATTGGTCATTTCGTAACGGATATAAGTAAGATTCAGCAAGATTTATCTTGGCACCCTAAATATGATTTGAAATCTGGGTTATTAGATAGTTATGAAAATGATTATTTGCTAAATCCTGTTAGCGAACCTGATTTAACTAGAGACATCCAATTATTTAACCCTTAAAATACTTTATCCCTGATATTATTGCAGTGATAAATGATAGCCAAAATAGAATCAGTCCCAATGAATGGAAATTGGTGACGAGTGAAATACTCCCGATGTAATTAGGCCAGATCATTAACAATATACTTCCAAATTGTAGAATCGTTTTTATTTTCCCTAAAGAAGAAGCTGGCCCACCTTTTGGATCTTCTGCCCTCCAGCTTGATACAAGAAGTTCACGTGCGATTAGAATGGATACAGCCCAAAAAGGTAGAATCGATTCACTAACTAGCCAAATAATAGGAGCAGTTAGTAATAATTTGTCTGCTAGAGGATCTAGTCGAGCGCCTAATGTACTTCCGCCTCCAGCTTTTCTGGCTAACCACCCATCCAGCCAATCAGTAACACCGGCGATGATTAATAAAAACCACGCCACTGAGATCTGTCCAATGGCTAGTACGATCATCACTGGAAAGACTGCAAAGGCTCTTGAAATTGTTAATGCATTTGCAATTTGTAAAAGCTTTAAATTGTTTTGATCGCTTTTCATGATTCTTCAACCATATAGGTTCTATCTGAACGAATATAGGCATATTTAGTCTAACATTATTTATTTTAAACCATAAGACAGTTTAAATTATGCATTTCTACTAGAGCCATTCAGCTTATGCCTGAGTTATAATGAAAATATAAATTAAATTGATAACACTTGACATTTTTGTCTTTATTGTGATTAAAATTATAAAAACATAACTAACTATGACAACTTTTCTCTTATTGGTTTTGCTTGGTTCACTGTTTTCTATGGCTTATATCGTTAAGCGGATGACAAATGAATAAATCATTTCGACATAAATAAAATCACTATTTTTAGGCTATAGACTTCCTATCATTTATTAATTTAATATTTAATTTAAATTTAGTATTAGTATTTTAAAAGATTTGCCTAGTTATTTTTGCTTTACGGCATCTAAGCGATTTGGTTATTATTGCAATATAATCTTTAATTCTTGTGGATAAGAGTTCATGCGTTCGCTGCCCTTGAAACTCCTTCCAGGTAGTGACCTTCGACTCAGTCTTGAGCAGGTCGGTCGTGATTACGAATCTTCGGGTTTTGTTTTAGGTGTAGTCGGAAATCTGTCAAGGGCAGCATTTCAATGCCCTGGAAGCCCCCAACCCACTGTCCTGGAAGGCAATTTGGAGATCATTACGCTTAATGGCACATTTTCTCCTGAGGCAGTGCATCTTCATCTAAGTCTCTCGGACGGTGATTGTCAGGTTTGGGGAGGACATCTTGAGCCAGGAACTATTATTTTAAAGGGTGCGGATATATTGATTGGCTTTTTAGAACCCGAAAATCCCTTGAAATATCCTTCGAATAATCCTAAAAGTTCTAGTAAAACAAGAATAGAAATCGCAACAATTTCAGACTGTCCTTGGTCAAAGAGAGCATTAAGGCTCCTTGAGTCTTCAGATCTAAATTATAAAATAATTTCTGTAGATTCAGATTCATCCTTTGAAAAGATTAAAAAGAGAAGTGGCCATCGAACATTTCCTCAAATATTTATTGATGGTGAATTTGTTGGAGGATACGAAGAACTATCTGAACTTAAGGCGTCAAGAAAACTTGAAAATTTATAATGAATATTTTTAGTGAACATTATAAATTAAATCATTTTTGGAAGGAGAAACCATTTTGGTGCCAGCCATGGACAATTCTCTTGACAGGAGCATCCTTGATCATTATCTCTTGGACTTTATTTCAAAGTAAATTTATTACTATTCTAATTTCTATTGTAACAAGTATATGGTGGTTACTCTTCCTGCTTCTTGTGCCTATTATATATTCCAGACAAAAATTAGAATTTGAAGACCTTCAAATTATCAAGGAAGAATAAATGTGTATTTAATATGTTGGAATCACTCTTGGAAATGTTTCTCACATCATATTCAATTATAATAATATCGACCCATTGAAATTAACCTGTAAAGCTTATTTACTTTTCATCTCGTCTTAATTTTAACTAATAAAATAATGACTTTCTCATTAGAAATTCGACCACTTGAACAGATCGACATTCCACAAATAACAAAGTGGGCTCGGAATGAGGGTTTTGCTCCAGGGATTGGAGATGTTGGCATATATCGTCATACGGACAATCAGGGACTGTGGGTTGGCTGTTTAGGGGGGCTCCCAATTGGTTGTATTGCAGGTGTTCGATATAACTCTTCCTATGGATTTTTAGGACTTTTTCTTGTGGAAAAAAAACATCGAGGAAATGGCTATGGCTTAGCTTTATGGAAGCATGCTCTTGCCCATTTGGAGGATTTGCCATGTATTGGTTTAGAAGCTGCACCGGATAGAGTTAAAGATTACTCAGATTGGGGTTTTAAAAAATCTTCTCCTACTACTAGATGGCAGTGGATAGGAGAAGGTGAACTTAGAGATCAAGATATTGACATCGAGGACAAAAATAGTGAGTTAATGGTTATTGAAGGTGGTTCAATTCCTTCGATGGTTGCACAATCATATGATGCAAAACGAGAGCCAAGTCCTCGTCCCCATTTTCTTTCTGACTGGCTAAAGCATCCCGCTGGTACCGTTCTGGCGCTTGTGGATCGGAATGGCTTTTGTCATGGTTTTGGACGTATTCGGCCTTGTCTTTTAAGAAATGAGGAAGGTTGGAGAGTAGGACCTTTATTAGCAGATTCTCCAGCTTTGGCTGGAATTTTATTAAGAAGATTAGTTAAGAATCATCCAGGAAAAGTGTTGTTAGATGCTCCAGGGTTAAATCCCAATGTAACTCCTCTTTTGTCGAGACTTGGCTTCGAAGTCATATCACAGACAATTAGAATGTATAGAGGTTTACAACCACCACTATTAATGAATGAAGTCTATGGTCTGGCTTGTTTGGAGCTTGGATGAGAAATTATTTCTAAAAGCACTAATTATATTTACTATATTCATTTCAACGGAGACATTATGAATTACGAATTGTTGATCTTCTCTCTTAGCGAATGCTTTTCCATGAGAAGTTCTGATTCTAATTGTTCAATTAATTTGGTGACTAATGTCTGGAACTCAGGTTGACATCCTTTAAATGCTGCTTTATGCCTAATTGGCTCATGACGAGTCCTTAAGTCTGTGAGCATTAGTTGCAACGCATCGATCTTGGCGTTGGTTTTCATGATTTGCTCAGTACTTGATATAATCTTATGTCGAAATAGCGTATATGTCCGCAATAGCTTCTTTCATCGTCACTGCTCGAATACTAATGTCACTTGTAACTTCTAATATTCTGTTTATTGATTCAGGTGTTTTTAAGGCTTCTATACAGCTACGGGCTAAAAGCCTTCTTGGAATATAAGCGTCTTGTTGAACATCTGGCCCTGAGTAGAGAATAGCTTGTTTGTCTAGTTCTTCTTCACTTTCGGACAGCCCTCCTGGTCTAATTATTGTCCAATCTAGTCCACTTTCCTCAAGAGCTCTTTCACCTACTCGTTTCCATATGAGAATTAAACCGAATAAATTGAGCGGATGAATCCATCTGCCGGCACATAATGAACTCACAAGAATTATTCGTTTAACTCCGGTACGATGACAACTTAAAATCTGACTTTTAACTCCAAGGGCATCAACTCTGGCTGGACCTGTAAGGTCAATTGATGGCCTAGCACCAGTAGCTATTATAAGGGCGTCATAGCCTTTTATTGCATTGTCAATGCTTTTAGGTTGATTGAGAGCAATGATTGATGAATCACATTTCCTAAGATTCTCATTTATTTCTGAATTCTGTCGTAACAGTAACTTCACGTCGTAACCGGACTTAATAGCCTCCTCAGCTATTCGATAGCCAGTTTTACCCGAGGCACCACTAATTGCCAGTTTCATCTCAACTCCTTTAATACAGATGAACGTATCTTTTACATACTAGGACAAATTAATTACATCTGTATGTTTTTCGCCTATTCCTTTATGGAGCGAACATCGATGTCCTTGACTTAGCATTTAACTTACAACTTTATACTTTATATTTGTATATGAAACTTTTATATCAGATAATGGTGTTTTTTATTAAGTCATTGTATTGAATAAAAATCAGGCCTTCTTATGAATATATGGTGATTTACGATTGGGATAGAGTTTAGAACATATTTTACACTTTGTACCGTCACAACCTCTAGCAGAACAATATTCTCTACCATAATATATCATTTGTAAGTGAAGTTTGTTCCATCTATTCTTTGGAAAGATATCCTTTAGGGCGTTCTCTGTTTCTTTTACATTATTACCTTTACTTAATCCCCACCTTTGGGCAAGTCTATGTATATGAGTATCAACTGGAAATGAAGGCACTCCAAAAGATTGAGCCATGACCACGCTGGCTGTTTTATGACCAACACCTGGAAGCAATTCCAATTCTGAAAAACTAACTGGAACTTTACCAGAAAATTTGTCAATTATAATTTTAGATGTTTTATATATATATCTTGCTTTTTGATTTGCTAGACCAATCTGATTAATATATTTATATATATTAGATTCACCTAATTCATACATTTTAAAAGGGTTATCAGCAGCCTTGAATAACTCTTTAGTTAACTCATTTACTTTCTTATCAGTAGACTGGGCGCTTAGTATTACTGCTATCAAAAGGGTGTAAGGTGAATTATGATTTAAGGGAATTGGAGGTCGTGGATACAAAATGTCAAGTTGTTCTTGTATAAAATTTGCTCGTTGAATTACTTTGTTCATAGTTGTCACCTTAGATGCTCTTTTTAAGGTATTTTGATTTGAGTATCGAATATATCAATCCTAGGATTAAACAACCTATTGCAGAGAAAATTAGTATATTATACCCACCATCAAGAATCCCAGCACCAAGTGCAACAATAGGAGGATTTGATAAAATTATACTAATTACTAGAGCCGGATAGAACTTTTGCCATGATGTTCTTGTCAGGCCTATTCCGTATGACATAAAGTCAAAAAGACCTGTCATTAAAATTCCAGTTATCAATAAGAAATTATCTTCTAGATGTTTCCTACCTAAATCTTCAATCTTGCCTATGAATTTCTTACCTACTATTTTCTCTACGATATCTTTACCAAAATGTCTAGAGATAAAGAAACTAGTGCTACAAGAAAGTAAATCTGATATGCAGATTATTAGTACTCCTTTCTTAAATCCAAATATACCTCCTGCCAATAGTGAATAAGCTGTACTTGGTAGAGCAGGGATTACCACACTGGTAAATCTCAATAAAAAAAGAGCACCCGGTGCAAATATTCCCATCTCATTAACATGCTCCCTTAGTCCTGTTACTCCATATGTATTCAATATATATATAGAAAGGGTGATTGTAAAAATAATTAGAATAAACTTGGAAAATCTTTTTCCTGATATTGTTCTAGTCAGCATTTCTGTTATGCAATTAAGGTTTACTATACTTCTTATCCTTCTATTTATTTGTATACTGTTCTCTCTTGTTATATCTAATAAGTTAAATTATTACCTGCAATTAATGAGTAAATTGATTTTTTCAGGCTTTTATAGAGTGGCTTTATCATTGATCGCCATTAAATTCGTAAATATTCAGCAAAGTTTGCCTATAGATTTAGCTATATCTGGATGATCTTGATTGTTAAATCAGATCAAATCACTTTTAGTAATAAATGATACATTTATTAGTAACAGTTGTCACAGCGGTAACCCCCTTGATAGGTTCACCTTCTTATATGATGTTATAACTAGATATGAATTAGACAACAAGACAACTTTTATTTCGATGTTGTTTGCTATTGCTCATTAAATATCAATTGGCAATTATGACTATACGACATGAAATTCACACCTTAGAAATTTTGAATATATTTAACTCATTACAAGAATATTTATCTGACGCTAAATTACCCTTTCTACATTTTTTTAACTATTTTCTACCGTCATCTCTTCTTTGCAGGGAATTTCTTATAGGTATATATAGTTAACGTGTCTGAAAATCATTTAAAAATAGAGAATCTCTCTCATCAATATAATTCTTATGCTAGAGCTGATTGGGCCCTTAAATCAGTTAATCTTTCTTTGCTAAAAGGAGAGTTAATTGGTTTATTAGGACCTTCTGGCTGTGGGAAGACAACCCTCCTCAGATTGATAGCTGGTTTTGAAAAGCCTAGTCAAGGATTCATATCAATCTCTAATCAAATTGTTTCTAGTCCTCATCTAAATCTTCCCCCTGAGAAGAGAGGTGTAGGAATGGTATTTCAGGATTGTGCTCTTTTTCCTCATTTAGATGCTTGGAAAAATGTATGTTTTGGCATTCGTAGAGGTGGTGATTTTGGTAGAGCTTCATGGCTCCTTGATCTCTTAGGCCTTAGTGATTTTAGACATCGTTACCCGCACGAACTTTCTGGAGGACAACGTCAAAGACTTGCTTTAGCTCGCGCACTAGCGCCAGGTACCTCACTTGTTCTATTGGATGAGCCTTTTTCTAATCTTGATGTAGAGGTGAGATTAAAACTTCGTTCAGAACTTTCAAGAGTCCTGAAGTCTTGTCAAGCTAGCGCTCTTCTTGTGACACACGATCCTCAAGAAGCCCTAGCTATTTGCGATAAGGTTGCAGTGATGCGCAATGGTGAACTTCATCAATGCTCATCTCCTAAGGAATTGGTCTTGAATCCTAAAACTTCTTTTGTAGGTCGATTTGTTTTACAAAGGAACTTACTACCCGTTCAATTAAAAGGGGTTGATTTAATTACTCCAATAGGCTTATTACCTTCTTGTGAACAATATCAATTGGACAAAGACAAAGACAAAGACCTCTCGTTAATATTTGATGAATATTCTCTACAAATAGAACCCCATTCATCAGGTGAATCAAAAATAATAGCTCGTGAATTTCAGGGTTCTTACTGGGTTGTTAAGGTTCTAGTATCTACACATATACTTAGAATTTGGTTACCTCTTGATCAACCATTGAATGTTGGTGATAGATGTAATGTTAATTTTAGAAAAGGTAAAAAAGGAATACTTTTCCCAGGAGCACTATCTGTTGACCTTGCTCAATAGCCGCTAGGTAAAGCCATCAAATTAATTTCCTGTAACAGTCTTTTCTATTCCTTGCCACATACACATCTTCCCCCTTTCCATTTTGAGCATTTCTTTTTTTTACAGTTCTTTTTTTTTGTAGCTAAGGGAACTCTTCTTTTTGAATACTCTTCACTTGACTTGCCTATGTATGTGCTCATTTAACTGGTCTTAACTAAGCAATTGATTTTCATTCTCATTTTAGCTCCTAGATTAATTAATATTCGATTGCTTTTATCTACGTAACCCTGGTGTATCATTTGGCACATAGGTCTATTAAGTATTTATGACTGCTACCTCTATCTCATCTTCTTACAACAGATTGCAAGGACCTTCAGGTCGCTCTATGGCCGCGCCAATGGAGCAAGGACTGGTTGATTTACTTAGTCAACATTTAACAATGGAGAGAGAAGCTAGTGCTAATTATTTTTCAATAGCGATTTGGTCAGCTCAATATGAATTACGAGGGTTTTCTAAATTTTTTAGTAATGAGTCACGAAGTGAGCAAGAGCATGCGGCTCGTTTTGCAGAATATTTAATAGCAAGAGGGCAAAAAGTACCTCTTCAAGAACTACCCTCTCCAAAACAAGATTTTAATTCGATAGAAGAAGCACTCAAATTTTCGTTTCAAATAGAGTCAGATGTAACTACTTCCTTACAGCAAATATATTCTATGGCCGAAAGATCATCAGATTTAAGAACAACAGTTTTTCTTGACCCTATCATTGAAGGACAAATTACATCAGAAGATGAATTTGCCTATCTTCTAGGTAAAGTCAGATTTGCGAATAACCAGCCATCAGCAATTATTATTATTGATAATGATCTAAATAATGGAATCTTACCGAAAACTAATGTTGCATAATTATATAAATCATTTATTTGGCCAACTATATCCGTATCACATACAATTATTATTTTAATTTGTTATTCACTAAATATATAATTCTCTTCTTGTGATTTCGACAAAAAAATCCATTGCTAAAGGTTCATTTATATTACAACTTTTCAGATAGTTGACTATATCTTTGATCTCTTTTCTTCTCTTTTTTATTTCATTATGCTCAGAATTCAGCCTTTTCTTTAGGCTAATATTTTGGCAATTATTTAATGAGAATCTTATTTGACTTAGTCTGTTTCTTAACTTGTAGCTTTCTTTGCATAGGTTTCCAAGAATTGATTCAGAGCAAGGTAATATTTTATACATGATGTTATTACTACGCTCCTAGTGGATCTGTTTCAATTAATGATGGAGCTAGTTTTAGAATTTGCTCACCATTAGGTACATTTAGTAATTGTGCAGATCTTAGTCTCGAGATCAGACGGGTTGATGTTACTCGTGTTGAGCCAATAAGTTCTCCAATTCGTTCGTGAGTCAACCTAAAAGGCAATTGACACCAATCTCCACATCTTCTTCCCAATCTATTAACTAGCAAGACAAAAAGTGCTTGCAATCTTTGTTCAGCACTACCCAAATGACGAATTCTGAGTAATTGAAGAGTCCATTCATTTACAGGATCAAACCCATCTGATTCGGTTAATTCAGCGTCACTCCTGAAACATAGTGGAGTTAATGCCTCAACACAAACACCATCGCTACAAAGTCTGTCAGTTCTTAGTTGATCGCCTTCTTGCAGAAACGCAAGAGTCATGCCTTCTGTTTCTTCACATGGACAATAAACACGAGCTACTCCTTCAAGAACTTCTAAACAAGTTCCACCTGACCTGGAAGAAGGATCAATGAGCACTGATTGGCCGGTGGGCATTCTTATTGCAGCGACGGGATCATCAGGCAAGAAACGGAAGCTCATTTCTAAAATTGAATTGCTTTCTTGAGAAGTGTTCTCAATCTAAACCCTATAGCAGCTTTTTTGCAAGCGATTCTCAATAGCAACTAGTTGCTGAGAATAATTCTCATAAAAAGGGCATTTTTAAGTCCTGGGTGTTGGAATTTGCGCACAATCCATCTTATAAGGTCACAACTAGGAGTATGGAGTTTACATTTATAGCTTTAAAAGGGATGTTGATCAAAATATGTAAATATAGACTCACACTAAGGTCTTTGCTTGTATTATTAATGCTTTTCTTTATATTTAATTGATTATGTCAATTATAATAAATTTATTAAATACTGAGGTTTATTTATATAGCTAACAATATGTTCTTCATTAATTAAATTCGATTATCTATGATCTAGCAAGTCTGGACCTCCTTTAACTGTTGATAGTGCTGTACCGTCAAGGAACTGTTGATCCAATAAAAGAAGAGCAGCACTGTTATCACCAGCTAAACGAAGTCTTTTTCTAACGAATCTAGCCTCCGCTTCTTCTTGTAATTGTTCCGCTACAAACCAATCAAGCATTGCAGTCGCACTACGTTCTCCAGCCTGCTCTGCTATTGAATAAATTCTGTTTATTGATGCTGTTACAGCTTGCTCCATTTCATAAACCTGATCAAATAAGTTTTGCGCTGATGTCCAACTACGTTGCGGCGCATCAACACTAGGAAGTTCCACCTGCTCATCACAATCAACTAGATAGCCTATTAAACGGTCCGCATGGCCTCTTTCTTCTTGACTTTTTGTTTGCATGTACTTGGAGAATCCAGCCAGGTCTTTTTCTCTCAGCCAGATAGACATTGCAAGATACGTATGACTAGCTTGAAATTCACAGGAAAGATGATTGTTGATTGCTTTTGTGAGTTCTTCCATTGCTTTCTTATATGTTTAATTATTTTAGGCTTTTATACTAAGTCATAATTAAGATTTCGAAACCTACTGATGAGAAATATAATTATAGATTTAATATTTATTTGATTATGCTATATTAAATAATTGTTTCTTTGTGTTGCATGAAAAATGACATACATAATAATGAAAATATTATTTCATTGTTACAACCATATATAAAACCAGCTCAAAATTCTAGTAAAAGTGAACTTATCATTATATTTGGACTGTTGGGTGATTTTGACAGTTTGGAATATGCTCAAAAATTGGTTCCTTTGTTATCTAGAATAGATGACTCTGGTATTAATTTAATTGCACTGGGGATAGGAACTCAATTATCTAGATTGAAATTCTGCTCATTTACTGGCTTCCCCGTAGATAAGCTTCTTGTATTTTCTGATAACAAAATACATAGAGAGTTGGAATTATTTGAGGGGCCAAAACAACGTTTTGGTTCTATTTTTAATTTCTTATTAATGTGTGCTGGTATATCATCCCCTGGCACGGTTAAAGAGGTCATAAGGGGATATCTTGGAGATAAAAATTCTATTAATATCTATTCTCCAGAAATAAATTATACTATTTTAAAATTATTTAAAATAAGTGGGTCAGTTTTTGATTTATTTGGAAATTCGTCCTATTTACGTCCTTTTGAATTGGCAACTCATAGACTGAATAATATGATAGAGGTTCTATCTAATTGGAACGAATATATATTTGATGTTAAGTATTTGCCTCAAAGAGGAGCAACATTTTTATTGGAGAATAATCAAGAGAATATTGCTTACTCTTATTATCCTAAATCACTGCTTTGTTATTCATCTGACCTTTCTGAGCCGCTTTCATTCTTAGAACCGTATTTGGATGACCAATAATTAATTGATCTTCTTTTTATATGCTCTAATAAAACTATTTATAGTTGTTAGGATTAAAATATGTGCCTTTTAATCAAAAAATATCTATAATCACTAAAATTCTCGCTAATTCTTATTTATCATGTATTCAAGAAATTGTATAAGATGTAATGGGACTGAGTTTTATGCTGACAGAGCGCTTGCCGGTCGATTAATCTGCAGGAAATGTGGAATGGCTGTTGGTACAAGAAATAATAACTCTTTATCTAGAAATTATTCAAGATCATTTTCTATTTCAAATCCTACCACTATTATTGTACTAGCACTGCTTGTAATGATACTTGTACTATATGTCAATTAATAAATATCTATTGCCATGTTTAATTAATTCCAAGGGCAATTCATATAGATTGCTAAGTTCATTCGAATTCAGAAGTAATTTCGGATCTCCATCTCTTATTAATTGACCATTCTTAAAGAAAATAATTCTAGTAGTCTCTTCTATGATTGAGTCTATTGAGTGAGTTATTTGAAGAATAGATGTTCCTCTTATGGATAGTTTCTTGAGAACTTTTCTAATTTGTCTTCTACCCTTTATATCTAATCTATTCATTGGCTCATCTAGAACAATTACTGTAGGGTTATGCACTAACGCTCTCCCTATTAATACTTTCCTTTTTTG
>QCJK01000020.1 GCA_003216075.1 Prochlorococcus sp. AG-409-B05
GCTACTTTTGGCTTGAGAGCTCGATGACCTTTCCTTCCATTTAATTTTCTTGACCATAACAGAACATTTTCTTTTCCTCGAATCTCCTCAAAAGGAGTGGGATACATATAAAAACCTTGATTAGTTACTCCTGCATAGGCTGCAGTCATTCCAAGCAGGGTTTGTTCATAAGCTCCAATTGCAAGAGGATAGTACTTGCCTAATTTTCTATTATTCCCAATTCCAAGTTGATTGGCTGTAGAGATAACTTTTTCAAAGCCTACTTTATCTATTAGCTGTACTGCGACAGTATTTAAAGATTTGGTGAAGGCATCTTCGAGTGAAACCCTTCCCATATATTTGCCTCCAAAGTTTTTCGGACAATATCCATACCAACAGCGAGGAGCATCGAAGAATTTGTCTGTTGGTTTAAATCCTTCTGCAATAGCAGCGGCATAAGGAAAGAGCTTGAAGGTTGATCCTGGAGAACGTAGTGCTTGTGTTGCTCTGTTGAATTGGTTCTGCTTAAAGTCTTTACCTCCCACTAAGACTCTGACTAGACCAGTTTTTGGATCAATCGAAACTATTGCCCCTTCCATATTTTTTGGGCTGTATAAGCGAATTATTTTTTTGGCTTTGTTTTGCCAGTTAAGATTAAGACTAGTTCTAATTGTTAGTCCACCCATTTCGAGTTGTTCTGGTGTTAGCAATTTGGGGAGTTGTTGAGCTACCCAGCCTGTAAAAAAAGGAGCTGAGCTGTTGAAATATTTTGGGGTTGCAGGGTTTAAGGCTAGGGATTGTTTACTTGCTTGATTGAAGTCTTCTTTTGAAATAAATCCTTCATTCAACATTCGTTTTAGAACGATAATTCTCCTTTCCAATGCCAAGTTTGGATTGACAAGTGGAGAATAAAATGAAGGAGCTGGAGGTAGTCCTGCAATTAGAGCGATTTCTTCCAAATTTAATTGCTCTGGCTTTTTGGTGAAATAGACCCACGCAGCGTCAGAGATGCCATATGCACCGGAGCCTAAGTAAACATTATTTAAGTATTGTTCTAGGATCTCTTCTTTACTTAGTTGACGCTCAAGTTTATACGCTAAAGCTGCTTCTCTTAACTTACGAGTTAAAGTTCTATCTTGACTAAGGAATACTATTCTGGCCAATTGTTGAGTAATAGTGCTCCCACCTTGAGTTACAGATCTTTGGCGAAGGTTGTTAATTAGTGCTCTACTAATTCCCCACATATCAACGCCTTTATGTGTATAAAATCGTCGATCTTCTGCTGCCACAAAAGATTGTTTGATCTTAAGAGGAATCTTGCCTGGTTGTACCTTCTCCCTTGTGGCCGGTCCTAGCTTTTGAATTACTCTTTCATTTGTAGAAAGTAATGTAATAGTCCCTGGCCTGTGAAAAGTTGTTACTTTCGTGACGTCAGGCAATAGGGAGTCAACTGTTTTACTTATGAAAAACTCTGAAATCGCAGAAATAGAGCCTATTGTTATTGCTGAAGCGATTAAAAAAAGCCAGCTTTGGCTTTTTTTAATCATAAGAATTGAATAAGAGAGCTATGGCCAATTGCTAATGCAGTAACTAACATTCCTAATATTAAGAAGGGTTGAGCACTTGCTTGGTATTTCACATCAAACTCAAGTGGATCTCTTAAGAGCCAAATGTCTTGAAAAGTGATTTGCGGAATGATTAATAATAAAAGAATAACAGAAGCTAAGTGTTGTCCGATGCCAATTAAAACAAAAACCATTGCTAATTGGAATATGTCTATCATTCCTGCACTTATCCAACTAGCTTTTTTAATTCCAAAAACTACTGGCAAAGATTGAAGCCCTAAGGCTTTATCTCCTTCCACGCTTTTGAAGTCATTTATTACTGCTATTCCTAAACCTGAAAGGCTGTAAGCAAGAGTGAGCAATGATGTTATCCAGGTTAATTGGCCGAATAATGCTTGTCCTGCCCACCATGGGAGTGCGATATAACTTGCTCCTAAGGCATAGTTACCAAGCCAACCATTTTGTTTGAGTTTCAGTGGTGGCGCAGAGTATATGTAGCTTACAAATGATCCCCCCAAGGCTAAAAGAAACACTGAAGGGGTTGAGTGATGAGCCCATTGATCTAAACCATACGCGACTAATAGGCCTGCTATAAGGAGAGTCCAAATTTGTAATTTTACTTGGGTTAGTGAAATGGCTCCAGAAGGAATTGGGCGGTTGGGTTCATTAATTGCATCAATCTCTCGATCGTAGTAGTCGTTGATGGTTTGGGTGAAACCACAGAGCAAAGGACCACTCATTAGCATGCATGCTAATGCTGCTAATACATCAGATATTCGCCATTGATAGTGGCCACTGGCAGCTGCCCCGCAGACTACCCCCCAAAGGAGTGGAATCCAAGTAATAGGCTTCATCAGCTGCAATCTGAGTTTCCAGATGCTTTTAGTCTCTGAGCCTCCTTTGATCCCAAGTAGCTGACGTGCGTCGCTCACTTAATAAACCTCAAGCTTTACTAATTTCATTGTCAAAGAACCAGCTTGTGGAACCATCGCTTAGTTCAAGTACTAATCCTATGCCAGTGCCATCGGTCATTTTGTAACCGGTGATTTTGCCTCTAGGATTGGCCCTAAGAAGCCTGGTGAGAGCTTGAGGTATGCGATCTCGGACTTGATCAAGTTCGACCTTGACCATTGATCCAATTCTTTTAAGAGTGACAGCCTGGGACATGGCCTGCAAGGCTTAGATGGTTGGGCAACCCTAACAGTTTCCACTACTACACAAAATGGTCGCACTCCGTTTAATTCCTTGCCTGGATGTAGCCAATGGTCGTGTGGTGAAGGGTGTGAATTTTGTAGGTCTTCGAGATGCAGGTGACCCAGTGGAACTGGCATGTAGGTATAGCCAAGAGGGTGCTGATGAACTTGTTTTTCTTGATATTGCTGCTAGTCATGAAGGTAGAGAGACCTTGGTTGAGATAGTCCGTCGTACTGCTGAAGCTGTAACTATTCCATTTACTGTTGGAGGTGGAATAAGTTCCTTAGAAGGCATTACTCAACTTTTGAGGGCAGGGGCAGATAAAGTGAGCTTGAATTCGTCGGCTGTTCGAGATCCTGCACTTATTTCAAAAGGTGCTGATCGATTTGGCTGTCAATGCATTGTGGTTGCTATTGATGCGCGTAGAAGGATTCAAGAGCAGTCAGGATGGGATGTATATGTGAAAGGCGGTCGAAAAAATACAGGTCTTGATGCTATTCAGTGGGCGATGAAAGTCGCGAAGCTTGGTGCGGGAGAAATTCTTCTCACATCAATGGATGGAGATGGAACTCAGTCTGGTTATGATCTAGAGCTGACTCGAGTTATCTCTGAAGCAGTTCCAATACCAGTAATTGCTTCAGGGGGCGCAGGATGTTTAGAACACATTCTAGAAGCGTTTACGAAGGGCAAAGCTTCTGCTGCTTTGCTTGCCTCCTTGTTACATGATGGGATTTTGACGATTCAGGAGATAAAGTCTTATTTGATTAAGAGATCTTTGAATATTCGTCCATTAGAAATATAGCCTAACGATTAGCCCTGAGATATTTTACTTATATATTGCTTAGCGATACCTTAAATGCAAATTTTAAATCATTATTTTTATTTGACTTGTCAGTACTTTTTAGATATGAAGAAGATTATCTTTCCATAAGTCCTTTTTAATCATTGAAAATGGTATCTTAAAATGATAAGAGCCATGAAATTCTTTTTTCTCCCTTTAGAATCAAATTTGTTTAAGAGGTCTTTTATATGAACATGCTATGAAACCTGGTGATCCGAGGTTGGTCGAGAATTTATTTGATGAGGCTGCACCTACCTATGACTATTTAAACGATTTATTGAGTTTGGGTTTACACCGTACTTGGAAAAAACAGCTCTTAAATTGGGTTGACCCAAAATCTGGAGAGAATTGGATAGATCTTTGTTGTGGAACAGGAGATATGGCTATAAAACTAGCAAAATTTGTATCTCCTGGAGGGAAAGTGTTAGGCCTTGATTCTGCTGAGGTGCCATTGTCTCTAGCAAAAGAGAGGGTAATAAAAGAAGATTGTGATTCTATTTCTTGGATGAAAGCAGATGCACTTGCTACAGGTTTACCATCTAGTGAATTTGATGGATGTGTAATGGCATATGGCTTAAGGAATGTAGCCAACCCTTATGAAGCTTTAGTAGAAATAAGAAGAATTTTAAAACCTAATGCTAGAGCAGGATTATTGGACTTCAATCATCTTGATGAAGGGACATTTGGACATGCCTTTCAGACATTTTATTTACGTAACGTTGTTGTACCTATTGCATCGAGATTGGGTTTAAGAGAGCATTATACTTACCTTGAAGAAAGTATAAAGAACTTTCCAACAGGCCATGAGCAAGTAGAGATTGCATCTGAAGCAGGCTTCTCAAAAGTGAGGTATCAATCTATTGCTTTTGGACTGATGGGAGTTCTATTAATTGGTTGCTGAATTCTTTTCAGTTATTCAATAGAGTGACATTTTAATCTTAAATATTGATTTTAACAATAAATTCTAGATTATTTCATTTTAAAAGTTCTGGAGCGAACTCAGAGCCTCTAAAACTCCATTTAGGAGTGAGTTCCCCAGTAGTCATGCTTTCCAGTTGATTAATAGATAAGTCTCCCGCTGTATAAAGAACTTCTAAAGCTCCATTGGCATAAATGCCCAATCCTTGGAGTCCTTTTACCGTGGCTTCACCGAAACTTAGATTTGTTGTCCCTGCGCCAATAATTTTAATTTCATCTATAGGATCTAATCCTTCAATTATATCGACTTTTTCACCATTGGGATTGTTGCCTGCTTTGCCATAAATCGGATTAAAAAGCAATTGGTCTGATTTGATTGCGATTAGATCTTTATAAGCATCTTTTTCTGATCGATAAGTGTTCCATCCAAAATCTCCATGTAGTTCATCAGCACCATTCCCTCCAGTGATAATGTCTCGCCCATTTCCTCCGTGAATGAGATCATCACCATCACCACTATCAATTACATCCCAACCTGCCAATCCTCTTAAAGTGTCATTACCATCTCTACCCGATAAAATAGACCCTGACTTAGTGGGTTGATTCCTTATTATTTGCTTTGCTTGAATCAATTCATCACCATTGGAACCTCTCGCTAAACGATTAATTAGAACATTGCCTGACCACGAGTTAGTTGTTACTTGAAGAAACTTTTTCTCACTTATATCTTGTGAACTATATATTGAGGAAGTACTTAAATCTTTCCAATAATGAAGTATGCTTTCTACCCCTAAAGAGTTATTAAACTGATAAAGTAATTTCTCACCAGAATTAGAGCTTTTGTTTGATTCCCAGATACTAGTTAAAGCACGCCAGTCATTCTCAGAAAATGTTTCAGGCCAGCTTTCATTCATTGGACTCCTGTAGGACATTGCTGTTTCTTCTGGATATGAGCTAATCCAAGGTGAAGTAATATCCATCCATACATCCCCATCTTTATCATTAAAGGGATGTTCAAGGCCAAGGACATGACCAAACTCATGAACTAAGGCGTAGTAAAGGTAATTTTGATTAGAAGAAAATGCTGGTTTGTTAATAAAGATCTCCCACCAACTTCGATTTGTATTTGAGTTTGAGACCGTTAAACCAAGAACATTTCCATCGTCAATAACAATTTCTTTATCGAAGTAGATCGATAAATCACAGTGTTTTGGATTGCCTACGAATCTAAAATCTATGTTTAGCCTGTCGTCAACAAAACTGATAAGATCCTCAAAGAAAAGTTGTTCTTTTCTGCTTATCTCTAGGCTTGAGATCGTTTGGACACCAAAAACACCACCACCTACCTCAACCTCGCCTCCTTGGCTATGTAAGTAGATATCAATAAACTGATCCTTTTCCAAAATATTTTGACTAAAGAAGACACTTTGGTTGTCAATAAGATATTCAGTTTTTATCAACCTTTTTGCCATGCAATCATTATACCTCTATAATTATGTTTTATGATCGTTATCAGATGGAGATGATTCCCCTTTAGAAGGAATTAAATTGGTGAGACTTCTTCTCTCATTACGCAAATATTAGCTATCATTCTGGTCAAATCAAAATCAAGTTTTTATCAATGACTCTTAACAACAAGCTTTTTTATCTTTTTACGTTAATTGGACTCTTGCTCTCTGGATGTGAAGCACTGAAGAAAGCTGAGCAAACTTTTCAGAAGACATTGGAGCCAATTTTGCCTAAAAATTTTAAGATAGAAAAAAAGATTATGGAAAAGAAAAGTATCTCTATCTCGTGTGATAATGATGATATTCAGAATTATCTTGACAAAGGTTGGGAGGTGAAAAGTTCTGAGACAGAAGAAGCTATATGCACTTGGAAATCAATTCAAGCAAAGCGTGGATGTGATTTGAACTTGGACAAAGGGTGCAGAATCACAGTTCCTGATAAAATTGGTAAAAAAGTTGAATATTTATTAGAAAGGCAGAAGGAAATACCTTAAACAAAGCACTATTATTTTGCCTGATAATTTAAGAAATACTTTTCAGGATGAAATTTTAAAATTAACCTTTAATAATGATATAACTAATAAATCGGTGGTTTGGAAGGGTCATCTACCCAGTAATTCGCTCGATAAGTTTTTCAATAGGTTCTTGCCAGGAACCAAAGTTAGTTTGTTGTATTACATTTAGATTCGACCCATAACAGTTATGTGATAGTAACAACTCTTGCCAACGCTCATCTGGAAACATTGGTAATAATAATGTCGCTTCTTGACCTGCACTAGCACATATATGTGCTAGTGCAGTGTCAATGCTTACTACTCTGGAGTCTTTAATTAGTTCTATAAGAGCTCTGACATCATTTTGAGTAGGATCATAAAATGTAACCCCCAACTTAGAAAATATCCTGCGTTCCCATGGCTGCCAATTGGTGATATCAATTATTGAATTTTTACCCTTAAACAGTTCTTTGTATACTATATATACTGCTTCAAAAGGGACAGACCTCGTGTGACAAGAGAATTTATCTTGCTCCCCATTTGATCGCCAGCAAAAAACATAATCTTGCTTATTCATTTTGCTTGAATTTAGTGGTTTAAGCCATTCCTTGTAAATTATATTTTTTTCACCATATAAAATAAGAAGTTCTAAATCTAAGGGGCTACAGGTTACAACTCTCTCATCAGGCTTATTTTGCTTGATAGCAAGTTGTATTAAAGATTCTTTACTAATAAGAGACTTTAGTTGTTTATATCTAAGCTTGTTAGTTTCAATTGTTAATGATCTATTA
Organism: Prochlorococcus sp. AG-409-B05; assembly: GCA_003216075.1. GTDB lineage: Bacteria > Cyanobacteriota > Cyanobacteriia > PCC-6307 > Cyanobiaceae > AG-409-B05. The sequence goes on from QCJK01000020.1 coordinate 7,291, forward strand.
TACTTGTCGTTCCACCAGCTTATCAAAGAAAGCGTTTGTAAATGATCTCCAATTCCTCCATTAAGAATGATTTGTAATTTGTATTTATTATTTTCTAGTGCATTATTATATTTAATGTAGGCCCTCTCCATTTCTTTTTCCGATACGATTTGAAGATAAGGTTTTTTATCTCCCCTTAATCGAGCAATTCTAAATAATAATTTATCTTTTTCAATTTCTGATATTCTAAATGGATTCTCCTTGACCCACTCTTCCACTTCACTGCTGAGTCCTAAGCTTAAGCCAGAGTGAAGAAGTTGATTGTTAACAGGGTTTTGATGCCATGACTTTATTAGATATTCCTTTGCCATTTCTATGTTATTACTAAATAATGGCCAATGAGAATAATACATTATAATTTCTAATTTAGTTGTCATAAAAGCTATCTTGATTCTATATTAGTTGATAAGCACTAGAGTTACTTTCTAAAGCATTGATTCGCAATTATTGGTCATTATGAATTAAAGCTTAGCATGCCTGAAAGCTTCATCTTGAATTGAATCGCATGGTCTATATAAATAAAATAAATTGCATACCTCTAAAATTAGTTACTTCTATTTACAATATTTCGTGGGAAGAGATTTGTTTGATATGTGGTTTGTATAACATATACTGGATGTGGTATATAAAAAGAATTATTTAGAATGTACTCTTTTATTTCCTTAATGGTTCCTGACTGCATCAAATCTTTAATTTGACCTGTCTCAGAAATCTTCCAATAGCTTAATAAATAAATCAAATACCAGGTATGAAGTTCATAATATTTACCATTTCTGAGCAATGATTCATGTAATGTAGATAAATTCTTGCTATATATATTGAATGGCAAGACTATGTCATCAATACTTACTAATGTTATATCGTAGCAGATCATATTTTGAATTTTGTCTTTAACTATTGCTTGATCTGCTAACCTACCTGGATAAATATGTGAAACTCTCTTTGCTGATCTGGTTATGAATGCTAAGCACTCAGATATCACAGACATATTATTTGGTATGATATTTTTAGATTCTATTTCAGAAGATAGATAAGCATCTATGCCTAAAAGGTAACTAGAAGTGTTTGGGTCTGATTCGTTATTTGTGGAGGAGTATACCTTTGCATTGATTTCGTGCTTTCTATTAGTGTACGCTTGTCCTAGTAGATCTGTTAGGTCTTTATGTTCTTCGTCAACATCAATTTTTACTGGCTCTAATTCTAGGGAATATTTTGGAAATACTAGTTCGAAAACTGACTCACTAAATGTGAATCTTTCCTTTTGAGTCAGATAATTTTCAATGGCATCACAAAGCTCTATATCAGCATTGCCTTCGAATTTGAAATTATATCTATGAAATGAGATCCAATTAGTAACAGTTTTTTGGTAGATCAGCAAGCGTTTTATGCGATCTAATGCGATTTCTGCTGTTGATGAATGATTTGAGTTATAGCCTTTAGTAATTAACCAGTTGTCATAGCTAATTATCACCTTATCTAGTAAATTCTCATCAAAATTACCTAGATCGTATTTTTGTAAAACTAGATCTGAGATTTCTGAGGTAGGATTACAAGGAGTACAAACTGTGTAACAGCCAGCAATAAGTGCATCTGCAAGCATTTCTGAATGAGGCAATATAGCAATATCTACTTTCCAAAGAAGCCAATGACTATCTAATTTATTCCAGGAATCTATATATATTAAATTCTTGATTGTTGAAATACCAAACTCTTTTTCGATATTTAGCTTATCAAAAAATATTGAATTTTCTGGATTATCTTTTACTTCTTCGTATCTAGAGCGAACATCTGTGTATCTATTTGGATGCTCCCTGACGATAAATAATGTATCTGGGTTGTTTTTTGCGGAAGCCACTATATGTCTTAAGATAGAATACAAAAATGATTCGTGGTAATTTCCTATTGTTGCTTTCTCTTCACACTCAGTTGAGGTAAAATTAACTATACTTCTTTTATATTTAGGTAGCAAACTCTCTATATAGGTTTCCAATGAACCACCTTTAATCAGTGTTGGTTTATGTTCATCAGTCTTGCTAAGTAATAAATCGGCGAACTCAGAAGATGCTTTCTTTTGAATATCTAATATTGGAGACCTTTCTAGCGTTCTGTGAAAAATAGACCAAAGTGAAGTACTTGACTGAAACTCTTTCTTTAGCAGTAGAGAGAGCTTCTCTTTGGAGAGTAGACTTGGAGAATCTATATTCATTCTCATAGGGAAGCATTCGTCTCTACTTGATATTAGGAATGATGACTCAAAGCATTTATGATTATGGCCCATAAAGCATAGTACTGGTATGTTTCTTGTCGCTAAGAATTTATCAAATGTGCTAATAAGACTTCTATGAGCGTGAGTTACTAAACCTATATCCCATTCGTATTTTAATTTTTGGTTTATACGGTAAAGGGCTTTTGTCAGCAGAATAGATGAACTAAACAGAGAATTCTTAAATTTGTTTAACTGTTCAGAAGTTGAAGTTTGTATGCACCTTGGTGAACACCTTAGGTCAGTAGCTAAAGTGTTAAAAGTAAAGCCTATCTTCTCAGCTTTTTCTATTGAATAGTTTAATTCTTCTCTTAGCTCATCCGAACTTAAATACTCACTGAGTTTTATGAAATTAACAGAGGCTAGATTTGGATGTGAACTTATAATATTGAGATGATTCTCAATTATATTCTGATACTGACTTTTAAGATTCTGATTGACTCTCTCTGGGGTTTGTTCATGGGCGAACCACCTAAGGTGACTGTCGCATAATGGAAGGCAGCCATCACTAAGAATAATATCAACTTTGTGCCCTTTATGAGTCATGTAATATCCAAAGTTTATTTCATAATTAAGAAAGTCTGGCCAAAATGCATACATGGAAAAAATAACTATTCTCATCGACTAAATCTTCCACTCACTATCAATGTATAATGACATTATACTGGTTGATATATCTATATGACACTTGGATGTTGACTTGTTAACTTTACATGACTTTAAATCAATTTTCTTTAGTCATCCGCTAGGTCATTATTTATCTTTAGAAGATTACTCATCATATTTCATCCTTGAGATACCAATTTTATTCAAGTTAGCTCCTTTTAAATTCTTGAGGGTTATAAATATAAATCTTGATTGAAGATCTTGGAATTTACAATGCCTGAAATTGCTTCTAGTAATAATCATTTTTTCCTTGTGGCTAGTAATGAATGATGTTTCGCCAGGAATAATATTATTGGGAGTTAATATATGATCATCGCAACATTCATAAATTGCGTAGCATATAGACACTATTTCTTGGCAGATATGGTCTTGACTGAAATATAGAGAGACCATTTCTGGAAGTATAGCAAAAGGTAATTCAAGTAAGAGTGAATAATCTTTGTCATCAAACTTGTCACCAATGCTTTTATATTTGGAGCCAGTCTCAAGAGAATCTAGAGTTGTCAAACCAGGAATATCTGTTCCTATAATATTAACTAAGCATCTTATGTCCTCTTCATTCTTATAAATCTCCGGCAATTTTACCCCCAAGCCAGAACTACTCTTGTTATTTTCTTTGTGAATGGCGTGTTCTTTGGAAACTTCCTTAAGGATTCTTTTGGTGATAACTTTTAGCAAAAATAAACCTGCTTGCTCTGGAGCATATCTTAGATGATATACATCCTGAAAAAATGAGGTGTTATTTTGCCGAGAAATACTGTTCACAACTATGTCGTTAAAACTCACACATTTAATTCCTCTACTCGAACATATCGCAAATAACATTCGATTTAAGTAGCTACAATAATTATTTCTTTCTTCTATACGTATGCATGTTTGCCATGCACCTCCTCCGCAATGAGGCGCATTTATAATGATATTAAATCCCTTAGAAACGAGCCAATCGATGCAATTAATATAATTTTTCACTATGTCATCAATAATCATTTCTGGATGCCTATTTTGGCGCTTGGATTGCTTATTAACATGCATCCTTAAATCTATCTCCCCCATTGTGAATATTATTGTGGTTTCATTGGGCTTATACTGCTTAGTTATTTTAACTAAGCTTTCGTAAGCTCCTGAACTTGAATCACCCTTATTTATGTTGTAAGCTGTAGCGGCTCCTCCGATGATATTATTGATTGATTTGAAACCATTGAAAATTCTAGAGTGACAGTCTCCAAACGATATGATGTTTTTTGATTTAGTCTTTCGGAAAAAATCTTTTTCTAGGTCTGCAATTTCATTGTTAGATAATTCTTGATCTTGCAAGAAGTCTGTACTTGTTAGTGTCTCTCTCTTGTCATTAACTATTGTAGAGTATAATTTAAGAATAAAAGGATTAATAGTTCTATTTTCTACTTTTTCAGATATCAAATCTAGTATTGAATTCATATGAAACCTACTTTTATTTGCATCAGAAGCAACGTAATACTTTTTAGTTGATTGTAATAACATATTTAAAAAGTTAAAATCATCTTTTGATAGTAGGCTCATGCAATTTAACATCAATTCTGAGAGATTCTTTCTCTTTTCAATATTCCAGCCTGACATGAATGATGTTAATGCAGCTACATAATTTTTTTGTTCCATGTATACTTTTCCAAGTAAGTAAAATGGATCAACTTTATGGTGGTCAACTATATTTATGGATTTAATTAATTCTTTTTCAGCTTTCATTAACTCTCCTTCCTCGTATAGTGAACAACCTAGACCATAGTGGCAAGACCAGTCTTGCTTTAAATTTAAGGAATTCTTGAAAGCAATTGATGCGCTTTTGTAATCACCTAAATTAAGATGAGACCATGCCAGGCCTTGATAGGAGTCCCAGTCTTTGTTGTTTAATTCAATGGACTTCTTAAACTCTTCTATAGCTAATTTGTGATTTTTTAATCTAAATAATTGTGTGCCAATATTTTTATGTGCTTTCCATGAAGGTTCTATTTCAATTGAATTCTTGTAGGCTTCTAGTGCTTTCTGTGAATCTCCAAGTTGAGTCCAGCAATAGCCTATCCTTGAATATAAATCAGCACTTTTTTCTAGGCAAAGTGAAGAATTAAATATTTCTATGGCTTCTTCATATCTTTTAGACCCACAATAAGCTTTTGCAAGATATCGATAAGTATCTATCGTAATATTATAATTTAATGATCTATTAAGTGCATCAATAGCATCTTCAAATAGTTCTAACTCAACCAAGGAAAAACCAATACCCTGATAAGCATTATATTCTGGATTTAATTTAATAGAGGTCTCAAATTTCTCTGGATTTAATTTAATAGAGGCCTCGAATTTCTTCTTTGCCTCTGCAAAATCACTAAGTTTAAAATATGACCATCCTAGCCCCAGATACACATTCCAGTCTTCCTTGATCAATAGTGATTCTTTCAATAGTTTAATACAAGTTAAGAAGTCATCACTCTTAAACTTGTCAAAACCTTTTCTGACAAGTTCTGTTCTCTCTTGTTCTCTATTATTACTTATGTTGCCATTGGATATCGAGATTGAATCTGTCATGGATATACAGACACTAGCCCAATTGATTTACATTATACTACAACTATTCCTTGAATGAAACAAATCCTGGTAGTAATCAATATCTCTGAATCTCCTTTTTTCTTTTCATGAGATGTTTCTTGGATACAATAAATTCATGAATTCAAAATGAATTTATTAATGTTATCGTTTCGAGCGGATATGTTTGAGGATTCCAATCATTTGTCAGATCTGTACTTTCTGGCCCTTTTACTGCGAACTACCTCCATTCAAAGAATCTAACGAAGTATTGCTATGACGTTCAACCCTTACGCACCTTTGCCTCGTGAATATCATTCTTTTAAACTAAATCCAAAAGAGATTGCTGATTCACTTGTAATTGCATATTTTGGCCAGAGCAATTCTGCAAATTCAGTTTCACCAGCCAATTCTTTTGCTCCTCTAATTCCAAATAACCTTATACAGTTTGATTGGCGGAGTAGACTTTTTTTTAATTATCGTGAGCCGTTGCTTGGTGCAGATGGTGTGTTGGGGAATACATTTACACCAGCAGGTATACAATTGGCAAAACAATTAAATAAAAGAATAATAATAGTCCCTTTTGGAGTAGGCGGATCTAGTGTAATTGATTGGGCATATGGATATTTATCATTTCAATTCGATCTAATTTTGTATACCCTTCTGACTAGATATTTATCACCTCAATTCTTTTTATGGCATCAAGGTGAGAGTGATACATTATTTGCCGGCTCCAGAATTTCTGAACTAAGGCACTCTCCACCATGTCTAAACTATAAACGTCAGGGTTTCTCTTTAGGTACTTCTAAGATGAATTATAAGCATTCATTATCACGCATAATGGATAAAATATATTATTATTTCCCGCAAAGTAAATTTGGTATAGCACTTGCTTCTCGCGTTGACAAGGATCATATATCAGAGGATATTAGGCAAGCACAATGTGAATTAATCGCAGAAAAGGAAAATGCATTCTTCACAGGAGATAGTGATAAGATTAATTCTTCTAAAACACGTTATGACCAGCTACACTTTACCCCTTATGGGGCAGAACTTTTAAGTCTAATGTATTTAGAGAACTTGTATCTCCACATAAAATAAGTACTATAAAAATTAATTAATTCCACCTGTAGTATAAAGTAAATATACATCTACACAAACTTTCTCTTGATAAAACCATTTAATACTTTTGCATTTAATTTATATTTTCTGATATTTTCAGAAGTTGCAGTTACAGTGCTGTTTGATTAATCCCCCTGAAATCTTGCAACCGAGGTCAGAAGCCTTTCGCCAATCTTCACATCCGTGATCCAATCGATAGAGCTTGAATTTTGCGTTGCCTCGGCTGCAATACGCAATTGCATTTTGAGGATTGATTGCTATAGCCTTGTCAAAGTCTTTAATTGCTTCTTTAAACTCATATAGTTTGGATTTGATAAGACCTCTATTACAATAAGACAAGCAATGACTTGGATTGATCTTTAATACTTCTGAGTAATCATCTATTGCACCTAAATAATCATCGATCATACTTTTTGTCATTGCCCTAGAGAAGTAAGCATTTTGATCCCTAGGAATTATCTCTATTACTTTTGAATAATCTGTAATTGCACCTTTGTAATCTTTTACTTTGAGTTTTGTCCCTGCACTATTTAAGAGAGCATTATGATTATGAGGATTAATATCTGATGTTTTTTTAAAATCTTTTATTGCTCCATGGTAGTCAGATATTTTATTTTTAACTATAGCACGATTATAATAGGCATGAGCATGCCTTGGTACTATTGCGATTGCTCTACTATAACTTGCAATTGCTCCTACGAAATCTTTGCATAAGGCTTTTTTATTGCCTTGACAAAGGTATTCACCTGCTTTCTTTGTGTTCATATTTCAAGTAATGATTAGGTGTTTGGGTTGATGTCTATAGTCAAGGTTCTATTCATCTCTATTCAAGAGATCTTTAAATCTACTATTTTATAAGCATATTGTCTACGACTAGGATGCATTTAGTTCAATTATAAAAATTTGATTGTCCTTGCATATAACTATTTATTTGGTTTGTTCAGTATTGACTTGATCAAGAATTTCTTCTGCCACCTCTTCCATCAGTCCTATTAAAGCACTTTCTAGTTCCTCTTCTGTGGTGAAACCAAATATTTCTGGTGGTTCATTGCCAAGGCAATCAGTCTTGTAATCGATTGACGAAAGCATAGTGTGTCGATTTTCTACAAGAAAGTTATCTAGTTTTTTTGCAACTCCTTGCAATAATCTTGAGATCCGCACATATTGAGCGCAAGCCAGGTGAACCAAAAAAGATTCAGGTACATTCTTATCCTTATAAGAACAACATAAAATATTTCCATTAAGGCCTTGTAAGATTACCTTTACTTCATAAATTGGCATTCCCTGATCGAGAATATATTTCATTAATGTTGTCCTTTGAAATTGTTTATCTTGGGAGTGTTATTCTTATGACTGTTAATCCCTGCAATAGTGATAGCAGAGTGAATCATCCTCTTTTTAATTTACTACTCTTATCTATCTTCATCCCTATTGCTGGTATCAAAATATGGTTTTTTCTGCGAAGACTGATTAACTTATCTACTACTCCAAATCCGTTGTCTATTCCAGTCTTTAGAGAAAACTTAGAGCGTGTTTGGAGAATTTAAGGGATACTCTGATCAGAGGTAAGGCAGCTAAACATGCTTTTGTAAATAAGTTCTAAAGTCATCTGAGTTCTATCACCAGGTCGTTCTTCCTCCATCAATAGAAATTATTGCTCCGTTCATGTATGAGGAAGCAGAGCTTAGAAGAAAAATGAGGGCTCCACCATATTCATCTAATTTCGCAAGACGACCTAGGGGGATCTCGGCACAAACCTTATTTAGAAATGATTGTGATTGGTTATTTTCAATACCACCTGGACATAGACAATTACATCTTATTTTTGTTGGCCAATAGGATGCAGTATATCTAGTTAGACCTATTAGGCCTGTTTTTACGATTGAGTAGGTAACAGGCTTTACTGGTTGCTCTGATTCATTTTTATTTTCGATTTTATATAATGATTGCTTAGGAGCAATTATCCCAAGATCTGAAGATATATTTACTATTGAACCCCCTTGAAATTCATTCATATGACTTCCAAATACTTGAGTGCATAAGAATGAACCTTTTAACCCTACATTTATATCCTTATCCCAGTCTTCTAATGAAAAGTTTTCAAGTCTAGACGATGTCTCTAGACCCGTCCTACTTACTACAGGGTTTCTGGCAGCATTATTGACTAATCCTTTTATAGGCAGAGATTTTGTTATTTCAGCAAGCACTTTAAGTAACTCTTCCTTAGAAGTTATATCTATTGGATATACTTGTGCCCTGACATCATGTTCAGATTTGATTTCCTCTAAAAGTATATCGGACGCTGACTTGTTTAAATCAAGAATTATTGGAGTACCTCCAAATGCTGCAATAGCATGACAATGTGCCCGTCCTAGGAAACCAGAACCTCCTGTAACTATATAAGCACCATGTGTTAGGTCAAAAATAGATTTTGAAAACATTAACTTTTTGAGGTGATTCCTCCATCAATGGTAAAACTACTCCCAGTTATGTATGTAGCTTGTTTACTTAATAGAAACAAGAATAACGATGCAAGATCCCTAGGATTGCCGAGCCGATTCATAGGTATTGAAGAATTTATCAGATGAGATACTCCTATTGGATCTTCTTTAGTCTTCAGTCCCCAGGTTCCATTGCTAGTAAGAATATGCCCAGGAGTGATAACATTAACTCTCTGCTCTGGTGAGATTCTTATTGCAATAGTCTTTACTAATACTTCTAAAGCTGCCTTGGCTGAGCAATAGTCAATTGGAGCATTTACATTGACTTTCGAGGCGACTGAAGAAGTCATTACATGAGATGATAATCCTTTTGGGTTTAACTGCTTTGATTCATTAATTAGAGTAGACAATGTAATAAGAAGATTTCTATTTGAAAAATAGTTTATATCCCAAATTCTTTTAACCTCATTTGTCGAGTGGGGATATTTATCTAAAACCTTACCAGTGCCTACGGTGCTAACTAAATTGTTTGTTTTTCCTTTCATGGCATGTGATGAGAGATTGGTGTAAAGATTTTCACTGTTCAAATAATCCACTTTTATAATATCTATTTTGTCGTGAAACTCTTGCTCGAGTTTTAGAGCACGTGAGGAGTATTTTTCTGATGAATAAAGTATTGTCACACTAGAATTTGCTGCAACTAAAGCATTCACTATTGCAGTGCCAATTTCTCCAAGGCCACCAGCAACAAAAGTATGGTAATTACTTAAATCATATTTCATAATCCCTTTGCTAGCCATCCACCGTCTATATTAATTGTTGACCCTGTTATATATGATGAAGATTGAGAGAGCAAGAATTTAACTGTTCCAGTAGCATCTTCAGGATCTCCCCATCTCTTAATTATCATCCTATCGGTTCTTTGTCGGCGTAAATTAATATTATTAAAAGATGAGCTTGTCATTTCAGTTTTAAAATAACCAAGGGTAATTGTATTTGATCTTATCCCTTTTGGAGCTAAATCATATGCTAATGATCTGGACAGGGCTTCTAAGCCTGCTTTCGCAACTTGATATCCAGGGTTTTGTGGGAAAGCCTGATGTGCACCAATACTTGATAGTATAACTATAGATGAATTTGGTGATAGCATTACTTCTAATTGAAAGATTAGATTATATATTGATTTCAAATTAGTATTGACTAGATCATTAAACACATGAGGACATTGAAGTAATGATTCGGAAGAATCTTCAATATCAACAGGTAAAGATTTTGCCGCACAAATAACTAATCCATCTATATGGAAGTCTTTTTGTTGAAGTAATAACCTTAGTTTTATTAATGAGTCTTCACTAGTGATATCAAGTTGATAGAAATCACATGGGTAGTCTGGCTTTGTGCGGGCAGTTGAAATTACATTGCCCCCATCTTGTTGAATTGATTTTACTATGGACGCACCAATTCCCCTTGAAGATCCTACAACTAAAATATTTTTTTGATTAAGTTCACTCATTCTCTAATTACCTATATTGTATTTTTTTAAATAGTATTCTACAATTTCAACGTCCGCAGGTTCGTCAATTTGAAACATTTTATATTTTTCCATCTTATAATATCCAATTTTGCCATGTAATCGATTGTTGTATGAGATTAATCCACCAGGTCTAAATATATAAAATGATCCATTCTCTAAAAGGGTTTTTGTTCCTATCTCTTGGCGTCTTTTTCTTCTCCTGAAATCGTGATTTAACGGTTTAATAGTAGAGTCTTTTGTTTCCCACAAAAAGAAATCATCAAATTCAACTACTGATAATATAGAGTCAAACTTCATTGTTTCAGCCAGTTTACATGCCTGGTTTATATCTTCAGCATGTCTTATGGGAGATGTTATTTGAGGTGCAAAGATCCAGTCTTCTTGATAATTGATTGTACTTATCTCTGATAAAGCATGAATCCAGCCTTCTTCGGAGGTTGAATTGGCAGTGGATAGATTATCTGGTCTTTGAATAACTTTCGAACCGTAACCTGATGCGATTTCAAGTATTTCTTGATCATCTGAGCTTGTGTAGATATTTGAAATGCCACCTTTTTGACATTGCTTTATAGTATGAGCTATAAGTGGTAAACCATTTATTTCTTTTATATTCTTCCTGGGAATCCCAACTGAGCCTCCTCTAGCTAGAATAATTGAGTGAAATTTCATTTCTTATAAGCCTTCAAAATATGATCTTTGTTTTGTAAATGTATTTATAGGGTCTTCATCTCTATATGCTTGATATGTAACTATACCATTGTAGCCACTTTTTTCAATAAACTCCTTGACTTCGAATAATTCTGCATTTCCTTTCCCTAGCATCACAGGTCCACCATGTAATAACCTATCTTTAATATGGATATTAGATATTTTCTCTCCATATAACTCAATTTCCTCTTTAAAAAGATATCCAAGGGCAGCACTATTCCCTGAGTCATAATTTACCTTAATGTATTTGTTTTTAAATGAACTTATAAACTTTAGGAACTCTTTAGGTCTAAGGTCTGTTTCTAGAGAAAGATTTATTTGTTTTTTATTGCATATTTCTTCAAATTCATCTAGGAATCCGATGACTTTCAATTGATCTTGCTCATTCTTTATACTTGACTTGTCAACAAAAGGAATGACTATATCCTGCCCTTTCAATCTATTTAAATTTGTAATTAAAGTCTCAATAATATTTCCATAATGATTGAATTCATGCGCAACAATATTTTGTATTGGCCATTCCATAAAAATATCGGCACAAATACTTTTTACTTGCGTTCCTGAAGATTTTACAAGACTTTTTATTTTTTCTATGCCATCATTAGTTAAAAGAGGGTTATGCGCATAGAGATAGGCATCTAAAATAAACTCAATGTTCTGAATATTCAGATTTTTTGCGATTGAGAACTCTTGTTCCCAAGTCCCTATTGGATGTGATTGGTATAGGGATTTGAATTTTGGTAATAGTCTCCCTTGCATAATCCCTGTTTGCATTACTCCTCCTGAAAAATTGATTGTGTTTAGTAAACTAATAGGCTACATTTTTTTACTATATTCCAACAGCTTATCCGAGAGCAATCTATTTAACTTAATTATTCCAATAACGTAGTTTTTGAGCTACCAGCTTTTCTTGTTCTATTATTGTTTTTTGACCATCACCAAGTACTCTAGGTAGTTTTCTAAGGATTGTTGTGAGCTGCTTTAAGCCCTCAGCTTGAAGAGAGGCGGCTTGATCACTTCCATACATTGCACGATCTAGAGTGATATGTCTTTCGACTACAGAGGCTCCAAGAGAAGCTGCGATCACACTTGGAGATACTGATGCTTCATGACCACTGTATCCAATTGGCAGGTTGTATCTCTTTCTTAGTGTATCGATGCACTTAAGATTTAAGTCTGAATCTTTTGCTGGATAGGTACTAACTGTATGAAGCAGCATTAATTCACAACTTTGCCTTTGAAATATTTCTACTGCCTTGTCAATATCATTCAACTCGGTCATTCCTGTAGAGAGAAATGTGGGTTTTTTTTCTGAAGCTAATAAATCCAGAAACTCTAGATTTGTAGCCATAGCTGATGCTACTTTGTTGAACTTAAAATTGAATCTTCTCATGAGAACCTGGCTTTTGCAATCCCATGAGGATGCGAACCAATCAATGCCTTTGCTTTTACAGTAAACATCAATTTCTTTATATTCGTCTATGCTTAATTCAATAGCTTGCTTTTGCTCTCTTTGTGTTGTTCCCCAAGGACTCTCACGGAGCGAATCCAGCACTTCTTTACTGTAAACTGTATCTATGTCTCTTTTTTGAAATTTCACGGCGTCACAATTGCTTTTCACTGCCATATCAATTAATTGCTTTGCGATTTCCAAACTGCCATTATGATTGATCCCAATCTCCGCTATGATGTAAATATATTTGGATGGCGAATAATTCTCAAAAACCATTACCAACAAATAAAAAGTTATTTATGAATATAATCTTAGCATGGTTTTCGTTTTCGATATGGTAATGCCTTCAAAATTATTGAATATGTATTCTTAACCTTGTGAAATTTTGCTTTTCGTTTGCTTTTTAATAAAGATTTAGATTGAAATCTTTGCTTGGTTTTAATTATTTAAAGTGGATATAAAATAACTGCTTTAAAAGTAAGCTTGCTAATTAATTACCTAATCCCTGGGATTAGTACTTTTGATCGATTTTCAAATCAATTACTAGAAATTACAAAAAAGATTAATCAAGACAGTTTGTTAGCTTGTATTAGATTGAGTTGATTTACGATAACCCTTGGCATGAATATTTCATTTTCGAGCATTGATTTAATTTAAGCAATCAAGAAAAATGGAAATTTAATTCATGCGGCCAACATAAAATTTACAAGAAATTATCTTACTATTAGTTTTCCTTTTTCTTAACTACATAGATCAAAGAGTAGGATAGTAGGCTGTCAAGAGTAGATAGCTGTTTGACTTTTATAAGTTAAATTATTACGAATGGCTTTTGACTCAGAAGTGATTCAAGCCTTGCTGGGATTATAAATCGTGCGATGAAAGTTTAGTCAAAATAGATTATTCATGGATCAATTCTTATCCTAACACCATTAGTCGTTTTGTTTTTAGCAGTTCTCCTCCTCATGTTATCGTGCCAGTATTGGTTGTCTTTATCTGGAAGCAATCAACCAAGCAAAGAATATATAGCGGTGCTTTTCGACTCATAATCTATCATTAGTAGATTTACTGTTATTTCGTTTTAAAAATTAAAAATAGATTTTAGTTCCATTTCACCTTTGGCTACTAGCGTATATTGCAAGGCGTGTTTTGGCTTGAAATATGATGTTTGCTCGTTAGTATTTTAATACTGCATAGAAGTATATTTTTATGTGTTTAGGATAGGAAGATTCATGTATGGGAAATTAATGGATGAACCTATTAATTTTTCCCAGTGTAATTCTTTTGCATTCCATTCCTCATTAACGCTTTGGTTAGATTAACTGTAAGTCGTAGAGGAGTACCCAATAATAACTTATTGGAATCATTATTTGGCCTGGCAAAGCGTTTGATTTCCATGATATTCGAACAAGATTAATGTTTTTAAGTTTTCACTTTTATAGCAGGTATTTTTATTTAGCGCATAAATTTTGGCATACAGACTTCGATCAAAAATTACAATCACTTGAAACATCGAAGGGCACTAATGAGTAACCTAATGAAGAGCATGTATCAAATAAATACTTATATAATATTCCTTTTGAATTTTATTGATTACTTTAGACTAGGAATTTGTTCTTTTAAATCTTCTGCCCAATTGGTGAGGCGTGTATCAGTTAGATCTGATTCACTATCTTCATCTAGAGGTAGACCGCAGAATTGATCACCAATAACGCTTTTTGACTCTTCAAAGGTATAGCTCTCTTTGGACACATATCCAACCATAGTTGCACCAGCTTTTTTGAAGTAGGAATGTAACTCTTCCATTGCATCGCAAAAGTTTTCTGTGTAGGTAGATGAATCTCCCAATCCAAAGATTGCAACTTTCTTACCGGCGAGATCCATTTGGCCAATTGTCTCAAGCATTTCATCCCATGCAGTCCCAGATCTTTCACTATCGGCGCCTGTATTCCAAGTTGGTATTCCGCAGATGATTCCATCAAGTTCTTTAAACTCATTGGGATCAGAAACATCTGTTAGATCCTTTGGAGGGTTTGCTTTCCCTAGGATTCCGTGAAGCCTTTCGGCTATATCCTCTGTCTTACCTGTTGTTGTCGCAAAGTAAATTCCTACGGCCATGGAAATTAATCTAGTAAGTACTTCTTAATCCAGAAATCGATTATTTAGAAGTGCAGGTTTTACTATTTGTTGTTTTATTTTATACGAACATTATTGGAGCATATGAATTCAGTTGCTAATTTTAGGAATTCACTGCTTCAAAGTTTAACTGGCAGAACGATTATATATATATTCCTCCTTCTTGAGAATTACCAACTAAACTCAATACCAGTATTGACTTTGATTATTTTACCGTACTCACCAACTCTTTAGTCCAGCTGGGGCAGGAGCAATGCCTTGTTTGGCCATGCTTCTAGCACGCATGATGCTAATTATAAGAGGTACTCCAATAATGAAATGGAATAAGGTTATTAGATAAAGGTCGATTTTGTATTGGCTCATTTTGAGATTTAAATGAATTTCCTAATCATAATGAACGATCAAATATTGCTTAAGTTAGAAACTCTTGAAGAATGAAAAGTCAGTGTTATATTTATCACATCTAGATGATTCATATTTGATTTTTTTTAGAGTGTTCCTTGTCCGCAATAGAATCTTGAACAAATTGGTGTAATTAATGTTATAGGAAGTATTTGCATAACGAACATGCTTAATAAGCCATATGAAGAGAGTGTCAAATTAATGTCAATTCATTAATAAGTTTATGTAGTCCTATGCATCTGTCTACGTCGTGCAGACCTACGGAAATCCAAACGTTACCTATGACTGGTACGCGGGAAATTCTAGGGTGACCAACAAATCAGGAAAATTCATCGCAGCTCATGCAGCTCATGCAGGCTTGATGATGTTCTGGGCTGGTTCATTCACCCTTTTCGAGTTGGCTCGTTATGACCCTTCTTTGCCAATGGGTAATCAGGGTTTAATTTGTTTACCTCATTTAGCGACTTTAGGAATTGGTGGAATTGATGGAGGTGTCATTACTGACATTTATGCATGCACAGTAATAGCTGTACTTCACTTGATTTTCTCAGGAGTTTTGGGTGCAGGTGGGCTTCTTCATTCCATAAAATTTGAAGGTGATCTTGGTGAAGCAACTGGTCGACCCAAAAAGTTTGATTTTGAATGGGACGATCCCGATCGACTAACTTTTATTCTTGGACACCATCTGATATTTCTTGGACTTGGTGCTATTCAATTTGTTGAATGGGCTAAGTATCACGGGATTTGGGATAGTGCACAGGGCATTGTTCGTACAGTCGAGCCAAATCTAAGTGCAGCTCAGGTGTGGAATCATCAAGTTGATTTCTTATCTATTAGCAGCTTGGAAGATGTAATGGGTGGTCATGGTATTTTGGCTTTTATTTTGATCAGTGGTGGAGCATTCCACATTGCAACTAAGCAATTTGGTGAATACACACAATTCAAGGGCAAAGGATTATTGTCTGCTGAATCTGTTCTGTCCTATTCTCTTGCGGGAGTTGGATACATGGCTCTTATAGCAGCTTTTTGGTGTTCTACTAACACTACTGTTTACCCAACAGAGTTTTATGGTGATGTATTGAAGATCAACTTTGAATTCTTCCCTTACTTCACTGATACAAGTGCGAATTTGCCTTTAGATGTGCATACTTCAAGAGCTTGGTTAACCAATGTTCATTTCTTTTTGGGCTTCTTCTTTATTCAAGGTCATTTGTGGCATGCTTTAAGAGGCATGGGATTTGACTTCAGAAGAGTTCAGAATGCTTTTGATAATATGGAAACAGCTAAATAATTTCAGGTAAATAATCCTGAAATATTTATATTATCTAGTTCGAGTACTAGGTAGTTATTTCTTGGCCCCGTGTAAGTAGGGGCCTTTTTATTTACACATCAGTGGAATTACTAATAGAAATAAATTATCAATTGTTATTAGCAACATTAAAAACTCGAAAATATTATTTTCGAGTTTTTAATGTTGCTAACTTCTAAAAGTTTTGAATTATCTTTAATGTTAACTGTCTGTTGCTTCTGGTGTGTTTTTTTGCAGGGTTGACTTGGCTTCTATATATGGTGAAGAGTTTGTCCCTTGACCATCACTATCTTTTTTGCCTCCAATAGCAAAGATTGCAAAACCAATGACTCCTAGTATGCCAAAGATTGGAGCGGAAAGTTCAGTAATAGCTGCTGGAGCTCCTGTAGTTAAAGAAGAAAAAATCATTAATAGTTGATTAAATGTGTATACATCAAAGATATTGCATCAGAAACTATGATTTTTGAAGAGGCTTGGAATTAAATGAAAAGCCTATGTAGTCAATAATACAATGGAATGTCTTTTCTTTTGCCTGATAGATAGAGATGAAGTCTTGGTGAAAAATGATTGCTTCCTATGCTCATATAAGCACGTTCGTTAAATGCAATTACTACATAATCTTGATCAGAGTTGAGTTATTATTAACTGTGCCTTGCAAAGTGGTTTCTTCGATTTAAGGAACAGCGACAACAAAACACCCTTAGAACCGGAACTCTAAGGGTGTTTTTCTTTGGAAAGGGTTTTGAATATTGAATAATAAAGAAGTATATAAATATCATTAGAGGCTCTATTTATTTATGAATAAAATTAATAATCTTTTGATTTAGAAGTATAGACTCATGGTAATGTAATATTTTTATTGCAGGACTTAAGAGGTGATAGCTTCTATATGCCTTCTAAAAACTTATATTATTCAGCTCTAATTGTGTCCTAAACTATTTATTAGCCTTATAAGTTTTATTTGAAGAAGTAAATAATAGGAAATATTTAATTGAGGATTTTACAAATATAAAACCACAAGGAGCCTTATTTGATAGGATATTTAAATTGAGTTTGTTTACTGCTTGCGACGGGTCGGTAAGCCGAACCTTCACATTACGCAATATTATTGGTTACAGTTCTTAACGAGCGGATTACTGAAGCTCATGTCCTCTTGCAAGCCTGTTTAGGCATATCAAATGATCAAAGATTCAAAAGCTCCTAATGTTGAACCCGAAAAGGTTATTGCTGAACGGATCAATGGCTGGGCTGCCATGATTGGGTTCGTTGCTGCGGTTGGTGCTTATCTGACTACAGGTCAAATTATTCCTGGTTTGGTTTAGGAAGTTTGTCATGTCAAATTCTTCCTATGTAATTACAGAAGATGGTGGGCGTCAAAATATGTACGCGAATGAGCCTCGCGTATATCACGCCGACAATTACTCGGGGTATGCCAAAGAGGCAGAGTTGGCTAACTCAAGGTGGGCAATGATTGGTTTCATTGCAGCTATTGGAGCTTATGCAATTACAGGCCAAGTAATTCCAGGCATATTTTAATGACATCTTCTGATTCACAACTTCCAGACTTTTGGCAAGAGGCAGAGCAGAGTAATGGTCGTATGGCCATGATTGGATTTTTTGCTCTAGTTCACAACTATGTTTTAACTGGCTGGGTCATACCAGGCATTTTTTAATAACAGCCTCTGCAAACCACTTACACAATTACTAATCACCATGAACGAAAAAGCTGAATTGCTAAATGGACGCTGGGCCATGATCGGCATCTTTGCAGCCCTGGGAACATACGCATACACCGGTCAAATCATTCCTGGAGTCTTTTAATGCTATGGATTTAAACCCTTACAAACCCCTAAAACAACTGGTTAAAAGACTTTATAAACAAGTTTGACCATAGGCATATAGGTTTATAAATTTTGAGTTATAAAATGATTTAGAAGATTTCTTTCTTGGTAAAGACAAATTATTTTGTATATCTAAAATTTCATCATCGGGGTATTTACTAAAAATAAATATCCCGATGATGAAATTTTGAAAGAGAAACTTAAATAGTTCTTTTGATTGAAATTTAAAAAATATACGATATGGTTAAACCATCTCAATTAAGTTTGCATGTATTTTTTAGCTCATTTGGAGAAAAATCAAAAAGAATTTCAAGACACCTACAGAAAAATCAAGAATAATCTTGCCATTAAATCCTATTTGATGAAAAATCAATACTTTGCTAAAGTTGATCATTCTAAAGATATTGATAACCAGTTTTTAAGTCAAATTTTTAGTCTCATTCTGCTAGCCAGTTATTGGCCTGATGGATTCGATAAAACAATTACAGTTAAATCCATAAGTCGTAATTTAAGTAAATTCAAGCAATTCTTACTTGGACTAAATTTAAGCAGAACGATTGATTGGTCAAGAGGAAGATTTAAGGGTGATGTTATATCAATTAAGTTAAAGAATGGATTGATACATGAAAAGACTTTCGTTTCGCCTAGAGGAGGTATTTTACGTGTCAAAAGATCTGATTTAGGAATATATTTTATAAATTCAAAGAGGAATTTTTAGAATAATTTTATTTAATTAGAAAATATTTTTCTATAATTATTAGAAAAGTATGAATGCAAGTCTTAAGAGAAGAAAAATTCGTGTATAATAATAGAATAATTGGGTTAGCGAGTAATGCCTTATGAACCTGGGAGTACTCAGTGCAGAGGTTTAATAGCAGCAAAAGAGAATCTTATTAGTGCAATGAATTCTCTGTCAAAGATAGAGAATATTGATCATATTCAAAAACAACTAAAGGATCTCTACAAAGAGTTGGATGATATCCATGAAGCGAGAAAGGTAATTGAGAATGAAACGTAATAGAAAAGATTAAGCCATTTATTTGAGGATTAGATTGTATTATTTAATTCTTTAATATAGGTATCAACAAATTATTCTAATTGCAATTTAATTTAAATTCTGAATATGAAAATTGCTGACAATCAAATTTCAATTTTAAATTTCTTCAAAGACGTACAAAAAAAAGTTAAGTTGTTTTCACCTGGTCTTTCTCTATTGCTTTTGGCGTTAACGCAAGTACCAGGCGCAATTAAAACCA
>QCJK01000021.1 GCA_003216075.1 Prochlorococcus sp. AG-409-B05
GAGTAAAGGTCCTCCAGAGTTCCCTGGATTGATCGCAGCATCAGTTTGAATTAGATCAAGACGTTTTCCAGATATTCCTAATTGAGCCATATTACGATTTAGGTTGCTAATAATTCCAAGAGTTACTGTATTTTCTAGCCCAAAGGGATTCCCTACTGCTATTGCCCAATCGCCTACCACTAGTTTTTCAGAGTCACCTAAGGGAGCAGTTGGCCAGGGCCCAGATCCATTAAGTCTAATTACTGCTAGATCCGTAAGAGAGTCTTGTCCAACTACTCGTCCTGGGACTCGTCGACCATCTGACATACCCACAATGAGTCGATCTGTTTTCGCTACAACATGAGCATTGGTCAGAACCAGACCATCAGGAGAAAAAATTACACCACTTCCTTGACCTCGTTCAATTCGTGACCTAGTAGATCTCATTCGTTCTAGGCCGAAGAAACGACGAAAGTATGGGTCTGTTAATAATCTTGGGGGTAACCCTTCATATGATTTAGAGACAACAGTGCGTTGAGTTTCTAGAGATACCACTGCAGGCCCACTACGAGCTACAGCTTCAGCGATAAAAGATTTTTTATTAAACTGTTCTACTGGAGCAGCTT
Source organism: Prochlorococcus sp. AG-409-B05 (assembly GCA_003216075.1). Taxonomy (GTDB): domain Bacteria; phylum Cyanobacteriota; class Cyanobacteriia; order PCC-6307; family Cyanobiaceae; genus AG-409-B05. The sequence goes on from QCJK01000021.1 coordinate 606, forward strand.
TTAAAGGTTTAGGCGGCAGTGGTTGAAGCGAAGAAATGTATATAAAACCAACTCCTCCAAATAAGAGACCTAGTGAAAAGTTCGTAAGTTGTTTTCTTTGCATTAACCATTGAAAAACTTTGCTTGAGTCAGTTTTTAACTCATGCATGGCCCATGACTCAATGATTTGCCTGTTAGACGATAGATCGATTTTAGTGATCTATCGTCTAACAGGCTTACCGTTTATTGGGAAAACTTTTTCAGTTTTCTTGGCTTGAGTTACTTCAGCAGTCCAGGCCATTGTGGGTAGTGACCAAATGCGTCCAATTTTGGGTAAGCTGGGAGGAAGAGACTGGTGTTTTTTTGAGATGACCTTTTAAGCTCTATATGTCTAAATCAATGCGATATCCAACATTACATCAATGATTCAGAAACCTTTTTTTACTAAGCAGACTCCTTACCACAACTCATCCCCAAGTCATGTCGAGCTCCCTTTCCCCATTGATTTACGGTTTAGTCCTCTTCATTGTGCTTTGGCAAGCCTTTCGTGTTATGCGCAAAGGTTTTAGTGTGAGACATAGTTCGGACTCGTTTTCTGGCTTGGAGGATTCAAAACATGCCAGTGAAGATCGGACAGGACGCTTGACCATTCACCCTGAGCTTCTTGATAATAATGGTCGCATCACAGATGAAGACTTACTGACTGTTCGTTTTTCTGAGGATCTTGATCCTCCTCAATCAGCAGAAACTTCTGCTGAATAACTTGTATTTAATTTTGTTTGTATCAAAGGGAGAGTAATTGGTGGATCAAAGAACTCGCATAGTTGCGGCAGTCATCAAGTCAGTAAAGTTGCCTCCAAGGTTTCGCTTGAAACTTTTGAAAGAAGATCCAGTTCGTCTAGAATTGAGCCTCACTCCTGCTTATGGGAAACAGCCAATTCAAGTGGGGTTAGTAGAGTCACTTGATCTTGTCGCAAGAAGAGATCGAGAGGGGAGAATCCCTAGAGATTTACAGGGGACTTGGGATTGGACTGTGCGTCATGGTGAAGTGAGCACAGGTGGATGGAACCCTTATCTGAAAGAAGCATTGCAAACAATGTTTGAGACAGGATTGCCAGCCATTATTTATGAAGAACTTACCGGAGATGATTATCACCCTGTTGATGGAGCCAGGCACGTTCGCTGACTAAAGTAATCAGATGGAGTATTGATCAATCAAGATGAATGGAAGTCATATAACCCATGACTTCTTCATCTCAATTGTTGCCATACTTTAAGAATTTAATCTATTACACATGGCTTATGTTCAAAATAAATACCAATAAGCTGCAAAGCTTAGTAGAATAACTCTACTGACAATCATTTCATGTCTGAAGACACTCAGCCGCGTTTTGGCTTTGTAAATTACGCAGAGACTTGGAATGGGCGTTTAGCCATGCTTGGAATTCTTATAGGTCTCAGTACAGAACTATTGACTGGACAAGGGATTTTGGTCCAGATGGGTTTAGGGTAAAACTTAGATAGCAATATATTTAGTAGTTATCTCATTAAAAAATCACTTAATGTACAGGTAGTCATTGTGAATAGGTTTTTTGTTAATAATCGAAGAGATGGAGCTAGAATTATCAGCAGTGGATTGTTAGTTTTTACGATTGGTGCAACGCAGTTAAATAATGGTTGGGGCCAATTTACTTGTTTATTGAGTACCGCCCTTTGTATTTATTGGGGTTTGGCCTATCGTCATCTTGATAAGTAATTCTATTCCTACTTATTCAGTCCAAGAGCTTAATGCAGCTATTGGTAATTTGTTGGAGCGAGGGTTTGCTCCACGTTTTTTAGTTGAGGCATCAGTCTCAAAATCTCAATTGAAGAAGGGTCATTTGTGGCTAACTCTTACCGATGGACAATCAACTGTTACAGCAGTGATTTGGTCTTCAACACTTAAAAAGCTTAATTACAAGCCTGAAGATTCTGATGGTGTTGTAGTTATTGGCAAATTAAATTTTTGGCAGGCTCGGGCAACTTTAGTAGTACAAGTACTTGACATTCGTCCCAGTATTTCTACCGTTTTGAGACAGTTTGAATTGGTTCGAGATCAATTGTTAGAGGAAGGCCTTATTGATGCGATGAGGAAACGACAATTGCCATCTTTTCCAAAAGCAATAACTATTCTTACCAGCGTACCAAGCTCAGCATTGGCAGATATGTTACGCACTGCCAAAGAGAGATGGCCATTGACTACTGTTTATATTTATCCAATTCCTGTACAGGGTGAGGTACATAAACAGATTCAAATGGCCTTAGATAAGTTGAATGCTTTGCATGAAGAACTTGGAATTGAAGCAATAATATTGGCGAGAGGAGGGGGGAGCAGGGAAGATTTGATGGTTTTTGATAATTTAGATCTTTGTAGGGATATAGCTCGTTTTCCTGTTCCTGTGATTACAGGTTTAGGGCATGAAGATGATTTAGTAGTTGCTGACCTGGTAGCTGATCATCGTGCGGCAACTCCCACTGCTGCAATTGTGGATTTATTACCTAGTCGTGAGGCGTTCAAAGTTGATTGTGCTCAAAGGAAGCAGCGATTAAAAGATTATTGCTCTTGGGTGGTTCGGAAGGAAGAGCAATGCTTGAAAGAGCGTCGGAAGAAATTTTTATCTTCTACGCCATTGAGCATCATAAAATCTCAACGTATAAAATTAAAAGAGAAAGCAAAATTGCTTCATGCATTCTTTCCAGGCAGATTTTTTTCTAATGGATTTTCAATAGTTGTTAATGATTCAGGCCAGGTCATTAGAAGTATTCATGAAGCCTCACTAAACCAAAATTTAATGATTGAAGTTGTTGATGGCTCCATTAAAGTAAATGTTAGAAACACATATTTGAAGGTAGAAAATAAATGAAAAATAAGAAGAGATTGTCCAGTGATTTATCTTTAAACCAAGTTGACAAGCCTGAAGAGCTTGACGGCAAATCTAAGCAGGTGTCTGACAAGGTAAATGGAGTTCATGCTAATGATCAGGTAGAAGAGATGTCATATGAAGAATCATTGAATGAATTAGATCTTGTTTTGTCTGAGTTGCAAAAAGAAAATATTTCTGTAGAGGATTTAAAGAGCTTGTATTTGAAAGGTAAGGCTTATCTCAAACATTGTGAGGCATTGCTAGAAAAAATTGAGCAGGATGTGATTGAACTTGAACCAAAAAATTAATTGAGTTAATAATAGAATAGCCATTCATGCCTTACTGATTGCATTCCTTAATGTTATCTTTGGCCTATATTTTTATGTTATCCCTTTAGCTTTTTTTGCCATTATCTTCAACAGTTATATCAATTGTTGCTGAGCTTGCATCTACAGATTCATTCATGTCAGTGCTAATAGAGCCACACATAGGACATTGGATAGATGTATTGAATGACTTGGCTCCGCAAACTTCACATGTACTCATTTTGGATTGAAGAATGCGCCATCCTATCCAGCCTACGCCTGAGAGGACAAAGGGAATAGCTATAAGAGTAAAAATCAAACCCCCAGCGATATCAAGAATTAATCTTCCTCCAGCAGGTGGAAGTAAAATCAATATAAATATCATTAACCATAAGAAAGGAGATAGTCTTCCCATTTCAATTTTTGGACTCGAGGTTTTGCCTGTGCAATGGATTCAATTTCATGTCAAGACATTATATGCTTTGTATTTATCTATTTGAAGAGGGTTTTCCAGCTAGGACAACACTCCAACATTGGCCAAAATAAATAATTACTCCCACCATCCATACCCATAGAGTTAAAACTAGTACTCCTCCAATGAATCCATAGGCTTGAAAACGTGAACCAAGGGAAAGAATACTTTTCCCTACAGCTAGATTGAGTATAGTAAGTAGATTTCCTATCATAAAGGCTCCAGGTATTAGTGGACGTAGTGGGACTCTTCTACTAGGTAGTAGCGCTTGGAGCGACAGAGCCATGATTGATAGTCCAAGCATTGGCAGGACAAATTGACCTACTTCAAGTACCGGAACTTTTGATAAATAGCTTGCAAGCCAAGGAGTTGTTCGTGTTAAATCGTCAAATACCGCACCAGGGATCATGCGCACATTTGCACTAATTTGATCAATAACGACTAATAATCCAATGAGGAGAACTACGACAAAAGCTTCTATTCGCGATCGTACAAATCGAAATGCCTGGATACGCCATGGGGCAGGACTGCCATCTTTGGGCAAAGTATCTTCCCATAGTCGATCTGATCCTCTTTGTAAAGTTAGGTATGCATTGCCTGCTGTGATCATTAGAAAGACTGCCCCAAGCAATCCTGCTCCAAATCCTTGATTAACTAATTTGACTAAAGTCGTATCGACCAATCCGACGACTGAAGGGGGCAAGATTTGAGCAGTAAAACTTATAATTTGTTGGTCAAGGCCTGGTTGTTGACCAAGGAACCAAGATGCAACTGAAAGAGATATCAAAAGTATTGGAAAAAATGACTGGAGTGTGTAATAAGCGAAAGCAGCACTTAAATCAATACAATCACATCGAGCCCATTTCTCATAGGCATTCCAAAGTGTGCGGATAAACCATTTTCCTTTTCTTTTCCAATGATGCAGCACGCTTTGATCCAATATGCTGATACAACGCTAACCTCTTTGCAATGATATTTGAATCCCTAGACCCATATTCTGGTAACTAACCTTTAAAAAGGATCTATTCATTAATTCTAGGATTAGTGATGATTTCTGATTTATTTTTTGTGTGCTCTTTGGATTCATTTTCCTATTAAAGCTTCTCCCCACGGGAGTAATCTTTTTAATTCGTTCTCTGAACTCGCAGCGAGTAAGGGAAAGCTAATAGAGGAAAGATTTCGTCCAGGTTGTAAATTGCTGGGGTGCAAACCTAACCATTTGATTGGACAGTTAAGTTCTGAAAGTACTAGCCATGCTGAGGCCAGATCCCAGATTTTTGGTGTTGCTTCTAAAGCAGCAACAGTTTGTCCAAGAGCAACACTTGTCATATTTAAACTTGCTACACCAAGTAGCCTGATTTTGCCTGGGAATGGCTTATCTGGCTTGCGTTGTAGAACACGAATTGAACGACTGCATAGTGAGACACAAGCACTTTCAGTAAGTTCTCTTGTTTTGTTAGTTAAAGGCTGGCCATTTAGCCATACTCCTTTGCCTTGAATGGCAACTATTCTTTGTTTTAGTGCAGGTACTTCTAAAAAAGCAGATTCTGGTTGGCCTGATACAAAGCGTGCTATTGAAATTGCCCAGTAAGGGATTCCCGCCGCGAAGTTGGTAGTTCCATCTAATGGGTCAACAATCCAGTATGCAGATGAATCAGGGACGATCTGAGAGCCTTCTTCACTTAAAACTCCTTCATTTGGGGCAATATTGGATAATCTTTGAACAATTTTTTTGTCACTCCATTGATCACAGGAAGTTATTAATGTCCCGTCAGGTTTTAGGTTGGAGGATATGTGGCCAAAATCATTGAGTTGTTTTGTAGAGACTTCCTTGAGAAGCTCCTCCACTCCAACTAATTGAGCAGAACTTAGAGGTTGAGGAGTATCTTTGTTCATCCCTTATTTTTAATAGTAGATGCTTGACAGGCTGGAATTAATGGAAAAGGTTCAATTGGGACTTTGATCAATTCTTCAGATTCGAATTTCTTTGATGTTCGATTGGTAGGTTTACATGCTTTTATATGGTCAATACCGGTTCTCCGTCGCAATTGCGCAAGACTTGTATTGTAGGAAGTTATTGCATCTGAGTATCGTACTTCTGCTTGGGTTAAATCTCTCTGATTATTGACAACTTCTCGTTGAGTGGTAACGCCGGCTTTAAATCTCAGTCTTGCTAACCTTAGAGATTCTCTAGCTGCGATCACTTCACGTGTAGTAGTGGATATATTTTGATTTGCGGTTTCTAAATTAAAGAAACTTTCCTCTACCTCTTTACGAATCAGGTCTCTTTGGACTGCGAAATTTTGTTCAGCTTCCTTTGCTTTTTGTTTGTTGTATTTGTATAGGGCTTTTGCTCTACCCCCATCAAAAATGTTCCAAGTTGCATTAAGACCAATTGTATTGCTCACAGTCCAACCATAGTCATTCATGTCTATCTTTGCAGGAGCTATTACACCAGTCTGCCCTTGAAATCTGCTCGCGCTTAAAGTATTGACAAGACTCAGTGTCGGTTGTCCTGCAGCAAGTGCCGTATTTGCATTACTATTGTTGATTGAAATATCAAGAAGGAGCCTGTCTAATTCTTCACGAAATTCAAATGCTGCAATAATGCTTTCTTGGAGAGATGCCTTCCAAACTCCTATTACTTGTGCTGGAGAAGCAGCTGTTGGGGTAATTTTAGGTGGCAGATTTAAGATTTTTGCTAATGCCCTACGGCTGATTTTTTGATCTCCTAATTTACTAGTTAGCAGTTGCTTATCTCGCGCAAGTTGTGTTTCTGCTTCGAGTACTTCTAACCTTGTTGCAACACCTGCTTCAAAACGTGCTTTTGCATCTCTTAAGCTCAGAAGTGAGGCGCGCATTGATTGTTTTCCTATCCTTACCCCTTCATCTGCACGCTGCAAAAGGAAATATTGGTTAATTGCTTGCAATCGAAGATCTCTAGATGTAATCACATAAGTGTCTCTTGCTTTCTCATATACATCTCGGGCAGCGGCAATTGACGACACTCGTGCTGGATCAATCAGGTTCCATTGGACTTGAAGAGAAACTGAAGTATTCCATTGGGTCCCACTGCTATCTGAGCCAAAATCGGGATTTCTATAAGATTCGGTTGATAAATATCCTGGCAATCCATTGGCGGCAAGATTAATACTCGGATACCACTTTGAGAGCTCTGCAACTAGTAATGATTTTGCTTGATCTACCTGAAGCCCGATAGCTTTCAGGTTGGAACTGTTGGAGTCAATTAATGGATCCAGATCATCGATCTTTAGTGGTAGAAGTTCAGTGATTTTTACTTCAGACGGCTCTTTAGGTAGAAATAGATTGTTTAAAGATCGAAGTTTAGATAAGGCATTTGGTAGCGTCTTGATACCTGACAAGAATCCTTCCTTGGGTCTATTTGGCTGCTTATTTTGCAGTGAAACTGATTGTCTAGAATCCTTGATCGGGGTTAATTGTGGACCATATTCACTGGGGTTCCTCTTTGGCGATTTTGTCTCACGGTCTTCCAAGGCTGCTGTAGTTGGCTGTTGACCTGCTTGCGCTGCATACAGCCCTGGCAGAAGAAGGCCTGTGAGAAAAATGATTTTTGTTGTAATCTTCCGCACAAAACTCACAAGACTTCTCCGAGGTTAAGTAATTTTGGCTGCTTCTCAAGTGCTGCAGCCACGATGTCTTCGGCTCCATGCACGATTCGGATAGGAACATTCAATGCATCACTGACTTGATTGATTGTCATTCCATCCAGAAAAAGAGCTTCGCCATTTCGCAACATCACCGAAGGCAGTAGTAATTGATCTCCAAGTTCTCGCCTCTGCAATCCATTCAGAAGATCTTGACCTGTAAGCAGACCAGTCACTATTTGAGATTGCCCCCAATATGGGCTAGGAAGCCCATGCAATAGAAGTGTCAAACCTTCAATTTCATTTAATCGAGAAGATGCAGTTTTCAATGCTCCCTCTACTAGTCGACCTACAACCCAACTACATGTTTTTGGATTCTCAAGTTTTTTAGGGAGATTGTTAGTAGCTCGATCCATTTCCTCAAGGAAGGATCTAATGCTGCCAACTCCATTTTCTTGTTGTGGCAAGTCTTCGTAGGCAGTTCTTGCCGGTAGAGGTTGATTTGCTATTAAGTACCACTCATCTGAAAGCCAGGCAAAACGTGAACCAATCTGATTGTGAAATTGTTGTTGTAGTTCCTCTACTTGTTTGATGACACATTTTGCACAATGAGGATCAACAGGGATAAGACCATCATTTTTGGGACGAAATTTGGTTAAACCTACTGGTACAACTGCTGTCGAAATGACTGTAGGCCTATTTCCTGTTCCATATTTTGATAGTTCTTCGAGTGTCTCGTCTAAGGCTTTCCCGTCATTTAGACCAGGGCAAATAACTATTTGTGCATGTAATTGAAGCCCACGAATGGAAAACCAATCTAATTGTTTTTTTAAAAGAGCGGCACGTGGATTCTTGAGTAGTTGTGATCTCAAATCAGGGTCAGTGGCATGAACGGATACAAACAAGGGTGATAGACGTTGATCTTCAATTCGTTTCCAGTCGCTTTCTTTGAGATTGGTGAGCGTGAGGTATGACCCATATAGGAAACTTAATCGGTAATCATCATCTTTCAGGTATAAGGTCGTACGGCCTCCAGACGGTTGTTGATCAATAAAACAGAATGGGCAATTGTTGTTGCATTGTTTTAATTCATCAAATAAAGCCTCAGTGAAACCCAGCCCAAGTCCAGTGTCCGTATCCTTTTCAAGGCCTATTGTATGAAGAGTTCCTGACTCATCTAGGATTTCAAGGTTTAATTCTTCGTCAACAATTAGAAATTGGTAATCTATTAGATCTCTTGGCTTAATACCATTAATGCTTACAAGCTGGTCCCCTGGTTCTAAACCGAGTTCTTCCCCAATAGAGCCAGGTTCAACTGATTCTATAACTGCCGGTCTCGGTTGATTGCCGGTAGTTTTTGGATTAATTGAAGACTCATAGGTCTCTTTCGAGGACTCATGCCACACTGATTAAAAGTCCATGATTATCAGTTTGGAGAGAATATCGTTGACCATACAATTAAAACAATACCAAATGCAAAACGATAAGTGACAAAAGCCATAGAGGTATTTGTTTGTAGATATTTCAGAAACCAATCAATTGCTAACCATGAAATTGCTGCTGAAGAAATGATCCCAATTAAAATTGGTAAACAGTCGGTAAAGGAATTTATATTGATGGTATTTTTCAGCTCTACAATCCCTGCAAGTGTAATCGATGGGATTCCTAACAGAAAAGAAAATCGTGCAGCATCTTGACGCTTAAAACCATTCAATAGTGCTGAGGTAAAGGTTATTCCTGACCTTGATGTACCTGGCATTAAGGCTAAGGCCTGCCCTAATCCAATAATGAAACCGTCTTTACCAGTAATGTTTTCCAAAGGCTTTACTCGCCTCCCTAAGACTTCACCAATTCCCAATAAAATTGCCATCAATATCGAAATTATTCCGATTGAAAGAACACTGCGTATTGGAGATTCCTCAAAGCCTGGCCAAAAAATCTTTATTGACATTCCAGCGATCACGATCGGTATTGTCCCCATCAATATCCCTAGGCCAAGACGAGTATTGGGCTCTTGCCATTGACCATGCCTGAATCCTTGGGATATCCCTTTAAGAATAGTTTGTACTTCATGTCTGAAATATGCAAAAACAGCAAAAATGCTTCCTAGTTGAATTACGGCTGCTACTGAAATTCCAGGATCTTTCCATCCCATCATCATTGGTACAACTTTAAGGTGAGCAGTACTGCTTATTGGTAGGAATTCTGTGAGACCTTGGATGATGCCTAGCACTAGATATTTCCAGCATTTTTCAATTAGGCCTGAATCTGCTGCTAGATCAGTCATCAATGTTTTTGGCATCAACACTAGGATGTAATTCAAAATGATTCATGTGAGTAATTTCAACGACGGCATGACAATCTTCTAAGGTCCTTTTTATTTGTTCTTATATGAGATGGTGCTTTTTCAAGCAGCCCAATCATCTCAAGTCTTCTCATCCAAACTTTCCTCTACTTAATCTAACCCTGATTAATTCCTTCCCAGTAAAAGGTGCTTCAGTCGTTGAAGCTTTTTTGTCAAGGCCGAAAACCTTACAGCTATGGGCAAGTGCCATGGTTGTGTTGCCAGTATTTTTACAAGCTCCTTGGGTTCATTTGTACCCATTTTCGGCGTGCCTTTTTACTTTTGTGTTACTTGGATGTGGGGTGGCTCTTGTAGAAGCTGGTGGCGAAAAATGGTCTATATCAGGATCCTTATTAGTTGGCGTTAGCGGTAGTTGGCTTGGGGGTTGTCTTTTTTGGGGATGGTTACGAGCACATCCCTTCTTTCACCTTCCTGTAGAAGCTGTGGCTCTGCCTGCTGCATTTGTAGGACTAAATACCCGTTGGAGAGTGGGTGCAAGCTTTTACATGGCTTGTTTGCTTGGCACAGCTTTTACGGATCTAATGATGGTTTTTACTGGAGTAATGGATAGATGGCCCATAGTTGTTGTGGCTCCATTGGAGCATGCGCCTCAGTTATTGCATGAGACAGCAGAACAACTTTTAACTCCGCAGTCAATTTGCTTGTTAATTGTTGCTGCATTATTGATAATGTTTTTGGCTCGTCTTATGAGAGAGAGGGCTCGCCCTGCTTCTATCTCAGGTAGGGCTTGGCTTGTTGCGAGTACAGCATTGACTACTACGTTGTGGATTGATGGAATTTTCTTTCTCACAGCATTATTTCAGCCACGACTTAGTGGATTGATCTGAAAACAGACTCTAAAGCTCATCAGATCCATGACTCGAGGCTCTATTGCAACTTTTGATTCCATACCGGCTTTCTCTTGGGATGTAATTGTGGTTGGTGCAGGGGCTGCAGGTCTAATGGCTTGTCTTGAGTTGCCTTCTGATTTAAAGGTTTTGTTACTTAATAGGAATACGAGTAGACGGTCATCAAGTCGTTGGGCTCAGGGAGGTATAGCAGCAGTAACGAGACCGGAAGACAGCATTGTGAGTCATGCGCAAGATACCCTGCATGCTGGCGCTGGCTTATGTGATTTAGATGCAGTTGAAATGCTTGTAGAACAAGCACCTAAATGTGTGAAGCGTCTTGAGACGCTTGGGATGGAATTTGATCGTGATCATGATGTGTTCGCAACTACGCTTGAGGCTGCACATAGTCATAGAAGAGTTTTACATGTTCAAGATCGAACGGGTCGAGCTCTTGTAGATGTGCTGCAAGATCAAGTAGAGAGTCGCACGAATATTCATCATCGAAGAGGAGTCAGAGTTTCTCAACTTTGGGTTGAGTCCAGTAGATGCTGTGGGGTGCAAGTTTTAGATGGTCCTAAGCTTTATTGGATTGCGGCGAGGGCGGTTGTTCTAGCGACTGGGGGCGGTGGTCATTTATTTGCTAATACCACTAATCCAGCTCAATCTTGTGGAGAGGGGGTTGCTTTGGGATGGAATGCAGGGGCGGTTGTGGAAGATCTTGAATTTGTACAGTTCCATCCAACTGCATTAAAGCTTGAGGGTGCCCCTTGTTTTTTGATTTCCGAAGCTTTGCGAGGTGAGGGTGCGCTCTTAGTTGACAATAATGGAGATAGTCCTGTCTCTGCATTGAAAGGAAGGGACCTTGCACCTAGAGATCAAGTCAGCAGAGCTTTAGTGCATGCAATGAAGCTCCAAAGAGTTCAGCACATGAGTTTGGATCTTAAAAACATCCCTAATTCAGTTGCTGAGGCTCATTTTCCAACAATTCTTCAGAGATGTAGAGAACTTGGTTTTGATCCTTTAAATGAATTTATTCCTGTCGCTCCTGCAGCCCATTATTGGATGGGTGGGATTGCTACTAATTTGTTTGCAGAAACAACACTTTCTGCTTTATATGCGGTAGGAGAAGTTGCTTGTACTGGTTTGCATGGAGCGAATCGATTAGCAAGCAATTCATTGATGGAATGTCTTGTTTTTGCGAGTCAGATGGCTTTTATTGATTTGGATGCTGTGTCAGTAAATGATGCAAATAATCGAAAATCAATAGAAATCTCTTTCTCTTCAGAATTGAATGAGATTGGGAGTCCAGAATCATTGATCAGATCAATCAATGATTTGCGCCAATTATGTTGGATTGAAGCTGGAGTTGATCGTTCAGTTCAAGGAATGAAAGAAGCTTTAGGTATGATTCAAAAGGATTTAGATCAATTGGAAGAAAAGCCCATTCTTAGCTTTATTCATGGTTTGTCTAGGGGTGATTCTTTTCATTTAAATGATATTGATCGTAAATATCTGAATCTAGTATTAGATTTATATCATCGTTTAATCACAAGTAGATTACTTTTAAAGTCTTGTCTATTTCGATGTGAAAGTCGAGGAGGACATTTTAGAACTGATACACCTTCTTCATTGCCTTATTGGCAATGTCACTCTCGCCAGAAAAAGGGCATGGATTTATTTACCAGGTCAGTTAATATTTGATTATAAAAATAATTGATTAGTTTGTTTTGTAATTACTTAGTTTCGCAAGCTCATCTAGGCTTTTTACGCCTGATTCTAGCCTCCCATTGATTTCCCATGAAGGGAAGCCACTAACTCCTTTATCTTTACATAGTAAATGTTGACTATTTTGACCATCTGGAGCACATTCTATGATCTTTAACTCTTTAGCCGCCTGCTTGCCAAATAGTTCTTTCTGATCATGGCAATGTGGACACCAGTAAGCACTATACATAACTATATCCTTAGTTGTTAAATGTTTCGCCAGAGCTATTTGTTTCTCAGTACTCTTGTTTCTCACTATTGGAGATGAGTTTTGATTCATAGAGACTGATTCTATTTCTTTTTTATCAGCATTCGATGCCCATAATAAACCACCTAGAATAACTGCGAGAGCTATAAGTATCCCTCGGAAAATCAGATCTCCAGGATCATCCCAGCCACCTCCTAATAAAGTTAAAAGTAATAAACTTATAGAAATTATTCCTGAAAGAATGCAAAAGAAACAAAAGGCTTTTATTTTGAATAACATCAAGCCTATTAATAATAGACTGAAAATTGCCATTCCACATGAAACAGTAAATAATCCCCACCAAGTTCGTCTAGATAAATTAGTTTTGCTATCAGATAATCCTGGTAAGAATGGCAGAATTGCCATCAATAAAATGCTTAGATAACTAACCAAGCCGAAAAAAGATAAAGGGATAGAAATCCCTTCATTCAGAAAAATAGTTCCCCAGGGACTATTTAAGACCTGATCGCATCCTTCAGCTCCACCAGGGCAAGAAATAGGCCCTAGCCATCCCCATCGACTTAATGTAATTGAGCCTGTATCGATAACTCCTATGGTTGCTAGTATGGCCATTGTTATTCTGGCCCATTTCTTGCCCTGGTCTTGACGACGACGACTTATGAGACGAGTTGTTCCCATGTCTCGAGGATAGATATATATATTCTTGCAGTTATTCGCCCGCTAAGCTGATTTATAACTTGAAAAATAAACCTTTGCATAAAGGAATGCTCAACTTATTATCTTTGGAAAGATGACCCAAATCGAGTCGAAACCAAGTTCTTATCTAAGGACCTCTTCTCCAAGAGGAGGCAAGCCCTTGGTTGCCTTTACGCATCTTGGATGCGAAAAAAATCTTGTTGATACTGAGCATATGCTTGGGTTGCTGACTGAAGCTGGTTATGGCATCAGCGCTAATATTGATGATGCCTCAGTGGTTGTAGTAAATACATGTAGCTTTGTTCAAACGGCTCGCGAAGAATCAGTCAGGGTTCTTGTTGAATTAGCTAATCAAGGTAAAGAAATAATCATTGCCGGATGCTTGGCTCAACATTTTCGTGATGAGTTATTGGAATCTTTACCTGAAGCAAAAGCAATTGTTGGAACAGGAGATTATCATCATATAGTGGACGTACTGAGACGAGTAGAAGCAGGTGAAGTGGTTAATAAGGTAAGTAAATCTCCAACATTTATAGGAGATGAAACTCTACCTAGATTCAGAACAACATTCAATCCTGTAGCTTATTTAAAAGTAGCTGAGGGATGTAATTATAGATGTGCTTTTTGTATTATCCCAAAACTACGTGGAAATCAAAGAAGCAGGACAATTGACTCAATTATTTTTGAGGCCAAGGAACTTGCAAAGCAAGGAGTTAAAGAGTTAATTCTGATTAGTCAAATAACAACTAACTATGGAATAGATTTATATGGTAATCCTAGACTAGGTGAATTATTAAGAGCTCTAGCTGAAGTTGATATCCCTTGGATACGTGTTCATTATGCATACCCTACTGGATTAACTACTGAGGTTTTGAAAGCTTATAAAGAAGTACCTAATGTATTACCTTATCTTGATTTGCCCTTACAACATAGCCACCCAGATGTGTTAAAGGCAATGAATCGTCCTTGGCAGGCTGATGTGAATAATTTTTTATTGGATCGAATTCGTGAGCAATTGCCTGGTGCTGTTCTTCGTACTAGTCTGATAGTTGGTTTCCCTGGGGAAACACAAGATCAATTTGAACACTTGATTGAATTTTTAAAGACTCAGCAATTTGATCATGTAGGAGTGTTTACCTTCTCCGCCGAGGATGGCACACAAGCAGCGATGTTGCCTAATAAAGTTGCACCAGATATTGCTGAAGCTCGTAAGGATCAATTGATTGCTATTCAGCAACCTATTTCTGCTGCAAAGAATAGTAGTTGTGTTGGTCAAATTGTGGATGTTTTGGTAGAGAAATATGATGATCAGAGTGGAGAAATGATTGGTCGTTCTAGTCGTTTTGCACCAGAGATTGATGGTGAAGTGTATATAAGACCTGGAGTTGGCAATTTGAAGGTATCCCCAGGTTCTTTGGTGCCTGCCTTGATTACAGGAGCTGGTGTATATGATCTGAGTGGTGAGCTGCTATGAGCTTGGTCAGATTAATTAATTAGTAGTCTTTACTCTTACTTGTAGGCACTAAGCAGTTTGGCGAAATTGAAAGCTCATTTCAAAAAAGCAAGTTCTTGAATATTCAAGTGTTACTGCTAATACTAGCTTTTAGGCTTTCAGAGCAACTTTACAGCTTTCAAAACTTTGTTCAAAGTGAAAGCTGTGACTAGCCCTGCTCCAACGATTGCGAAATAAAAAATGATTCCCATCTTAAAATTGTCATTCATCCAATATTAGATCAAACCATACCGCTGATAGGGGGGGGGGGATTTGGAATTTGTTTCAATCTTGAATATATGGTGTCCCAAGCTTTAGGCACTCTTCTGCTCGTTGAAGTTCCCTTCCCATGTACAAAGCATGATCTAGACGGCTTAGCGGATATTTCTGTTTTCCTTCAGTGAGTTGAATCCCAAGTTCTTTAGCGCTGCGTGCTTTATATGTTTTGATCGGGTTGCGAAGACTTGCTCCATTACATGCAATTGGTTCTCCTGAAATGGGGTCGATAGCTATTCCCTTATCATTAATGTCATTACTAAAGTGATCTACGATTATCTCTTGAGTTGAATAATCCAAATAAATTATGAAGTATCCACTGGGATCTAATTCAATAAACCTTTGAGATAGTGTTGAATCTAGTTCACTAATTGCCTGAGAAATTAAGTGGGGGCTAGTTTTGTTAGTCATCCTCTTATTCAGTAATTGAGAGCAGAGGGTAATCACTGTTGAATGGTAACTCATTATTTAATGTTTGAATTTCATCTAGCATCAATTGGTTCGCTCTTGGTAACCAGGCTTTAATAAGCTCATCCATTGTTTTGTGATACCAGCGATGCATGCTTGTATGTGGCTTGTTGACGAAACCTCTTCTTCCTTTATGTTTGCCTCCAGCACCAGGGTCAAAACTTTCTATACCATTCTCGAGGGCCCATGCAATTGGAGTGTAATAACAAAGTTCGAAATGAAGGCAGTCAATTTTTTCTTTACTTCCCCAATATCTTCCCCATAACATTTTTTCATGTTTCACACATAACGACATTGCAATTGGATCTTTTGGATTTTGTTTGTAAGCACTGAATAATATTAAATTATTGCGATAGTTTGCTTTGGAAAGTTCTTGAAAAAATGATTGCGAAAGATATTTACTTCCCCAGACTCCCCAAAGATCACAATGTCTTGCATATAGCTCATACATTCTTTGCATGATTTCCAAATCTATTTCATCTCCATGAATAGTGGATATATTTAAGCCTGCATCATGAATAGATTTTCTTTCTCTTTTTATGTTTCGTCTTTGGTTAGCATTGAAAGCAGATAGATAATCTGAGAATGTCTTTTTCCCTTCTGCCTTCCAGAGACTTTTTTGGTTCAACCATATTGAATATTCAGATTTCTCTGCGAGTGGAATCCACTTTGGGTCAACATATAAAAAATTACAACTTAAAATCCCATTTTTAATAGCAAAATCATCGATTATTTGCAACATTAAAGTTGTTATATTGCTTTCATCTTCATCAGGCATTATAAAAAAACGATAACCCTCTACTGGACTTAAAGGACTCATACCAACAAGTTTTGGGTAGTAGTTTAGCCTTAGCTCTTCTGCTAAACGAACGAAAGGGTGGTCAAAAATAAATTCCCCATAACTGTGAAATTTAAGATATAAAAGTGCAATTGCGATTGGTTGATTGCTTCGCCATAAGCATAAATGTAGAGGTTGCCATCCTTTATTTAGAGCAATACTTTCGGATTTTTCAAGGGCCATTAGCCAAGACCATTGATAGAAGGGAATTGTCTCTTCTCTAGTCAGAGATTTCCAATGAAATTCTTCGATTTCATTAATTGATTTGTGCCATCGTGGAATTAGATTACCCATAGTGAAATATCTTTCTTTCCTGATAAGTCTTTTGAAAATTTTGTTTTTTGATAGGTCTCACCATTGAGATATTGTCTTTGGAATTAATACTCCTTTAAATTAAGTCTAGCATCTTAAACTGTTAAGAAGATAAATTGATGTATCATGGTTTTACCCTATCTACGATTGCGGAAATAGCGCATTAGTAATTCATGGTTGTCTAATCTTTTGGTGGACTTGAGGTGCCATGAATCCGAGTTCATTAATGTTAAAGGTAGAAGATCATCTTTGGCAGGTATCCAGGTATGTGTCCCGCCTACTACTTTCGGTGTGATTGTTAGATATAATTCATCGATCTGGTCTTCAATTAATAGAGACTCTGTCAATTCTGCTCCTCCAAGCAAGACAATGCGTTGCAAACCAAAATTCTTAAGTTGATCAAGTGTTTCTGACCAAGTCGCTTTTAAAAATAGACTATTGTTATAACCTTTGAGCATAGGTTTTTCTAATGAATTTTCTGATTTTGTCAGAAGCCAGCGCTCTATTTCTTGTGTAAAAAAAGGCCAATTATCATCATAAGGATTATGTTTGCTGACTATGATTGATATCGGTTGATCTGAACGATTTTCTGATCTTCTTTGTTTGATGAACTTTGTTGTTTTAATGAGACATGTGCTTTGATGTGCTTGGAGTGTTCTTGCGCCCATTAATGTGCAATCACTCCATGTAAGAGCCTCTTCTAAAGCTTGTTGATCGCCTTTGCCACCTAAGTGGGTTTTGCCGCCTGCGGGCAATGCAAGACGACCATCAATACTGATAGCCAGCACTAGTCTTATCCATGGAACTTTCAATGCATTAGTAAGTATTAGAAGCTAGTAATGTATTTGTGTTTGCAGTTAAATTGTCTGTTTCAATATAAACTTCTGCAGCATTATTTGGACTTTCTTGCAGGCGAATTTTTTGAAGATTGGCGCCAATGCTCTTGATTGGGTTTGATAACAGATCGGCTATATGTAATGCAATGTTTTCAGCGGTTGGGACACAAGATTCGAAATAAGGAATATCTTTGTTTAGAAAAGTATGATCAAATTGTTCGACAACTAAATTGTTTATTAGATCTTGTAATTCAGACAGATTGCAGATCATTCCTGAACGTTTATCAATAGACCCTCGAACTGTTACGTCTACCAAATAATTATGACCATGACCATGAGGCCTTGCACACTTGCCATAGATCTTTTCATTTTCTTTTTGGCTAAGTTCGTTTCTTGCTAAACGATGAGCCGCTGCAAAATGTGTACGAATAGTTAGATAGGTTTCCATGTGATTTCCTAAATAGTCGGCCCAGAGGTTTGGTTGTTCATACAGACGTATAGCAATAAGGGGGAGATGACCAGATAGTCTTTTCCAAATAATACGGGCTAGTGCCTCTGTTGTAGGTAAGCATCCTTGGGGGGTTGCAAGATCAAATTCAGGCCAGACTTCATTTAAGAAACGAAAATCTAGTTGAGTTGTGACTTCTTTGCTAATAGCGTGTTTAACCTCGGAGAGGTTTAAAACCATGCCATCGCGATTTAGCTCACCATTCATTGAGACGATCAATTCGTAATTGTGACCATGCCCTGGAGCTAATGCACATAGTCCAAAAGTATTTGAATTATCTGTGGTAGATAGCTCTGGGAGCCAATAGCGGTGACTTGCGCTAAAACACGCGCGGCGTGTGATTACGCAGTTTCTCCCTTGACCATGTCGTGTCTTAGATATGATCTCAGTCATGACAGGTTTATAAGCATAACCATCTTAATGAATTTCAAGTAATTTCGTCTGATGAATAATTTGTCTATTCCTCACCCTTTAAGAGCAAGCTTGATGGGATGTAATTTATATCTCATTGGGATGATGGGTTCTGGTAAAAGCTCTACCGGTCCCTCTCTGGCCAGCAAATTGGCTTATGGATTTGTGGATGTGGATGCAGTAATTACGCAATTGTTCAGTAAATCTATTTCAACGATTTTTCAGGATGAGGGCGAGCAAAGTTTTCGGGAGATTGAATCACAAGTTTTGAAAGATATTGGACAGAGACATTCTTTGGTTGTCGCAACGGGTGGTGGCATTGTTACAAGGAATCAGAATTGGGGCATACTGCACCAGGGAATAGTCATATGGCTTGACCCAGGACGTGATCGTTTGTTGAGAAGACTGGAATCAGATCCATTGAAGAGACCTTTATTGAATGAGAAGGATCCTGTGGTTGCTTTTGATCAACTTTTTGATCAACGTTATTCACTTTATTGTGAAGCTGATTTACATATCTCTGTTGGTGATGAAACTCCAGATGAAGTTGCCAAAAGTGTTTTGGAGAAGTTGTCAACAACTATTAAGGCTCAGAGGGGTCGAGGCGAACTGCGAACCAATACAATGTGATTCCAGGCTCAATTTCAAGGTCACAAGCTGTGTCTAACAATCGCTTGGCGGCAGCATTGATTGAAGGCTGCTCCAAAAGATCCCTGGGAAGTGATTGTTTTCTTTGTAGCCATTCTTTTAACCATTCCAATGTCTCTTCTTCTTTGAGGATTTTTTCATTTTTGCCTGGCTCAAGAACGACATAGTGATCGCAGGCACGTATTAGTGGGTCAGACATTAAGAGAAGATTGAAGGTGGGTGTATTTTGTTGAGGCGATCAAATCGGTGATTTGATATTCAGAATTGCACTTTAGTTGCTTTGATAATTAATCATTGAAAGTTTAAACTCAGGTATTTTGAGGAAAATCCTTGATAAGTAATAATTCAATATGATCTCTCCAATTAAAAAGTCCCTTTAATTTAGGATTGTCTCTAAACCCCGGACATCCTTTGTTGGCCAACAGGGACCCTGAAGATATAGGGAATTTCAGTAATGATAATTGTGCGGCAACTGCTAGATCTGCAAAACTCATATTTTCACCTACAATCCATGGATTTGATTCGAGTAGGATGGATAATTTTTCAAGACTAATTAATACATCTGATATCTCCTTTTGGATAAGAAAAGAAGTAAAATTGTTCAATGGACCTAATGGAAGAGCATTTAATATTTGCTTCATAGGTTGTGGCCACTCTTCTGGAATTAAGGAAGATTTCAAATCACTGTCAATAGATGTGGCCTGCAAGAGTGCAGACTGAACTGCTTTGGCCAATGTGGTATCAGCCCAGTCTTCAATAATATGAGTCTGAGCTGCTTGCTTTGGATCATTTGAGATTAATGGAGGCTTTGTTCTTTTACTGTCTATATAACGAATGATTGAGCTTGAATCTGTAATGACATTTGCACCATCTATCAGCATAGGCACTTGTCTCTGGCCAGAACGTCGGAAGATGTCTATTTGACCAATTCCCGGCGTGATGTTGATAACTTGATAGTTCAGTCCTTTAGCATTTAGAGCCATTCTTACTTTTAGGCAAAATGCTGAATGTGGGAATTGATAGAGTTCTAACATGATTGTTTCTCTACACGACAGGCACAGTATTCAGCAAAGTCAAATAGTGAGCTAATGCCATGGGCGAGTTTTTTTCCAATGTTGCTAGATACCCTAAGTATCTAATCACAATTATCTTGGGAGTATTTGCGGCTGTATTGGAGCCGTTAGTGAGGAGAAGTCAAAATCCCATTACAGCAGTTGCTTTAATAGCTGCATTGATAAGTGGTCTGATGACGCTTGCTTTTCTCTTGCGTGCAATGGTCTACCCCACAACTTTGGCATAGCAATGTCAAAGAGTCGTCGAGTTGAACGTGTTGCGGCGTTGATTCGTCGCGAAATTAGTGAATTATTAATTCATGGAATTCGTGATGATAGGGTTCGTCAGGGCATGGTCACTATCACTGAGGTAGAGGTTTCAGGAGATTTACAGCATTGCAAGGTTTTTGTCAGCATTTATGGAGAAACAAAGAATCGCAATGAAGTGCTTGATGGCTTGCATGCAGCCAGTAGTTTTTTGAGGGGTGAACTAGCTAGGAGACTTCAGATGCGAAGAGCTCCAGAGATTATTTTTCGTTTAGATCGAGGCCTTGAGAAGGGAGCAGCTGTTTTAAATCTTTTAGGAAAATTGGAAAAAGAAAGAAGTGCAGGAATGGACCCTTTAAATGACTTGGAATAAAACGAATGTGTTTCCAAGAACATAAAAATTTGAGATTAAAGATTGCTCAATTATTGGTGATTCGTGCAAGTGCTCATTTATACGATACCCAACGTGAGTACCCTCAATGGGAGTTAACCAATTGTCAACTTCAAAAATACCTTGGTCAAGGTGTAGGTGGGGTGGTTTTGTTTGGGGGTACCAGTAAAGAGCTCACACTTCGCTGTGAGAATTTGAAACGATGGGCTAGATATCCTCTTTTACTTTGTGCAGATATTGAAGAAGGTCTTGGACAAAGATTTAACGGTGGGACTTGGTTGTTGCCACCAATTGCTATTAGTCAATTATTTGAGGTTGATCCTGATAGAGCTATTAAGTTTGCTGAAAGATATGGCATTTGCATTGGCAAACAAGCTCGATGTTGTGGCCTTAATTGGGTTTTAGCACCAGTTTGTGATGTCAATACCAATCCTTTAAATCCTGTTATTAATGTTCGAGCTTGGGGTGAAGATTCTGATGTGGTGTCCACGCTTGCTTGTGCTTTTCATAGGGGTCTTGATTCACAAGGTGTTCTTTCCTGTGCTAAGCATTTTCCAGGTCATGGAGATACTGAAGATGATTCACATCTTGATTTACCCCAGTTAGATCATAACTTGACTCGCTTGCAATCAGTGGAATTAGTGCCTTTTCAAGCTGCAATTGCTGCAGGTGTTAGCAGTGTAATGACTGGTCATTTGTTGTTAAGCAATATTGATTCAAGCCGTCCTGCAACTCTTTCCAAAAAAGTGGTTACTCAGCTGTTGCGAAAGCAACTTGGCTTTGATGGACTTGTAGTTACTGATGCATTGTTGATGCAAGCAATAAGTAAACAATATGGTAGTGGTGAGGCAGCTGTTCTTGCTTTTGAGGCAGGGGCTGATCTGATTTTGATGCCTGCGAATATAAATGATGCGATTAATGCACTTGTCGATGCTTTTTGTTCAGGGAGAATCCCACTCAAGAGATTGGATGAATCCTTACACCGTAGAGAAGTCGCTGTAGCAAAGATTCAAAATAAACCTATTCAGACTTATCAAAATAAATTCGATGATATAGAAGAAATAGAAAGCCAAGAAGATCATTCTTTTGCGAATGAATTGATAGAGATTTCTCTAAAGATTCATAATCCAGGTCCTATTAGACCTTGTTCTTTTGGAGTTAATCTTATAAGAATTGATGGAGTATTACCTTGTTCAATTCTTACTCATAATTCTCCTGCAATTATTGCACCTGAGGAAGCCGGCTTTAAGACAGTTATTTACCATCAAAATGGAGTTTCTCCATGGCAAAAAGATGAGATATCACCATTAGCACTTGACCGTCTAGGGAAGGGACCTGTTTTGCTTCAATTATTTGCTAGAGGGAATCCTTTTTGTGGCAATTCTTATGTGAAAGAGCCTTGGTTGGCAGCTCTTAAACAGTTACAAAAAATGCAAATTTTAGCCGGTTTGGTTGTTTATGGTAGCCCTTATCTTTGGGATCAACTGAGGGATGAATTAGAAAATAAAATTCCTGCAGCTTATACTCCTGGACAAATGCCACTAGCGCAGTCTCATGTCTTGGCTTCTTTGTTGCCAGACTCGCAAGAGTATAAATTAATTGATTCTTTAAGCAATAAGGAGTTTACTAATTGAATAATTTTTTTCATCCTTAAGATTTTAAGATGTTAAGTCTTTCAATGATCGTTCGCAATGAGGAACATTGCTTGGCTGATTGCCTTTTATCAGTTAAAGATTTTGTTGATGAGATTGTAATTTTAGATACTGGTTCGACTGATTTGACCGTTGCAATTGCGAAAGATTTTGGAGCACGTGTTGAGCATCTTGCTTGGCCTGGAGATTTTGCACCTGCGCGCAATTCAGCACTCCAATATGTGCAAGGTGACTGGGTATTGGTATTAGATGCGGATGAGCAGTTAATCCCTGATTGTAAATCTGAATTGAATTTGTTGATGTCTGATGAAGATACTCTGGTAGTTAACCTTCTTCGTTATGAAGAAGGTTCTTCTATGTCTCCATATTCCTCAGTGAGTCGTCTTTTCAGGAGGCATGCAAGGATTAGTTGGACCAGGCCATATCACTCGACAATTGATGACAATGTAAGGGATTTATTGAGAGATGAATCTCATTGGAGAATTGTTGATTGTTCAGTACCTGCATTAATCCATGTCGGATATAAACCTGAATTAATAAAAAAAAAGTCTAAGTGCCAAAGAGTAAGAAATGCTATGGAAAGTTGGCTTTTTGATAATCCTGGAGATCCTTATGCTTGCGCAAAACTGGGAGCTTTGGAAGTCTCTGAGGGAGCCCAGATCAGAGGGATAGAACTTTTAAAACAGGGTTTGTTATTTTGTGAAGAAAATCTTTCTACACCTATGTATGGAGAACGATATGAACTTCTTTTTAACTTAGGTATTGCATTTGCTTCTAAAGATCCCGGAGTTGCTATTAATTTTTATCGTAAAGCTCTCGAACTTCCAATTGATACCCGAGCCAAACTAGGAGCATTATTAAATCTTGCAAGTTTGTTAATGAAAACAGGTGACTTAGATCAAGCAATTTTGTTGACTAAGAGAGTTACTAAAAGAGCCCCTGAGGTTGCATTGGCTTGGTATAATCTTGGTTTACTTCAACGATATAAGGGTGACTTTAATGAAGCTATTAATTCCTATCAGCATGCAATAGCTTTGAATGATTTGTATGTTGAAGCCCATCAAAATCTTGCTTTAGTGCAATTACGAATGGGTAAAATAGCTTTAGCAAGGCAAAGTCTAGACAAAGCTATTAATATTCTTTCTTCTCAAGGGCGTATCGAAGAGAAGAAGGCACTGAGCAAGAAAATTGGTGGGATCATTAAACTAGATTCAAATATGACTGGATGACTATTATTTCTGACCTCCCATTAGAAGGTAAAACAATTGTTTTAACTCGTGCTCAGGCACAACAGGGTGAAGCTAATGAACTGTTTACAGGACTTGGCGCACAAGTTTTAGAGTTACCTGCTCTTGTTATTGGGCCACCGGATAGCTGGGATCCATTGGATTATGCCTTGTCAGAATTGAATAGTTTTGATTGGGTCATTTTCTCAAGCTATAACGGGGTTCGAGCGGTTGAGGAGCGTCTTAATTATCGCTGTAAGGCTTTAGCTGATTTTTGCAAAACTTTGAAAATAGCAGCCGTAGGCCGAAAAACCGCATTGAGTTTGGAAAAAATGGGGCTCAGAGTGGACTTGGTACCCCCTGATTTTATCGCCGATAGTTTAATCAAGCATTTTCCTAAATCAGAATTAGGCACCAAGATTCTTTTGCCAAGGGTGCAAAGCGGTGGTCGTACTTTGCTTGCTTCAGCTTTTAGAGAAGCTGGGCTTAAAGTAGTAGAGGTGGCCGCTTATGAATCTTCTTGCCCGAAAGAAATACCAGATAAAACTCTAAGAGCATTGAAGAGCTTAGAAGTAGATGCTATTGCTTTTACAAGTGCTAAAACGGCAATATATACATCAAATTTATTTAAAAAATATTTTGGCGATCAATGGCAAAAGAAATTAGATAGTGTAAAAATTCTTTCAATTGGTCCTCAAACAAGTGAAGCCTGTAAAAGAAACTTTAATAAAGTTGATTATGAGGCTGATCCACATGATTTAGAAGGTTTAATTAAGGCTTCTATTCAAGTATTTAAGATTAAATGATCTTTTCGTCTACATATTCAACACTCTATATAGTTAATATGAATAATACTTTTTTTGTGGAGTCGTATTTCAGGATGGCCTGATCATTTACCATAACCACTTTCAACTAAAGCACAAAATCTGTTTAGATTTTCTTGAAGTTCATTGGTAACCATTCCTCCTAAAATACTTGGCTCCATTAATGGAGCCAAAATCCTTGGTAATTCATAAGTGACTGATAATTTAACAATAGTCAGGTTGGGTTCTTCAGCATAAAAACGTACACTCCCTTTGGTAGGTAATCCTCCTACTGATTCCCATTTTAGTTTTTGAGCTTCAATGCGTTCATTGATTTGCGCTTTCCATTTGAAACGAAATCCATTGGCGGCCAATGTCCATTCTGTTAGATCTGGAAGAGTCTTTACTGACTGATCAATTGTTTTCACTGATTCAATCCAACTCATCCAAAGCGGCATTGCTTCTAGATCACTCCATACTGCCCAAACTTGATTGACTGGGGCTTTGATGTTGCTAGTGACAGTGTGTTCGAGCCAGCGTCCCATAGGTTATGAAGCCGTTGATTGATTGGAGGCCAGATCAGCTGGCTTACGCAGTATTGCAGCTGCAGCAAGATGGCCACTCATAGTTGCACCTTCCATCGAATCGATATAGTCCTGTTTTGTATAACTGCCCGCTAAGAAAAAATTGTCTATATCCGTTGATTGGTTAGGCCTAAAGGGCTCCATGCCAGGTGCTTCTCTATATAAAGAATGAGATAATTTGACTACATTGCTCCAAAGCAAATTAAGTGAATTAGAAGATGGGAATAAATTTCGAACTTGTTTATCTGTATGCATCACAATTTTTTCAACTGGTTTTGATATCCATGGATCTCCAGGGGTAAGAACACACTGGAGTAATGAACCTAGGTTATCTTTTCTATAGTCTTCAGGACTAGCGAGTGCTAAGTCAGCAAAGCAGCTGAAATCAGCATCTGCTGTATAAAGTAGGTTGTTTAAGCCAGATGGTTTTTTAAGATTCATTCTGGCTGAGTTATTATTTAATTCTGTAATCCATCCGTCGTATCGGAGTTGAACCGTCGCAACTGGAACAGCTTCTAGTTTGTCGATTGCTGCAAATTGCTTAAAGCGACGCCACTCTCTTGGGATAAGTCTTTTGATGCCTGGAACATCACATGCGGCAAGGTATTGGTCTGCTTTGACTATGATTTCGCCATTAGGCGTTCCCATAGTTAGACCTGTGACTTTTGTGGTCAGATTATCTTCAAAGCAAATTTCTTTTACTCGATGATTTAAATGTATTTTTGCTCCTTTTTTTTCTATGTAGTTGAGAATTGGTTCAAGTAACCATCGGTGAGGTGATCCTTTTAAAAGATTTAATTTTGAAGCTTCTGTACGAGCTGCAAACATCATGAATATTGTCAACATACAGCGTGCTGAGATCGCCTCACAATCAATGAACCCAAGCGCATAGG
>QCJK01000022.1 GCA_003216075.1 Prochlorococcus sp. AG-409-B05
TCGTGGTAATTAAAAATGGATGAAATAATTCTAAAAAGTTCTCCTGCAGAGTTCGAAAAAATTT
Source organism: Prochlorococcus sp. AG-409-B05 (assembly GCA_003216075.1). GTDB lineage: Bacteria > Cyanobacteriota > Cyanobacteriia > PCC-6307 > Cyanobiaceae > AG-409-B05. The sequence continues at coordinate 65 of QCJK01000022.1, forward strand.
TTCTACTAAAGCTGGTTCATCAAAATGAAAGGGATACTCACCATTGTGTCCTTTAAAGAAATACCAATTCAGCAACAATGTTGACTTAGGTGATAACCGTCGAAGAAATTCTATTAATTGAGCAGATGGATCTGGTAAATGCTCTAAAACATCAAGACACACTAATGTGTCAAAAATAATGCCCTGAACACTATCTAAGTCCCTGTGAACTGAAATAATTTTCTCTAGTCCAAATGCTTTGGCTCTCTGCTTGACAAAATCTCGATTAGATGGATTTAAATCTACAAACCAAACATGATCAACCTCAGGATGTGCTGCTGCCAATAGGGCATGCGTACCTATTCCACCACCAAAATCCAAGACTTGTCCCCTTGCAAACCTCTGCTGCAAACGAAGTGTATCTGCAATGTAATCAGCACTATTTAAATGCCATGAAGCTAGATCCAATATATGAGAATCTCCAACTTCGTCTTCATAAAAGGAAGTCGCTTCCTCTTTCTTTAATGCCCCAGGATGCAATCCAGCGAGATCAGCCGATCCCTTTCGCAATAATTGCTCTATCTCATCTAAATCAACTTTAAGATACCTAGAAAGATGAGTTTTGAGATCCAAACCTGTTTTTAGGAACTCAGCCACATCAAGATTTATTCCATTAATGGGCTGATGCATCATTAGATTTCTACCAATATCAGCTTATATCTTTAAGGTCATTAATCACATAATGCAACCTCAACAACCCATCTCAGTACAAAAACGGAAAGATCCCTTTGGCTTCCTAATAATCGATAAACCAGCAGGTATAACCTCTCACGACTGTGTTAATCGCATTAGAAAAGCATATGGAATTAGGCGTGTTGGGCATGGCGGAACCCTTGATCCTGCGGTCACAGGAGTATTACCAATCGCTCTAGGAAATGCAACAAGGCTTTTAACATTCCTTCCAACAGACAAGACCTACAAAGGAATCATTCAACTTGGAAAAAAAACTAGCACTGATGATCTACAAGGAACAATCATTCATCAATGTGCCTGGCCTAAATTAAACAAAAAATCAATAGAGCTAAGTCTTGAAAACTTCAAGGGATCTATTCAACAAATTCCTCCACAAGTTTCTAGTGTTCACCTAGATGGAGTTCGAGCCTATAAAAGAGTAAACAAGGGAGAAGTCTTTGCTTTACCAAAAAGAACAGTTGTTATTCATAGATTAGATCTAATAAGCTGGAATCAAAAGAAAGGACAAATTGAAGTCAGTATTCATTGTTCATCAGGAACTTATGTTCGATCTCTAGCTAGAGATCTAGGAGATTCTTTTCAATGTGGGGGCTGCTTAGCAACATTGAGAAGGACACAAGCTCTCGGGTTCTTCGAGCATGAAGCCGAAAGTCTTCCTGAGAAAACTGATCAAACATGTTCTGTAAATAAATTAAATTTAATAGACCCACTGAAAGTATTAACTCAACTCCCATGCCTTAAACTCTTATCAGAAAAAGAAGAAAGGTATTGGAAAACTGGTCGAAATCTCGAATCAATTAAAACAAAGGACTCTTATATCAAAAGTCAAAATGATTTAGACACTGATTTCATTATAATTATTGATCGAGGAGGTGAAATGGTTGGCATTGGGACATTTATTGATCAATCAATAATCAAACCCAAATTAGTCTTTAATGCTATTAGATAATCTTTTTCGTCAAGAAACTTCGCTAAACAATAATGAGTTCATCTAATTAAATACGTTTACTCTTTGATTAATGATTAATGAAAACTTGAACCTTTTCATATGCTGCACTATCGGCCCAAAGAAAAACTTTCTGATGATTTCTAAGCCAACTAGCTGGAATTTGATCTGAACATTTTGAACAAAATAATTCATAAAGTATGGATGATTTTTCCTTCCCAATCACAATCAGATGAACCTCTTCAGCCGCTAAAATTTCTTTCATCCCCAATGTAATAGCTTTTCGAGGGACTATATCTTGATCCCCACCAAATGAGAATGCATTCTGTTTGAAAGTAGCCGACGATAGAGTAACAACTCTGCATGAATCTTCTGGCCCACTAGGAGGTTCATTAAAGCCAATATGGCCATTAAGTCCTAGCCCAAGCAACTGAAAACTTAGACCTCCAAAGCTCAACAAATCATCCAAATAAGAACTAGCCTCTTTATGAGGGTCTTGTGCTTGCCCATAAGGTATTCTGAGTTTACTTGAATTCAAATCAAGTGGAACACCTATAGTTCTTTCCATATACGACCTAAAACTTCTAGAGTCGCCATCTTTTAGGCCAAGATATTCATCGAGATTAAAACTAATCCAATCATCTAAAAGCTTATTCAAATCATTATTAGGCCAAGATTTTAACCTTTCAACCAAAGCAGAATAAATTGGCTCCATTGTTCTGCCTGTGGCCAATCCAAAAGGCTTTACATGTTTTCCCGATACGCGTTCTCGCAATCGTACTTCTAGAAAGTCAATAATCTTTTGCACAAGTTGAGCAGTAGAGTCACAGACTGTGATTCTGTAGGGGAAGGTCAAAGGATGATTTTTATTCAATTAAGTGCCTCCTGAATAATTTCTAATATTTCAAATTAAATTGAATATCCAATCTAAAGGTGCAACAGCATTAATAAAGTCGCTGGTACCTAATAATCTCTACTCCTTTATAGTAATGTTTAAGGATTTGGTCGAATTTTAATCCATTTTGGGCCAAACCCCTTGCTCCCCATTGACTCATCCCCACTCCATGACCAGATCCAAACCCTCTGGCCAGCAAAACAGTATTCTGAAATGATGGTGAGATAGCAGGAGGGGGATTGATCTTGAACTTGGTTGACCCAAAATTAGATTTCAAAGAACTAGATTGCAAAGATGGTGGCGCTATTAATTCTGGAACTCGTGGATCAAAAATGGACTCACCTCCCTTAGACCAATCTCGCCAAAAGCCCAATGATTTCCGACTAACACTAGATGGAGATTTAGTTGGCGTCGATAAATAATTCGATGCAGTAGAAAAATATTTAGAGGGATCTTTCTTAAACACATAAGGATTGACCATCTTAAATCTAACCAAAGTACTTTTCAGATCCAATCGACGTCTTAGCTCTTTCCCTGTAACAAAAAACGCTCCTCGTGGGCCATTTACTTTTGCTCTAAGGATTCTTCCAGTAGGACTAATCCCAAGCAATTCTATATTTCTTACTCCTCCAATCTCAGGGAAACTAGCTTTCAACTCATTAGGCCTGAACTTTTTATCCCATAGATATGTTGGACTAATTTGATCATAATCAGAAACACTAACTAAATAAGGTAGTTGCTTGCTCCAGACATAACCACTTCTCTCGGTAAGGCCACCAGAACTGCTATGGAAAACTGCATTTATCAACTTTCCCTGATAAGCAAGTACAAGGGAGCGCGTATTTTTAACAGCATTATTAGTACTTAGCGTCTCTGATTCAATGCCTAGATATACCTGGCTTTCAGCAGTTGATTTAATATCATAACTACCAGCATTTCTCTGCTTTCTAAGTGCATAAGTTCTAGCTGCTACTGCCTGAGCTTGCAATGCAGCTTCAGGCCAAGACTTAGGCATTTCACTCCCAACAACACTTGCTAAATACTTTTCCAGCCCTACATAGTTAACAACTTGCAAGCCATTATCATTGAAAACTACTTGCAATTGACCTCTATAACGACGATTACCTAGCCATATCCCCCGAGGATCATTACTTCTTATTTTAATCTTTGCAGTTCGAGGAATGGTTCGCCAACTTCTAACATTTCTAGAAACTTTTGACTTCAGGTTCAATCTGCCATTTTGTTCACGAACTTCTAAAGAGTTCATCTTTTTTTCAGCCGAAGTAAGTCCGGTTACAAGTAATGGTCGTTTTCCATCGGAACGAACTTTCAGCTGTTTCCCTTGAAACACCAATACACGCATAACTGGCTTCTTTGCAGCAATGACTGGACCTATAGGGCCCAAGAGAACCATTACCAAGCCCCCTAGAAAACTGACAGATACGACCGGTACTGACCGAAGCACTGGCACTAGCTTGAAAAAAATTTGGTCTGCATTAAGACACCAACCCAACAAGAGAGCAGACTGTTTATGAAGAATATAAATTAAAGGCACAAGACCTTGCAGGTCACCTTCCTTGGCACCAGCTCTGGCGTACCCACTCGCGCCAGAAATGTTTCAGCCATAGGGCTGAGACTTCCACAACGCTCTGAGCTATGGCTCTTTGATTGTGGGGAAGGTACACAGCATCAATTTCTCAGGAGTGATCTACGTTTATCACAATTGCGTCGAATATTTATTAGCCATATGCATGGTGACCATATCTTTGGTCTTCCAGGCCTCCTAGCTAGCCTAGGCTTGGCTGGAAATAGTACTGGTGTCGACCTATATGGTCCAGAACTACTTGAAAATTATCTATGTGGAGTGATGCGAAGTAGCTCTAGTCGGATTGGATATCCCATGCAATTTCATACCGTAAAAGAAGCAGCTGAACATAATCAAATCATTATCGACGATGATGATTTATTGGTTCGTTGCACATCTCTCATTCATAGAGTCCCTTCCTACGCATACCGTATAGACCAAAAACCTCGACCAGGACGTTTCAAGCTAGAGAAAGCACAATCACTTCATATTCCACCAGGACCAATTTATGCGGCACTTAAACGTGGTGAAAAAGTTTCACTTGAAGATGGTCGTGTCTTTGATGGGAAAGATTTCTGTGGACCTGATCGCCCTGGTTCAAGTGTGGTTATATGCACAGACACATTTTTCTCTGAGGCAGCCGTAAATCTTGCTCAAGGTGCAGATTTGCTAATCCATGAAGCCACTTATGCTCATGGCGATGCAGAACTGGCCTACCAACGAAAACACTCCACAAGCACAATGGCTGCCCAAACTGCTGCAGAAGCCTCCGTAGGGCAATTAGTTCTCACGCATTTAAGTCCAAGATATGCACCTGGAAATCGCTTAACCCCTAAAGACCTTCTTGCAGAAGCTCAATCAATTTTCCCAAATACCCTATTAGCCAAGGATTTCTTAAAGCTTGAAATAAAACCGAGAGAAGAAGATAGTTGAAGCTGTGATCTCAAGGCAAATAATTTGCAATCTGCCTTGATCGTGGATGTCTGCTATACCACCATTCCTGCATGGTAGGGCTAAAGCGACTCGCAAACAAAGTCAAAACTGTATTTGTAGGTTTTGATCCAGGTTGCAAAAGCTCTACAGAGTATGAAGGACATCGTCGTGAAGCTATATCAGGAACAAATCTTCGCCCAATTCTTCTCCAACTTGGCTCCTTACTCCTCCAGGCGAGTCTGGAACAAGGCCATGGCAACTCTTCTCTATCGAAAAGCCTGCAACAAGGTCCTATCACACGAAAACTAAACTGTCCTCCAACGCTGGGACAAATACTGCCATGCTTCATTAGCGCATTGACATCCTTAGTAGCAAGCTCAAAAGAAGTCACAAAAAACACAGAGCCTGAAATCCACTCTGAAAAAAAAAGCCACCCCTGAGGGTGGCTGAAAAAAGCTTAGTTAGCAAGTCTTCTCTTAGAAATGACTCTCTTTGCTTAATAAAGCTCTTCTTCTGCGTGAGTTGTGATCGTGCAGTCAGAGGTTGGATATGCAACGCAAGTCAAAACAAATCCTGCCTCTAGTTGATCGTCATCCAGGAAGCTCTGGTCAGACTGATCAACGGTACCTGCAGTGATTTTGCCTGCGCAGGTTGAACATGCTCCTGCCCTGCATGAATAAGGAAGGTCAATACCTTGCTCTTCAGCAGCGTCAAGAATGTACTGATCATCGGGGACATCGATGGTCTTGTTCAAACCCTCACTTTGGTTAACGAGGGTGACTTTATAAGAAGCCATGAGAAAGGAAGGTAGGGCCTAAAAAACAATGCTGAGGTAAAAAGGATCACCCCAAGATCGATCCTTTTTACATCGGCGGGGGCTTAATTGACTCTGATTATACGAAGATGTACATCCAAGCCAATCATAAACTCAATTTAGATAAGCAGAGCTTATCTAAATTGAGTTTTGTTTTTTACGGATTTCCAGCAAAGCCCATTGATCCTTTTCATAAGAGTCTACGAGTCCCCAGCCGAGAGAACCAAGTGAGGAACTCAACTTTGGCACTTGGCTCACAAGGATCCCACTCAAGATGCATTTCCCATTGACATGAAGAAGCCTTGAAAAACTCGGAGCCAAGCCCTCAATAACATCAGCAAGAATGTTGCAAATCAAAAAATCAACTGGGACAGTTTTTACATGAGCCTCAAGAACATCCACAGAGCCTTCAAAGACTTTTAAAAAGCCCTCTTCCAAATCATTTAATTTCGAATTGTCAATAGTCGAGCGCACAGCCAGTGAGTCTGTATCAACTGCAAATACTTGCTTAGCACCAAGCCCTAAAGCTGCAAAGCTAAGAATTCCACTGCCACAACCCAGGTCCGCAACCGTCATGCCCACAGGAGGAGACCTATCAAGAGCTTCCAAGCACAAACGAGTACTTGGATGACTTCCACAGCCAAAGGCTCTCCCAGGGTCTAAACGAACAATTACGCGATCCGAATAAATCTCTGGTGTTTTCAGCCATGCAGGCAGAATTAGTAATCGAGTAGCTACAGGGTCAGCCTGCCAGTGGCGCTTCCAGCTATTTGACCAGTCCTCATCGTCAACCTCTTCCCATATAGGTTTAGAAATACACAATCCAAAAGTCTCATCAAGAGAAAGTAATCCCAGAACAAACTTATCTCGATCACTGTAATTCCATTCAGTAGCGGCTAACCAAACAAATAAAGTTCGTAAGTATTTGTTTTCTGGCTCATATTTAATAGCAAAACTAGTGACTCCTAACTCTTCACATTTCCAAGCAAAACTCTCTTCAAGTTCAAACGGAATAATCAATTCCAGGCGCCACCAAGAAAAACGAGAAGAGCTCAACATATAATTGATAAGAAATTATTTGTTACTCACAAGGTGACAGGATGAGCCTCCTGAATTCCATTTATCATATGTATAGAAGCCAATAAATCATCAGGGATAGGATCGTCAATACTTAATACCATAACGGCATCACCACGCACAATTCTTCTGCCAACCTGCATAGAAGCAATATTTACATTATGTTGACCCAGCAAAGAGCCAAGATGTCCGATTATCCCAGGCATATCTCGATGCCTGGTAAATAACATATGCCTACTTGGCGCAACATTCAAAGGGAATTCATTGAGACTTGTTATACGTAAATCACCATCAGCAAAGACAGCCCCAGTAACACTATGTCCTCCTTTATCACCGCGAATACTTAATTGCAAAGAACCTCCGGCAAAGTCTCTGCTTGCATCATCCTTAATCTCAAGAACATGAATTCCTCGTCCCTTTGCCTCTAAAGAAGCATTCACATAGTTAATTCGATCTCCCAAAGCAGTTGAAAGGAACCCCTTAATAGCAGCTATCACCAAAGGTGTTGAAGGATGTTTAGCGAACTCACCCTGCAAGCGAACTTCCAACTCCTTAACCTGTCCTCCAGACAGCTGACTAGCCAAAAGCCCAAGCGTCTCTGCTAGCTGCAAATGAGGCTTTAATCTATCCATTATCTCTGCACTAAGACCTGGAATATTCACTGCACTTCTAGCCGGCAAACCTAATAGCACATCACGAATTTGTTCGGCAACATCAATAGCCACATTCTCCTGAGCCTCTTCAGTAGAAGCTCCCAAATGTGGGGTAAGAATCAAACGCTCTTTTACCGAACGAAGTGCTGAATTGGAGGCCAATGGCTCAGTTGCGTAAACATCTAGTGCGGCTCCAGCAATAACCCCTGACTTAACTGCCTGTGCCAATGCATCTTCATCAATAATCCCCCCGCGAGCACAATTAACAATCCTTGCAGTCGATTTCATGCTTGCTAGCAATGCTTCATTAACCAAATTCTCAGTATCTGGAGTTCGAGGCAGATGCAAAGTGATGTAATCAGCTTTTTGAAAGAGGTCCTCTATTTGGGTTAACCGAACCTGCATTTGTTGCGCTCGATCTACCGAAATAAAAGGGTCATATGCAATAACCTCCATTCCCATTGCATTAGCGACCTTTGCCACGTGGGAACCAATCTTTCCAAGTCCTACCACTCCTAAAATCTTCTTATAGAGCTCATTCCCTACATATTTTTTCCTATCCCAACCACCAGAAACAGTACTAGCGTGAGCTTGGGCTACATGACGAGACAGTGCCAGAAGCAATGCCAATGAATGTTCTGCCGCTGCAATAGTGTTCCCTCCTGGAGAGTTGACCACCAAAACGCCCCTCTTTGTAGCTGAAGGAACATCAACGTTATCCACGCCAACTCCTGCACGACCAATGATCCGCAACTTATGAGCTACTTCGATCACATCAGAAGTAACCTGAGTTCCAGAACGGATCATCAGGCCGTCATATTCACCAATAATTCCCTTAAGATCGTCAGTTGAAAGTCCCACTCTTTGATCCACCTGAGCCACTTGAGTGAGGATCTCAATCCCTGCTTGATCAATTGGGTCGGATACAAGAACTTTAGTCATGCAAGGCCTAAAGACTTACATGGAGAACTGTAATGAGCTAATTGTTATAAAACATGTTTCCAAAAGACAGGATTCAGAATTCAACCAATGGAGAGTCTAACTAATGCCTAGTTGCGTAGTTGTATTTGCTGACTATGACTCAGCAAATCAGTTAATCCACAAGCTCCAAAATGCATCTGCAATAGTCAGTAAATGTCAGCTTATCCAACCAAGACAAACAAAACAAAACCATAACAACAGCCCAAAAGAGCAAACGAACACAACCCGTGAATCAACTTCTCAAGCCCTAGTGCCTGTAGAAATACACACTATTAAATGGCTAAATCCAGAACTTTCCAAGAAACTTCGACAACGAAATATGGCCATGTGGCTCATGCCTTTTGGATTTCTTGCAGGACTAACCTTCACTCAAATGACAGGCTTACAAACTTTCTCTAATGTGGGACTTGGCCCCGTAGGTGAACCGCTAATAGGGAGTCTTCTTGGAATGATGTCTGGATGGATTGGGAGCCAAGTAGCAGCTCGAAGCGTGACTTCCGACAAAATTGAAGATATAAATACTCTTCGCAAACTCAATGAAGTAGGCAGATGGCTTTTAATACTTGAGACACCTGAGGGAATTGAATTCCCATGGAATTGTGTTCAAGAAGTCAATCCAATGCAAATAATGCGATTTAGTGATCTATGAATCTCCCTATACAAACCCTATTAAAAGAAAGCAAAGATCCAGAATCAATTAAACCACTAATCCTTCAAGCAGAAAAAGTACTGCAAACTTGGGATCCCACATGGAGCCTATTTATATCTGCTCCTTTAAGAGAAGAAGTATTGAAATTAATGGGACCATTTCATGAATTCAACTGGCACTCAGATGGAGGACATAGTGGAGCAGAGAGACATCGCATGCAATGCACGAGACGTAAAGAACACGAGCCCAAAGATCATGCTGAAGCACCAATCGAAGGACTATTAATAGAAGGCAACTTCCTTTTTGATAAACCAAGTACCAATGACATAAGACAAGCCTTAGAACATCTGGGAGCTAGCGAAGGGGAGTTAGGGGATATTTGGCTCCGAGGTGACAGGGGAGCTCAAGCACTTTGCACACCAGAGACTGCTTTAAAACTCAATAAGAAAATTGGAATGGTGAGAAATGTCCAAATCAGTTGTGAAGCATTAAAGAGAACTGAACTTCAACTACCCATCCAACGTTTAGTCAAAAAATTAACCACTGTCGAAGCATCAACACGAATAGATGCCATTGCTTCGGCAGGCTTTGGGATCTCTCGAACAAAAGTCGTATCACAAATCAAAGAAGGTCGACTTCGCTTGAACTGGAACAAAATCAAACAACCAAATAAAGAATTGACAATTGGTGATCAAATTCAGCTAGAAGATAGAGGAACTATAGAAATAATTGGCATTGATCAAACCAAGAGACAACGTTGGCGTGTGGAATTAATGCGTCGATGACGTCTACCCCCTCAAGCTGCTAGCTTCGATTCCTGAGCGACCTCTGACACTGCTTCTTTAATTCAGGTCGAGCGGGCGATTAGCTCAGAGGTAGAGCACTACCTTGACACGGTAGGAGTCACTGGTTCGATTCCAGTATCGCCCATAAAAATGCAACGAGAAGAGCCTTTGAATTCAAGCTTTCTGGTCGTTGGCCTAGGTCGCTCAGGTATCGCAGCAGCAAAATTACTGAAATCAGAAGGACATCAAGTCATAGTTCTAGAAAAACGTGATGAAGCTCTATTTAGTGAGATCTCAAGTGATTTACGCAACAAAGGAATAGATATCAAATTTGGAAAAGCACTTGAGATTGAGAACTTCAAGCCCTGGTTGAATCAATTAAAAGCAGTTGTTATCAGTCCTGGTATCAGGTGGGATCATCCCACCCTAAATAATCTCCGCAAACAAAAAATACTGGTTCAAGGAGAGATGGGTCTTGCATGGCAAAGGCTTAAACACATCCCATGGGTGGCGATAACAGGTACCAATGGGAAAACAACAGTCACTCATATGCTCAGCCATGTTCTAAGAAACCATGGTTTGAATGCCCCTATGGGAGGGAACATGGGGAATTCAGCTTCAGAAATTGCCATTAAGAATCAAAGCTCAAACAAAAAATCCCCAGAATGGCTCATCATGGAACTGAGCAGCTACCAAATAGAAGCTGCTTCTGATATTTCACCGCGAATAGGAATTTGGACAAACTTGACACCAGATCATTTAGAACGTCATGGCACTCTTGACGCCTATAGAAAGATCAAACGCGGACTATTAGAACGATCAGATATACCCATATTTAATGGAGATGATCCAGACCTTATTCGCCAAAGGTCCAAATTAAAACCCGGTATTTGGACCAGCATAAAAGGACCTAGCGACAATGGTTTTCTAGTTGATTTATGGATTAACTCTCAAGGGGAATTGATAGAACAAGGCGAGAAATTATTCAACATTAATGCCCTGAAAATACCTGGAGAACATAATCTTCAGAATCTACTTCTAGTGACAGCAGCAGCGAGGCAAATAGGAGTACCTCCTGAGATGATAAAAAAAAGTATCAGTAGCTTTAAAGGAGTACCTCATCGACTTGAAAAACTGGGATCTATAGAAGTAATGAATGTTTTTAATGACAGCAAAGCAACTAACTATGATTCCGCAATGCTTGGATTGAAAACAGTCCCCTCCCCAATTGTATTAATTGCAGGAGGTCAAACAAAAAAAGGAAATGCTTCTGAATGGCTACGTCAGATTGAACTAAAAGCATGCTCAGTTGTACTTTTTGGGAGTGGAGCAAAAGAGCTTGCTGATCTAATAAAAACGTCTCATTTTCATGGAGAAATCTGCTACTGCAAGAATCTCAAACAAGCTGTAGATATGGCGATAGAAATTGGAATCAAACAAAAAGCAATAAGCCTTCTACTCTCTCCTGCATGTGCAAGCTTTGATCAATATCCAGACTTTGAACAACGAGGCAATCATTTTAAGAAATTAATTGAACCACTCTTAACTTCAAAACACATCTAAAAAAAATCGAATTAAATCTTTTTCTTGCTTTGGTCGGTCATCCCCCCATGGATGGACTAGCGAGAAAAAGCCAACAACAGATAATTTATAAATAAGTTCAGGAGTTAACCTTGGAAGAATTTAATTCTATTCCAAAAGCAATAAGTCATAAAGCCCTCAATAAATACCTCGCATTAGCAAGAAATGATAACGGTTCAATGCAATTGAATTCTGACATTGATAAGCCAATAAAAGCGAAAGAAGAATTCAAAAAACTACTTGTTAGCTGGTCAGCTCTAAGTGAACAGCTTCTAGATACCCTCAATAAAAAGGATTCTTACCTTACTGAAGGTAAAAACGCAAATTCTATAATGGCAATGGGAGCATTAAGAGCCCATTTACATTTAGCCCTTCAAGCAAAAAAAGAATCAGAAAGAGAGAATCAAGACTAAATATATCCATTGTCTTTATTTAAAACATTAGAGTAAGCCAACTTTTCCTAATAATTTGTCAATCAGAGTTCAATTCTCATTCAAAACAATCTAAATACAACTAAAAACTCCTAAGAGCGATCAATCCTTGATATCATATATTCTTGCATAACGAAGCAAAAAGGAGAGAGAGGGAAAAGTCAAAACTTTCAAGGACTAATCAAATACTGAGTGATTTTCCCCATAGACATTTTCAAAGCCAAGGCCTAGATATAAGAAGTACCCAAAGGGCAGAACGCAGTCAGCCGAGCCAAAGCAAGATGTAGAGCAAAGAAGTTTGCCCTGAATTTAACCAAATCACCCGTAGGAGGTATTTATGACTTCTCTTTCCTCACTAGAAATAATCCAATCAATAATGCCAGTAACCATTGGCGCCTCCCTAGGCTTGCTAGCACTACTAGGCATACGCGAACTAGTCAAAGAAACCTCTGCCGCGTTTAAGAAAAGAGCAAACGCCTAAAAACACAACATCCGCCTCTGGCGAACCTCAATGGAGGAAAGCAATGAGCAATCGAAGTCACTCTCGCAAAAAGCTTGTTTGTGAAATCCCTATCAAGCAAAATACTTTAGAAGCACTATTAAGTTTGGCTTGGAAAAAAGAGAAAAAAAATCGACCTACTTGGTTGATTGAAGAATTAAGTAGTTACTGTTAATACCAAAGCCAGGAGAGGTTAAAATTAACTTATAGAATGGTTTAAATAGAGATTTTTATTAATAACTTGAAGGCAAATAAAAGATATAATATGTAAAAGTTATGAATTGTGATTTCATATTTATAAATGAACCTAGCAATTCTTATAGTCAGTTTAGTCATGATTTAATATAGACTCATGAAAATCCATTATCAATCCAACGCTAAAAATAGATATCTTTAAGCCACAAATAACATATTCTCTTTTGACTTCAGCAATGACTTTAGCTAATTTAAACCATGAAATATTTAGTAGGCATATTCCACGAAAATGCGATCACCAGGAAATTCACAAGCTGGGAAAATTATTTATTTCAGATTTAATGCACCTTGGACTGGAGCTCTAGTGGCTGGAGTTGCCATAGGAACTCTAAGCCTTATAGGTATCTTCAATCGACTTGGCCCTATCTCACGAGAAGCTGAGGTTAAATGGCTATGCAAACAGTGGGAAAGCGCAAATCCAGAACCAAGTGCAAAGTATGAAAAGCTAAAAGCATATAAGAAATTAAAAGAATTTACTGGGGCATATGAAGCATTTCGATTTTGCCAATAATAAATATCATTTAGCTCAACAAAAATGCCTACAAACTCACTAAAGAATAAAAATTAAATTGGTCAACAATAATTTAATCCTTCAGAAATTGAATAGCTTAATATTAATGATCTTCCGCTTAAAGATTCACAGCTCAAACATTGGCGATAGTCAATAGAATTATCTGTCAACCATCAAAACAGACAGTATTCGTGCTTCAACCATTAGGTCGTTAAATTTTGAATTACCTACCTACGTTGTGCGCAAGGCAAGTAAATAAATTTACCAGTATAAAATTACTTATGGTTCTAGGATTAACTATTATAATATCTTACATATAGCAAGGTTGAAAGAGCTAAAATATCCATAAGTGATAAGAGAGCATGAGCAAATTTAATTTACGTAAATTAGATTAACTAAGCAATCTTGAATGATTTTGAATCAAAGTCAATTTATCAAGATTGGTCTGAAAATAGTTTAGATCGGGATGATAGAATATTCGAGAAAAGAAGAATCTCTGTGGGAGAAAAACCAAGTTATAAGGTTGGTGTAGTCGGCCTAGGCTATGTTGGCCTGCCACTTTTGCTTCTTTTTGCAGAGAAAGGCCTTAGTGTCTGCGGAATAGATATAGACATCAATAAAATTGAGCAGCTCGAAAATGGAGTTTCATATATATCCTATATTCCAGATTCCAGAATAAAAAAAGTACAAAATAAGCTCTTTTTCAGTAAAGATGCAACCAATTTAAGATCTTGTGACTACATAGTTTTATGCGTTCCCACCCCTCTCAAGGATGGTAATAGTCATACTCCTGACATAAGCCTTCTGAAAAATGCTATTGATCAAGTTTGCGATGTGGCACAAAAAGGCCAAACCATAATCATTGAGTGCACAACGTATCCAGGAACAACACGAGAGCTACTAGTAGAGGAAATCAATCGAAAAGGGTTTAAGATAGGGGAAGATATATTCATATGCTACTCTCCCGAAAGAGAGGACCCTGGGAACCCACTTTATAGTACGGAAAATATTCCTAAATTAGTTGCCGGTGCGACCAATGAATGCCTTAAGAAAGGTGTAGAACTTTATAGGAATGCTGTTGAAAGAGTAGTTACAGTAAACTCTCTAGAAACCGCTGAATTCACTAAACTAGTTGAAAATACACAGAGATATATCAATATAGCTTTAATAAATGAATTAAAAATTGCAGCAGAAATATTTGATGTTGATATCTTTGAATCAGTCTACGCTGCTGCAACAAAACCCTTCGGATTTACAGCATATTATCCAGGACCAGGCGTAGGTGGACATTGTATACCTATAGATCCCCATTATCTAAATTGGGCTTGCAAGAGAAAAGGGGTTGATCTAAGCATGATTAACCTAGCAAGCGACATAAATGAATCAATGAGTAAAAGAGTTGTAAATACTGTAGGTAAAGCTCTTCAAAGCATTGGAAAACCAATAAAAAATTCGAAAGTATTAATTCTAGGCCTTAGCTATAAGAAAAATATTGATGACATACGAGAAAGTCCATCTTTAACCATTGCAGAGCAACTTTCAAGTATGGGGGCTGATATAACTGCAATAGAGCCATACATAAGGGAGAATCAAACGATTGATTTTATAAAAATAAAAGATATTGAATCAATTAACTTTAAAGAATTTGATTGTTGCCTAATTGCTACAGACCATGATTGTTTTGATTATCAAATGATAGCCAACTCATGCAAATTATTAATAGATACTAGAGGTAGGTACAATAAAGATAACTATGAATTCATATGGAGAGCCTAAAGTGAATATTATGTCTTATCAAAATAATAGAATTCTAGTTACAGGTGCATTGGGTCACGTAGGGAGGCTTGTAGCCAAAAGATTAATTCATATGGGTTTTCATGTAAATTGCTTAGATATTGAAGAACAAATAATTCGGAATCAAGAGTTATGGAATGACTTAGGAGACAATCCAAGATGTAATTTATATACAGGATCTATAACAGACAAAGAGTGTATAAATAAAGCAGTGGCAGATTGCAGTGCTGTAATAAACCTCGCTGGAAGGTTAGTTAGACAAGATGATGCTGACTCAATTTTTAGAATGCTATCAGTAAATATCTTTGGTATTGAAAATATTCTGAAGGCTATGGTCTACTCTAACTGTAAAATAATGATTTTAGCTACATATGGAGATTACAGTTCACTCAGTACCGATAAAGATGGCTGTGTAGAGCCTCTTATGGCGTCTAAAATCGCCGCAGAAGCATACTGTAATGCCTACAAAAAGAAATATGATATACAATCCTATTTCATCCGAAGTGGCATTGTAATTCCTGCCAGCCCAAGTGAATATGATATAGAACTTATCAACAGACTAGGTTTTAATGATTATAAGGAATACATAAAATCAACCGTCAGGTCACATCAGGTTTTAGATTTTACATCGCCTGACAAGCTAAGCGATGATGTCTGCAAATCAGCGCTTAAAATAATAAATAATAAATAAAAAGTAAAAATGAGCCCTACTAGTTCAAATGCCTTTTATAAAGAGTATGAAAGTTGTAGTTTAATTGCTTTTGCAAGGGAGGCAGTTCCTTATTGGCTAAAAATTTAGCTATCTTAAAACCTGCATCTCCACTTCCATACAAATCAGAAGGAGAATATCTTTGATGCTCTAGTTGTTTAAAGAACGCTCTTGAAATTTCCGTTGAATCATAATCAACATCAAGAACATTATTTGATCTTTGTCGGTTCATTTGTCGATTTCCAATATTAATTGATGGAATCCCCAGGAATGATGCTTCTCTTATTCCAGAAGATGAATTACCAATAATCATATCACTATTATAAAGCAAACAGCCATATAATTCAGGAGATATATTAGAGATTGGAACAAGTTTAGATGAAAATAAAGACGTTCTTTTTATTGAATTAGAAAATGTTTGCTTATAAAGGCTAGAGCCTGGATCTGCATTTGGAAGTAAATAAACGAACTGACCTTCATAATTGCCAGAGATTAATTCTAATGCTTCTATTGTTGGTTGAATAGTATTAGATAAAATAGAATATTCTGTAGTGACAGGATGCTGCAAAACGATACTATATCTTGATTTTTCATTTATACCTAACTTTCTTTTAAGTTTATATATATCATATTCCTTTGAAATGGATAATAAATCCAATGAAGGGCAGCCCGTAAGCTTTATTCGAAATGGTTCTTCTCCCATCATCTCAAGTATATTTGCAGCAGCAGTTGTTGCGGGGAAATGAATATGAGCCAACCGCGTAGAAGCGTGCCTAACCGATTCATCTATAGACCCAGTAACTTCACCTCCTTGCGTATGCGCAAGGTGAATATTCATATATGCCGAGGCAATACTAGTTGAGAGGGTTTCATGCCTATCCGCAACAGTTAAAGCAACATCCGGCTGATGTAGAACAAATAATTTTGCCAATTCCTCTACCAATTGACCTGTATAAATAGCCATAGAAGGTAGAGAATTATCTAATGGTTGACATTTAAGAATAGAAGTCGGTGCAAACCCATCCTGCGAAAGGATATTAAGTGGATATCCATTATCTTTATCCAACATTGAACCTCCAACAAATAATTTCAATGTTAAGTCTGGGTGTTCATTTACTGCTTTTAAAACAGATTTAATTCTTGCATAATTTGCTCTACTTAATACTACAATTGCTACGGCTCTCATGATGAAAAGTCCGAGTTCTTTAAGATATGCTTGGAATCATAATCAACCAATAAACTCCTTCCTATAAGATTATATTTTTCTTCAGCGGGTATAAATCCTCCAGGTTTCTTTAGACATAAATCCTCCTCCTTAATAATGTAACCGGCAGATTTATTCGTCTTAAGTGCGACTGATCGACCAAAGTTTAATCGCATTTGTTTATTATCCCCACAATCAAAGTGATCATTTAGCAAGGCTTCTTCTAAAAAGTTTCTAACTTCAACAACTTCTTTGACCTGAGAAAAATCTAACGAGGCTTGAGCGTCAAACCCATATAATGATTTAGAAAAAGTCACATGAAATTCTACGATTGGCAACTGATGAGCTATAGCATACATCGATGGAGCAATTTGCCCAGAATGATCTGATAAGCCAAACTTAATTCCATATTCATTCTCGAATTCATGTATTAAAGACAACTTTGAAAGTGCCGCTGAAGTTGGGTATTCAGATACACAATGACAAAATATAGTTTGTGATGAAAACCTAAGTGAATTAGCTAGCAAACGTGATAATTCAGATCGATTTATAAGACCTGTACTAATTACAATTGGCTTAGCAGTCGAATAACAGAGTTCTAACAATTCATTATTTGTTGCCTCTCCAGATCCTATCTTGATAAAATCTACACCACATTTAACAGCATATTCTAAAGCTAAAGGGGAAAATGGAGATATCATTACCTTTAGGCCATGTCTTTGCACATAAGCAACGATATCAATCCATTGATTCAAGGTAAATTCCATGCGCTTCCAATATGCATAACGACAATCATCCTGACCAGCACCTTTTACTCGAAAAGGTTCTTCATAAGTAGATTCTTCAGATGCTATATGTATCTGAAATTTTATAACATCTACTCCAACCCTTATACATTCATCTATCAAGGAATAACATAAGCCTAATGAGCCTTCATGTGCTTGGGCAAGCTCCGCTACGAGAAGAGTAGTAGGCATTTAAAATAATCAATTTCTAGAGGGTAAAGATAAATAATAGTTTGCCAAGATATAATCTTCCATGCAATCTATATTAATTCTTCGTCCACTTGATATTATAACGAGTGAATCTTTGTTCACTATTCTAAACGAGGACATAAAATGATTGCGAGTAACAAGGTAACATGCGCCATTCTTTAAGTATAAACCTTCAGATAGATTCTTACGTTGAGTGGGCACTAAACCTGTTGTTGTTGCAATGTAGGGTACAGAAGTCATTGAATTAGTAAGGCGAAAAATCTTAGAAGGTGAATGAGAATCGTCTAAAGCTGAAGCGGTATAACATGATGTCACATCAAAATTGTGTTTTTCCAAAACTGAATAGCAACTTGAAAAATCTGTTATGTCTCTCAAAGGACTAGTAGGCTCTATGTAAAAGCATAAATCAAATTTAGTGGAATAGTGCTCCTCAATAGCTAACCATTCATGAGTTAATAATTCATCTGACGTAGTAGTATCTAGTGCAAGCCTAGAGGGCCTTAACCCATAAGAAGTGCAGCCATGCTTAAGTGCTTCTTCTTCAATATCAATGGAATCTGTAGATATATAAATAGGACTTTTGGGGTCAAATGTTCTACAAGAAGACGCAGCTATAGCGATAAGAGATTCTCCATTAATTGTGAGAAGATTTTTTCTTTTTATTCCTTTTGAGCCGCCTCTTGCTGGAATAAAAAAGAAATATTTCATATCAATTATTAGTCGCAATAATAGAAAATACTTGGGGGAAGGAAGTGTTGTCCCTGACAAGATTATCTTTATATAATCTACTATAATTACGAAATAAAGGCTTTAAAGAATTATATTTCAATTGTTCAGAATCCCTAATTTCTTTTGGTAAGTACTGCAATGCCTGATGGTAAGAATACAAAACTGCCTCAAAAGGACTTCCTTCAGTTTGTGTTTTTTCTACTGAAAACCCATGACGTTTTAATACTTCTGACAAACCAGATGGAGTATATCTAATATAGTCAAATGGGTATTGATGCAATTCACGTAATATTGGCTCAAATACATATAATTTAGCTGAAGACTTCAAGCAATGCCTAACAATATTCCAAAGTGAATCCTGATTGGAAATATGATGTACTAAATTAGGTATAATGATTAGGTCAATTTGAGATCTGAACTGATCACCTATATCTTCAATAATTAATCTTTTATTTGAGGAGAATGAATTCAGATATTCAAAAATAAGGTGGTTCGATACTCGTTCTTTATTATAAGCACCACGTGTTCTGCATCCTGTAGGAGTACTCTCTATTGACGTGAAATTGGCTTGATCAAAGAAAGGTCTCCATATTTGCAGCTCTCCGTAAAGCAAGTTACGCTCTATAGACAATACATTTTTACCATTCAAATTATATTCTCTAGAAAGATCTAAAATATCAGAAAGCAAGAGATTGTATTGAGGCCAGGCACCTTCTGTGTCAAATAATTCCCTAGATATAAGTTGATGGTATTGAATTAGATCCATTACTTATTTTGTGGAATAACAAAATAACGCATCCAATACTCCAAGCACATAAATTGCCACAAGAATACACTATTCCGAGGAGGCTTTGGCTGATCTATCGTATTCCTAAGTGCTGGTAATAACAGTTCCTTTTTGTAAAATGCATTTGTATAAAGGTTATCAAAATCATCTATTAGCTCATTAATTAAGTTTCTATTATTTTTCCACAGCCATAGTGACTGTGGATCTGATACATATTTCTTAAAATTTCCTGTTCCTTTACGTCTTAAATTTGAAGGTAAGCAATCAAGGAAAAAGGATCGGTGTAATCCTTTTCTGAATCGAAACTGGTGATTTACTGATCTAGCAAAAGCAACCAACTCTAAGTCTAAAAAAGGTACTCTCAGTTCTTTACTAAATGCCATTGATGTTCGATCACATGCTCGTAAAATTCTAGGCAATTTTGTGTAGTAAATATCCCTATCCAAGGCAAAAGTCAACTGGTTGCCAACTTCATAGGTTGGAATAAGACTCGAAGGTTGTTTGAGATCAAAAAATTCATAGTTTAAATAAGGAGCCAGCGAAGATAATGTTCCATCTGCAGATCCTAAAGTTTCTCCTCTCAGACGTTCAGATGTATTCCTAATAAGACTTGAAAGTTCCTCTTCAGTAAGGTTATTAGCTAGACAGTACTTCTTGAATTCCATCTGATATAAGGAACTTTCAAGTTGCATAAAGTAAGGTCCCACAACATATTTATATCCACCTGATATTTCGTCTCCACCTTGACCTTCAAGAAAAACCTTGCCCGTATTTCCATATGCTTGTTGAAATAGTTTAAATTTAGCTAATGTTGGATATCCTGGAAATGGCTGCTCTAAATAGGGAATTGACTCTATTAGCAAATCTTTTATGTCTACGTCAGACACGACAACGCGACGAGGCTTTATAGGAAATAATGAGGAGAGTTGACTAACATCATCCCATTCATCATACCCAGATTCATCAAAGGAATAAGTAAAACATGGTGTCTCAGGATCAATCCTTTCCTTCTCATTCAAAAGGTCAAGGAGAACTCTAGAATCTATTCCACCACTGATATTAACTGAAAAATCATTAGTATTAGACTGTCTAACTATTGAATCACTCAAAATCCTTCTAAACTCTACAACTGTATCTTTGTAATTACTTGGTGTATCCACATAAGAATTTCTATCATGATATCTATGGTGAGAAATCAATTCACCATTAATCTTTAAATATGTTCCAGCTTCTTGACTTATAACTCCATCAAAGAATGTATATAATGAATCATCATAAGAGCCAGATACTAAATAACGATATATTGTATTCTTGTCAGGATTCAGCTTGATATTAAATGCAGAAAGTGCCTTGATCTCAGAAGCCACAAAAAGTGCTGAATTGCTTTTATATAAATAAACTGGTTTAACCCCCAAAGGGTCCCTAACCACATACGTGCAATTAGTATTATCATCAATCAAAACAATTGAAAAAATACCATTCAACATAGAAAATATAGAGGATCCATATTTCTGATATCCAGATAAAATATATTCAGTGTCCGAATTGGTTAAACGTGTTTCAATTCCATACTTAGAATTTAACTCTTTACAATTATAAATCTCACCATTAAATATCAAATGTACTGAGCCATCAACAGACGTCATGGGCATATCAGCCATATGTGATGGATCCGTAATGGAAAGGCGAGTAGAAAGCAATAAAGAAGATCTACTACAATAAAAATCTGAATTATCTGGACCTCGATGTCTTATGGAATTGAGAACATTTTGAATCACATCATCTTCGGGCCTTAAATAACTAGAAGAGAGTGCTATACATGCTGCTATACCACACATATCAACAAACTATATGTTTAGGCTTATTGCCTTCAAGCACACGACTAATATTGTCCGTACAAACTTTCAATGCAGAGACATGCGTATCGTAAGTGCAGGCCATATGAGGTGTAGCTACAACTCTTGGATGCTTTAATAAGGGGTCATTAGGACGAGTGGGTTCTTCATGATAGGCATCAAAACCTGCGCCTAATAATTTGCCAGAGTCTAATGCTTCTATCAAAGCTTCCTTATTGATAAGTTCGCCTCTAGAAACATTTATTATAACCGAATTATTTTTCATCATTGATAATTCCTTTTCTCCAATCAAATCTCTCGTCTCTGTATTTAAATGAATATGTAAAGATACAATATCTGAATTAGCAAGAATTTGATCAAATGATTTCTTCTGAAAGCCAGATTGATTCAAGTGAATATTAGGATTTATATCATAAAAAGAGACCTCCATACCAAATGCCACTGCAAGTTTTGCAACTCCTGTACCAATATTACCTAGGCCAATAATTCCCAACTTCTTACCCTTAAGAATGAACTGATCCATACCATGAGAATTCCCTGACCAGTCACCAGAAACAGTCATCCTATGTGCATTAACTAAATTCTTATATACCGCAAGCATCAATAAGATTGTATGCTCATATACAGCAACTGAATTACCTCCACCATTATTAGCAACAGGTATTTGATATTTATTTGCTGCATTAATATTAAATTTATCGTAGCCGGAGCTCCATATTTGGAAAAGCTTACACTCCATACCATTTTTCAAGACATGGTCTGAAAGGTATCTGGCTGGCGCAAAAAGTACAGCCTCTGAACTCCTCAAAACTTCGGCAATATGCTCATCTGAATCCTCATATTGGGCTTCAAGAATATTCCAATTATAATTCCTTAGACTTGATCTTATTAACTGACGAAGGTCTTCAGGATGTCTTGATATACCAATGTAGGCTATATTAGTAGCCATAGGCGTAATAAAAGTAATAACTTAAATTTTAGCACGAATATCCAACGGCTGAAGCGCAACGAGTTTATTTACTAAGTATAGGAATAGGTCAAATCAAATCATATGTTAGCCTTTAGCAAGAGGAAAGGAAAAGATGGAAAGTCAGTCATTAATGTTTCATCATATACATGATTACAGTGGTTTGTATCCTGACAGCCAAGGCTCTATTGACACCTCAACACTAATTAAAGTAATTGAACAACATCAATCACAATTTAATATTGTTAATCCAGAAGATTTTTGCAGAGAAATTGACAAAGCCATTCCCAATAAGGCTGCAGCCATAACATTTGATGATGGTCTTAAATCACAAGCAGCCTTAGCCTCAAAAAAATTAAATGATATTGGAATGAAGGGATTTTTCTTTGTTAATACAGCGTATTTAGCCAACAAAAATATAATTATGCCAGAACATATTAGACATTTCAAGAACAGTTATTTCGAAAGTGTAGATCAATACAATAAATTAATGATTCAAATGGCATATGACATGTTTTTAGACGCTAGAGAATGTATTGATTCACGAGAATGGTTGACATATTTGAATAATTTCCCCTACTATTCAGAATCAGACAGGTGCTATCGATTCCTAAGGGATAATATACTTAACAAAAAAAGATATTTAACCTTATTTGCGAAGTTAATAGATATTCATGGCCTTAATCTAGAAGAGCTGTCAAGTGGGATACTTATGGACGAAAATGATATCAGAAATCTTAAAGAGAACGGACATTCAATAGGCTGTCATAGTCATTCTCATCCCACAAATATGAATAGTCGTTCCAGGGAGGAAGTCTTTTACGAATACGAAACTAATGCAAGTATTTTAAAATCAATACTTGGTGAGAGGCCAAATAGCGTCTCATACCCATGTGGACAAAATTGCAAGCAATTCACAAGCATTCTCATTGATATTGGTTTTAAATTCGGGTTTGTAAATACTTATCACAAGCAAGAGTTAAGTACGGCAGATTGGCGTCTAAACCTTCCTAGAATTGATCATTCTTTAGTCCTAAAGAGTAATAAATGAAAATAACTTTATTTACATCAAATCAGCCCCGTCATATTCGTCTAGCAGAAGAGCTTAGTTCAATCTGTAACCAGTTATTTGTAATACAAGAGTGCAACACTGTACACCCTGGCAAAGTCGATGATTTCTTCAATAAAAGTGAGATTTTTCAAGAGTATTTTAGAAATGTAATCAACTCGGAATCACATATTTTTGGAGACCTTAGATTTATTGACAACGCTAAAGTTATGCCAATTAAGATGGGAGATATTTCGATGATCGATCAAAACCTACTAAAAGAAGCATTAAATTCAGATATATATATTGTTTTTGGAAGTTCTTGGATAAAAGGATGGTTAGTTGAATACCTCATAAAAAATAAAGCTGTCAATATCCACATGGGTGTTTCACCCTACTATAGAGGTTCATCGTGTAATTTCTGGGCATCTTATGATAATAATTACCATTTAGTTGGCGGTACAATCCATTTACTGGCCAAAGGCTTGGATAATGGTGAGATCATATGCAATACAAACTCATCTACCAAAGGCTGTAGAAATCCCTATGACTTCACAATGAACGCGGTCAAATCAGCCCAGGATAAGCTCGTTGAGATAATCAGATCTGGCGAATTATTG
>QCJK01000023.1 GCA_003216075.1 Prochlorococcus sp. AG-409-B05
TTGAGGAAAGATTACGCCACGAGAAACGAAAAGGTTGGTCAGGAAATCCGTCTAATAAAAAAAATGGTTCTTCTACAGCATTAGTTTTAATTGATAAGAAAACTTCCAATAGGCCTCATTGGAAGGGCCTTGATTTTAATATTTTGGGAGAATTTGGAATTTACAAATTAGTTCGTTTGGATCGGCAAGACCTTAAACAGAGATCAATAGAGTTGAAGGGAAAAGGATTTATGCCTAATTGGCGTATGCCTAGGCCTGAACGGTTTTAATTTCTTAAAACTAAGAACTGATCTGGTTTTGTGGATTTAGTTTTTTTCGTCTACAGAAGCTACACATTTTCCAGCGGGATATTTCTCCCGCTGGGGCTGGGCTATTGCAGGCTAGACATGTTGAGACTCCATGAATATCAGTCCTGCTTGGATGTCTTGCCCAAATATTTTCTTCGGTTTCTTTTTTATTTGTGGGTGCAGGATGATGTTGATGAATGCGTATCTCTTTTATGTTATGGCCGGCGGCTTTAAGGTTTGCCAGGAGCTGAGTCCGGTTATATAGCAGTGCCTGCCTCCATTGTGGGTGACTTGCTCCAATTACCAGTATTCCCTTGCGTAAACTAATAGGGGCGCAATTTTTGGCTAATTGATGCCCCGCTAGGGTTGGCCAGTCATGCCATAGCCCAGCAATATTCCCTTTCTTTTGCCAGTTGATTTTGAGCTCATCAATACAGCTTGAAAGAGCTTTTGCATGATTAGAGCTTGAGTCAGCATTCAATTTTTTGTCTAAAAGATTTGCGGATGAGATGTGCAATAGCACCATATGAACATTCTAGGTCGAGTATTCGTTTAGGCTCGCTAGCCTTCTACTAGAGGGCTTACTAAAAGTTTCCGTGGGTTTTTTTGATCGGCTAAGTCGTTTGCTTCGTGCAAATCTCAATGATCTAGTTAGCAAGGCGGAGGATCCTGTGAAGATTCTCGATCAGTCTGTTGCTGATATGCAATCTGATTTGGTCAAGCTTCGTCAGGCAGTCGCCATGGCTATATCCAGCCAAAAGAGGCTTCGTAGCCAAGCAGATCAGGCGCAAGGTCAAGCGAAAACTTGGTATGAGCGTGCAGAGCTTGCGTTGCAGAAAGGAGAGGAAGATCTAGCAAGGGAAGCTTTAACTCGGCGTAAATCTTTTCAAGAATCTTCGTCTTCTTTGACTACACAATTGAAAGCTCAAGAAGGCCAGGTCGAGATGCTTAAACGCAGTCTTGTGGCACTTGAGGGCAAAATCGCCGAGGCAAAAACCAAGAAAGACATGCTTAAGGCTCGAGCTCAAGCCGCTCAAGCCCAGCAGCAACTACAAAATGCAGTTGGGAATCTAGGCACTAATTCGGCAATGGCTGCTTTCGATCGAATGGAAGATAAAGTTCAAGCTCTTGAAGCAAGTAGCCAGGCATCTGCCGAGCTCGCAGGCGCTGATTTGGAAAGTCAATTTGCTGCGCTTGAAGGGAAAGATGATGTGGATGATGAATTAACTGCACTTAGGACAAGACTTCAAGGGGGGGCTGAGGCTGTCGCTCTTCCGGCTGTAGATGACATTAAAAATAATGAGAATAAGGTTGCTGAGGTTGAGAAAATTGATGTTTCTGAAGTTGATGCAGATCTTGAGGAATTAAAACGATCTATAGACAAACTTTAAATAAATTGCTGAATGAAGATGATTGTCGCGATAGCGTTTGCAATTATGGTTTATATTTCAGCTAAAGACATACCTAAAAACTATTATTAAATGATAAATCTCTAATTATTACTATCTAATCAAATATATTTTCTATTATGCAATTTCCTAAAAGAGTAGATAAGTTAGGCAGTGCTATTTTCGAGAGAAATGACTGGCGAAAACAAGTTTATCTAAAAGCAAGTATAAAAAACCAGTCCCCAAATTTGATCGATCTCTCTCTGGGCTCTTCAGACCTTTTACCGCCTAAATGTGCTCTTGAGGCTATAAGTAAAGCTTTAAATAACCCAGAGAGTTCTTCTTATTGTTTACATGCTGGCACTAATGCTTTTCGCGAGGCAGTTGCCTCTTGGGCTAAAAGACGATTCGAAGTAGATGTTGATCCGGGTACAGAAGTTTTGTTATTGATTGGCTCTCAAGAAGGTACAGCTCATTTACCGCTTGCAGTAATGAACCCTGGTCAAACAGGTTTGATACTTGATCCTTCCTATCCTTCTCATAGAGGTGGATTAGTGCTTGCCGATGCCCATATAGAAAAATTGGTTTTGAAAGCGAAATCAGATTGGAAGCCTGATTTTGGTGATTTGAAAACCAGTCAGTGGGAGGCGCTGAAGTTGATGGTTTTTGGTTATCCTCATAATCCCACTGCCTTAGTAGGGGAACAGATTTGGTTAGAAGAGGCAATGGAGCAATGTTGTAAGCATGAGGTAGTGCTTGCTCATGACAATCCTTATGTGGATCTGGCTATTGATGGAGAAGCCCCAGCCTTATTGCAATGTTTAGGTTGGAAAAAGTGGGGAATTGAGTTTTTCTCTTTTTCGAAAGGTTGGTGTATGGGTGGCTTTAGGCTTGGATTTGCTATAGGGGCTGAGAAGATTATTAAAGCTTTGAGTGTTTGTAAGTCTGTTATTGATTTTAATCAGTCCTCTGCCCTTCAAGCGGGTGCAATTTCTGCGTTGGCTTCTGCAGGTCAATGGCCTGAGCAGATTTTAGGAATTTATGAAGAACGAAGAGATCGAACACTGAAGGCATTGAGATTGATGGGGTGGGATGTTCCTCTTCCCTCTATGGCTATGTATCTTTGGATGCCTGTCCCAGATTGGGCAATAGATCAAGAATGGAATGATGAAATCTTTGCATCAGAGCTTTTGATTGAAACTGGTATTGCTATTACACCTGGGCAAGGTTTTGGATCAGGTGGTGAAGGTTGGCTTCGGTTAGCGTTAGTCAGACCAGTGGAGGAACTCGAAGAAGCTGTTGCTCGAATGACACCTTGGTGGAATGAGCACAGGTAAGACTTGGAAAGGTGCTGCAGATGTGGCGCAGCAACTGAGAAGTAAGTCTCCAAATGCAATTGCATGTAATTGGCAGTTGCGGTGGATGCCTGTTTGTTCAAGTACAGAGATTGCCTTGTCAGAATGGCTGAGAACAAAAAAAATTTTAGACAATCAAGCTAGGGCTGTATTTGCTGCAAGTCAGAGGTATTCATTCGGTCAGCAAGGAAAAGTTTGGCATGCACCAAAGGGAGGGGTTTGGATAAGTGCTGCGGTTCAGTCATTTGGTTCTCAGCAATCGGCTGGTTTATTTGGACTGGCTGTTGCATTGGCGATGTCTGAGAGATTAGAAACTAATGGAGTGAAAACTCAAATTAAGTGGCCTAATGATCTTCTAGTTGGAGAGCGTAAGCTTGTTGGGGTTTTACCTAGGTTGATTCACAGGGGTTCTAGTGTGAAATTGGCACGCGTAGGTGTTGGTATGAATGTTTGGAATAGGGTGCCAAAAGAAGGAATTTCATTACTTGAAATCCTTCCTTCATTGAGATGCAACATAAATTTTTGGTCGGCAGAAGTTCTTCTTGCGATTGAAAAAGCAGTTAGCTTTTCTTCCAAGCCTGAGTGGATATGTAGTCAAGTTGAGAAGCGGTTGTGGTTAAAAGAGTTACGTGACCCGATTAATCAAGAAATCTGGGAAATTGATAGTATTAATCTTGATGGGACTTTGAGATTGAAGAGAGGGTCTTTGAAAAAGAATTTAACTCGTTGGTGATTTAGATTTATTTATTGGTTCGAATTTCTGTAATTCTTCCATCATTAAAACGAGCGACACGTTTTGCTCGGATTGCTACATCATCTTCATGTGTTACGAGGATTAGAGTTATTCCTTGTAAGTGAAGTTCTTCGAAAAGGTCAAGCACATCTTTAGTTGTTTTTGAATCTAGAGCTCCAGTTGGTTCATCAGCCAATAAAAGAGTTGGTTGATTAATAATTGCTCTAGCAATAGCAACACGTTGTTGTTGTCCACCCGAAAGTTGATTGGGACGATTTTGCATTTTGTCTCCTAGACCAACTCTTTCCAGTGCGATTCTTGCTCTTTTATTGCGTTCTGTTTTAGGGACCCCTGCATAAATCATAGGAAGAATTACGTTCTCGATAGCTGTTGCGTCAGGTAACAAATGAAATTGCTGAAATACAAAGCCTAGCTTTTGATTTCGAAGGGTCGCGAGGTCATCGTCGTTAAGATCTTGAACTGCTATTCCATTGAGTTCATAATTGCCATATGTTGGACGGTCTAGACAACCTAGAATATTCATGGCTGTACTTTTACCTGAGCCACTTGCACCCATTACGGCTAAGTAATCTCCTTGATTTATCTCTAGTGTGAGCTCGTTAAGAGCTTTTACTGTTAGTGATCCATTCCCATATATTTTACTTACCTTAGTAAGCCTTGCGACTGGTTGGATCTTTGGGTTTTGATTATCCAATGTTGATTTGTGACCCAAGGGCAATGGCTTGTTGGAGTAGAGGAGTTCCAGCTACTGTGCTATTGGCCCATTGAAAGAGTGGGTTAGATAGAACTCCTCCTATTGCAGTCACTAAAACACAAGTAACTAGTGCGATTCTTAGGGGTGGCATGCCTAATGTTTCCCATTGTATTGAAGGATAATTCTTGACAACATCTGAAGCTTCATATGGTTCTTTTACAACCATCATTTTTATTACTGAGATATAATAATAAATGGATATTACTGAGGTCACAAGTCCCACTATTACTAGCAGGTATTGTTGATCAGCCCATCCAGCAAAGAATAAATATATTTTTCCGAAGAATCCGATCATTGGAGGAATACCTCCTAGTGAAAGAAGGCAAAGGCTTAGGCCTAAAGTTATTAAAGGATCTTTTTGGTATAGACCAGCGTAATCTGAAATTCGATCACTTCCAGTACGTATTGAGAAAAGGATTATGCAAGCAAAAGCACCAAGATTCATAAATAAATAAGCTGCCATATATAAAACCATTGAGGCAAACCCGTCTTCTGTTCCACAAACAAGACCAATCATGACAAAGCCTGCTTGACCAATTGAGCTATAAGCAAGCATCCGCTTCATGGAGGTTTGTGCTAAGGCCACAACATTGCCTAGAGTCATGCTGAGTACAGCCAGAACAGTAAATAGAAGCTTCCATTGGTTATCAAATGCACCAAAACATCCGATTAGAAGCCTTACTGCCAAAGCAAAACCTGCAGCTTTTGAACCTACAGAGAGAAATGCAACTACAGGGGTCGGTGACCCTTCGTATACGTCAGGAGTCCATTGGTGAAAAGGTACAGCAGCTATTTTGAAAGCAACTGTTGCTAGAACAAAAACCAGAGCCAGTGCAGCCAATGGGGTTGGACTAGTTATTAATGCAATCCCAATTGCTTGAAGATTGGTTGTCCCACTTATTCCATAGAGAAGTGAGGCTCCGTATAGAAAAACTGCTGCTGCAGCGGAACCCACAAGTAAATATTTAAGAGCTGCTTCTGAACTTCGAGCATCTCTTTTCATATATCCAGATAGGAGATAGCTTGCTACTGAAAGAGTTTCAAGTGATATAAAAACACTTACCAGATCAGTGGCTCCGCACAAAAGCATGGCCCCAAGAGTTGCGGCTAGAAGGATTGCTGCATATTCACCAACAGGGCTTCCACTTTGTTCTGCGTACCTCCAGCTAATTAATAGTGAGATGAGTGTTGAAAGAGCCACCACTGATCGAAAGGCAATGGCAAGGTTGTCCGAAAGAAAGGCTCCAAGGAATGATGATTCCAAGGGACCATTCCATTGCATAGCAAGAAGACCTAGCGCTGTAAGTAGGCCGACGTAGCAAATGGGTGGGGCCCAATTTGCAGCAGCTTTTTCTCCTGCTAGGTCGACCAAAAGAGTTCCAAGCATTGCTATTAAGACAGCCCCTTCAGGTGCTATTGCCCAAGCATTCAAGGACAGGTTTAGTAACTCACCAGGAGCAGTTAGAGACTGGCTGTTGATAAAAAGTGCACCCAGACAGGGCATGAGATGACCAAAGCAGACCAAGTCTTCTGACTTTAGCTTCGTTACTAAATGTTCACTTAGATATTGCGGATATCTATGCAGTAAGGACGTTGGTGCGATAAAGATGAATAGAGATTGGTTACATATTCTCTGTGGCGCACACACTTGTGATTGTTGAAAGCCCCACCAAGGCAAGGACTATTCGAGGATTCTTGCCAAAGGACTTCCAAGTGGAAGCTTCTATGGGGCACGTAAGAGACCTGCCAAATAATGCAAGGGAGATCCCTATTGCGCATAAAGGTGAAAAGTGGGCTAAGGATTATGGGGTTAATACTGATAAAGATTTTGATCCTCTCTATGTTGTGCCTTCGGATAAGAAAAAAGTTGTTCGTGAATTGAAATCAGCCTTAAAGAATGCTGATCAATTGCTTTTAGCGACTGACGAGGATCGGGAAGGAGAAAGTATTAGTTGGCATTTGCTTCAGTTATTGGCACCGAAAATTCCTGTAAAGAGAATGGTATTCCATGAAATCACTAAGGAGGCTATTGCTAAAGCATTGAGTCAAACTCGAGATCTGGATATGGAGTTGGTTCATGCCCAGGAGACTCGTCGAATACTTGATCGATTAGTTGGATATACTTTGTCACCACTTTTGTGGAAGAAGGTTGCTTATGGATTATCTGCTGGAAGAGTTCAGTCTGTAGCTGTAAGACTTTTGGTGCAAAAGGAGCGAGCTCGCAGAGCTTTTCGTAGTGGTAGTTATTGGGATTTGAAGGCGCAGTTAAAACAAATTAGTAATTTTGAGGCGAAACTCACACATTTTGATAACCAAAAGATTGCTTCAGGATCTGATTTTGATGAGTCAACAGGAGGCTTAAAAGCTGGAAGCAAGGTCCGGTTATTGAGTGAACAAGAAGCATTGACTCTTGCTGAAAAGGTTCGTGTTTCAAGTTGGCTTGTTACTGCTGTTGAAGAGAAGCCAACAGTAAGAAAGCCTGTTCCACCTTTTACAACGAGTACCTTGCAGCAAGAAGCCAATCGCAAGTTGCGTCTCTCTGCAAGGGAAACAATGCGATGTGCTCAAGGTTTATATGAGAGAGGTTTTATTACTTATATGAGGACAGATTCTGTGAATTTGTCTTCTCAGGCAATTTCTGCGGCTCGAAGTTGTGTGAAGACTCGCTATGGGAAAGAATATCTAAGTGATTCTGAGCGTCAATTCACTACAAAAGCTCGCAATGCTCAGGAAGCTCATGAGGCTATTAGACCTTCTGGAGAATCCTTTAGGGCTCCTAACGAGACTGGTTTGGAAGGACGTGATCTTGCTCTTTATGAACTCATCTGGAAAAGAACAGTTGCCAGTCAGATGGCTGAGGCGCGCCTCACCATGTTGGGGATAGAACTAAGTGTCTGTAAAGCAAAATTTCGTGCAACAGGTAAAAGAATTGATTTCCCAGGCTTTTTTCGTGCGTATGTAGAAGGCAGTGATGATCCTCACGCAGCAATAGAGGGGCAAGAAGTATTACTTCCATCCCTTTCAGTAGGTGATGCCCCTACCTCGACGAAAGTGGAGGCTTTAGGACATCAAACACAGCCCCCTGCTCGATATAGCGAAGCAACATTAGTGAAGGTTTTAGAGAAGGAGGGGATAGGAAGACCTTCTACCTACGCAAGCATTATTGGGACCATTGTTGATAGAGGTTATGCGAATTTGCAGAACAATGCATTAATGCCAAGCTTTACCGCATTCGCTGTTACGTCACTTCTTGAAGAGCATTTTCCTGATCTTGTGGATACTGGTTTTACTGCTCGAATGGAGTTCACGCTTGATGAAATTTCTACTGGGAAGGTCGCTTGGCTTCCTTATCTTGAAGAGTTCTTTAAAGGGGAAGATGGTCTGAGATCACAAGTAAATAAGAGAGATGGAGATATTGATCCTGGAACTTCAAGAATCGTTGATCTTGAAGGGTTGCCTTGCCTAGTCAGGATAGGAAGATATGGAGCGTATCTTGAGTCAAAGAGAATCGGTGAAGATGGTGAAGAGGAGTTAATTAAGGCAAATATTCCTAAGGAGATAACCCCTGGTGAACTTGATTCTGAGAAGGCTGAACTTTTTTTAAAGCAGAAAGCAGATGGTCCAGAATCTCTAGGAGTAGACCCCGAAACAGGAGAGGAGGTTTATCTTCTTTTTGGCCAGTATGGTCCTTATTTACAGAGGGGGCAGGTAAGTGAGGAGGTACCAAAACCTAAAAGAGCTTCCTTGCCTAAGGGAGTCAAGCCAGAGGATCTTGGCTTTGAGGATGCCCTTGGCTTATTAAGGCTTCCACGCCTTCTGGGAGAACATCCCGATGGAGGCAAGATACAGGCAGGATTAGGACGTTTTGGTCCTTATGTGGTTTGGAATAAGGGTAAAGGGGAGAAGGATTATCGTTCACTTAAGGGAGAAGATGATGTTTTAACTGTGGAAATAGCAAGGGCTTTAGAATTACTTTCTATGCCTAAACGTGGTCGAGGTGGAAGAACAGCACTTAAGGATTTGGGGCTTCCCAAAGGAAGTAAAGAAAATATTCAGCTTTACGATGGTCCTTATGGCCTTTATGTGAAGCAGGGAAAAGTAAATGCTTCATTGCCAGAAGGTAAAGAGGCGGATCAAATCACTTTAGAAGAAGCAGTTGAATTAATTGAGGCGAAATCGGCCAGTAAAAAAAGCAGTCGTAGATCAACAAATAAGTCTAAAAAATCAGTGAAAGCTGTATCGAAAAATACAGCAGAAAAACCAGCTTTAAAGCAGAGGAAAACCACCAAATCTGGACGCTTGAGAGCAAGTGCAGTAAGAGTTATTAAGCCTGGTGAAAGTTGATGATAGCAATTAGGTTAAAGACAAGATACATAGAGTTTCTATCAATTATTTCTGTCATATTGTTGCTTCTCCTTCAGGCTTGTTCAGAAAGCAGAATTGGTCAAGAGCTTGTAAATAGTTTTGCTTCTCCTTCAGAAACTATTGAAGATAAAAACACTCTTGAGAAATTATCTATTAAATCGGAATCGAAGAAGATTCCTGCTGCTAAGCCTATAGTCAAAAGAAAAATTAATAATACTATTCCTATAACACAAAAGAAGACTAGTCAGAATAATTTAAATGAAATAATTATTCCATTTACACCTCAACCTTACCGCATTACTATTAAATTATCTGGCGCGAACCCTTCCGCTCCCGCTGAATCTGTAACTAGGGCTTTAAGAAAGGCAGGTGTCAAGTTTGAGGTTGAGAGAATAGAACTTGTGGGACCTTCGTCATCGCAAAGGCCTTCTATCAGCGGGGAAAGGCGTTGATCAGTTTCTTTAAACGTGTGAAAAAGAAGAAATCGGATTGGTTGCAACCTCTCAGTCGCTCACAAGCTTTAGCAATGGTGGAAACATCTTATTTAGCTGCTGCTTTTTCTTTGATATGGCTTGCTTTGTATTACTTGCCAGTAGGGGGCTCTCTTTTTCGAATGGCATTGCCATTGCCTTTAGCACTTCTTCAGATTCGCAGAGGCGCTCATTCTGGCTTGGAAGGAGTTTGTTTGGCTGTGTTGCTATTGATTGGCCTAATGGGACCAGTCCGGGGGCCATTAGTTTTGTTCCCGTATGGTTTGCTTGCTTTATGGCTTGGATGGAGTTGGCACAAGGGCTTTAGTTGGTGGATAAGTGGAGGGATTGGCGTGGCTTTAGGCACCGCAGGCTTCCTTGTAAGGGTTTTAGTTCTTTCCCTTCTGGTTGGTGAAAATCTTTGGGTGGTTATTACTCGAGCAGGTTCTGGACTCCTTGAACGTTTCATGGAGTTACTTAGTCTTCCAATGGCTCCAAATCTCCTGCAGGTTCAATTGATGGCTCTGGTTTTAGTTGTGGTTCAAGAGATGGTCTATGTATTTGTTCTGCACGCACTTGCCTTTTGGATTTTTCCTCGTCTAAAGGCTCGTATGCCGGACCCCCCAGGTTTGCTTGATGGACTTGTTTCTTTGGATCCGCTTTAGTCTTTGTAACTCTTATGTTCCTTTTGCCATCTGGATGTAGGGCTTTTGGTGCAGGCTCCTCTTTTGAGAAAATTTCTAGGTTGGTTGATGTTTGGCGTAGTGGTTTAAAGCGCTTTGAATGCTTGTTAATAATTGCTGGCTCTTTGACGGCAGAGGTTAAAGGGATTTCAGCCGCAGGTTCTACAGCAGATTCTCGTCGTTATACAGCAGTTGCTGATGCTGAGTTATTGCTTAAAGGTCCATTTGGTAGTAGAAGTTGGCCTCTGCCGCCACTTTCTGCTGGTATATCTCCTGCAATCATTAGTTTTGTAGCTGTTCAAAACCTTGAAGTTAAACCTTCAGTAATTTCAGTTGGTTTATCGCAGACGCCTCCTTTTCCGCATTTTCAATTTGATTTGCCTTCCATAGGACTAGGACCCGCTCAATGTTTGAGCACTGGAAAAGCAATGGATCCTGAACGTGTTGAATCTCTTTGGGAGCAGGGTTACTCGATGGGGCTTAAAGCTGATCGTCCAATACTCATAGCAGAGTGCGTTCCTGGAGGGACAACAACTGCACAAGCAGTACTTACTGGGCTAGGTCTTTCTGTTGACGATCTTATAAGTGGAAGTGTGCTTAATCCGCCAGTAAAACTTAAGAAGAAATTGATAGCTAATGGTTTAGGTGTCGCCGATTTAGGCGATAATCCATCTTCTAAGGCGTTAATCGCTGCAGTTGGTGATCCCTTTCAGCCTGTAGCGGTTGGGCTTCTTCTTGGGGCTAGGCAGGCAGGGCAGGAAGTCTTATTGGCTGGAGGTAGTCAAATGTTGGCTGTTTTGGCTTTATCTCTTGCCACTCTGGAACCGAAGGTTAGGTCACATTTTGTCGATGGAATTACAATTGGTACTACAGCATGGCTAGCTGAAGAGAGGAAAAATATAAGAACAAATCAGGGTAATTTAAATCGACTAATGGATATAATTGGAGATCACTTTGGGGTTAAACTTATAGGTGTTTCTAGTGGCCTTCGTTTTCATTCGAGTACCCAAAAGGTCTTAAGGGATTATGAGCTTGGATATGTAAAAGAAGGAGTTGGTGCTGGCGCACTCTGCTTTTTGGCTCAATTAAAAGGAGCTACTTGTGATGAGTTGATCAGCCAATGCGAAGAAGCTATTAATCAATTGAAAACTTAAAGGAGCTATGAAGTTGTCTTTGCTTTTACTCTTTGAATTATGAAGATAAAAAAAATTGGCAGAAGAAATTTTTTTCAGTTAGCAACTTTAGCCGGGTTTAGCATGCTTACTGGATGTACCAATAGAGAAGTTACCCCAAATTTAACTTCTATAAAAGGTACTTTGCCAAAGGAACTCGTGGGAAGATTACCTTCTCCTTGGAGTTTTAATCATATCAAATACAAATCAGCTAGATATCCTTATTCCTTTGACTTGTTAAAGGAAAGTGATTTATTGGCTATTAATGATGGTTGGTTAGGAGACTTGTCACCATCTAATTTTCAGCCTATTGAGGCAAAACAATTTTTTTCTAGAATTAATTCTCAAGCAAGAATATTTTTGAATGGTTTAGGACCAAAATTTTCTTCATTAATTTTGCCAATTGGAGTTAGTCCTTGGGTCATGCTTTTTCGTAATGGAGATACTTGGCTGAAAAAAGCATACGAAAGTTGGGAGGTCTTGTTGGATCAAGGACTTGAAAAGAATGTTGTATTACCCGAAAGTCCGAGGCTCATAATCTCTTTGGCTGAGCAGATGAAAAAGCCAGAAGCTTTGAGCAGGTTACGATTTCAAGCATGTACTTTTGACAGCAGAAATGCATTGAATTGGGTGCTTTCTGGACAGGCAAAAGTAGCAGTAATACCTTTACAAAATTGTTTTAGAGCTTTAAGTAGAGATCCAAGACTGAGTGTAGCTTTGCCAAGCAGTGGTTCACCTTTGCATTGGACGGTTCTCTTACGCCCTTTATTTACTCGAGAACCTTTGCCTCAGGAATGGCTTGAAAATGCTTGGAGTAATCCTTTATTAGGGCAACTCTTAGGTAAAGGATGGACTCCTCCTTTGGAATATTCTGAGTTGATTAAGGCTATTGATTATGTTCCATATAAATATCAATCAATTCTTCTTCAAAGTGAGGAGACTTTGTCTAGATGTTGGTCTTTTCAGCTTCTATCAGAGTTGGAGCAAAAAACATTAGAAAAAATTTGGAATGAATCATCCCCAAAGTCTTTTTCTAGGCTTGTCGGCTAATCGTAAGTGCGTTTCTTTTAGGAGTTCAGGTATTGGAAGATTACTTGGACAACGAGGCAGACAAGCTTCACAGCCTTTGCAACTGCTTGCATTTTTTCTTTCGTGCCAATGCCCCGCTTTCCCTATTAAGTTGTATCTTTCTCTTGTAAAAACTTCTAGATCGTGACCAATAAGTAGGTTCCTCAGTCGAAGTAGATCAGGTATAGGTACTTCTTGAGGGCATGGTAAGCATTGGCGACATTGATTACATAGACTTTTCCCTAGACGAGCTTCACGTTGTGTGGTTAGTTGATTTATAGCTTGTTGCTCCTGTTGGCTAAGAGGGCCATCAGCATTTACAAGCTTTTTGGCGATTTTCAGATCTTCTGGTTGGGATGCCCCAATAGTTAAGGTGCTGATTCCTTTAGCTAATAAGAATCTGTAAGCAAGTTCGAGAGGAATAAAAGGTTTGCAATCTTTAATCAACGTTTCACTAGGATCTTGTAAACGTCCTCCTTTGTCAGCTGGAGAGATTGCCATTACTCCCATCCCTGCTGATAGGGCTTGAAGAGCAAGTGGAATATTCTCTGGATTAAGAAGATGTAAGTGAAGGCTGCAGAATCTAAATCTTTTGCTTCTTAAGGCCTCTTCAATTAATGAGAAACTGCCATGAGAGCTGAAACCAATTTGGTTGACTAGACCTTTTTTCTTCGCCCAAGTAAAAAGTCTCGCACCATCTCCATCAATTGCCCATTTCAAGTGCTCTGGAAGATTCAATCCATGCACAGCAAGATTGTTGAGCTTGCTTATACCTAGTCTTTTCAGAATGAGGATTAATTGTTTTTTGCCCTCGCTAAGTTCAATGCAAGGTAAAAGTTTGCTGGTTATCAGCCAACCTTTTGGCGGGACTCTGCCTTCATCTTTTAGTTGCTTGAGCCCTTTTCCAAGAAAGCTTTCCGCAGATCCATACTCAGGTGAGGTCTCTATGTGATTTATACCTGCTTCAAATGCAGCTTTTAATACTCTGTACATTTGGTCTGGAGACCCTATAGCTCTCATAGACCCAATAGTGAAAAGACTTACTTCTGGCTCTTGGCCAAACTGTCTATTAGCTCTCATGATTATTGTTGATTGTTTATTGAATTTCCTAAGTCCAAGGAATCTTCATTGTCTTGGTCAAGGCTTTGCATATGGCGAACTAGTGCGGCAGGACTTGTTTGGTCAAGAAAACGTCTGAATTCGTCTTGATCTTCTGCATCTGCTTCTGCGTCAACTGGGATAGACGCTTCAGAAACTACTTTTTCCAACATCCATATGCTGCATTTAGATCTAACAGCTAGAGCTATTGCATCACTTGGACGAGCTTGAATTTCTATTGTTGGAGAAGAGTTGATAGAAATGTCTTTTGTTTGTGGATTATGTTCACTCAGTTTTAAAACTGCCTGGAAGGTGTTTTCCTCAATTGAATGAATAATTACTTTTTGCAGATAAAGATTCCCTGCCTTGAGCAAGGAGTTCATTAGGTCATGTGTAAGAGGTCTATGGGGATCAGCTTCTTGCATTCCTGCCATTATGTTGTGCGCTTGAGCATGATCAACCCAAATGGGTACTTGTCTTCGTCCACAAGTGTCTCTAAGCAGAACAATTGGAGTGCGGGTTGACGCGTCGAGGGCGAGACCTGCCACGCTCATTTCGATCACATTGCCTCCATGGTCTTTGTGTCCGATTATGGCCAATCAGAAGTTTGTAAGAGGTAATTTTTATGTTCACTGGTCTTATTCAGGCGGTTGGAACAATCAACCGACATGGGAAGGGTTTGGTGGTGACAGGTTGTGAGTCTTTCTCTC
Organism: Prochlorococcus sp. AG-409-B05; assembly: GCA_003216075.1. GTDB lineage: Bacteria > Cyanobacteriota > Cyanobacteriia > PCC-6307 > Cyanobiaceae > AG-409-B05. Next base: position 14,105 of record QCJK01000023.1, read on the forward strand.
CCTTGAGTCTTGGCGATAGCGTTTCTGTCGATGGGGTTTGTTTAACCGTTGAACGTTTAGTGCCAAATGGTTTTCTGGCGGCTGTTAGTGAGGAAACGTTAAAGCGTACAACTCTTGGGATCAAGTGTGAGAGTGGGAGTGCAGTCAATCTTGAGCCTGCGATTCGCCTCTCTGATCGCTTAGGCGGTCATCTTGTTAGTGGACATGTCGATGGAATTGGTGAGGTGATTCAGGTAAATGCTCTGGAAAACTCTTGGCAGATTGAATTGTGTTGGCAAGATTTTCAGTTCAGTCGTTATGTCTGTCAAAAAGCCAGCATTTCCCTTAATGGGATAAGCCTTACAGTTGCTAATTCTATTGATGAAGGACGTAAATTCTCTTTATCAATAATTGCCCATACCTGGGAATACACTTCACTTAAATATATGAGAGAAGGAGATTTGGTTAATCTTGAAGTTGACTTAATGGCTAAATATGCTGAAAGTCTACTAAAAGCAATGAAAAAAGAGTCTAAGAAAGAAAACGAAAACTATCCAGAAATAATATCAAAAAAATGGCTTGAAAAGCAAGGCTGGACTTGAATCTTTATTGAACTACGTTAAAGATTATTTAAGGATACATTTTTGATTACGAAACCTATTTGTTGTTATCAGATCCAGACTTGTTTTCTAATGGTAAGAGCCATATTGCTCCCGAGTCTCTTCTGACTTCTATCCTGAATTCTTGGCCTGGTTCTAAGCCCAGTCGCTTTGTATAAGCATGACCTATGAGCAGATTGCCATTGCCATGGACCTTGGTCTTGAATTCAGCTTGTCTTCCTCTTGATGACCTGCCTGCTGGTCGACCAGTAGTGCTTGAGCGTAATTTGTATCCCTTAGCTTCTACAAGTGCCTTGTAGAAGCTCTTGCGGAGTACCCTGCCACTTGGGCCTACATATCCACAACCTCTAGCAATTTCATCCTCAGGACGATTGCTCAGAGATCTAGCTTTGTCCAGTAGTTCTTTTCCGGCCAGCATTTCGCCAGTTTTATTAATTAAATGAATTCTGACGAATAAGTCAAATTCTTGCAAGTGATTGTTCTAACATTTCTTTTATTCGATGAATATTTTGAGTTTTAGAGGAGATATAGGATTATGAATAAAATCACCCAAATTCCATCTACGAAGTGCCAATAGAGCTCCGCTGCCTCTAAAGGAAAATGATTTTGACTAGTTATCCTTCCTCCTGGAGATCGTGATTGCCACCAAACAATCAGAATCATTATTGTTCCAAGTGTCACATGAAGGCCATGAAATCCTGTTAAAGCATAAAAAGTGCTTGCATATAGGTTGTCAGTCAGCCCAAAAGGAAGGCTGAAATACTCAAACATCTGACTACCTAAGAAAGCTAAGCCAAGGAATGCTGTGAGGATCAGCCAGCGTTGGCAGTTCTTAGATTCATTGTTACGGATGGCTTGCCCTGCCTTATGGAAAGTTGCACTGCTAACTAATAGCAAAATGGTATTAAGTGTTGGGAGAGGTAGTTCAAGTTCATAAATTGCATCTGGAAATAATGGGTTGACGGCTTTGAATGTGAGGTATGCAGCAAAAAAACCTGCAAATGTCATCCCATCAGCGACTAGGAAGGCCGCCAATCCAAACATTCGATAATCGCCATGCTCTTCTTCCTTGTTGCTTTCTATTGCTGAGTTTTCTTCAATCGGGACAAGTGTTGTCATTGATTAATTACCTTGATTATTGGTATCAGTTGATTCAGCATCTTCCTCCTCCTTTTTTCTTGCTCCGTAGCCGTAAGGAGCTGTGACTAGTGGCGCTTGGCCTCGCCAGTTTTCTACAGGAGGAGGAGAGCTCGTGAGCCATTCTGGTGTTAATGCTTCCCAGGGATTGTCACCGGCAATTTGTCCATTGAATGCACTTTGGATGGTATTCCATATAAATGGGATAGTACTTAGAGCCATTAATAATGCACCAACACTACTTATTTGATTAATTAAAGCGAACTGTGGATCGTATTCGGCAACTCTTCGGGGCATTCCATTTAGGCCTAGCCAATGTTGCGGGGCAAAGCACAGATTAAAACCTATAAAAGTTAGAAAAAAGTGAATGCGCCCTAGTTGTTCATTGAGCATTCGACCAGTGAATTTTGGATACCAATGGTAGATCGATGAAAAGATGACAAAAACTGATCCTCCATAGACAATATAATGAAAATGAGCAACAACAAAGTAGGTGTCATGCACATGCACGTCGAAGGGCACTTGTGCAAGCGCTACTCCAGTTATGCCACCAAGGACAAAGTTGACTATAAAACCACATGAAAAAAGTACAGCAGCATTAAGAGATATTCGGCCTCCCCAAAGTGTTGCTACCCAATTAAAGAATTTTATTCCAGTTGGAACTGCAATAAAAGATGTGGCGATAGTAAAGAATAAGCGCATCCAAGGAGGTGTTCCACTAGTGAACATATGGTGTGCCCAAACAACAAAACCAAGAATGACAATTGCCATTATTGAGTAGACCATTGTTGTGTAGCCGAAAAGTGGTTTTCGAGAATGGACAGGAAGTATTTCGCTTACGAGACCAAATGCTGGTAAGACCATTATGTAAACAGCTGGATGCGAATAGAACCAAAACAGATGTTGGTAGACCACAACATTGCCCCCTAGCACTGGATTGAAAAAACCAGTATGGGCAACAATGTCGAAGCTAAGAAGGATAAGGGTCCCCGCAAGAACAGGAGTAGAAAGAACGACGAGTATGCTTGTACCTAGCATTGCCCAGCAATACATTGGCAATTGCATAAGCTTTAGGCCAGGTCTGCGCAACTTCAGAATTGTTGCGATGAAATTAATACCTCCAAAAATAGAGCTTCCTCCTAGAAGCAGCACACTTAGTATCCATATGATTTGCCCGGCGGCGGGTGTGTTTATACTCAGAGGTGGATAGGCAGTCCACCCAGATTCTGCTGCTCCAGTAATAAAATAACTACTTATTAGCATTAGCCCAGCAGGTGGAATCAGCCAAAATGCAACTGCATTTAGGCGCGGAAATGCCATATCTCTTGCTCCTACATAAAATGGTATTAAATAGTTTCCAAAAGCTCCATTCACTACGGGGACGATCCAAAGAAAGATCATTATTGTCCCGTGAAGAGTTAAAACCTGGTTATAGACATCTCTAGCCATAAAGTCAGAGATAGGACTTGTTAACTCAATACGAATTGCACTAGCAAGTGTTCCTCCTATTAGATAAAAAATAAACCCACATATTAGATATTGAATACCAATAACCTTGTGATCAAGACTAAAACTTAAATAGCGCATCCAACCAGTGGGCTGAAGCCTATCTCCCCTTTCAAAATCAGATGGTTGATTTGCAATAGTCATGTTTCAGAAATAGGGGTTTTAGCATTTTTTTGGAACCAGCTTTGGTAATTCTCTGGCTCTTCTACTACTACAGTTGAACGCATGCCTCCATGGTAAGGACCACATAGCTCGGCACAAATAATCGGAAATCTACCGGTTTTAGTTGGGGTGAAACTTAAAATTGTAGGTTGACCTGGAATTACATCTTGTTTAAGTCGAAATTCAGGTACCCAGAAAGCATGAATAACATCTTTTGATTCCATTCGCATGTTTACAGGTTGACCTACAGGTACATGAAGTTCTCCTGAAATGATTTCTCCTTCTGGATAATGAAATAGGAACGCAAACTGCATTGCTGTTACATTAATAGGGATGGCTGTTAGTCCTTTATTGGCTGCTGAGCTAACTTCACTTGAGCCAATCCCTCCCCAAATCCTTTCCTCTTTGGACATTGATAGATGTTCGTGTCCATTGTTTGGCAAAGTTGCCATACCTCCCATTCGGTCATATATGTCGTAGCTATAAAGACCAACAAATAAAATGACTATCGCAGGAACAGCTGTCCAGAAGATTTCTAAAGTTAGATTCCCTTCAATTGGTAAGCCATCACCTGTTTGACCAGGCTTTCTACGGAATTTAATTAGGCTTAAAACAACAAGTACGACAATTCCTAAAAAGAGTACTGTTCCGATACTGAATAAAACCTTGAATAATTGGTCATAAACTGTGGCGTTTACACTCGCATCAAGCGGGAGAAGATTGACATTCTGGCCAATCCATAATCCCCCAATCAGAACAAAAAGGGCAATTAAGAGGTTAAAAATTGCCGAGGACGTCGGCACTACAAAACTCCATTGACCTTTTAAGGTTATGGAAAAGAGTCCTTTGCATCCTGTAGGGATTGTTAAGGCGCTTAGATACTTGCTGATGAGCCTTGCAGTGCAAGGGATCTCTTGCACCTGCAAAAATTTTATAAAGTATTTCTGTCAGGAATGTGTGATTTAAGGCTTGATGAAGATGTTGTAGACCTCCATACAACGTGACGTGACCACATCAATCGCTACCTTTTTCAGATAGAACTTACTCAATTGGCTTGAGCAGACTCTTTTGACCTTTTTGTCGCAAACATCTTTGATTCGCTTGCGCTTAGCACAGATTGCGTCACATCTTGTGGTCGCCTTGATAGCTCTTGTTGTTGTTGGTGGGGCTACTCGTGTTATGGAGGCTGGTTTGGCTTGTCCAGATTGGCCTCTCTGCTACGGAAAATTGTTACCTGGACATCAAATGAATATTCAAGTGTTTCTAGAGTGGTTTCATCGTTTGGACGCTTTTCTAATTGGACTTGCACTTTTGATTCAATTTGTACTGGCTTGGATTTGGCGCGCACAGTTATCGAGGTGGCTTTTATTTATATATGGATTTCTCGTGTTTTTAGTCATTTTGCAAGGAGGTCTTGGTGCTTTGACAGTTTTGCAATTGCTGCCATCAGGAGTTGTTACTGCACATTTAGCTTTGGCGATGACACTTGTTGCTGTGATGAGTAGTCTTTCTCAACGATTGCTTTCTTCTACTCAAATTCGAGCACCAATTTGGTGGCGTTCAATGGGAGGGATTTCTATTTTGGCTGTATTTGCTCAGAGTATCCTTGGTGGTCGAATGGCAACAACTTGGGCGGCTAGACGTTGCCTTGATCAAGGGCAATCATGTCAATTGCTTGACCTTCACAGTACATCCGCACTAATTGTCACGGCCTGCATTTCGCTTTTTGCAATTGTTTCTGTTTTGGCAGGAGGCTGGCCTAGAAGTCAGTGGCCTTGGTTGATTGCAGTATTGGCATTAGTTGTTTCGCAAATACTGCTTGGGTTGCTTACAGTTCATTATGGTCTTAATCAGCCTATGTTGACTGTTGCGCATCAGCTGGTAGCTGCACTTTTGATTGCGTTTTTATCAGCACTTAGCGTTAAGAACCCTCAAGTTTTGATATCAGATAAATCAGCAACAGGTAATAACCTTTTTTGGGAAGCTAGTCATGGTTAGTTCCACCTCTGAAATGCTCACAGGAGCAATTGCTCGTGATGAAGTAGTTCCTTCACGTAAGCGTGTCAAACTGCCTCCTTGGCTGGAAGTCGCTAAGCCACGATTAATCCCTTTATTGCTGGCAACCACTGTTGGTGGAATGGCTTTGAGTGAAGGATGGCCTTTGTCTTCTTCTCGACTCGTTTGTACACTCATTGGAGGTACTCTTGCCGCCGCGGCTGCTGGTGTCCTGAATTGTCTTTGGGAGCAAGAGCTTGATGGTCGGATGAAACGGACGAGTGAAAGAGCATTGCCTTCCGGTCGACTTTCTCCTGATGCTGCATTTGCAGGAGCAATTTCTTGTGCTTTGGGCGCTTCGGCTTTTCTCATTGGCGGCGTTAATTGCTTGGCTGCGGGACTTTCTTTGCTAGGTCTTTGTAGTTATGTGCTCTTGTATACCGCTGTTTTGAAGCCACGTACTTCTCAAAACATTGTTTTCGGTGGGGTTGCAGGTGCTATACCTCCATTGGTGGGTGCTGCGGCGGCTTCAGGGCATGTTGGCTTGAGTGGATGGTGGCTTTTTGCTCTTGTTATGGTTTGGACGCCTGCTCACTTTTGGGCTCTTGCTCTTTTGTTAAAGGATGACTACCGTTCGGTAGGTATCCCTATGTTGCCAGTTGTAAAGGGCTCTGAGGTAACTGCTAAGGCGATTACTCGTTATGGATGGGCCACTGCTTTGCTTAGTGGATTTGGGGTTTTGGCATTGCCCGAAGGGGGGTTACTTTATGGATTGCTTCTATTGCCTTTTAATGGACGGTTGCTTCAAATGGTCCATAGATTGCAGGTTGCACCTGATGACATAGTTAGAGCGAAGGGCCTTTTTCGGTGGTCTATTTTATATATGTTTGGCATTTGTCTTTTGATTGTGATGAGTCGGATGCCAGCAGCAGTTGAGTTTGATTCTCAAGGGATGGCTCTTCTTTTGCAGATTGCACATTCATTCCCAAAAGGATGAAGACAAATCAGTGAATTATTGGATTTCTAAAACCTTGATGATCTTCCTAGACTTATCAATACATTTTTAGCAAATATCTTGATTCGATGTCTTTGATACAACTTCATGATCTAGTAAAGACTTATGAGACAGTTAATGCCCTTAATGGTTTAAGCCTTGAGGTTCCTAAAGGATGTCTTTATGGTTTGCTAGGCCCAAATGGTGCAGGGAAGACAACAACCCTAAGGATCCTTTCCACTCTATTGGCTCCTGATTCAGGGGAAGTGTTCATAGCTGGTTTAGATGCATTAAAGGATCCACGTGGGGTCAGGCAAAAAATCGGATTTGTTGCTCAGGAAGTTGCTATTGACAAGATCTTGACCGGACGTGAATTATTGCAATTACAGGGAGATCTTTATCACCTGCGTCCTGCAGACAGGAATTGCCGAATTGAGGATTTGGTTGAGAGGCTCGAGATGGGATCTTGGATTGATAGAAGATCAGGAACTTACTCAGGTGGAATGCGACGTCGGCTCGACCTTGCTACAGGGCTTTTACATCAACCTGAAATCTTATTACTTGATGAACCTACAGTTGGTTTAGATGTTGAAAGTCGAGCAACGATTTGGGAATTACTGAAAGAATTAAAGTCAGAAAAAACTACTGTTTTATTAAGTAGCCATTATCTTGAGGAAGTTGAAGCTCTTGCTGACCAGATAGCAATAATTGATGAGGGCCGTGTTATTGCTGAAGGAACTACTCAGAAGTTGAAGAGGCAACTTGGTGGTGACAGGGTCACTCTTAGAGTTCGGGAATTTAGTAACGAAATTGAATCGGAGCAAGTAAAGAAATTGCTTGAAAAGATTGATGGCGTAACAAAGGTAGTAATAAATCGAGCACAAGGCTTTTCTCTAAACCTTGTAGTTGATGATGAAAATGTTTTGTCTTTTGTTCGTGAACAATTAAATAAAGCCGAATATGAGATATTTGCCTTGGCACAAAGTCGTCCAAGTTTGGATGATGTTTACTTACAGGCAACTGGGAGAACTCTGATGGATGCAGAACTTGCAGTCGCAGGCTTGAGAAATAAAAAACTTGAGAGTAAACAAGCCATGAAATAAATTCACCTCTTAATTGTTTTTGTTATGAAAAAGTATTAATTTGCTCAATTGACCTTTCGTAACTTAGTTTCTGCTAATTGATTTCAATGACTACTCCGGTTTTGCAAACAAGGTCTACTAGATCAAATAAGAATGAAGGAGTTCTTGCAGATTTGACTCAGGAAATCTTTGCTTTAACAAAGAGGCTTTTTCTTCAACTTTTAAGACGTCCTTCTACTTTGATAGCAGGTATTCTTCAACCATTGATTTGGCTTGTTTTATTTGGTGCATTATTTTCTAATGCACCGACGGGTTTATTGCCTGGTGGGATGGAATACGGGAAATTTCTTGGCGCTGGTGTGATTGTTTTTACAGCATTTAGTGGTGCCCTGAATGCTGGCCTACCAGTCATGTTTGATCGCGAGTTTGGATTCTTAAATAGGCTATTGGTCGCTCCTTTGCGCAGTCGCAGTTCAATTGTCTTGGCGTCCGTGATTTATATCACGTTAATTAGTCTTCTTCAGAGTCTTGTGATTATGGGAACAGCCTTCCTTTTGGGGTATGGCTGGCCAGGGCTAGGTGGCTTTTTGCTTGTTGGGTTGACTTTACTTTTGCTTGTTTTTGCTGTTACAGCATTAAGTTTAGGCCTTGCGTTTGCTCTGCCAGGTCATATAGAACTGCTTGCGGTGATTTTCGTTGCAAATTTACCGTTGCTATTTGCAAGTACAGCTTTAGCGCCTATCTCTTTTATGCCTCATTGGCTGGGCTGGCTTGCTGCGATAAATCCGCTTACCTTTGCTATAGAGCCTATACGCGCTGCTTATGCAGGCCCACTTGACCTTGACATGGTTTTAATTCATGCCCCTTATGGGGAAGTAAATGGCTATGGCTGTTTAAGTGTGTTGCTATTGCTCACCATTGGACTGTTCTTTTTGATTCGTCCTCTTTTGAATCGTAAACTTGCCTAATCACAGTGAAAGAATCAACTCATTTTAATCACTCTTCGATTCGACAAGCTGAACTTCATCGACAGATTTGTGAGGCAAAACATTGCAAACAGCATAGACGTTTATTCTCTTTAGAAGCTCAATGGGTTCATCGTTTTGGATTGCAACCACTTCCTCAAGCTATAGAGTCATTAGATTCTTCTATTTCACTAGACCCATTGCAAGATCAATTTGAATTAAATGAACTTAATATCGATGAAATAAAGCAATTGGAGCTTTCCTCTGAATCCATTTGTAAGGAAGGTGAGTTTGGTGATGAAGGAGCATATTGTGACATCGATTTAGATCCTGAGAAAGAGAAAATAATAAATCAATTCAATCGTGAATCTTTTGAAGGAGATCAGATTCAATTGGGAGACACTTGTGAATTAAATCTCAATTATCATAAAGATCAATTTACCACTAAGAAAGTTCCAGTAGCTTCTCCTCCTTCACCATCTCTAAATCGTTTCCGTCGTTGGTTGAGTAATGATTCGATCGAGTTTCCTAAGGCATCTTGATGTTTAAATAGTTACTTGGGTGGAAATATATAATTTAATTTATGAGATAAAGCAAACTACCTTAATGTCTTGGTATCAAATAAGCTCAACCATTGAATATTTTTCTTCTTCTTCAAATAGTCTTTCTATTTATTATTTTATAAATATTGCTTCCTTTGGGAAGAGCTTCTAGGTAGGATTTTATGGTTTTTATCTCGGCTGTTTGAGAAATATAAATCTAAATCT
>QCJK01000024.1 GCA_003216075.1 Prochlorococcus sp. AG-409-B05
GTCAACCTATGAGTTTGTCGATGAAAGTAGGTGATGGTGATGATACTGAATTAATGGATTTGTTAGCTGGTGACTCTGATTTGCCTGATGAAAAGTAGAAAAGGTGCTTAAGCTTCCTAAAAAGCCTACGCAAAAGAATAAGCTAAAACTAGAATAGGAAATAGCTAAATCTTGAGACCCTAAAGCGATAGTTAATCCCAGGAAAAATGAAGCGACAAGATTCACAAAACAAGTTCTCCAATACTTATGTGAAAACTTCAATCCCATATAAGAAACTATAAAGAATCTCAACCAAGAACCTGAAACCGTCCCTAGCAAAACTAATAAAAGATCTCTAAATCCAACTTGAATCAATTCAAACCTTTAACCATCCTCTTTTCACCTGACCAATCCCCTGAAAAAATTTATCAGAGACTATCTCAACCTGGAACCATAGCTTGCCATCTGATGCTTGCCATGACCTTATGGGTCTCAAAGGGTCACCCAATTGAATTTCTCTAAGTATCGGGGCGAAAGCAATAGGAGATGCCATCAAGTCACATCTTGTCTCTGCAAAGAAATGTGCAGAATATTCACAGCTAGTTAAATCATCAATCCCTTCTAGCCGTTGCCCCCCTCCAGCAGGGAGAGCTACTGGACCCATCAAAGCAGCACCAAGGAGCCAAGTCCAACGAAAAAAATGACTAATTTCGATCATCAAATGTCCAGTGCAGTCAAATCCAACTCAAGGCTATGAGTTTCAATAAACTCTCTACGAGGGGCAACCTTATCTCCCATAAGGATTGTAAATATACGATCTGCTTCCAAAGCATCTTCAATTTCTACTCGTTTCATCATTCTTGTGGAAGGATCCATTGTCGTCTCCCATAATTGCTTTGGCATCATTTCACCAAGACCTTTGAAACGTTGGATGGTGTAATTCGCTTTCTCCCCAAACCCTGCGAGTACCTTTTTAAGATCTTCTTCGTTATAGCAATAAGTATGACTCTTACCTCTCTCTACTTTATAAAGTGGAGGACATGCAATGTATATGTAACCACCCTCAACTAATTCTTTTTGATAACGATAAAAGAAAGTCAATAAAAGAGTACGTATATGTGCACCATCTACATCAGCATCAGTCATTATAACTACCCGATGATAACGTAAATTCTTATTATCAAAATCCTCTCCTTTGATTCCTAGTCCAAGTGCTGTAATCAAAGACTGAATCTCTGTATTTTTATATATCTTTGTATCATCGGTTTTTTCAATATTTAAGATCTTACCTCTAAGAGGCAAGATTGCCTGAAATCGTCTATCTCTTCCTTGCTTGGCAGAGCCACCTGCTGAATCTCCCTCAACAATATATATCTCTGACTCCGAAGGGTCTCTGGAACTACAATCTGCAAGTTTTCCGGGCAACGTTGAACTTTCTAAAACGCTTTTTCTACGAACAAGTTCTCTGGCACGTCTTGCAGCTTCAGCTGCATTAAAAGCCTGGATAGCTTTCTCTAAAATTAAATCAATAACTCCTGGGTTAAATTCCAAGTATTGACTCAAGGATTCACCAACAAGGCTATCAACAATCCCACGGACTTCAGTATTACCTAATTTAGTTTTAGTCTGCCCTTCAAATTCAGGTTCTGGAACTTTTACAGAGAGCACCACGGTCAATCCTTCACGTATGTTCTCTCCTGCAAGATTTGCATCTCCTTCCTTGCGCTTTCCCCTCTTACGCGCAAAAGTATTTAGCGTTCTCGTCAAAACAGTCTTAAGACCTTCTATATGAGTTCCACCATCTACAGTTCTAATGTTATTAGCAAAGCCAAGAATGCTGTCTGAATAAGCATCAACACACCATTGAAGAGCAGCCTCTACCTGAACTCCTTCTTTTTCAGAGTTAACATAGATAATTTCTGGGTGCAAAGCATCTTTCTCTTTATTCATATACGCAACATATTCTTTAATTCCCCCCTCATAAAAATAAATCTCTTCATACGGTTTTCCTTCAGTATTTAGCGCTGTAGATCTATCATCACGGAAAATAATCTTAACTCCTCCATTTAAATAGGCCAATTCCCTAAGTCTTGAAGACAAAGTAGAGTAATCAAATACAATCCCACCTGTAAAAATCTCATAATCAGGCTTAAAAGTAACTGTAGTACCAGTCAATCCTTCTTCTTTAGAGGGTTGTGATTCTGAGTTCAAGGAGCCTATGGCAGCACCTCTTTCAAAACGTTGACGATGTATTTGACTTTGTCTTCGTACAGTAACTTCTACCCACTCACTAAGAGCATTAACAACTGAAACGCCTACTCCATGTAATCCGCCAGAAACTTTATACCCACCACTACCAAATTTGCCTCCAGCATGTAGCACTGTGAGAACAGTCTCGAGGGCACTTTTACCAGTTCGAGGATGTATATCAGTTGGAATACCGCGCCCATTATCAGTAATCGAAGCTGAGCCGTCCTCAGAAAGAACTACGCAAATCTCATCACAGTGTCCGGCCAAAGCCTCATCAACAGCGTTATCTACAACTTCATACACAAGATGATGGAGACCTCTCGGCCCCGTAGAGCCGATATACATCCCAGGTCGCTTTCTTACAGGCTCAAGGCCTTCAAGCACTTGTATTTGTTCTGCGCCATAGGCGGCTTGAACCTTCTGAACCTTGGAGTCTGCGCTCATTCGGGAAATCAACAGTCAGGGAAGGTTTTTCTTAGAGGCCTCATTTACCAGAAACCTCTGCCTGACTGGGCTCAATTTACCACTGGCTTTCAAAAAAGGCTTGCAAAAAACGCATTAAGTGCAAATGAATAAATTGGCTATAAGTTTTGTGTTTTGAGGGAGTCAAAAAGTTCATGCCCTCTCATAAGCCACTTGTGATTGCTCTCATGGGGCCTACTGCAAGTGGGAAAACCGATTTAGCAATTGAAATCGCAAAAAAAATGAAATTGAGAATCCACAACGTGGATTCTCGACAGATTTATATCGGAATGGATGTTGGCACAGCAAAACCGACCAAAAAACAAAGGTCGGAGGCAAAGCACTGTCTCATTGATCTATGTCGCCCAGATCAACCCATTACAGTGAAACAATTTCAACAAACTGCTTTACTTAGTCTCGAGAAAGCCCTCTTAGATCAAGGCATTGGATTATTGGCAGGTGGAAGTGGTCTATATCTGAAATCTCTGCTCAAAGGGCTGGAACCTCCAGCAGTTCCTCCACAAAAACTCCTACGCAAACAATTTTCAAAATTAGGACAAGGCTTCTGCTACGAACTCCTTAAAGCATCAGATGCCTGGACTGCATCAAAAATCTCTATCGCTGACAAAGTACGTACGCAAAGAGCACTTGAGGTTCTCTATTGCACTGGCGAGTCAATCAGTAGCCTTAGAACTGAAAACCCTCCACCTTGGCGGGTTTTGGAGCTAGGACTTAACCCAAAAGACCTACAGGAAAGAATTGCAAGGCGTACAGCAAATCTTTATAAAAATGGACTAATAGAAGAAACCCAGAAATTAGCCAACAAATTCGGAGCTGATCTGCCAATGCTCCAAACCATTGGCTATGGAGAAGCCATCCAAATCCTCAATGGTGAGTTAAACCTGTCGGAAGCAATAAAACTGACAACACGAAGAACTCAACAATTTGCTAAGCGTCAAAGAACTTGGTTCCGAAGACAACATGATCCCCATTGGCTAAATGATGAGGAACCACTCAGAGAAGCCTTAACACTGATACAAGCCGGTATAGGCTGAGGAGGCAGAGATAAAGTTATTAAAAATTTCATCTGCACTGTTCCCTCAACGCACTGAATGCCCCCACGTCCTCGTTTTGATCGTCGTGCCCCCGTACGGGAGCTCCCAAACATTAATGATCGCATTAACTATCCCAAATTGCGGGTAGTAGATGCAGATGGAACCCAACTAGGAGTCATTAGCAGAGAAGAAGCTTTGGAAGTAGCAAAAGATCGAGAACTAGATCTGGTTCTTGTTAGTGAAAAAGCAGATCCTCCTGTCTGCAGAATTATGAATTATGGAAAGTACAAATTCGAACAAGAAAAAAAAGCAAAAGAAGCAAAGAAAAAGTCTCATCAAACCGAAGTAAAAGAAGTCAAAATGCGCTACAAAATTGATCAACACGATTATGACGTTCGCATTGGACATGCAATTCGCTTCCTAAAAGCAGGAGATAAAGTCAAATGCACCGTGATTTTCAGGGGCCGTGAAATCCAGCACACAGCTTTAGCAGAAACTCTTTTAAGACGAATGGCAAAGGACCTAGAAGAGCAAGCAGAAATTCAACAATCACCTAAAAGAGAAGGAAGGAACATGATCATGTTCCTTACGCCACGTAAAACCCCTCTTATAAAAAAAGATAAGGAAGATTCAACTCCAAAACGTGCTGTAAGAACTATTTCGGCTACTCCACCACCGCCAGGACCCAAAAAACTGACCACAAAAACCAAGGCAGAATAATTGCAAAGAGTAAAGCTAAGATTTCTACAATATTTAAGGCATATATCCACCTAAGCGTTCAGACAAGAGAGGTGAATGAATAATAAAATTAAAGAAGGGAATTACTGCAACTAAAAGCAAGTGAATGATTAATTCACTTGCTTTTAGTTGCCTATTTGCCAAAAATAACAACAATGATCAAGACACTGGCACAGTGACACATGCCACGCAAGCGATTGTCACCAGGCGCTCTACTTCGTAATGTGACCACATTGCAACTGGCCCACTGGCGTGCGTTTCCATATTCAACAGGAAAGTGACATTCCCGCTTCGAGTCAGCTCTACAACCAGATCTGCTTCGCTATAGCTGCTCGTCACTATCCTCCTGGTCACAGGCTTCCAAGTACTCGCCAGCTTGCAATGCAAACTGGCCTGCACAGAAACACAATTAGCAAGGTTTATCGGCAACTGGAAACTGATGGTGTTGTCGAAGCCATGGCTGGATCAGGCATATATGTACGTGATCAACAAAAACAACGTGAAATTCGTACCTCACCGAACATTCGCAACAAGGGAGTTAAAGACTTAGATCAAGAAGTCCGAAAATGTGTGGACGGTCTCCTGAATGCAGGATGCACTCTTCAACAAACCCGAGAGCTCCTGACACGTGAAATTGATTGGAGACTGCGATGTGGAGCAAGAGTTCTAGTAAGCACCCCAAGAGAGGATATTGGAGCTTCAATGCTGATTGCAGAGGAGCTTGAACCAAATCTTGATGTCCCAGTTGAAGTAGTTCCAATGGAGGAATTAGAAAGTGTTCTTGAAAGCTCTCAGAATGGAACAGTTGTAACTAGCAGATATTTTTTACAACCATTAGAAGAAATGGCAAAGCGACATGGAGTAAGAGCTGTTGCAGTGGATTTAAATGATTTTCGACATGAACTTGCAATGCTGAAAGAGCTAAAGCCTGGGAGCTGTGTGGGAATAGTCAGCATTAGCCCTGGCATATTGCGAGCAGCAGAAGTCATATTGCACAGCATGCGAGGAAATGAGCTCTTACTCATGACTTCTACAGCTGATGTAGGCAGCCGTCTCTTAGCATTATTACGGGCTGCCAGTCACGTTTTGTGTGATAGTCCCAGCTTGCCAATGGTTGAGCACAGTCTGCGTCAAAACCGCTCGCAACTAATGAGAATGCCTCAAATTCACTGCGCTAAAAGTTATCTAAGCAATGACACAATTGAACAACTCCGAAAAGAGATAGGCCTACTGGTTTCCTAACCAACCTAAAATAAATAACTCAGCCGATGCTCAAAGTCATCAAGGCCGACCTAGCAATCATCAGAGAAAGAGATCCAGCAGCAAGAGGATTGTTGGAGATATTGCTCTGCTATCCAGGGTTTCAAGCCTTAGCTCTTCACCGAATTAGTCATTTACTTTGGAGAGTGGAATTTCCTTTACTACCCAGATTTTTAAGTCAAGTCACAAGAGCCCTCACAGGTATCGAAATTCATCCTGGTGCAAGAATTGGTAAAGGCGTCTTCATTGACCATGGAATGGGTGTGGTCATTGGGGAAACCGCTGAAATTGGAAACAGATGTCTTCTCTATCAAGGAGTCACTCTTGGAGGAACGGGCAAGGATCATGGCAAAAGACACCCAACCCTTGCCGAAAACGTGGTAGTGGGAGCAGGTGCAAAAGTTCTGGGTGCAATTACAGTTGGAGCGAATACACGAATTGGGGCAGGATCAGTAGTTGTTAGGGATGTAGAAGCAGATAGCACAGTCGTAGGCATCCCTGGACGAGTAGTTCATCAAAGTGGAGTGCGAATCAATCCACTTGCTCATTCCGCTTTACCAGACACGGAAGCAAACGTAATAAGAAATTTGATGGAAAGAATTGACCTCCTAGAAAGCCAAGTGTCATTACTCCAGCATTCCCTCCAAGATATTCATGGAAATAAAATAAGTAAAAAACTTTTTTCTGGTGAAGCGCAAAGCCTAAAAGACAAGGAAATAATAGAATTTATTGGAGACGATCGCGACTCTTAGTCCTCTGATTTACTTTCCTCATTAACTGGTCCAGGCTGGAACATAAACATTGAATAAATAACATTTCTTCTCATATTTGTCATCATTTCCAAAAACATATCATATCCCTCATTCTTATATTCTATTAATGGATCCTTTTGACCATAACCTCGTAAGCCAACAGATTCTCTTAATCCATCCATCGCTTGCAAATGTTCCCTCCACAAAGTGTCAATCTGTTGTAAGATAAAAAATCTCTCGGCCTCTCGCATTAATCCAGGTCGTTGTTCTTCAATATTGCTTTCTCTAATATCATAAGCATTCCTAAGTTGTTCTTGTAAAAAAGCTTTTAATTCATCCATCTCAAGACCTTTAATCTGATCAGCCTTGAGATCATCAAGCAAATAAACAAATTCTTGAACCTTGCTTACCAGTTTCTCAACATCCCATTCTTCAGGTGGTAAATCAGGATTTACATAGGCTTCGACAATATCATCTATTGTCCTTTCTCCATATCCAACAACCTGACTCCTTAATTCGTCTCCCTCCAAGACTCTTCGTCTTTCTGAGTAAACTGCTCGACGCTGATTATTCATAACCTCATCATATTCAAAGACTTGCTTACGAATATCGTAATAATAAGTCTCTACTTTTTTCTGGGCTCCCTCCAGAGAACGAGTCAGCATCCCAGACTCAATAGGCATATCCTCATCCACTCTAAATGCATTCATCAATGAGGCAACTCTTTCACCACCAAAAATACGCAGCAAGTTATCTCCTAAAGAAAGAAAAAAGCGGGTGCTTCCTAGATCCCCCTGCCTACCTGATCTACCTCTTAATTGATTATCAACTCGTCTTGATTCATGGCGTTCAGTACCAATCACATGTAATCCACCAGCCTCTCTAACTCTTACCTCTTCCTGAACTACCACAACATCGTATTCCGACTTAACCATTGAAATTGCTTCTCTAAGTGAGGCAATTTCTAAATCATCAGTAGGGGCTTTCTCTGCAGCAGTTGAAATTCGATCTTCTAATTCGATTAATGACAAAGATCTATCTCCCCATTTCTTCACTAAATCTCTTGCCAAATCACTAAGCAAGTCTTCGGTTTGTTCGGTCAAAGCACAGGGATATAGACTTCGAATTGCATTCGCTGAATTTGGAAAATTAGTTTTACTTTCAACTTCATTATTAGATTTTTTAGCAAATCCTTCTGCTAAGTCCTTATTACGTTGAATTGGAATAGGAGGACGATGTCCTTCCTCTGGTTTTACTAATCTACTCAACAGAACCTCTCTAAGCTTCAGACGAGCCATATAATCGCTATTTCCACCAAGAATGATGTCTGTACCACGGCCTGCCATATTTGTAGCTATCGTCACTGCACCAGCTCGACCGGCCTGAGCCACAATTTCCGCTTCGCGCTCAACATTCTCAGGTTTTGCATTCAACAAATTATGAGGGATATCTTGTTCTGACAATAAAGAACTCAATAACTCACTTTTCTCAACGCTTGTAGTACCTACTAATACTGGTCTCCCCTGCTTATGAATTTCCGCAGTCTCATTTGCAACAGCACGCCATTTTGCGGCTTCAGTCTTATAAACCTGATCGACCCAGTCCTGTCGAGATATTGGCCTATTAGTAGGTATAACAGATGTTTCTAACTTATACGTTTTTTCAAATTCAACTTCTTCTGTTTTGGCAGTACCTGTCATACCTGCCAATCGTGGATAAAGAAGAAAAAAGTTTTGATAAGTAATCGAAGCTAAAGTTTGCGTTTCAGGCTGGATTTCTAATTTTTCTTTGGCCTCAATAGCTTGATGTTGACCATCACTCCATCGACGGCCAGGCATTACACGACCAGTGAATTCATCAACAATTACGCATTCACCATCACGAACAATATAATTTACATCACAAATAAATAATTCCTTAGCCTTCAAAGCGTTTGTTATATAATGGGCCCAAGGATCACTGGGATCAAATAGATCTTTAACTTTCAGCATTTCCTCAGCTTTTGCAAAACCTTGATCTGTAAGAGTGCAACTTCTTTGCTTTTCATCAACTTCATAATCGCCTTCTGGGTCAATTCCATCTTTACCAATCTCAGCAGCTTTTTCAAGAGAAGCAGCAACTTCAGAGGCTTTCTGATATTTCTCTTGAGGACGCTCAACCTGTCCAGAAATAATCAAAGGCGTACGAGCCTCATCAATCAAAATTGAATCCACTTCATCAATTACACAATACTGAAAATCTCGTTGTACAACTTCGCTTAAATCAGTTGCCATATTGTCTCTTAAATAATCAAATCCCAACTCAGAATTAGTGGCATAAGTAATATCACAAGAATAATTTCGACGTCGTTCTGCAGGACTCATATCTTGCTGAATCAATCCAACACTTAACCCCAAAAAACGATGAACCTGGCCCATCCATTCAGCATCACGACGAGCCAAATAGTCATTAACGGTAACGACATGAACTCCACGGCCTGTTAAAGCATTTAAAAAACTTGGCAACGTAGCTACTAATGTCTTTCCCTCACCAGTTTTCATTTCAGCTATTTGTCCCTCATGAAGTACCATCCCACCAATTAACTGAACATCAAAATGACGCATACCCAACACACGCTTACTCGCTTCCCTCACAACCGCATAAGCCTCTGGGAGCAGCTCATCAAGTAATTGACGCTGTTTTTCAAAGCTCCCTGCTTTATCCAGTCTCGTTCGAAAAGCTGTTGTTTTTGCACGAAGTTGATCGTCACTCAAAGGAGCAATGTCCTGTTCAAGGACATTGATATCAGTCACGATTGGTTGATAGCGCTTCAGCTTGCGGGCATTTGGATCACCCAGCAGCAGCTTTAGCATGGTTCCAAAGACTAACCTAAATCAGCTTTAGACTAACTAGATTTAGGCTAACTAGCCAAAGCCCACTTATTTAAGGAGGAAATCCAAACAAACTCAAACAGCTATTCATTATTCAATAGGCCAGAATGATAATTTGGATGGATTGAGGCCAGAATGATAATTTGGATGGATTGTATCCTATTAAGTAACTCTCAAGAAGAAATCCACGAAAATATGCAAGTATTTCCCTAAATAGTTGAAACAGATATCACTCAATAACCAACCATTAACAGCAAATTACTCTACATATAATCAAAAGAAATTGAACTATTAACTTATACTTAAAAGAGTCAATGGAAATTGAGGATAGTAATTTAAGCGGATAAATTAGAAAGCTGAGAGTAAATGCTACTTAATTCTTTATTACCGGCTGAATAAGTCTGCATAACATGCGCTTTAGTTTCTTCAGAAAGCACTAAGGGTTCAGTGTTGATACTTTTCAAGATCAAACCCAGTACAAGTTTCCTATTAAGTTCATAATGGCCTGGGTTTTCTTTCCGATATGTCCGATTAAATTCTAAAATATCAGAAATGCCTTCTTTGCTAGGTTTTAAACTATTTGAATATTTCGAGTCTGGAATAACAATAGAAGAACATTGATCGGCCGTAAGCATAAGAACATTTTCAAGAAAGTCAAAGATTGAGTCACCACTATTCAAAGACTTAGAGGTATAAGGACGTAAGATATAATTATCTGTAAATCTTCTAATTAAGCCCACTAAGTGATGAAGGTTATAAAGATATGCCTCCTCTGAAAGTAAATCATATACAAATTTATTGAGCGATTTAATGCCACCATCCTTCGTATTTTGCATATAATCACTAAGAATCCAGTCTACTTGACTCCTCAAATAGACCACTATTTTGGTTTGATATCCTAGACCTGCTAGGAACTTTAAAGTCCTCGAAAGAAGATGAGGTTCTTGCATTATTCGATAAGAATACTGCTCGCAGGAAATAATTAGGTTGCTTGAATGCGAGTTAAGAATCTCAGCTTCATAAGAACTTATTGTTGCCTCATTAAATTTTAACTTATCTTCCTTATCATAGATTCCAAGGAGATTCAGAGAAATATCCTTAATTGGATATTTCCATTCCATTTTATGAGCCAAGACTAATTTATAATCTGAATTACCTTCTCTTACAGAGTTTGAAATAATATGATAGTCATACCTATTAAATAAATCCCTATTAACGTCTAATGTTGCTTGTATAGCCGATGTACCAGTCTTGGTAGTCCCTATATGCAAAAAACAACTTTTTGTCATGTTGATTTAGAAAAAATGATCATGATAAAGCACGCTTATAAATGTCTATAGTCAAGTCAGCTGTTTTATCCCAACTAAATAATGCAGCCTGTTTAAGTGATGCAGATGACATTTTTTCTCGTAAAGACCGAGATTCCAAAACTCTAGAAATAGCAGAGTAAAGTTCATCGGTACTCTTTGGATCTATAAGTAAGGCAGCATCACCTGTAACTTCAGGAAGTGATGATGTATTCCCAGCTATAGTAGGGGTGCCACATTGCATAGCTTCCAAAGGAGGAAGGCCAAACCCCTCATAAATAGAAGGATATACAAATACTTCTGCTATCGAAAATAATGTACGCAAATGTTTTTCTTCTATATGGCCAGTTTGAATAATCGAACTTGTAGCTAGACTTGTTTTAATCCGCTCAGATAGCGCAGTTGTCTTCCATCCCAATGATCCCGCTAAAACAAGTTTAAAGTTTCGATTTCTAATATATATCCTTTCAAACACGTTAATTAGATTGATGAGATTTTTACGTGGTTCCAAGGTGCATAAACTTAATATTACACGATCATCATTTTGCAATCCTATGGACTCTCGAAAAAGTCTCTTTAATGAAGCATCATAAACAGGCTGAAGATATTTAGAAGCTGCTAGAGGTGTTACATGAACATTCTCTTCTTTAACAAGAGTTTTCTGTCTTAAAAAATCATTGCGGGTTGATTCGGAAACGCAGATAACATGATCTTCCTCCCGAAGTTGCTCTAAAAGTTGATTAAAATTACGTAAAGTCTCATCTGGAAATAACTGTGGAAGAATAAAAGGAATCATATCATGTAAGGTTATAATTGAAGGGTTGATTCTGTTATCTCGAACAGAAGAGGGCACTGCTTGAAAAGGCGTATGGAATATCGTATTAGACCTAGAAATGCCAGTAAATTGATTACCTCTCGATAACTTTTTAATATTTATTTTTGAACTTAAACTATCTAAGATCTCGTTACTTTGCGTTTGAATATCATTAGCTCTTATAAGCTCAGATAACTCATTAGTGGCATCATTTGTATACTTTGAATCAGCGATAAATGGTATTGATTTAACATCAAGCCTTGACTGAATTGCCAATAATAGTTGACTAGCGTATCTATATATCCCACCTCGAGAAACTGGAGACTTATGAGCATGTCCCAAAACCAAAACATCAAATATTATGTTTAATTGAGTTGGTAATTTATTTTCATTATTTTGATTTATAAAATCAATATCGACTAAATCATCAATTACATTAACTCTGCAAGGATTTATATCAACTTTTTCAAGCTTATCATCCTCTGGGATATTCACCTGCCGCGAATCAAGTATTAATTTAGAAAAAAATAATTTATTCGCTGTATCAAATAAATTTGCTGTTAAATCAAATTTAAGTATTTTCAATATTAATCTAAATGGCTTTGTAATTAACCAAGATTTACTTTTCTGAATATCAAACACTTTTTGCTCACTAATTGATAGATTATTTTTCTGTAA
Organism: Prochlorococcus sp. AG-409-B05; assembly: GCA_003216075.1. Classification (GTDB taxonomy): domain Bacteria; phylum Cyanobacteriota; class Cyanobacteriia; order PCC-6307; family Cyanobiaceae; genus AG-409-B05. Next base: position 12,166 of record QCJK01000024.1, read on the forward strand.
TTCCAATTCATTTTTCATTGCACTAATAGTTGAACTTAATTGAAAATTATTTTCCTCAGACTCACCTAGCTTTTGCTCTAGCTCTACCTGATGACTTTGTGCCGCAACTAACTTTTGCTCTAGCTCTACCTTATTACTTTGTGCCGCAACTAACCTTTGTTCTAGATCTTCTTGATTACTTTGCGTTTTAAGTAACTTTCTATCTAATGCGTGATAATCCTTCAGTAAATGCTTTAGGCGAATTGCAAGTTTAAACATTACTTCCTCTTCCTCTACCACCCATTCGACTAATACATTATTAAAATCCTTTCTTCTTTTAATTAGCGATCTCACAATCTCTGCAAGGAAATTTATATCATTATGCTCATAGTCATTTCTCCTTGTAGATTTCTCATTATGAATAGCAGTAACTTCTGATGCATAATAAGTATGCAAATTATATTTTTCCCACATATCAAGGCATAAGGCTATATCTTCTCCGCAAACTACAAAATTATTTCTAAAGCCAACATTTAAAAAATCCTGTCGACGCATAACCATTAAAGCCCCAGTTACTGCAGGAATATATCCAGATCTTTGAGCTTCCAATTGATTAATATCAACAAGTGAGCCAAGTTGATCAGGTCTTAATCTATTATAAGGAATTCCATTATTAGAGAACAATAATCCAGCATGAGAAAGAATACCATCTGAATTTCGTAACCTTGCTCCTACTATTCCCACAGAAGAATTAGTATTTAGAATATTAATTGCCTTATCTAAACTATTAGGATCGAGAACTACATCATCATTAATAATGACTAAGATATCTCCTTTGGCGTGCTTAGCCAAGTAATTAATATTAGAAGCAAAGTGGTATGGAACATACTGAGCAATTTCAAATTTCGGAAAATGATTGTGTTGTGGTACGTCAATCTTCTCAATATCATCACGGCTGCCATTCCAAGAGCATAATATCTCATCTGTATCTTTCCATTCCAATCTTGAGGAAATAATGCTAGACAACATGCAATTAATCAGGTGTGGTGTTTTTGATATGACCACACAAGAGACTGAAATATCTATTCTTTGATCGGACATAGTTATTGAGGAAAGAAAGGTTCAGTATTAGATGAATCGTTTGGGAGATGATTTTTTTAATAGGCCCCTAATTGCGAGGATTTTCCATAACTTTAACACTAATGTTAACATATCTAGAGAATCTGGATTTTTGATATGATCTATCGTAATCACTAAGCCAAAGAAGATCTCTGAAACTTAAAAGTTCTATATATATCAGGAGCCTGCTATATATAATCATAGTTGAATCATCAACTATTTAAAGCTAATGATATCTTCTTTTAATCAATCAGTAAATCCACTATTGATTTAGAATATGAATCATTAATTGATGCATATTTTTTCTGATATCTATGAATTCGAAAACATCTTATTTCTTCAGGAGATCCATTCAAAGGAAGAAGCAAACTTACTTTATTGCGCATCTCAACTGCCCATGCATGGCTATCTAATGTGTCAATTAGTTGAACATAACTAGAGAAATCATAGTGATCCCTAATCTCCTGATGAGCATTACAATTGCTTGCGATTCCTTGCATGCCTAAACAGGCTGCATCAAGTAAAGGTATACCAAATCCCTCAACTAGTGATGGACTCAACAGTAATAAACTATTTAAATATAAATCCAGCTTTGTCTTTTCATCTACGTAACCGGTAAGTAATATACTGGAATTGTTGCTGATAATATTTTTAATCTCACTACTATAAGCGTCAGTTTTGAATTTACCCATGATACATAGCTTATAACCAATAGAACCAAGCCGTGACTCTGCAAATGATTGCAAAAGAAACAAGATATTTTTCCGTGGCTCTATCGATGAATTAAATAAAAGATATTGAAAAGGTATTAAATATTCTTTTCTCGTACTATTATTTAATGAAAAGTCTATGGATTCCTCAAGAGATGTAAGTGATTCGCTTTTGAGATCTGTAGTTATTTGATCTTCTTTGAAGGCTCTCAATAAATGGGTTGAGGGAGGGATGTCTTCACAATTATGTGTATCATTATTAATTACAAAAGGGAAAGAAAGTGATGGAGGTTGGAGAACAACTCGTTCCTTTTTTGTTTTTACATTACCTACCTCACTAAAGAACTTTTGATTATATGATTTTTGAATATAATTGTTATATTTCATGGCAGTTGAGTTGGAAACATAAATTTTCCTTGCATCAAGGCATGCTTGCAGGCGACGACTAAATATCCTCATATCTTGATTGTGAGGAACATACTCTAATGCTATTAAGTCATGTATAGTTTGCACAAATATAGATAGATTTACTGGCTTAATATTTAATGGGCAACTTGTGATTAATATATCAAAACCTCTTAAATCAATCATTAAAGGGTTTTTCTTGCTAAATCGAGCAGACATTTCAGCCAAATGAAATATTTTCTTAGCGCAAAGTAGCCCTTCTACATCTTTTAAATAATTTAAGCGAGTAGACCTAAGATTAGGGTTGTCAACTAATTGAGATAGTGTAATCTTATTAATACTTGCATGTGAAAAAAAAGTAGGAGGACTAAATACATATAAAGATGCTCGTAATATTCTCAACCAATATCTCAATTTACCTGCAATCTTAAGACGTGACTCTAACCAGTGACAATCTTGATGCATAGCACCATTAGCAAGGCTATCAAGAACTTTTGCTGTGTGAATTATTTCTTTGGTCTCTACGGGCAATTCTTTTAATCCGCCTCCATCTTTAGAGCTATCAAATTGTGTCAGCAGCCAAACCTCTGCCCCCGCTTGCTTTAGGGCTCTAATCAAAGCCTTGGAATAAGAAGCAATACCTCTATGCTCACTTTGTTCTAAATCAATAGCAGTAACCACTACCCTCCTACCTTTCAGGGATTGACTGGAACGATTAGCTTGACTTGATGACGGCATCATTATCTGTTGAGGCCTTAAAGCCAATCTACTAGTTGGTAAAGTTTAAAAGAGACAGAATCAATATTTTCCAAATCACGATCAATATCTAAATCAATATTTATTACCCAAAAAAAGTTTTCATGCCAATAACTCAACAAGAATAATAGGCTGGTAAGCTTAATTTCGAGTTAAGCTTCAAGGCTTTAGATCAAACTAAAAATGGGAGACTAGCTCTATATTGATTCAAAACCCTTAAGGCAAGCCAAGATCCTAAGATATTAATTGCAAAAATAAATATATTTTCAGGTAAATTGAATTGGCCATTAAGTATACCGTCCCTAACTGGACTTAATATTCGAAAAAAAGGATTCAAGTTTGCTATCCAAATCATGTTACCTAGTCTATTTTTTTCATATAAAATTGGTGACAATAAAAAAACTAATTGAAGTATGATTGGAACCAATTGATAAAAATCTCGATACCTTGCGCCAATTAAACATATAAGAACTGGCAACCAATACAGGAAGAGAAATAAATTCAAAAGTGGAAGCAAACCAGTTGAAAATACATTTATCAAAATACTCCCCTTAAAGAAGCTTAATACAAGTATAACTAACAAAAATGACTGTATAAAAGTTTGGAATTGAAAAGACCACTCCTCCAAAGTGTAAAAAATTGGATTCATATTAGTATTTTGAAGATGAATCCTATTATTCTCAAATAAGTTAGGTGCTGAACTTACAGCCGCCGCAATTGTGTTCCATACAACTAAACCGATGCCTAGATAAACAACGTACGTATTGATATCCTCAACTTTAAAAACTGTGCCATAAACAACAACTAACGCAGCGATTGAGAAAAGATTTGATAGACCAAGCCAAAAATTACCAAAAATAGTTCTTGCATAACGTGCCTTAGTTCTAGCAGATGCAGTAAACCACCATACTCTTCTCATCTTCCAAGCCTCTGCCAGGGTTTCGCCAACAGGCATTATGTGAGGAGATTTAGAAATACTCACCTATCTTCTACTTTGATTGTAAAAATTCAGTGCCTCTTCAAGTGAACCGTCAAAAGCAATTTGACCTTCCTGAAAAACCAAACCACGTTGGCAAAAACGTCTTAAAAGCTGAGGAGAATGCGAAGCTAAAAAAACAGTATCCGAAGTATTTAAAAACTCATGCAATCGCTCTTGCGCTCGATCAAAAAAACTGATATCGCCTGCTCCCAAACCTTCATCAAGAGCCAAGCATTCATGAGTACATGCTGTAAGGACAGCAAACAATAGCCTAGTAGACATGCCTTGGCTATAAGTCTTGAGGGGCAAATGAATAAAGTCTCCTAATCCAGAGAAATTAATCACATCATCTTTAAATACTTCATAATCATTTAAATTCCCATTAACCATTAAATAATGAGCCTTAATTGCCTGTGAACCACTTAGTTCTGGGCTTGTAATGAAACTCTTATGTAACATTGGATATACTTTCACTCGAGTCTCGAAATGCCCTGATGTGTGCTGATAAATACCAGAAATTAATCTTAGAAAGGTTGTTTTGCCTGCACCATTATGCCCTATCAACGCTACTCTCTCACCCTTATAAAAAGTACAGCTCACATTATTTAAAGCGGTAATAACCGCCCCGCCTGGAGACCTTCTTAAGTTGCCACCCGTAACTGAGCGAATCAAACTAGATTTGAGACTGCGTGTCTCAGTGGAATACACAGGGATTTCAAGCCTTATATCTTGCAGTGTTAACGCTATTGATCTTTGTTGATTATTCCGAACCACTAGATTATCTTTGACTTTTTCCTGCTCAGAGTAAGGCTCTGCGGATGAATTAGCACTAATTGGGAAGGATCTTGTCAAAGGATATTATGCAAACAAGTTTCTAGACTCCATACAGAGATTAACCTACCGAGAATCAAGTCATTAAACGAGCTAAAGAAAGCAAGCAAAGTCCCATCAAGTCAGGATTCAAGCCAAACAGCCTCTCTTCACTCCGACGTTGCAAAACCCCATCAATAGCGCTTCGACTGACTTTATCCAAAAGTAATTGCAACAATTGGGCTAGGTGTTGAGAATCCTCAGGGTCAAAACGTAAACAAGCATTTCCACCAGCTTCCTTTAAACCTCGCGAATCAGCTACAAGTACAACACCTTGAGACGCTAAAGCCTCGACTGCAGGCAAACCAAAACCCTCGATCCGACTGGGAATTACAACCGCTAATGCATGTCGATAAGCTAAAGCCAATTCAAAATCAGTAAAACCTGCTGCAAGAATTCGCCCAACCAGCTTTGGAGCAAAAGCTTCCATCTCTTTTCTACGCTCATCAGCACCAATGCCACAAAGTACTAACTGAACAGTCTCAAGCTCTTTGGCACAAAGTGCTTTTACTACTACTTCAGGATTTTTATAAGAGCCAAGAGTACTTGTAGCCGGTAATAATAAATAAGGTAAACGAATGCCAGCTTTTTGTTGAAGAGTGTTCCAAAGAATATTTTGTTTTTTATTTCTAACAGTCGAAGCAAATATTTCAGCAGGAGCCGAATGACACCATGGAATTGATCCCAAGGGTCTACCCAGAAAATTCTCTAAATCTGCAGCTGTGTCCCTAGACACAGCTAAATATCCATAAGCACCATTTAACCAACGTCTTCGAAGAAATTTTATTGCTTCAGGAGCTATATATCTCTCGGGTAGACAATCATGAACTAAAGCCAACTCCGTACAATTAGGTTCTAAGGACCCTGAACTACTTATCCAACTAGATAAAAAAATATCAGCCTCCCATTCTTTGACCAGTATTGCATTTTCATCAGCCGAAGCTCCTACGGCTTCAGCATCAAGTGGATCTAAAGCTTCTCCACACAAGCAGAAAAAAGCATCTGTAATACTGAGATGACTATCACGGTCAATTAAACAAATTGGAGCCAAGTCAGTAATCATTCCTGGAAGTTTCCAACAACTCAAAATTCTTTCCCACACGCGAGTGATACCTCCATAAGGTCGGCTAAACCAAACACCATCAACCAAAATTCGTGGGCCCTGTGCACCTCTCAATCTCAAAAGAAGCTCCTTCTGCAAATAATCATTGGCTAAAGAAGGATTGGTTAGATGTAATAAGTGCAACTCTTGCAATGCAGACTCAGGACCATGTCTTCGCCAACTTTCTAATACACTTGAAGCAGCAAAAGAGTCTCCAAGGGATTCAATACATGACTTATGACTGCGCATAATCTTGTTCTAAAGAAGCTAATCGTTCTATCCACAAAGTTGTAGAAAATTCTTCTTCATATCTCTTCCTGGATTGTGTAGAAGCCCATTTATAAAGACTGGCATCAATCAGTAATTTTTCAATCAATGCAGGTAATTCATCTGGATAACCATTCCATCCAAGTCCAGGCAAATTGCTGACCCAATGCATTCCCGAGCGAGGGTGTGAAAATGCAAGTGATGGTATTCCAGAAGCCATTGCTTCTAATTGAACTATCCCAAATGCCTCATTACATCTATTAGAAGGCAAAATCAAAACATCAGCTTCCGACAGTAAGTCCAATTTTGAATTCTCATCTACTAAACCATAAAACTTGACTTCTTGATCATCACGAAGGCAATCGTTAGCCAAAGCCTCCAATTCAGTGCGATCAGGTCCATCTCCTACAACAATTAATCTGCGAGCAGAAGAAATTAAAGGGAAGACTTGGATTAACCAATCTACTCGTTTATAACTGTCTAAACGACAAATTACAATCAAAGTACCATTTAATTCATGATATTTTTGTCTTTTTTCCCAAATAGACTTATGTAAAATCTCTGAATAAGAAGTCAATGAACAAGGAAGATATTGTATATTTCTTGCCGGTATTTTATTTTCCAAAAGAACGGCCTTAAGTATTGGTGAAGTAGAAATAATTAAAAAATTACGGATAACCTTGAGTGCAATTGCCTGATAAATATTTTCACAAAAACCTAACAAGCCTTCTCGTGGGTCAATAAATGCATGCCAATAGAATATTATCTTTCTTTGAGGCCTTAGACAATGTGCCAGCCAAGCAATAAATAAAACTGTAGGGCAAGGCAAATGTGCCAAAAGCGGCCGATTACTTATCAACAGTTTTAAAAGAGGTATAGAAGGAAAAGGCAAAATTAATCTGCCTAATGCAAAAGAGAAAATTGATTTTCTTATGTAATTAACAGGTAAAGCTTGAAAAGTATGCGAATCTGGTCGCAAACAATAAACAATACCATTATTTTGGATTGCAATCGTATGGGCCACTCGCTCTATCCCTCCAAAACCAGGAGGGGTCTCACGTACTAACTGGTCCATTTAAAAAGACAAAGAATTCTTTAGGGACCTCAATGGTGCAGTTAACTTCCAACTTGTTGAATTTCTAATTTCAAATAATTCATTTTCTAAATTGTTAACCTTCTCTTTGTATAAGTCTAAACTATTAGCATCATGAATCTCTCGTTGTAAAAGAGTGGACTCCGACGATGAATGAAATAGCTTCTTACCAACAAAATTATCTAAAACTATTCTAGGAAGAGCTATAAAAGCATTTTGAAATTTCTCAACCGTCAGTTCAGAAGTCCTTAACATGTAATAAGCCTTATCAGATGCCTGCATGAGATCTTCATTGACAAAACGAGAGATTTTATTTGTAAACATGTTTCCTGCCCTATTCAAATTCTTGACCAGACTATTATTGATTGCCTTAATCCAGTCACTCTGGTTGGGGACAGAATAATTATGTTCTTCTAAGAAAGGAGATATTTTAGTCAAAAGCAGTTGAGCCTTATCTGAGTCATTTAACCTCAAAAGATCTTCATAGAAGAAAACCATATCCTCCTTAGCAAGAGATGAAGCAAGATGAAAATTATAAATATACCAAAGAGATAAACCTGCATTTATATTAAAACCATTTCGCGCATAAAGAGAAGTAGCAACATCTATAGGTTTACGAATTATTCCAACCAAAGGAACACGTTTTAAAAGTATATGCAAATACGCTGGATATGTAATACACAAGCGTGGATCCTTATCAATCCAATTTGTTGTAAGAGCATAGTCTCTCATGGTTTCTCGTTTATCCTCAAATTCTTTGACAAAAGCTGGGGAATCCCAAAAAGGTGTCAGCAAAGGAGGTTGATCCCAATCGCAACCAATCAAATGAAGCATCACATCATTCAACTCAACCAAACTCTGAGATTCAAAAAAACCTGTGGGATTCTCAAGCTTAAGCTCAAGATCCCCATCCGAGGAAAACTGGCCTCCAGTTAAAGCATTCTTTAAAAGCGAAGACAGCAGGGAGGTTCCAGAACGATGGCAACCAGTAACAAACAAAGGAGAGAAAATACTGAATCTTGGTCAGCCTAAAGCTATTTTAGAAGAAGTAGCCATGCAACTATGTTCAAAAATCTAAAGCATATTAAATTGAATTGCCATAATCACATCACGACATAACAACAGTAATCTCAACTGAAAAAATTGTTAAAGGTCTCAATTCAACAAACACTTCAAAGGCAATCATGAGCAAAAGGCTCAATTTTTTAATCTGTGGAGCCCAAAAAAGTGGAACAACCGCATTATATAGTTATCTAAATCGACATCCTGATATATTCCTACCCTCCTGCAAAGAGCTCCATATTTTTGATAATGAGCATAGAGACTGGTCAGGTGAAGGAATCAGCAGCATTGACGATGATAATAAGCATCACTTCTCAAACCTCAAGAACGAAAGCTTATGCGGTGAGGCCACTCCAGTAAGTCTTTTCTGGCGTTCAGCACCAGAGCGAATTTGGCGCTATAATCATGAAATTAAACTTATAGCTATCCTAAGGAATCCAATTACTAGAGCTTATTCTCACTGGAATATGGAGATTCAAAGAGGCAGAGATAAAGCACCCTTCAATACCTCTTTAGAGAAAGAAAAAAATCGTTGTAGCGAAGCACTTCCACTACAACATAGAATTTTCTCTTATCTGGAAAGAGGCTTTTACACTGAACAAATTCGTAGGCTATGGAGTTTCTTTTCCCCCGAGCAAGTATTAATAATGCGCCAGGATGATTTACTGCGTAAACCAGCTCAAAGTTTAAAAATGGTTTATAATTTTCTTGATATAGAGAGTATTAGTTTTTCTCGCTATAATAGCTCTCATTCAAGAGGTTATGATAAAGCTATTTCGCTTAAAGACAAAGTGGCGTTGAGGTTTCTTTATCAAAGAGAAATTGCCGAACTAGAATCAATGCTTGGCTGGGATTGCAGCAGTTGGCTGGAAGAATAAAGCAGATGACCAAGATACTTCTAGCAATACCACATGTATTTTTTCCACGTGAAGGCTCTCTATATTCCTCCCAAACTGAAGCCAAGCGTTCATCTAAAACAAAAGCACTAAAACAAGCGACTCTTGGAAATCTGACTCATCATGGGCAGCAACATTGGATCCATGCCTCATTAGGACTTGGAAAGGCAATAGTCACAAGAGAGCTTAGAACTTCTATGGGAGCAGATATTACGATTCAATTATTCACACCCACAAATGCAAGTCTCGCAGGTTGCCTGGAAAAACATAACAGTATTCAAATATGCAATCCAGAATGCACTGACTACACAAAAGTACCTTTTATTGCATCAAGAAGATTACTAGAGCAAGCAGATAATTACGACTTAATTGGTTATATGGAAGATGATCTAGTTATAGAAGATCCTGAATTCTTCGAAAAACTTCTCTATATTATTAATTACAGTTCTGGTAATTATGTTTTTCTTCCACATCGCTGCGAGTATATTTCTGGAATTGGTGATGTAATTCTGTCAGGGGATCCAGATGGTGGTAGGCCTGATTTATTTTGGGATACAGGAGAAGAGTTAGAAATTCCATGGCCGTTAGGAACACGAAAATTTTATCGGGCAACCAACCCACATTCAGGTTGCTATTTTCTGAGTCGTGAACAAGCTGCTCATGTAAGAAACTATTGGGAAAACAAAAATTGGATAGCTGATTTTCAACTTTCTGGACCCTTAGAACAAGCGGGTAGTGGCTTATTGCTTCCAGTTTTTAAATTAATGAAACCCATTCCTGAACACTATCGTTTTTTAATGTTGCGCCACCAAGACCAACTTTGGAAACGCCATCCTTTTGAATCATCTGAAGATTTTTCAGGAGGTTTAGCAAAAGAATAATTCCCAGTACCTGAATCCAGTATCTTATTAGATTTCAAACAACTTCCCAAAAGCTTCTGA
>QCJK01000025.1 GCA_003216075.1 Prochlorococcus sp. AG-409-B05
ACTTCAAGGAGGAGCATTAGCAGCCCTCAATCGAACGCCCAGTATGGACACTTTGGTTGGGCTAGGAGTAAGCAGTGCTTACTTGGCCAGTCTTGTTGCATTGGTATGGCCTGGAGTTGGGTGGCCTTGTTTTTTTAATGAGCCTGTGATGCTTCTAGGCTTTGTTTTATTAGGAAGATTTATGGAAGAACGCGCTCGATTTCGCACAGGACGAGCTCTAAAAGAATTAGCCCAACTACAGCCTGATATTGCAAGGCTTGTTTTCCGTGACAAAGAGATTCGCGAAGTCAGAGTTGGATCATTAAGACCAGAGGAAAATATTCAATTACTTGCAGGAGATCGTATCCCTGTAGATGGAGTTGTTATTGAGGGGCATTCAGCCGTAGACATTTCTAGTTTGACTGGTGAGCCTCTTCCTTTAAATGCTTCACCAGGAACTGAACTTCCTTCTGGGAGCCTCAACCTCGAGGCAAATTTAATTTTAAAAGTGAAACGTGTAGGAGCAGAAACTGCATTAGCAAGAATTATTGGTTTAGTAGAAGAAGCACAAGCTCGAAAAGCCCCAATCCAAGGACTAGCAGATCAAGTGGCAGGAAGTTTTTGTTACGCAGTAGTCAGTCTTTCATTTATAACCTTTCTTTTTTGGTGGAAAATAGGCGCAAAAATATGGCCCGAAGTATTAAATGCTTCAGGTCAAGGTCTATTACATGGTCATGCACACGGATTACACTCTCCACTCGGTGGAGGTGCAGAAACTTCTTTAGGTTTGGCATTACAGCTAGCAATTGCCGTTCTTGTTGTTGCATGTCCATGTGCATTAGGACTGGCAACTCCCACAGTCATAACTGTTGCTTCAGGAATAGCAGCAAAACGTGGTTGGCTATTCAGAGGAGGGGATGTAATTGAGATGGCTGCGTCTCTCCAGCAAATTATCTTTGACAAAACAGGAACTCTCACAATTGGTAGGCCTCAAGTTATTGAATGTTTCGGCTCTAAAGATACAAATCGTATGCTGCAATTAGCAGCTAGCCTGGAACAAAATAGTCGTCACCCTCTCGCCCATGCTTTAGTGCAAGAAGCCCATAAAAGAAATTTAAATCTTATACACTCAACTACATCAAAAACCTATCCAGGCAAAGGCATAGAAGGTGAGCTCGATGGAGTAGGAGAAATAATTCGAGTTGGCACACCAGAATGGATGCAAGATGAAGGCATCAGTTTCAAAATTGAAGAATTAAATGCAATTAATAGAAAAGCACAATCTGTTATTGCCGTAGCACTTGGTAAAACTATACTAGGTTTAGTATGTATTGATGATCAGCCACGGCCTGATGCAGAAGTTGCATTAAATAGGCTACGTAATCAAGGAATAATTCTTTCCATATTTAGTGGTGATCGTAAACAAGCTGTGCAAAAGCTAGGTATAAAACTTGGCTTCAAGTCTAATCAATTAAAATGGGAACTATTGCCAGAAGAAAAATTAAATCAATTAGAAAGTATTCAACTCAATTATAAAGTTGCAATGGTGGGAGATGGGATCAATGATGCTCCTGCTCTTGCTGCATCTAACCTGGGAATCGCAATAGGTACTGGTACACAAATCGCACAAGACTCTGCAGATCTAGTTTTACTTGGTGATCGCCTAGAAGGATTGCCTGAAGCGCTGATATTAGCAAAAAAAACGATGGCCAAAGTCAAACAAAATCTTGCTTGGGCCTTTGGTTACAACTTAATTGCTTTACCAATTGCCGCCGGAGTGATGCTGCCCAGCTTTGGCTTGCTCCTCTCCCCTCCAATAGCAGCATTACTAATGGCAATTAGTTCAATCACAGTGGTATTAAACGCCTTATCTCTTAGAGCAGCATGAGAGGTCGGTTTCTTGTTCTTGAAGGCATTGATGGCTGTGGCAAAACAACCCAGTTAAACCATTTAACTAGATGGTTACCCGAGAGTGGATTAATGCCTAAGGGGGCAGAATTACATGTAACTCGGGAGCCAGGTGGAACAAATTTAGGAGAAGCAATACGTAAATTACTTCTCACACCTCCAGCCAATCAAGCACCTGATCCTCTAACTGAGCTTCTTTTATATGCTGCAGATCGAGCTCAACACATCTCAGAATACATTCAGCCAAGGCTAGAGACAGGTGATTGGGTGCTCAGCGATCGATTCAGCGGATCGACTTTGGCATATCAAGGATATGGAAGAAAGCTCAATTTCGAAGTAATTAATCAACTTGAGTCAATTGCAACCAAAGACATAATTCCAGATATAACTTTCTGGCTAGATGTTCCTATAAAAGAAAGTCTTGCCAGGAGAAAATCGAAGTTTAAAGACCGTATTGAATCAGAAGGAATTAATTTTTTAACAGAAGTAGCGTTAGGTTTTAATGCTATCGCTGATCAACGCAATTGGATCAAAATATCTGGGAATCTGACAGTTCACCGTGTCAGCAAAATACTTGAAGTAGAGCTTATCAAGTATTTCAACAAGAATAATCCAATACCAGAATGACGTTAAATATTAACTCACAAGAACTATTTGCAGATTTAATTGGTCAATATTCTGCCTCTGAGCTGCTTAAAGCTGCTCTTAAGAAAAAGCATTTAGCTCCTGCATATCTTTTTCATGGACCCGATGGGGTTGGACGTCGGCTTGCTGCTCTTCGCTTCCTAGAAGGTGTTCTAAATCAAGGAAATTCTTCAAAAAAAGAACGTAGGCGATTAAAAGAATTTAATCATCCAGACTTGCATTGGGTAGAACCTACCTATCTCAATCAAGGGCAACTAGTGCCTAAATCCATAGCCGAACAAGAAGGCATAGTTAAACGTAACCCTCCCCAAATTCGCCTTGAACAAATTCGAAAAGTGGCCCGTTTCCTTAGTCAAGAGCCTATAGAAAGCAGCTTAGGAATGGTTGTCATTGAATCAGCAGAGAGGATGGGAGAAGGACCTTCAAATGCACTTTTAAAGACACTTGAAGAACCAGGTAAAGGCTTGTTAATTCTGATTTCAGATAGGCCTGAAAGATTGCCCTCAACAATCAGATCACGATGTCAGCACATTCCATTTAGGCGTCTACACAGAGATGTTCTGCAGAAAATATTATTGAACAACAAAGATTCTGATACGCAAAAAAACGAACCTTCTTTAAATTTTGACCAACAAAATTTAATCAATCTTGCTGGTGGTTCTCCTGGGGCATTTATGAAACATTTAAATATGTGGAACGAAATCCCTGAAGAGGTTTGGCCTCGACTAACAAAAATGAACAGAGATCCTATTGAATCATTATCGCTAGCAAAAGAACTCACTGAAACATTAGACGGAGAGCAACAAATTTGGCTAATAGATTGGATAGAACAATATTTATGGAAAGAGACTCTAAATTCAAAACTCTTAAAAAGGTTAGAGAAACTAAGGTCTCAACTACTTTGCTTTGTTCAGCCAAGGTTGGCTTGGGAAGTTGCCTTATTAGAAATTGACTTAATACTTAAGCGCTAGCACGCTCATCTTCTGAAGTTTCAACTTGACGCGCTTCACGAGCCTTAACCAAAACTTCCTGGAAATCTTTGATTTTTGACCCAGTAGGTAATTCTAAACAATATCCTGCACCATAAACAGTTTTTATGAAACGAGGTTTCCGTGGGTCTGGTTCTAATTTTGTTCTTAAATGACGAACATGTACTCGAATAGTCTCAATATCATCATCAGGCTCATAACCCCATACCTCTTTCAGGATCAATGAAGGAGCAACAGTCTGTCCATGCCTTTGCAATAAGCAATGAAGCAGTTCAAACTCCAAATGTGTTAATCGGACAGGACTCTCAAACCAAATAGCCTCAAATCTTTCTGGGACCAAAGTTAAAGGGCCATAACTCAAAATCTCCTGATGACTGCTAACTCCTAATGGGGCTCTATCAGTTCTTCTCAAAAGAGCCTTAACTCTTACTTGTAATTCTTCTAAATCAAAAGGTTTAGTGAGGTAATCATCAGCACCAGAATTAAATCCACTGACCTTATCTTTAGTTCCTCCGAGAGCAGTCAACATAAGTATTGGAATGCCAGCAGTCCTTTCATCTCTGCGAAGGCGCTGGCACAGAGTTAAGCCATCAACCTTTGGAAGCATCAAATCCAGAACAATTAAATCAGGGCTGTACTGAAGCGCCAAAGCCTGTCCTTTAATGCCATCTTCAGCCCGCTGCACATCAAAGCCACTATGTTCTAAATGACCTCCGACCAGATCACGCATGTCCTGGTCGTCTTCGATCAGCAATATGCACGGCTTCATTAGATCGGAGTCAGGTAGGAATTGGTAAGCAGCTAAATGCTGTTACATGAACTTTCGAAGGATTCTCTCAAGATTTATTTACTACTGCAGGGTCCCGTGAGAAAACCCGCAATGCAAGACTTCATGACTTTTCCAGCAAAAACGCTGGCATGACTGACTTCTTGCTGATTAGCAAAAAACATACCTGAAATTCTCTTTAGAAAGTCTTCCAAATCTGTGCACGCTCTGTTGCGTATTTCTTATAACAAACAACAAAAAGCCACAACCAGAATGGCTGTGGCTTGACGAAAACTCCCCGGGCGGGATTCGAACCTGCGACCAATCGATTAACAGTCGACCGCTCTACCGCTGAGCTACCGAGGAATGTAACTTGAAGAACTTAACCTTCACACCTGCCGGCCTGCAAGTGGCCTTAAAAGGTTGCGAAGCAAATGCGCAGATCTCCAGGGCCCAATCCGACCTTTTTCCATCAAAGCAGCCCCATCGCAATAATCCAACTCTTCAAGGCGATGTGTAATCCAAAGTGCTGTCAAAGGCTTATCAGAGCGATTACAAAGCGCATGGACTGTCTCTAAAACCATCTTTTGACTATCTGGGTCCAACAATGCAGTGGGTTCATCAAGAAGCAGCAAATTTGCTTCACTAGCTAATGCACCAGCAAGTGCAAGTCTTTGCTTCTGCCCACCACTAAGCGTATGAATAGGTCGAGATTCCATCCCCTGCATCCCAACCTGCTCAAGCACTGTTTGGATTTGATTGCGACGTTGAGACAATGTCAAAGCCCTTGAGACACTTAGAAGTAAATCACTTCCGCAACTAGGCAAAAGGAGTTGATGGTCTGGATTCTGAAAAACCAAAGCTGGTTTCACACTGCAATGAATTGACCCCTGTTGGGGAGGAAGCATTCCACTTATCAGGCGTAAAAGAGTACTTTTCCCACTTCCATTACTGCCAACAAGCATCCATAATCCCTTGCCAGGCAAAGAAAAACTGCATTCATCCAAAGCCTTTACACCGCTTGGCCATGCAAAAGAAACTTTTTTCAAAAACAAAATTGAATCATCAGCTCTGGAACTCCTCAACGAAAGAGACAGTTCCATTAATCAACTCTCAAAAGAAAATCCAGGACGCTTAGTCCCCCCAGAAGAAGCTGTTTTCTCATAGATTTGAACAGCCAAAAGCTCAGCCACCAAAACAGCAACCTTTTTATCTTCAACCTTTTCACAACTCAACTCCAACACGCGAGGCTGTCCCCTCTCAATCGCTTGCCTGACTTGCTTATAAAGATTTTTTGCATCTGTCAATTCCTTCCTTTGAACGGACAACGAAAGAGGACTGAACTTAAGCGCAAGTTCAATAACGTACACGGAGCTTCCTGTACAACTGACTCATTCTTACCAGGTAATAGGAAAATCGCTCTACTTTCCAGATAAGTTCATAGAGTAATTACTAATGGCTAATCACAAGTGAATATTTTGCAAAGCTAATCTTGATGTAAAAGAGAGTTATTATTAGTATGAATGGAAGAAAGGTAAACCATCTCATTTGGACTACATCTAACATGAAGAAATCAAACATTACAAAAGACTTGAGTTATAAAAAAAAGTTCATTTGGATAACTATTGGTTTTTTTTGTTTAGGCTTGATGATACAACTCTGGAGACAAGAAAGTCTTAGCTCTACATATGATCAAGCTCTATTTTTGCAGGAGCTCTGGGCAACTTCTAAAGGCAGAATTTTTGAAAGTAGTCTTTCTTCAGAGTTATCAGCCGCAGTAAAAATATATGGAGAATTCCCACGGATAGACTATCTACATATTGGACAACATGCGAACTTCTTAACTCTTATTGCTGGAACACCCTTAGTTATAATTTTTGGTCGTTTTGGACTCCCTATACTTCAAATAAGTGTAATAACTATTGCTGGCATTGTGTTGTGGAGAATGTCAATAGAAAGGCTACCTAAATCTACAGCATTCAAGATAATAGTTGCATATTATTTAAGTGGCACAGTAATTGGGCCTGCGGTTGAAAACTTTCATGATTTCTGTTGGTTTCCATTATTAGGGTTTTTAATCATCAATAACTTTCTAAAGCATTCATGGAAGAAAGTTTTTTTGTTTAGCTTTCTACTCCTTTTGGTTCGTGAAGATGCAGGTCTATGCGTATTTTCTCTTGGGCTATGGGCATCCATAAGGCAACCTCAAAGCAAGATGCTAGGAATTTATATAATGACTTTATCCTTCATATATATGACATTAATTACTGGCTTTATTCAACCACTATTTGATGCATCTCTAGCTGATCGTGTATTAGAAGAAAAATTCTCACATATACTGCAAGGAAGTAAAGGTGGAACACTTAATTTACTTTGGACAATGCTAAATCATCCTGGGAGAGTAATACATGCGCTGGTTTCACCTCCCGGAGGAACATTAACTTTTCTCATTACACCTTCTATTCCCCTCGCACTAATTCCTTTAATTTCTATTGATGTAGGTCTGATGATTGCAATTCCACTTTTTGTGACTTTGCTATATCAAGGAATGAGCGCATTATCAGTAACCTATCGTTATATCATGGTTTTTGTCCCAGGTTTATTCGCTGGAACAATGCTCTGGTGGGAGTCAAATATTCAACTACTTAACAAGAAATGGTTTTTACATTTCTGGACAGGGTGCATTACACTTGGTTTTATAATTACCATCGTGAGTAATCCATACCGTAGTTTCTCGGCCTTAATTCCTGACAGCTTTTCTCCATGGGTGCATGTTCCACCAAATGAAATGCTCAAACGCGCAGTAATAGCAAAACGTGCTATCAACATCATACCTAAAAATGCAAGTATTTCTGCAGATACCCCCTTATTACCATTGCTTGCCCAAAGAGAAGTTGCTTTAAGATTTCCAGAGAATTACAATTTTATAGACCGAAAAGGTAGAACTAAATCAGTTGATTGGATCATTACTTTTCCCGACTATTACAAACCATTCATGCCTCTTTTTAAAATGGAAACATCTCGCTGGAAGTCACTAAAATCAAATTTAAAAACCATAGTAAATTCTAAGGAATATGGCATAAAATACTGCTCAGAAGGTGTAATAATTTTACAAAAACAAATCACATCTTCACCGGCAAGCCTAACCTGCCTTAAGGAAACATTAGACGTTCAATAATCTCTGACTTGCACATCTAGTTAACATTTGACCCATTTCACACTATGCTGCATTCGATCTGGCAATAACGAAGTGATGATGTTGATTAATCAACATGAGTCGAATGCTTCGTGAGTTGTCTCTATCCCCACAGGAGGAGGTGTTCATGCTTCAAAGTTGTTCTATCAAGGGTCTGCTGATCGCGGAGAACGCCGACTGATCCCGGCACCTGTTCCTTGATCAAAAGGTTCCGCGGCATAGCGGACCCGACGAGAGCCCCTGAACTGGTTTCAGTTCAGGGGCATTGTTTTGCATTAATAAAACCACACTACAAATCTCATCAATAACTAATTAAATAACTAATAAGAACTCCTACCAAAAAGAGTAACTTGAATTAAAACGACTCTTTCAAAATAGCTTTAAGCTCATTTATTTCTTGGTTGAACGATTCTAATTTATCAGCACTACTTAAATAATTTCGCTTTAGAATAATTGTCTTCTGATCAGAGAAAAAGATACCATAATTATGATTTTGTAAAAGATCATCCATCAGGTTAATACTTTTCTGAGCTAAACGCCCTTCGTTACGAAAGGCAGGTAAATAATCAACATTGAATCTAGGTTGACTCACTACAAAATCAACTTCCAGAGAGTTGCCCTGCAAATCAAGATATTGATAATGCCTTGGAAACCTTAACAATATTCTGCGTTGAGCTAATTGTGGAATTAAATGTGTGTCAGCAGCAACAGAAGCTTCCGGCGGTATTAAATTCATCCATTGATGAATTGCTACTCCACGACGCCATTGCTTTTGAATAGGAATATAAACCCATGGATTCACACTATCAGGGATAATTGCAGACAAAGACCTGTGAGGGTTGCCTGCAATAGCGAAAAGAAGAGCTATTACTAAACACATCCTCCAAAAGCGTCTAAATACTTTAGTCTGTAAAAGATCATTTTTATTCCTCATCCAAAATATGGATCCCGCAAAAATCCCAGGGACTAAATAAAGAACAAATCTAAGACTTACCGCCAAAGCATCACCACCCTGAGAAGTCAACGCTACAAACAAAGGTATTGAAATAAGCAGCCAAGAATCAAATGAAATCAAAGGCAAGAAGGCTAAAGGCAAACCAAGTGTCAACAAAAAACGAAATGTTTGTCCTGGAGGGTAAATAATTTCATTTATCAGGAACATAGGATTACTAAACATGGATTTAAGAACAGTTAATGTCCCGGCTTGTTTTCCATCCAAATATTGCCCAAATCTCTCTTCCATCATGCGATCAGACAAATCAGAGCCAAATATTGGCATTACCCAATTAGTAATCAGCAAAACTGCAACTAACGAATATATACATAAGCCAAGCCCCCAAATACGCCATTGAGGCCTCCGAATCATCATCCATAGACCAATACTGAACGACAAAAGACCAACATCCTCTCTAACCAAAGGTAGTGCCAACGCTGTAAGCAGATATAGGAGCTTCTGATTTCTACTAATCCCAAGAAGGAGGCTAAAAACAAGCAATGGGACGATACAAAGATCATGAAAGTTCTCAAGCGAGGGGCCAATAACTAATCCAGTACAGAAGAAACTACATGTAATCCAACCAGCGATCTTGGGTGATAAATATTCTTGTCCTAATAAGAAAAGAATCCAACCAGATAATGATAATAATCCAACTTGAATTAAAGGTAGTGACCATACTCCCAAAAGCCCAACTAATGGAATCCAAATTGCTAACAGCGGAGTAAAATGTATACCCAAGTGCCTATAACCTAATTGAGGTAATTCTCCATGAACCATTACTGGAGCAGACAATTCAGCAGCTAAAGTGCTTTCAAAAGGTCTGCCATGCAAGCCATTCCATATCTCTTGCAAAAAAAGACCTTGATCATAAGTTGCATTTAAACTATAAATTCGCCATACCTGCAGTATCAAGGTAATAAAGAAGAAACCAATAACCCAACAACGAACACAGGCCGCTGCCTCTCCATCACTTTTAGGGAGAAACGTAATTCTCATCTAGATACATCTTCTATGGGAATCAAATAAAATCTTAAAGGCTCATTTATACAATTTTGCAAATCCTTCGTGTTACATAATAATTCTTGTAATCGATTTATTTGAGAAGTATCCGAAAAGGAATTATATGTTTCCTCCCAATCCCAACTACCTGCTATATGAGTAGCACCTTCATTTAACCATGATTCAATACTGGCTGAGTTTACATTATGAAAGCTTGTCAACCATCCCTGCCTTCGAGCTAGATTCAACAAAGTTGGATCATTACCAGTAACACTAATAATACGAGAGCCTTCGGGTACTTCTAGTCGAATGCGTTCAGCTAAAGGCATCCATATTTTTGTCTGACCTTTCTCAATGGACCAATAGTCAAAATGAAGTATTGATAAGCTAATGCTAATAATTAGCACAAGAAAGATTCTAGTTATCCATTCTAATTGATTATTTTTCAATATAGTCGAAGCAAGAATCGTTTTCGATCCAAGCCCCATGATTGGACAAGAAAAAAGTAACAAAGGTAACTGATAGTATTCATGTACAGAACTTGATCTCAGTGCAATCAATGTACATCCAAGAGTAGCAATTATTCCAGATAAGAATATTTGGCCTCCTGAAGATTGGCGAGCCTTAAAAATACCTATGATTAAAATAGGTAGTCCAAAGATTGCAAGTCCTCTGAGACTAAATCTAATAAATAAATCCAGCCAAGTCCTCAAATCAAACAACATTAAAAAGCTACTACGGTCAGAACTCTTGCCCCAAAAGCCAAAGCTAAGTCCACTCTCCTGGCCTAAATGATAAGCATATGAATACCAAAGAGATATAGCCAACAATAAAGATATTAAATATAGCCAAAACCAAAATGAATAAGAAAGATTAATAAAACGTTTTCTTAATTGCTTAATGGATACAGGGAGGAGGAAATTATTGTCTTGAAGTTGAGAAATTAAAATAGGTAAACCAAGCCAAATCAATGGCAAAACTTTTATCAAACAAGCCAGGCAAAATGTCAACCAACTTATGAATAAGTTTATACCTTTTCCTCGTCTCCTCCAAGCCAAAGATTGATCTATACTCAGTATTCCCAGCATGAGCATCAAAGATTCAGCCTGGAAAGTTCTACCGTAATAAACACCAAGAGGAATTATTGCAAAGAAGAGACCACTAAATAAACCACTGATAGGATCAAACAAACGTGCTCCTAACCTAATGAGCAAATAAATGGTTATTGCACTGAATAAGACTGATAATCCTCGACCAAAGAATTCATAAATACCAAAGAACTTATAAAAACTTGCTGTCAAAAATGGAAAAATTGGAAATTCACTTTCTACGAATCCAGCGCTAGCTCCAGCCCAATCAATTTGTGGTAACCATATTGGTTTACCTGATAAAAAAAAGTGTCTTGCCATAGCAGCCGTATCTGCCTGTCGCCAACTATGAACACCAAGAATTGGGCTATATATATTAACTAGCCGAAAAGAAACTCCTATCAGAATGATACATAAACTTAACCAATTAAAGTAACTCTTTCTCATTCAATTAATTTGGAAAGTATTTTCAAGGGGTATTCCAAACCAAACGGGATGAAGCTGCATAATTCCAAACAAATACCACTAATATTCCTGACATTTGTGCCCAAAAAGTATTAGGAGTAACAAAATTATAAAAGGTTGTAGCTAATCCCACATTAGCTAAGACTGGTAAAGATGCTACTAACAGAAATTTGAGTAGTCCCTTCACTAAATTCCAGCCAATTAAACGTTGAAATCTAAAAGTCAATGCATTATTAATTAAATAATTGGAAGTTGCTGCTATCACAACTGATAAAGGTAACGCCTCTTCAAATCCCATTTGAAAAACCAACATCAAAATCTGCGTAGCTATTAGCTGAACAACCACACCAAAAGCACCAACCAATGCAAAACTAATTGCACGTCTGGGTATGAATCTAAGGGTAAAAGTATGCAATAAAGAAATCAAGAAATCCCACAAAATAGCCAAGTCTAATTTAGAACTTCCATAATTTCGTGGCTGAAACTTTATAGGCACTTCATCTACTAATAAATTCCCATCACTAATTGCGAGTAATTCATAAAAGAACTTAAATCCACTAACATCAACTTTGCATACATAAGGAAGACAGTTCTTGATATCAAGTACCAAACAGCCACTCATATAATCAGTCAAATGTTTATATTTTCGCGATAAACTAAACCTTGCAAAGCGATTAGCCCATGAGGAACCTCCTGTCCGACGCTGGCTCAAACCAAAAATCTGAGATTCCCCTTTGAACCGACTTCCTGCAACAAGATCCAACTTGTTTAATCTTAATTTTTCAACCGCAAGCTCTATTGCAATAGGTTCATGCTGACCATCACTGTCCATCACTGCAGCTAAATCGCCTGAAGCATCCAGCATCCCCTCTTTGATGGCACTCGCTAAGCCGCTCCGACCAACACGACGAATAAGTCTTATTCGACGATCCGACTGAGCCAACTCTTTAACTAATAAAGCAGTACCATCACTAGAATTATCATCCACAACCAATATCTCCAGATCAAAAGAATCTTCTAAATACAACAACTTCTTTATCAAAGGAATGATGTTGTCACGTTCATTGTAAGTAGGTAGTATTACGGAAAGCAACTCTCTCCCAACAGTTTTTGATGGGTTTAATTTAGTCATAAGTTTAATAAGTTAAAAATCACTTATTAGCTGGAGCACAGTTAAGGATGGTCCAGTTACCTGAACTATCAATAGGCTGACAATTGTGCGTTTGATCCGCTGACATCTTGATAACACGTCCTGGATGCTGCGTCAGGATCCATTCAGCACCTTCATAATTATTTAGCACACGTACTCTCTTGCCTAAATACCAATTCAAACTAGGCCTCTCTTCATTTCCCTCTAAAAATAATGATGGACTATTTGCCTGTAAGCCTAACTCGACCACAGATTCAACAGGCCACGTTTCATTCAATTCCCATAACCAGAATGATGATGACATAAGCAAACCTAAGCCAGCCAAACTTCCAACAACAACATTAATAGCTCCAAACAAGCGATAAGACTTTGTAGTACTAGTCAATAACATCGCACCACTACTCCAGCCAAGCCCAACGGCTATTGCGATTGAGCTATAAGGACGAAATCCAATGACAAAACCTACAACGCCTAATAATCCCAAAAGGGTCAATATGCTTCCAAGAGCTAGCAGCAACAAAGGAAGTTTTTGTAAACATCTAAAACCAGCAGGCCGGTCCAACTTATTTTTAGAAATCAACCATGCAAAAGGAACACCACACAACAATGCAAAAGGCAACCAAAGAGGATGGCTATACCAAGGAAGCTGGGTCTTTAAGGGAAGTATTACCATGGCTAACACCAACTGAGAACCAAGTGCCCATTGCCCCCATCTTTGATGTCTCTGTCGCCAGGCCCACATGATGGCGAACGGCCAAAACAACAACCAAGGCCATCCTCCCTCCAAAACTTCTATAAGTGGGACTCGCCAACCAAGATCACTGCCTTCTCCCAAATCAAAGAGTACTCGGCCAGCACCATCACCACTCCATAGCCATAGAGCACCTACCCCTCGATTTAGTCCATGCCATAGATGCCAAAAACATCCAGGCAATAAACCAAAAATAAAAGCAATTATCACAGAGCTTCTACCTAACTTTCGAAGTTCCCCTCCCCACCACATAGGAATGACTGCTGCCAAAATTCCTGGCAAGAGTAAAGGAGCTTTTAGCATTAACATCGCACTGCATACCAAACCAGCCCCAAGAGATCTCCAACGATCCATGTTGGTACTGTCAAGAGATAAAAATAGAAGCCACAAAATTCCAATAGCAGTAAGTTGAGGGCCATCCAGCATTGCAAGACGCCCATGGCGTGCAACTGGGAGTAAAGTCAGCAGAATCGATGAAGTAGCAAAACTCGCTGTTCGATCGCCAGGTCGCAAATACCCTTGTATAAGCCCTCCCACTGGAACGATTAAAGTCGAAATTAGTGCCGGAATTATGCGGATAACAATCTCCGATGGTGGTTTAAAAAACTCACCTCGACCAATTTCACTGAAGTGAATGGCAAAAGCAATCAACCAATGCAGTCCGGGAGGTTTATTCAGATATGGAGCGTCCCATAGTGTTGGTAAAAGCCTTTCTAACCCTTCTTTCTGACTAAGCTCAAAAGCAACACGAGCCACTGTTGCCTCATCAAAGTCTCTTAAAGGCAAAGCACCTAAACCATAAACAGCCAATAGGCAAGCCAGTACCCACAAAAAAAACAAACCAAGCAAATGAGGTTTCGTAAAAAAAGGTTGGTCAAATTCCAATGGCTGATCTTCGAACCATCTCTTGACCTCTTGCATGAGAAGACTTACTTAGCACTTAAGCAGTATTTTCCAGTCTGATTAAATTGACACAACCAAAATATCCACCAAAAAGTAGTTAAAAAACACAAAAGCGAAGATCAAATCAAGCTTCATGAGTTAATGTTATTACTTTTATATCTAAATCAATCAATTACTTCAAAATAACCAAGAATCAAAATTACATCAATTACAACTTTTATTGTTATAAGCATCATTTTATCAAGGCCAAACCACCCTATAAAACTATGTCACTGCCAAATCTGGCACATCACTATGTGATATAGGTCACATAGAAGAGAAAATTGTGTATGCGCATTGCGCATTTTTGTGTGAGGAACTCAATGAAACTTTTCCAGCAACTGCTGGTAGCACCTGCTGCGTTGGGCCTATTGGCACCAATGGCTGCAAATGCTGCCGAGTTAAATCTTGATGGTGTATCTAACTACTCCGCTTCTGGCGAAGAAGTTAAGAGCATCTCTCAATTCTCTGACGTCTATCCAACTGACTGGGCGTATCAGGCTTTGACTGACATGGCTGATCGCCATGGCTGCAAAGGAGCTATCTCCAATAGCGCAATGACTCGCTATGAAGCTGCAGCGCTCCTCAATTCTTGTCTTGAGAATGTTGTTCAGGTCAACGCAGAAGAGCGTCGTCTGATCAACGAATTTGGTGCTGAACTTGCAGTAATCAAAGGTCGCATCGATGGAATCGAAGCTGATACCTTTGAAGCAGGTCTCTTCTCAGCTACTACCAAGCTTTCAGGTACTACAAAGTTTGTTGTTGGTGCAGTAGAAGAAGTTAAGAACTCAGATGGCGACCCTCTAGAAAGCGTCACCTTTAACTACGACACCATCATTAGTCTTGACACCAGCTTCACTGGTGAAGATTTGCTTAGAACTACATTCCGTTCTGGCAACTTCAACAAGAATGACCCATTTGGTGCCAAGGGAGCCGCTGCTCTAGAAACAGGTTTTGGCGATCATTCTGGCGGTGCCGACGTCACTGCTGGTGTAGAAGTAAACCGTAACTTCTACCAATTCCCAGTTGGTGATTCACTAACAGCAACTGTTGGTGCAGTGGTACGTCAAGACGACATGTTGGGTGTCTGGCCTAGTTCTTACCCAGGCGACTCAGTACTTGATGTACTGACTTATGCAGGTGCTAACGACGCTTACAACTTGTCGTTAGGTGCTGGTGCTGGTGTTACCTACTCAAATGACAACCTGAGCGCAAGTCTCTTATTCGTTTCAGAAGAAGGTGAAGATGCCTCACAAGGCATGTTGACTGAGCAAGGTTCTGATGACGTTACTGGCCAGGTTGCTTGGGTTGGCGACAACTTCACAATAGCCGCTGCATATACCATCTCTGATGGTGGTAATACCGCAAGTACAGCAGAAACTGAAGACTATGATGCTTGGGGCATTAGTGGCCAGTACGACCTAGACAACGGCATTTCTCTAAATGCAGGTATAGGTTGGAAGACTCCTGATAAGACTGATGATGATGGAGCTGACAACGTTCAGAACACTGCTGATGACGTTGAAGATACATCAACCTGGTCTCTAGGAGTTGTCTGGGATGATGCCTTCACTGATGGCAACCAACTTGGCATAGCTTATGGCACTGCCGAAGGCCACAGAGACGACAAAAACTATGACGACCCAATGGCCTGGGAGGTTTATTACTCCATGGCTGTTAGCGACAACATCACCATTACACCTGCTTTCTTCACAATTGAGAGAGAAGGTGATAAGGACGTTACCGGTGGTTTAGTTAAAACTACATTCCGCTTCTGATTAATTTAAAATCAGTTAATGTCTCAAGAAAAGCCTCCACCAAATTGGTGGAGGCTTTTTCATTTCAAAGCTCTTAAACAAAAGGAAAAGTAAATGCGAATCTCTAATCTCTAATAGAAACTGATGATTAAATAGACCAACAATCATCTAATTAATAACTAAATAAGAGCATAACGTCTCAAAATTTTAAGGGCTGGACAAATTATGCTTTTGTGGATAAATACACAACCACAATCAGCAAATCGTTCATGCCAATTGCATCTGACATAACAGCTCTCGTTGGTCGAACCCCTCTCGTACGACTAAACAGATTACCTAAGGAATGCGGATGCAAAGCTGAATTACTAGCAAAGCTGGAAAGCTTTAACCCAACATCCTCTGTTAAAGATCGAATTGCTAGTGCAATGGTAGAAACTGCTGAAAGAAACGGCATTATTTCTCCTGGTAAGACTGTATTAATAGAACCAACTAGTGGAAATACTGGAATCGCACTTGCAATGGTCGCAGCTGCAAAAGGCTACCGACTCATCTTGACCATGCCAGACACAATGAGTACCGAAAAGCGCTCCATGCTAAGAGCATATGGAGCAGAGCTGCAGCTGACTCCAGGGAATGAAGGGATACAAGGTGCAATTGCCCTGGCGCAAGAGTTAATCCACAAAACACCAAATGCTTACCTTCTACAACAATTTGACAATCCTGCTAATCCTGGAATTCACGAAAAAACTACTGCTGAGGAGATCTGGACTGATTGTGATGAGCATCTTGATGGACTAATCACAGGAGTTGGCACTGGGGGCACTCTGACTGGATGTGCACGTGTACTCAAACAACGCTTACCAAACCTCAAAGTTTTTGCCGTAGAACCAGCTTCTAGTCCTGTACTTACTGGAGGCAATCCCTCACCTCATCGAATTCAAGGTATAGGCGCAGGCTTTATTCCTAAAGTTCTTGATACGTCTCTAATCGACGAAGTGATACACATTAGTGATGACACAGCTATGGATATGGGTAGACGTCTTGCAAAAGACGAAGGGCTATTAAGCGGAATAAGTAGTGGAGCAGCTATTGCCGCTGCTCTTCAAGTAGGGTGCAGGTCAAATATGGCAAACAAAAAACTTGTGGTCATTTTGGCCAGTTTTGGAGAAAGATACCTATCTACACCAATGTTCAATACTTCATCAAGTATGCCAGCTCGTCGCGATGGACAGCTTTAATGAAACATAATTAGTCACCTCATGAGTTCAGATCCCTATCAAGAATTAGGTATTCACCCAAATGCAAGCGCAGCTGAAATCAAGGCTGCATATCGAGAACTAGTCAAGCGTCATCACCCTGATACAGGAGGAGATGAAGAAAAAATGCTATCAATCAATGCAGCATGGGAAATTCTTCGAGACCCTCAAAACCGACAGGCTTACGACAATAGTATTAACAACGACTGTTCTATCGTTCAAGAAGCAAAGGAAAGAGGAATCCGCAATGCACGTGCAAGCGTTGCAGCTCGAGCTGCAAAAGGTCGATCTGCGGGCGAAGACGATTTACTCTTAAGATGGTTAAACACAGTTTATACGCCGATTGATCGATTACTGGGTGAAGTAATCAAGCCCTTTCCTTCCCAAATAAAAGCATTGTCAGCTGATCCTTACGACGACTTATTGATGCAAGATTTCTGTAATTATCTCCACAAAAGTAGAAGTCATCTCAACAAAGTAGCTAATCTATATAGATCTATGCCTATACCAAATTCCTTAAACGGCTTTGGATTGAGTTTATACCACTGTCTATCTCAAATTGAAGATGCAATTTCAGAGCTAGAGAGATACACCATGGGCTACGTGGATAATTATTTACATGATGGTCAAGAGATGATGAGAAAAGCGAAGCAAAAACGAAAACTCCTTCACCTTGAACGACAAAAATTACAGATCCAATGAAAGCAACTTTACGATTCTGGACTTTTATTGCTCTAATTTGGCTAGTAGCCACTGGAATTGATCGTCTTTGGTGGAACGCCTATCAAGGGCTTCCATCTTGGGATCAAGCCGATTATCTCAATAGTGCACTGGATCATGGACGCGCCTTAGGTCTAATGCATGGAGCTAAATGGCAAGGATGGGAATCATTACTCGATTTATCACCAAAAATTCCACCTCTTGCATCCTTGGTCAATGGAACAATAATGGCAATAGCAGGAGATACTCCTAAACAAGCTGCATGGAGCTTAAGCATTTGGCATGGACTACTGCTGTTTTCTGTAGCCAGTTGGGGGCTACAACTTAGAGGACAAAGCCTCGCATTAATCGGAGCTATTTGTGTAGCCATAGCTCCAGGTCTATTAGCACTGCGTTCAGATTATGTATTAGAGATGCCTTTAACAGCAGTAGTTACTTTAAGTCTATGGCGTTTGGGATGTTGGTTACATCCTCGGCAAGGAGGGAAGTGGATACAAGCAATAATCGCAGCAACCTGCTGCACAATTAGTTTACTAACTAAACAAAGCTCTTTACTTGTACTTATTCCTGCTTTGATATTGGTTGGGTTCCAGACACTAAGAAATCATGATGCAACCAAAAAACAACTATTCTCAGGGTTAGGAATCGCGATTCTTGGAATCACACCTTGGTTACATCACAATTGGATTACGACTATTGGAGGCACCAATAGGGCAGTATTTGAATCAGCCAAAATAGAAGGAGACCCATCATCTCTAACAATTGAAAATTGGATTTGGTATGCCCGTTTAGTTCCCAAACAAATTGGCTTAGTCATCCTAATTATTGGAGTTAGTGGAATTATTCTATGGGCAATACGTCACATATTCAGGTTAAATTCTTCAACAAGGATTTCAATTAGTAATGATGATACTTTTGCATGGAAGTGGTTAATCTTCACTTTATTACTTGGCTGGTTATTTACTAGCCTTAGTCCAAATAAAGGTGATAGATATATCACCCCTCTTCTACCAAGTCTATTATTAATTCTTTCAAGAGGCTGGCTTGAGTTTGGATTATGGGCAAAGCGTCATTGGCCTAAAGCATCACTACTTTACTTACCTGTAGCTCTAGTCGCAGGACTTTGCAGCAGCATCCCAAGCACTTGGTCAACACAGCTTTCTCTCCTACAGAGGGATAAAATGGGCCCCTTAGCAAAGATTGTTGAGTCAGCAGGTGGAAGCAATCCAACCAATCCGCCTACCACACTCATTGTTGTCCCCAGCACACCAGATTTAAACCAACATAATGTGAGTTATTTTGGTCGAATGCAAGGAGGTAATTTAGTAGGCCGACAACTGGGTAGTAGCTTAAAAGATATTGAACCACTACTCACATATGCAGAATGGGTTGTTTTAGCAGAAGGTGAGCAAGGTTCTGTTCGTCAGAGTGCTGCCACACTTGACCAAGCAATCAGAAATAGTGGAATCTTTGCTGAAATCAAAAGATTCCCAAGACATAATGGTGATAGTTATTCGCTATGGCGTCGTAAACCAAACAAACAAACTCAAGAAGATTTTGCCAATAAATTCCCAACACTAGCTAATGGCTTAGGGGATGGATTGCACGGCCTGAAAATTGTCTTTGATGAAATAGCTATTCACCATATGTTGGATGGACATTTTCAATATCAACAGGTTGTCAAACAAAAGGCTTCCCAAGAACTAATAAGCAATCCAAACAATGTAGAAGCCAGATGGAGTCTTGCCTTACTTGCACTTTTAACAAATAGGCCTGATCATGCATCACAACAATTTCATGCTTTACAGGAACTACTGCCTAATAATCCCTGGCCAGCCATTTATCACACTTTAGTAAGCCTCGCAGACTGGAATCCCTGGAAAGCAGCATCCATTGCAAGCAAAGCACAAAGCAAATTTCAACATCCAATCTTGAACGGAATGAGGGATCTTAGTGGAATGCTGGGAGGAGCAGTTTGGCGTTTACCAAGCAGCACTCAATCAATTCCTACAGCACTTAAAGAGATTGAAAAAGGATTCAACACATTACCCAAACGAGAATCAAATTCATGACCAAGCCTCTAATTGATCCATCCTTAGCCAAACATCAGGTACGGGCATACGCCATCTAATTTGTCCATAGTCTCCTCTCACTGCCAATAATTCCCCTGGGCCTTCAAAAATATAAGAAGGCATCGATGGATCACTAGCAGTTATCTCGATACTGCCTTCATAAGCGTCTTTTTTAACTCGCACTAAAGCTCCTTTGCGAAAACTTTTTGCTGGTTTCTGAGATTCAGCAACATCAGCCATTAGATAAGAGGGCAACCAATGTTTAGATTACGGCCTCCATGTCCCTAATCAAAATTTTCCAGTCTTTCCATTGACATCCCTTTCGACAAGCTCTTACGAGAACAGATCATCAGATCAAAGAAGAGGCCGCCTACATAACATCTATTAATTTGACTACAATCGAGCATCACCTAATTACTCTAGATTGTCTAAAATTTTATCTTCACCTTAACATAAAATAAGT
>QCJK01000026.1 GCA_003216075.1 Prochlorococcus sp. AG-409-B05
TCGTTCTTTCTTACGGTCTACTACTGAAACATTTTCTAGAGCTATTGATCCTTCTAGATTGTGAGCTTTTGAACCAGGTTTATATCCAGTTTCTATTGGAGTAAAGACTATGGGTATAGCACGCTTCCAGTATGCCATTACTCTTACAAATGAATCAGCTACTGTGTTTGCTCCTGCCGATAAATTAGAAGTGAATAAAGTCAAAGAGGAAGTGTAACCTAGTAAGGGTAATAATATAGATGAATCACCCCAATCTTCTGGAGATAATGATGACTCTATGATTATGAAACTGACTAGAAAACAGATTGGTTGGAATGCTGCTGAAAGTATTTCTATACCAGTATCTCTTCTTCTATATGATTTAGATAGGTATGCATATTCTTTTGAGACTCCTAACCATTTATCTAAAAATTTGTTTTCGGAAGCTCTAGACCTTAACTCTTGTTGAAGTAGTAAGAGGTCGTATGAAGCAGATGTAAGCTTGGCTCTTTCATCTAATGAGTGACTAAGTAATACCCCACCTGTTTTCGCTCGATTAACTACAAAAAAGACAAATCCAATAGTAAGAGGAAGTACACCAATTAAAGGTTCAGGAAAGTAACTATACATGATCCCCAAGTAAAGAAAGGAGAATAATATTCCAATCAATGATGCAATATTTGAAGAACTCATTAATTTTTTTATTTCTCCTATTGTTGAAGCTCTAAGCATTAGATCAGCAGAAGAAAATTTGGAAATATTTTCTAAATCAGCTTTTAAAAGTCGATCCCATACAGATACTTGAGCTCTCTTGTCAGTTTCAGTTTCTAATTTCAGAATAAATTCTGATTGTAGATAAAGTGCTCCTGTACTTACTACTGCTAGTAGTACTGCAAGTATTCCTACTTGCAGTGCAAAAGGTATTGAACCTAGGGTGATTACATTTGATGCTACATAGACTGTCAGCTGCGGGAACAAAAGTTGGAGTCCCATGGCTAAGCTAGTAAATAGAGCTACGAATATTAAATCTCTTTCAAATTGATCAAATATGAACATTAAGAATCCCCATAAATCATTCAATTTGTATGGAAGTGGGGGGTATACTTCAACTACTTGTGAACATGTATTTAGGAATTCAGTTATATTTTCAACTGTATAGCTTGAGTCGTTCTGGGATCCATCAAACATATATATTCTGCTTTTGGAGAACTCATGATGCATCACGTATGATTGAGTGCCATTAGTTGATGATGCAATTAATACTCCATAATCACGATTAGAATCTATTTTCTCTGGTTCTATTAATCTATATCTAATTCCATTTCTAATAAGAACATTTTTAATGTCTTTCCCTTCTGAGAGTTCGATCTCTAAATTAATTCTTAGAACACTTAATCCTTTGAGTATAGCCTTAGTCCAGTGATTCTCTGATGCATAATTAGTTTCTGTTTGCAAGGATAGTATCCTTTCCTTGTCGTCATTATTAAGTTGAAGTGTTTGTGGGATAGAGTTATTCATCTTTATTAGGATAGAACAAAGGTTGAGGAATTGGAGAATATTTCATCATCAATATTTGTTGTAAGTATTATAAACCTATTTTCTTTTTTCAGCCTTTCAAAGAAATTTATAATTATTTCTTTGTCTAAATTAGGATTGAAGTCATCGTAAAATATTATAGGGTCAGGAGAAGCAAGTGCCCTTGCCATAGCTATTTGATTCCTTACCTTTATAGATAATTCAGAACCTGAGTTTCTAATTTTATGATTCATTCCAACTGAATCAGAATCGTGTAATCCAACAATCTTAGCCGCTTCATATATTCGTTCAGATGTAACTCTTGAATCAGTTAGTGATATATTATCTGCTATATCACCATCAAAAAGTACAGGTAGAGTCGGAATATATGTACATTTATATTTGTTAGCAGTGAATGCCCCCCATTTTAATTCTATTTCACCATCATTTAGCTGATAATTTCCACAGAGTATCTTCATTAATGTGGTTTTGCCTCTCCCAGGCTTTGACTTGATTAATGTAATTGGCGTACATTTTATGTCTCCTGTAATATCTTCAAAGAGAAAGTTCTTGCCATCATAAGAGTATTTTATTTTATTTAGGCTAATTATCGGACATTTCTCCTTATCAATCACAATATCTATTTTATTTGTTTCTTCCTTTAATTCTGATTCGAATAGGTCTCTAAGTCTTTCTGCAGGGCTAGTCACTGATTGGTATAATCTAAGCAAGTCTGGAACTTGCCTTATGCCAGATGTTACTATTCCTATTAGATATTGAATAGCGACAAAATTACCTAGGGTTAATTGTTTTGATATAATTAGAATTGGTCCAATAACTATAAGGGCTGTATTGGCTATGTAGAATGCCCCATTTGAGAATATTCCTGCTATTATTTGATATCTAGAGACTTTTTGTTGTGCATTGATGTAGTTTGTATAAAATCCAGCCCATTGTGAAAATCTGAGGTTCTCAAGATTTGTAGACCTTACATCTCTCAATGACCTTAATGTACTTAATGCTAGACCTGATTGCTTTCCATACTCTATTGACATGCTTCTATTATCACTATCAGTTTTATGATCAATCCATTTGCTAATAAAAGTTAGGGTAGCAAGTAAGATAATACAAATACTTCCTAACCAGAAGTTTATACATAGGATAACAAAGGTTATTATTAATGATTGACTGATTGCTGATAGTAAATGTATTGAATTATATGATAATGAAGTAGTAATTGTTGATGCTATTAATGGTCGGCTTGAAACTTCTTCTGAGCTTCGGCTTTCAATCCAGTTAAGAGGTGCTTTAACTAAAGATTTTATCATTACGAAGCTTCTATATAGGGTCGAGATATATGTCGCTTCACTTGCAATAGTATTACTAGTATATGAAAGAAGTGCTGTAATTCCAGCTAGGGATGCAAATATCCATAGAAACTCCGTAGCTGTTGATATTTGACCTCTAAGTAATATTTGATCGATAAAATATGAGGTTAGCTGGGCTGTTGCAATGGTAGGTATAGAGAGAAGTAAAGCTATTAATGCAGCTGTAATAAGAGCATTTTTCGATTCAGCTATTGATGATTTTAAAATAGTACTAATACTCAATATATTTGGTGAAACATATGAATTATTATCTGTAGGTTTAGATATAATCTTCAGGCATATCCCACTAAAGCCAGTTTTGAACTCCTCTGCATCAAGTTCCCTTCTTCCAGAAGCCGGATCATTTATAAAAAACTTCTTACCCTTTCTTCCTTCGTAAACAACAAAGTGATTTCTATTCCACCAAAGTAGAAATGGTACATTATCAAATTGAGGGTCATTATATTTTCCTCTAACTGGCTCAAGTTTAAAACCAATCTTCTCTCCAGCATTCATTAAATCTCTGAGTGAACTACCGTCTCTCCCTACACAAGCTAGTTCTCTTAGTTCACCCAAAGTATATTCATAACCAAGATCATCTAAAAGCATTTTTAATGAAGCAGCCCCACAATCAGCCGCTTGCATCTGTAATGTATTTTTAACTGAATGATAATTCATTTTTGTCCAGTTACTCCGCGTAAGAAAGGTAGAAGTACTGAAATAGGTCTCCTATTTCTAATTATTGCTGTTATTTCTGCCTCGGTTCCAAGCGGAATTGAATAATCTGGCCCTTTAGAGGATGACCAGTCATAACCTGATTTTGTTTCAGATGCATTTAATTGGATTGATGCCATTGTCATGCTTGTATTGTTAGCAAATAATGAACTTGCTCGCGCAGCAGAACCTACTTTGTAAATAGCATTTTCTTTGTCTATTGGGATTGGTGAGAACTTAGAAATTACACCTTTTATTTGTCCGTAAGTATTTACGTCAGCATTCACAGGACTAACTAGTACCTTAATTCCAGGCTCTAGCCCTTGAAGAGACTTTAAGGGGAATAAGCCAGTGATTAATTTTGGATTAGATAATGTTTTGGAAGTAGATACTATTGTGACTAATTGCCCTTGGTCAACATGCTGACCAGATTGAATTAATTTTGATACTATTGTTGATTTTCCTAGAGGCTGTATCTGTACTTGCTGAGATGTATCATAAATTGTCGCAACTAGCTCACCAAGTTTAGTTCTTAATGTAGCTTTGGCTTTTTCTAATGATTGATCTTGGTCGATAACACCTCTTTCTACAGTTAAAAGTTGTTGTCTCTTTTCTGTGAAATCATCTTCAGATACTATTCCTTCTTTCACTAGACTTTCTAGGATATCTAATTGATTTTTTAAAACATTAAATATTTCTTTTGACTTGTTAGAGACTTCTGCGTGATTTTCTTGCTCTAAATTATATAACCTATTAGCAAGTCTATATTGAGTCATGGCTTGAATATATGTAGTTGCTGCTTTTGTGCTTAAAACATATGCAATAGGCTCTGTTGAGGATAGATTTACTTTCTTCGAAATTTCATTTGATTCTTTTTTTCTGATCAATATTTTCGGCCTTTTGTCCGATTCTAAAGTTAACTGTGAATATGTTTTTGCATATGTTGAAATAGTTTTAAAAATTTCTCGATATTGATCAAGCGTTAATTTCTCATTTTTTATTTCCTCGATTTTCGTTTCAATTGTTGATGAGAGTTTTAAGAGATTGTTTCTTACATCTTCTTTTATATCTTCGCTGAAGTAGATAAGCCCTTCAGCTCCAGAAGGTATTTCTCTTAGAGTTTCTGGAGCTACAAAACTTGCATTACCAGTTACCGTGACTGGAATACGACCAAAAATTGCCCAAGCCAATAGTGATGAAACAGAGAATAGAGATGCTGCAACAAATAGCCTTAACCTTGGTTGAATAATTTGAGTTGGTGAGCATAGTCTCTCTGGATTCCTCGAAGCTCTCTTTAACTTATTCTTGGTTTGAGGAATTAAATTTGTCATTGGAATTTACTTGATCTTGTATTGGGAAGGGATTTGTCTTATTAGGATGGTGTCATTATCTTTTATACTAAATTCTTTATTGATAGCTGGATAGGTAGGGAACATAATATTTGACTCATAGATTAGTAGCTCTTGTAGCAGAGAAGCCCATAATGTCGACAATGTTATTGAGGATGTATAGAAACTAGATGTAGCTGATCTTAGGTCTAGTGATGATTTATAGCCAGCTTTATATCCCTTCCTCGTAAGACTTACTTGTTTTGATAGTAAATCTCTAGATTTTTTTGCCAAGAGAAAACTATCCTTTAGATTATATATTCTATCTGCAATGTAATCAAAGTTGTTTTTTATTTGAATTTGCTCCTGTTCTATTTTTTGCTTTAAAAACTGCTTTACTCTCAGTGCACTTTGGGACTTTGCCTTATTACTTCCCCCATCAAGGAAATTCCAGTTAATATTTGTACTTATAGCTGCTTCATTTGTTTTCAGGTATTCATTACTTGAATTTCCACTTATGTCCCCATATTGAGCATCATAGTTAAATGAAGTGTCTAATGATAGGGTTGGGAGATTTCTATAGCTTTTGGACATATAATCCTGAGCCTTTATTTGTTCTTCATAGCTCTTTATTAAAGGTGACTTATTTAATGCAAGGATTAAATTGTCGCTAATATCGACTTTACTAGGTATTACAACATTTGTTATGTTTAACTTTGAGACTTTATATGGGCATATCTCTTTGTAAATGGAACTTTCTAGTTTATTCCTCAAATTTTCTACTTGACTCTCTAGGGAATTCGTCTTGACTTTATAGGCCAGTAATTCTGATTCTGCACTAATAACATCTAACTCAGAAACTTGACCTGCCTGCAATAATGATTTTGTTACTTTAAGATGTTCTTTGTAAAGAGTTGAAAGAGATCTGCCTACTTCTAAATCACTTGAAAGTTTTAAATAATTTATATAGTCTTTAGAGGTATTCAATGCTTCACGTATTTTTATTGAATCATTGTTGAATATACCAGACTGATATGAGTATCTGTAATATTCTTTTAATTTATTTGCTTGATTATCAAAAATTTTCCATGACATTGTCAACGCTGGATTAAAGGCGGCATAATCTTGGTTGTAATCCCTGTAAGTGAAATTGTTGCCATCAGATGACTTTGACTCTATTGGTGTTCTGATGTATGAGTTCGATAAGGATAAGTTGAACTTGGGTATAAATTCTTTATCAAATGATTTAAATGTACTGTATTTTGATGAATTTAACCATAGACTTGCTTGAACGTTCTTATTATTCATTGCACTTTTCATTACTATATTCAACTGGTTGATAATGCTTCCATTGTTTCCTATTGCCTCACAATCTTGCAATTCTTCCTTTTCGCCTTCTAAATATGTATCGGCATGTACACTTTGAGCAAGTAAATCAGCGCTTAAGGAGGAGACAATTAGATAAGTGAGCGTTTTGCGCAATATCTTGATTTTTATTTCTTTCTTCATGAATTAAAAATATACCAACAAATCATAAATTCCCATTGGTTTTTGGCAAGCCAAGTCAACTTTTAAATCCATACAGGCTTGCATAATGTGAAATTATTGTTAAAAAATTGATCCCGTCAATTTTTTGCTTGTTCTGAGGCTCTCGTATTTGCAAGCCTTCTCAGTGATTCGTTGTCTCTTTTACACTTTGCATCATTGTTAAGGTTGAAGGAGAATTATTCAAATTCATAATTCTCATCGATAAATTTATAAAGCTATTATTTTTTACTATGGCATCAGACATTCAAGCTTATCTTGCCAAGTTGACCTCTGGTGAAATTGCTCATCCAGGCAAAGACGCAACACCTCAGGATATTGTTAATGACGCTAAGGCTGCTGGTTTCAATTTTACAGTCGAAGATCTAGCTAAGCACGCGGAGGATGCTGAATTAGATTCAGCCGGAGGTGGCAGCTGCTATTTCAACATGGGCGACATTAGTGGAAATACCTTCTAAGTAAAATGCCTGCACATCTAGGTGTAGTTAAGAATATCTAAATTCTTCCTCTTTCTAGCTAAGAATTTATAATCTTGGCTAGAATTTTTTTACCCAATTCATTATTTATATAATACAAAAGATACCTTTATACTTTATTACAAGTTCAATATTACTTTTAATTTTTATTAATCCAAGTCTATTAGCTTTGAAATGCAACTATCTAAATTAAATATATTTATTCCTTTGAAAGGTAATTCTACTCTGCTTCATAATACCTTTTCAAAGAAAACTATTCTGTTAGACCCCAATGAATATCAAAGGATAATTTCTTCAACTAGTGACTCTTTAGAAACTTTCCTACCCTATAGCCTTTTCCAAAGATTAGCTAAAATATCTGCGATTACGACATCTTCAGCCAATCAAATTGATCAAATTAAGGCTAAGGATCATAATCATAAGCAATCTACTGATCATCTTATGATTACTGTCATGATGACAGAGGCATGTAATTTTTCCTGCCAATATTGTAATCAAGGTCTTAACAAGCAAGTTAATCATATCAGTTTAAAAGTTATGGATAAAATCCATAATTATATAAATACATTAGAACCTACACCAAAGTCATTAAGTTTAACTTGGTATGGAGGAGAGCCTTTAATTAGATCCAAGGATATTATTTCTTCCTCGAGTTATCTCAAGCGTAAAACTAAAGAGTTCTCTATAAATTATTCCTCAGTGATAGTCACTAATGGATATATGCTGAATGGAAATATGGCTAATGCTCTTTTTGAAGCAGGAGTGTCAATTGCGCAAATTACTATTGACGGTTCAAAGACGGATCATGATAACTCTAGATATATTAAAGAAGGTGTTGGAACCTATGACAAAATCATGAATAATATTTCCTTAGCGTTAACACAATCAAAACTTAAAGTAGTTATACGTGTTAATGTCGATAAAAGAAATTCAGCTAGGTTAACTAACCTTATTGATGATCTTTATTCTAGGTGTATACTTCTATCTGATCAGTTCTCTATCTATCTCTCTCATGTTTATGATCCAGAATTAAATTCTTTAGATAAGCAAGAAGATGTTAAATCTTCTCTTTTGTCTCATATAGATTTTGCTCAGATTCAGTATGAAATAAATAATTATATCTTGAATCTAGGCGGAAATGTGGCAGTTGATCTTCCTAATCATGAAGGATCTTGCATCGCTAGCCACAAATACAGTTTTGCAATAAAGCCAGATGGT
Source organism: Prochlorococcus sp. AG-409-B05 (assembly GCA_003216075.1). Classification (GTDB taxonomy): domain Bacteria; phylum Cyanobacteriota; class Cyanobacteriia; order PCC-6307; family Cyanobiaceae; genus AG-409-B05. The sequence goes on from QCJK01000026.1 coordinate 8,143, forward strand.
TCTTTATATAAATGTTATATACCTATTGCTAACGAAAACGAATCTTTTGGATCTATAGATAATATTTCTCAATCTTATAACCATACTAATTTCGAAAAATGGAATTCATGGTCACCTTTCGATAGTGATAATTGTGGTGGTTGTAAACTCATCGGTTCTTGCCGTGGAGGTTGTAGGTTCAATTATGTGTCTAATGAATATAGAGCAGAACCATTTAAGTGTCCCCCAGCTAAGTATTTTACCAATGAATACTTATTTCAAAGAGCAGTTAGCAAAGGTTTAGTTGAACCCAATCAATGGGATCCAATAAATTCACCTACCAATATTAAAGAACTAAGATTTAGTTAGGAAATTAGTTTATATCCTCTTATGTGTTTCATATTCTTCATCATTAAATTTCGCTCTATCTTATTTCTAGATACAGAACTTACTATTTCATCACCATAAATCAAAAAGATCGCTATAGATAATCTTATTGAACTATTCGAATCAGGTTTCAAAAATGGTGCATGATAATAGTCACCTTGATAGATAGAAAGCTCCCCTTTCTCTAAGCATATCTCTTCGTATTTATTCCAATCCTCGAGCAATATTTTTTCGCTATCTGTATATTCAGGATTCATTCTAATTATTTTATCTATATATGAATCACCTTCTAAAATCATTTTTTTCGCTTCGAGATCCTTTCGCCTGTTGATAGGATCGTATTCATAGAAAGCAGTCCTAAGTGTATGATTGCTGGTTAGGTTTAGGTTTACAGCTACAGGCGTAATGTTTTTTCTAGCAACATCAGTGTGTGGTATTAATGTTAGTGTGTGATATTGAGAATTTAAGGGAAAAATATTATATTGCATCCTTAACCCCACAAGGTGCTCTCTTGGTAGATCTAATAGGTTTTCTATTTCATCCAATATGAAATTATGAAATTCTGATGAAATTGTTGCTGGCTCAATACTGACGTACTCACCAGGGACGAGGAAGGACTGAAAATGGTGACTTAACCCTTCATTCTCTAATTCTTGCATGTACCCTTTACCTTGCCTAAGGCTTACAGGTACTTTTGTCGGTGCCATTTCCTTAAGAAAATTTATGAAATCGTCTGTGAACGCATTTGATATCTTACATATTTTCTTGTGGGTATGATTTGAAAGTACTTTATTGCTCTTATTGCTGAGGATGTAGGATGGGCATTTTCTAAGGAATTTCATTATTTTAGTATTATTATACCTGTATTTGGACTATTCGACGAATATTCAATTATTTTAGGGTTATATTATGATTACTATATTTATTTCTTATGGGAGAATCTAGTCATATCAATACAGGACTCTCAAATTCAGAGATTCTAAGATATTCAAGACAAATTCTTTTGCCGGAATTTGGAATAAAAGCACAAAAACTTCTTAAATCTGCTTCTGTTCTTTGTATTGGTTCTGGCGGACTTGGATCTCCTCTTTTAACTTATTTGGCAGCAGCCGGAGTTGGAAAAATAGGCATTGTTGATTTTGATATTGTTGACTTATCTAATCTACATCGTCAAATTATACATTCTACTAATACTATTGGCTCTAGTAAAACTTCATCGGCTAATAAGCGCATTAATGAGATTAACCCTAATTGCCAGGTCGAAACTTTTAATTTAAAAATCAATAGTAAGAATGTTCTTGAGATATTTGAATCATATGATTACATCTGCGACGGAAGCGATAATTTCCCAACCAGATATTTAGTTAATGATTCCTGTGTGATTTTAGGTAAGCCTCTTATTTATGGCTCTATTTTTCAATTCGAAGGACAGGCATCGGTCTTTAATCTTAACTCTAATTCTCCAAATTATAGAGATTTAGTACCTTCTCCACCTCCTCCTGGAATGGTTCCTTCCTGTTCTGAAGGAGGTGTTTTAGGAGTCCTTCCTGGTTTAATTGGTACCATTCAAGCAACCGAAACCATTAAGTTGATTACAGGCATGGGTACATCTTTGGATGGTCGATTATTGGTTTTTGATGCTTTAAAAATGTCATTCCGTGAATTGAACCTTCAAAGGTCAAACCCGCCAATAGTTATTGATTCATTAATTGACTATGAACACTTCTGTGGTACAAATCAGATTTCATCTGTAGATACTATATCTGTATTTGAGCTTAAGCAATTAATGCAGAATTCGAATTCAAGTATCCTTTTAGTAGATGTTAGAACAGTTTTAGAGAGGCAACTGGCAGTAATTCCTAACTCAATATCTATTCCTTTAGCTTCGATAAAGGATGGTTCCAAAATAGAGTTTCTAAAGGAGATGATTAAAGGAAGAAAACTTATAATACATTGTAAAAAAGGACCTCGTTCAATTCAGGCAATTGAGGAACTTAGGAAACATGATGTGCGGGCATTTAATTTAGATGGTGGTATTGAAGAATGGTCAAATAAAATAGATGGTTCAATTCCACTATACTGATCATCTATCCTCCTGCAACAGCAGTGATAATTGTTATCTTGTCATTTTCATGTATTTCTGAATCTTGATTATTTATGAATCTAATGTCTTTCTCACGTATGTATATATTAACAAACCTCCTTATATCTTCCTTATGATCTATTACCGAATCTTTTAGCTCCGGATATTCTATAAATAATTTAGCTAAGGCTTCACGAATTGTTGATGCTTCTGTTTCTATATCTTTTTTCCCATCTGTAAACCTTGCAAGTGAAGATGGTATTGTTATAGTTGCCATTTGTTGCGTTAATAACTAACTATGTATATTACCATTTTATTTATAGCTTTCGCATGACTTTTTCATTCTATTTTGATTCAGGACTTTTCTATGTACCTAAAATCTATAGCTATTTAAACTGAAACTACAGTGAATCCTTATGCTTTCAAGGCTAGAGCTACAGAATGTGAAAATGAGAGGCCAAAAAGGTCAAACATGCATAATGCATGAATATATGTGATGATTTTCATCTTAAATGTTTCAGCAGAACTTGTTAGTGCAACTCTTGAGTGTAGGCCGATAGAAGCGAAATAGAAGTATTCAAATGGATATGAATTATGCTTCAAGGTTATATGTTTATTTGGACCTCCTTTGCATTTATAATCAACTCTCCAATATATCCACCCAAAAGTAATGATTGAGCTTAGAAATAATAATATAACTTCGATTAAAAGTTCGTCATTAGGCTTTAATCTATTGAAGAGAAGGAGATTTGAAACTATCATTTGATAGGTAAATCTTAATATTAAAGTAATTCCTATAAAGTCTAATGTTTTTCTTTTTGCTTTTGTCTTGATAAGTCCTATAAGGATGCCAATTATTAGAATTAATAATAATCCTCGTGTTATTGGGAATAGAAAATTAATGTCATGCCTGAAATTAATTAAGCTCCCTAAAAGTTCGTGCGCTTGATTTGTGTAAGGATGGCTTACAGATGATTGGTCAATATTTTTAAGTGAGTCACGACTAATGAAATTTCCCAACACTAAAGTGAATAACTCCCACCGTGAAGTGAGAAATCTATTTAATTTACTCTGGTCCATCATATGAATACTTGGTATTCTTATTATAATAAAAATAGATCAATTTATGCAACCTAATGAGTGGCTCATATCTTTCAGTCTTTCTCTGATTTTAGGATTGGCTCATTGGTTTTCTTGGAGGATTGCCAAGTTACCAAATCATACTCAGAAAACATTGTCTTCATTAGGTGGTGGCTTGGCTATTTCATATGTTTTTATACATCTAATGCCAGAGCTTGCAATAGGTGGGACACAGCTCTCTTCCCAATTGTATATGAAGCAATTCCTCCCATCTCCATTAATTGAATCCTTCTTGTTTTTTACAGCCCTTTTAGGAATTGTTGTTTTTTTCTCTTTAGATGTAATTTCCTCATCTCATAATTTCGCTGCCAAAAATAATTTTAGAATACATATTTTAGCCTTTTCTCTTATAAATTATTTATACGCTTATACCCTTCCTTCCTTGGTATCAACAGGATGGGCGTATTCATTGCTCTATACCTTAGCCATTTCCGCACATATAACCCTTACCGATCGTACACTTGCTCGGTCTCATCCTAAATATTTTCGATCTAAGGCCAGATTGCTATTTATCTTATTTATCTTATTAGGGTTATTTCACGCTTATCTTCTGCATCCTATCTCGGATTTAACTTTGGCAATTACTACTGCTTTTCTAGGAGGAGGAGTTCTGCTAACAGTTTTTAGAGAGGAAATGCCTAAGGCTTCTATGACTCAATTGCCTTGGTTCCTTTCGGGGGTTTTTTCTATGTCATTTATGTTGTTATTATATATTGTATTAGGGCACCAATGAAAAAATAATCTACTACCACTTTTTTATCCATACTTAATAATATTCTTAGCATATTTCAAGTCTTATCCTTTGTATAGTCTTTTAATATTCATTGTTTTTCAGAATCTTATTAATCTCCGTAATTTGTTAATCACTGAACTGATATCACTATATCTTTTCCATGAATAAGAACTTGTATTGATCAGTTCTTATGCTTGTCGTTGCTTTAGGTATGTTTTTTCATGAGGAGTTTGGTTTTGTGAATATGAGATCCCTGTTACAACCATTGCATGCGGCTAAATACGTTCCAGTTGTCAATAACTTATATAATATTTTTACGAGATTGATAGTCAGAGCAAACTTCTCTTGTTTTCTTGCATCTTAGAGAGGAAAAGCAAGCACTTACATGTCTACTCATCGCTACTTCTTCTGTCTCTTTACTTTTCTAATCCTTCTGCCTGCCTCCGGTTGGAGGCTTCTTGCTGGAAAGGAATAGAGCCATACTCAGCTTGTTTATCAGACAACGCAGGATGCTCTCAGAGACGGTTTAAGCACTTTCGTTAGCGATTCCTCTAATCCGAATCTCACACTCATCAGAGTGCGCTACAAAGTGGTAGTAACCATTTTGAATTTTCCAACCAAGATCCACGGAATGGGAAATCTTCCTAACTATTTCCAACACGGTTGGATTCGCAATAAGAAAATTATGTCGGAATGTGGCTATTTAAATGACCATTTTCCAACTCTTTTCAACTCTGGGAAAGGTAAAACTCAGTGGGGATGGCAATAGTGCACTTCCAGGACATCATTTCTTCATTGAACACCTTTTGGTCTGAGAAGGGCTGTTTATTGCTGCAGCCATATGACACAGAAAAAGGAGCTGGGACAATGAATCCGCATACATTCCTTAGGGCAATTGGCCCAGAGCCCTGGGCAGTGGCGTACCCAGAGCCTTGTAGGAGGCCTACGGATGGTCGATTTGGGGATAATCCGAATCGAGCACAACATTATTTTCAATACCAGGTATTAATTAAACCTTCTCCAGATGGGATTCAAGAAACATATTTGTCTTCACTTGCTGCTATTGGAATAGCAGCTGATGAACATGATATTCGTTTTGTTGAAGACAATTGGGAGTCTCCAACCCTTGGTGCATGGGGAGTTGGATGGGAAGTTTGGCTTGATGGAATGGAGGTAACTCAATTTACTTACTTTCAACAATGTGGAGGCATTGATTGTCGTCCTGTTTCAATAGAGATTACCTATGGCCTTGAGAGATTAGCAATGTATCTACAAAATGTAGATAACATTTGGGATCTTAAATGGAATAGAAATACTCGATATGGAGAGATATGGCTTCCTTTTGAAAAAGGACATTGTGAATATAATTTCAAATCTTCTAATCCGAATCGACTTAAGCAATTGTTTGATCTTTATGAAAGCGAAGCAAATGATTTGATTGAGAAATCTCTTCCTTCACCAGCATTGGATTTTGTTCTTAAATGTAGTCATACATTTAATTTGCTTGAAGCCAGGGGTGTTTTATCTGTAACCGAGAGAACAGCAACTATAGCAAGAATACGAGTTCTTGCTAGACAAGTTGCTGAAAAATGGTTTGCAGAAAGAGATACCTTAGGATTCCCATTATTGGATAAAGAGTTGAATTGAAATTTCCTGGTTGATCGAAAAATGCAAGTTTTCGTGCAGTAATGCTTATTAAGCAATGATGATATGCGGCACAAAATCTTAGATTATATGATCGTAATAGATGTATAAAAAATCACTTAACAACTTAAAGTGCTTTTTCCTTGACTATCTAGCAAATATAATTCTCTTGCCCTTTATGGGCTTTTTGTGTGAGGAACTCAATGAAACTTTTCCAGCAACTGCTGGTAGCACCTGCTGCGTTGGGCCTATTGGCACCAATGGCTGCAAATGCTGCCGAGTTAAATCTTGATGGTGTATCTAACTACTCCGCTTCTGGCGAAGAAGTTAAGAGCATCTCTCAATTCTCTGACGTCTATCCCACTGACTGGGCGTATCAGGCTTTGACTGATATGGCCCAGAATCATGGTTGTACAACTGGTGTTCCAACTGGCACCATGACTCGTTATGAGGCTGCAGCACTTCTCAATTCTTGTCTTGAGAATGTTGTTCAGGCTAATGAGGAAGAACTTCGTCTCATCAATGAATTCGGCCCTGAGCTTGCAGTTATTAAAGGTCGGATCGATGGACTAGAGGCTCGCATTGGTGAGTTTGAAGCTGGTATCTTTTCAACCACTACAAAGCTGACTGGTACGACTCACTTTGTTGTCGGAGGAATGACAACTGACAAAGATGGTGGCGAAGATGAAGCAGTTACTTTTAACTACACCACTCAGTTGAATCTCAATACCAGCTTCACTGGTAGAGATTTGCTTTATACCAGAATAAAGACTGGTAACTTCTCTAGCGACAAGGAGACTTTCGCTAATAAGTCGACAGGTACTTACCTCGCCGCTACCAACTCCAACGGTAATGATCTTGCTGTAGATAAGATTTGGTATCAATTCCCTGTAGGTGACAATCTTCAGTTCTGGGTTGGACCAAGAATTGAGAACTACTACATGTTGGCCAGTGCGCCATCAATCTATAGGCCAATCTTGAAGCAATTTGCCTTGGGTGGTAATGGAGCGGCTTATGGCTCTAGTACTGATGGTGGTTTTGGTGCTGCTTGGACTCAGACAGTTGAAGATCGCACTCAGCCAAGATTTGCAATTAGTACAAATTATGCTTCAAAAGGAGCCACTAATTCGGACAACGATGGTGGCGGTATTTTGACTGATGCTCAATCCAAGTGGTTGACCAAGGTCGAGTATGGCTCTCCTCGTTGGCAGGTTTCTTTGGCTGTGTCTAAAGAGATGTGCACCGAAAAGAGCAACGCTGATTCATGCAAAAACTGGTATGACTATTACTCCACTGATGCCGGCGATGATGTTAGTGGTGATTCCACCAGTTATGGATTGAGAGCATATTGGAAGCCTGAAAATACTGGTGCCATTCCAGCCATTCAGCTTGGTTATGACATTCGTAGCATCGACGATGATGGCAAAACTGGTTCCACTGAGGAAACAGCCCAATGGATGGTTGGCTTGATGTGGCAAGATGCTTTTGTTGATGGCAACACAGCAGGTGTTGCTTTTGGTCAACGTCAGTATGCAACCGAGATCGTTGGTGGAGCAGATGACCCCGCAGACGACAACTTTGTCTGGGAGGCTTACTACACCTTCAAGGTATCTGACAACATCTCTGTAACTCCTGCCATCTTCGGTGGTGAGGATACATATAACGGCGCTTCCGATGGTAGCGACGATATCTCAGGTGGTTTAGTTCAGACAACCTTTAGGTTCTGATTTAACCCAATTAAAAAGTTGACATAGACTTTTCAACTTTGTTCTAGGCGCCCTTAAGTTGTTAGGGCGCCTTTTTAATAATTATCGACTTCATAAGACATAATAATGCTCAGGGTTGTATATGATTTGCTAATTATATTTAAAATTAAACTTATCGAACTGGATTCAAAGTGTTTAAAATAGTATTCAAATATAATATATAAATATTATCTAGCCATACTTGGTTTTTTAAAGTTCTATTTAATAAAGATAGGATAGGCCAAATTTTGTTGTCCTAGTTATTAATTTCTTTACCAGCAGTTTTCCCCCTCGCCAATAGGAATACAAATGTCTTCTTCTTTTGCTTTTTTGGCTGCCTTTTTTGCTTCCTTATCAAGTTTGCTTTCAGCATCAATAGCCTGATCAGTTGACCATTCTTTTAGTCCACCCAGGTTCTGGTTCTTTTCTCCGGCGTTACTAATATTTGGATTAAGAGTGTTTGCGGTTAAAATGGCTGTAGCAGCAATGAATACGGCAACAGGAGTGTTCTGGGACATTATTTAAGTCTGAATAAAAAAAACATTATCGGTCTGGATCCTAACCTTATGAAGTTAAAATTATACATTTAGATGTAACTTATATGACCTTAGTTGCCTAGGCGTCGCAGAAGATTGCTATAGGACTGAAAAATTAAATCGAGCTCAGGCGAGCGTCCATGTTGAGCCAAAAGTCCTCTAGCTCCAGCATCAAGTGTAAAAAGAATATTTCTATCTTCATTGCTTGCTACGTAACTTTCGATCCAACCAACGCAAACCAATCTTTCTCCACTCGTAACAGTTTCAACAGAATGCAAGCTTGTACTCGGATATATCACAATATGTCCAGCTTTTAATTTGATTTTTTTGTTCCCTTGCAAGGTTTGGATGCATAAGGCTCCTCCTTCATATTTATCTGGATCACTTAAGAAAAGTGTGAATGAAAGATCGCTTCGCCCACTATTCATGTATGCATTATCAATATGCATCCCATAACCTTGTCCGGTGGTTGAGCGAGTGAATAGAAGTCCATGAACCCGTTTAGGGAGGGTAAAGCTCTTGAGTAATTGGTCTGTAGTGATTTTTTTGATTATTTCTTGACTGCTTTCAATTGCTTGCCTTGATTCCCTTGCAAGTTGAAGATTATTTTTGACCTGGGCAGCATGAGTGCCCGCAGTCTTTTTCCCATCTTCCCAGCCAGATTGATCGGATTTAAGCCTCTGAATTAAATCCTTGTTGGAGCTTGAATCAAATAATTCTTGGATTAGATAATCCATGTAAAAAACTCAGCCTTACCATCTTGAACTAATTATCGCCGCCTTGACGAGGTGTGATTTGATTCTAGCGAATGTATAAAATGAATTGATATCTTATGGAGCGGCTGATTTTAGATAATCTGTAAATTGAACTAAGAATTTTTTTGAGATGGGCTTTCTAGATCGATCTAAGTTGCCAGTTTTACTTTCAATAGTTTTTTGGGGTAATGCTTTTAATTTCGCGACCGGTGCATTCGCAAATGAAGTGCGCGTTTACTCTGGACGCCATTACAACACAGATAGACAAATATATAAGAAATTTGCTGAGGTAACTGGTATAAAAGTCAGATTAATTGAGGCTACTGGTATTTCCTTAGTTGAACGACTTAAACGAGAAGGTTCAAGCTCTAAAGCTGATATTATTCTATTAGTAGATGCTGCAAGAATTAATAATGCAGCAAAGGCAGGGTTACTTCAACCATATCGGTCTGCCAAATTGGATAGAGAGGTGCCAGAAAAATATCGAGATCCAAAAGGGCGTTGGTATGGTCTCACTAGAAGAGTAAGAGTTATGGTTGCTAACCCTTCAAAGGTGGATCTTAATAAAATTAAAACTTATGCTGACTTATCTGACTCATCTCTAAAAGGTAAAGTTTGCCTAAGGAAGAGAAATAGTCCTTACAACCAGTCACTGGTTGCAGACCAATTAGCTCTTCGGGGAGAAACTTCGACTAAGCGATGGCTTGCTGAAATGATTTCAAATGTATCACAACCTTACTTCTCAGGAGATATAGGAATTATCCGCGCTGTTGCACAAGGTAGTTGTGGTATTGGAATAGTTAACCATTACTATGTATCTAGAATGCTTGCTGGGTTAAATGGTAATCAAGATAAGAAGTTAGCTAGGAAGGTTAAAGTTATTACTCCTGTACCTGCACATGTTAATGTAAGTGCAGGTGGTATAGCTAGATATGCTAAAAACAAAGAAGAAGCCATTAAATTACTTGAATACCTTGCCTCGCCTGATGGCAGTCAAGGACTTGCAGGACCTACATATGAGCATCCTTTAAAAGGATTTAATAGTGCTATGGAGGTAAAGGGATTTGGAGCCTTTATTCCTGATAGAGTAACAATTAGTGAATTGGGTGCTTTGAATTCAAAATCTATTAAACTAATGACTGCAGCTGGATGGAAATAGTTTGAGCATTGATTGTGCATTTTTGTCGATATATATGGATATTCTATAAAAACAAAGCTATCGATCATGCTAGATTTGATGAATGCAGAAGTATCATATTAAGAGAATATGCTATTAATTTTATTAGATCTTTATATATGAACTGAGAATTGATGGTTTTAGTCATTTAAAGTGTAAGTTATTCTCAAGCTTTATTTGCTAAAGGAGAGGTGGCTGAGTGGTCGAAAGCGAACGACTCGAAATCGTTTGACGGATAACCCCGTCCGTGGGTTCGAATCCCACCCTCTCCGTTTTTAGACCGTCTCAACTGGTGCTGACGAGGCTCAACTAGTTTCCTGTTTTTCGAAAGAGCAGTATTTGCAGGGGTTTTCTGTTGAATCCAGCCTCAACTGGGCTCAACTGGTGTGTAGGTTTAAAGCGACTTATATGTTGGAAAACATGTTGGATTTATTTGTGGAACATGTTGGATTTATTGAACATGTTGGAAAGATTGAATTATTTAATAAATAGCGTTCAATATATCTTAAATAGTTTGTACTTAATGAAAGTAAATTGCACTTTATTAGGATCTAAAAAATTGAGATATCTATGCCACTCCTCTCTTTGAGTTCAGAGAGTGAATGCACTTCCATTTTTGCGGTTAACCAATTTTCACGTGTGCCTGGGATCAGTCCAACTTCTTTCCTCAACCATTTCTTTAAGGCATTCTCTGTGTCTAATACCTCTTGCCCAGGATGTGGACCAGTTGACTGAATTTCATACCAGCCAAATGGAGCGTGATCTTTTTTTCGTTTTACAAGATTGTTGGTGATACCTAATTGCTGTTCCCCAGGTCGAGCCATGAGATAAAACCAAGCAGGCTCGCCAGGGTTAAAGCCATATTCAGCACATTCAGGACAACCACTTCCCAGTCCCGTTCTGCTTTGAACTATTGCCTTCCATGTATGACTCTTTTCGCATTTCCAGGGCATTTTTTTGTTGCTTCCTGCCACAACTGTCGAGGGATCCCAACCATCTGCTTCTTTTGCAACTTCCGGGAACAAAGTTTTTAAATCATTGAACCCACTCCAAACAAGGTTGTTAGAGCAATAAGGACAATTTGTTCCAGCATTAGTTCGGCTATCAACAGGGGTACTCCATGTATGCCCTTTCTCGCATTTCCAAGGCATTTTCTTATGAGTACCAGCAAGGACTTCTGATGGATCCCAACCATCTGCCTCTTTCGCAATTTCAGGGAAAAGGGTTTTTAAATCATTAAACCCAGTCCAAAGTTTTTTGTTTGAGCAATAAGGGCAACTATCTCCTCGGGATGATCTCGCTCCAACTACTGCTTTCCATGTATGCCCTTGCGCGCATTTCCATTTGATTTTTTGATGACT
>QCJK01000027.1 GCA_003216075.1 Prochlorococcus sp. AG-409-B05
CTCTAACGCAGCCTTCTTCTCCGCTGCCGCCTTCTTCTCCGCTGCCGCCTTCTTATCAGACACTTGTTCTTACTGCAAATACAAGCTTATTCAAGCACCCGCCTAGCGAGTGAAATGCCTCTAACTCCTTCGCTGAAATCAACTGCGGCAATTAAATGTTCTTGCTCAAGAAAAAGTTGATGACTAATGCATAAAGTCTAGAAATATTTGAGAATTTTTGATAATTGATTGAATCCAATCATTTACGGAAGTGAAATATAGGCAATTAAATAAATATAAGCCGATCAAAAAGAAAACTATAACTGGCTTTTATGAAAACTTAGCGTTGGCTAATTGTCATCAATATATATCGATTTAATGCAAATAAATAAAATCTAATTAATTAAAAATATGGCTTAGCATAAGCAAAATAATATTACCAGATCAAGCTTGATAGCATTAAGATAACCGCACGAGAAGATAGATGCAAGCAGTAAAAAGCCCCTTGTCTTTTTTGCTTAACTCATCACTTTGCCCTTCAATTTTACTTCTTCTTTTCAGAAGACATTCAACTAAGACCTGAAAAGCCAAAGGTCATTTTTTAAAACGGAGAGGGAGGGATTCGAACCCTCGACAGAAGTTGCCTCCTGTAACTCCTTAGCAGGGAGCCGCTTTCAACCACTCAGCCACCTCTCCAGAAGCTTGCCTAACTTATCAGGAGCTATAACCTAAATCTCATTTCACAATTTGGGCAGCTTCAAATCAATAACCTAGGGAGCCTCTGATTAAAACCACAAAGAACCTCCCAAAGAATTGAAGAATTTAAATCACACCATTCTTGAAGAGTTATACAATCATTGCCATCTTTTCCCAATAAAGTAACAACACTGCCAACCCGTACTTCCGGATGGTCAGTAATATCAATTAGAAGTTGATCCATTGTAATTGCTCCCACTTGAGGCAAGCGAAAACCATTGAATAAAACGGAAATCTTGCCTGAAAGATTCTGACTTATGCCATCCGCATAGCCTATAGAAACCACTGCTAAACGAGTCAACCTTGTAGTGATAAAAGCATGGCCATAACTCACGCCAACCCCTGATGCAACTTCTCTTATAAGCGTCACACGAGCCTTAACTGAAAGAGCAGGTTTTAAATCAACTTCAGCAGATGAATACTTGAGTGGGTTATATCCATATAGAGCTAGGCCTACCCTTACCATGTCGTAATGCAATCCAGAATCTCTTAGTGTTCCCGCAGAATTAGCTAAATGGAAACAACAATTCTTGGTACTAATTGAGATATTCCTTACAACTGACTCAAACCTTTCCTTTTGGTGAAATGTCACACTGCCAAGCTCGCAATATGATTCTTCTTCAGCCAAGGCAAGATGGCTATAAATCCCTTTGAGTTCAAGGTTACTTAATTGATCAATCTTTTCAATTAACTTAGGTGCATCCTCCAAATGACAACCAAGCCTTGCCATACCAGTGTCAAATTTCAAATGAACACTGAAATGCCTCCCAGTCCCGTCAGCCAAATTTTGACAAAGCAGCGCTTCTCTCTCACTACTTAACGTAAGCATCAAATCCCAATGTAAACAAGCTAATAATTCTGCTGAATCAATTAAATTCCCAAGTACAAGTATTGGACAATCAAGGCCAGCATTTCTTAGCTCAATACCCTCTTGCAAAGTGGCAACGCCCAGACTATTTGCCCCACCATCCAATGCCGCTCTGGATACTGTTTCAGCACCATGTCCATAACCATCTGCTTTGACTACAGCCATCAAGAGACAACCATTAGAAAGGATGGGACGTAAATTTCGTGCATTGTTCTCTATCGTTGAGGGGTTGACTTCAACCCACGCTCGCTGACGTGCATTAGCTTTAAACAAGCTGTGGTTCTCCTTTGTTAGCTCCAGATCCCTTTCCCCTTTAATAGAGAACAAATTGTTTCTAGGTATATAGCCATTTAGAAGGACTGCATCAAGCATGCAATGCAGTTAGCATGCCTCGAAATAGGAGTTCTGGCATGAGCCAGGTTCTCGTCCTAAACGCATCCTATGAACCTTTGAACATCACTACCTGGCGTCGTGCCATGGTAATGATGATAAAAGGTAAAGCTGAAAGCATTGAAGAAGATTCCACTCACAAAGTACACCATGACATACTTTTACCGACGGTAATAAGACTACGCAAATTCGTGCAAGTTCCTTTCAGAGAACTACCAATAACTAGACGAAATATTCTTCAAAGAGATAATCATTATTGCCAATATTGTGGCCATAAAAATGAGGATCTTTCTATTGACCATGTAATCCCTCGTAGTAGAGGAGGTGCACATTCTTGGGATAACGTTATTACCGCTTGTGTACCTTGCAATGTAACTAAAGGCAATCGAACTCCTGATGAAGCCAATATGCCTCTAAAGCGCAAGCCACATCGTCCTATTAGCAATCTAAGCTTTGAAGTAACACGTCAAGTCAATTCTGGAGTGCATACTGAATGGGGCAAATATCTATTTCTTTAATTATACAAAGCAAATTCTTATTCATCAGATTCTTGACTAAGTTGTTCAAGCTTGCGCCTTTGTTCTTCAGCGATGCAAGCATTGATAAGCACCTCTAATTCACCAGAAAGTACGGGCTCTAAAGAAAAGTTGGTACCTAATCTATGATCTGTAGTTCGATTGTCTTTATAGTTATAAGTTCGAATTTTTTCACTCCTATCACCAGTACCAACCTGAGCCTTCCGTGCAGAACTTTCTCTAGCATTGGCTTCGGCAATTTGCATCTCTAGTAACTTTGCTCTCAAGATTTCCATAGCTCTTTCTCTGTTCTGCAGTTGAGAGCGTTCTTGAGTACAAAAGACCCTAATACCAGATGGCTTATGAAATAAATCAATTGCGGTCTCGACCTTATTTACATTTTGCCCTCCAGCCCCACCAGATCTAGCAGTACTAATTTCTAAATCCCCTGGCTCTATTTGTACTTCTACAGGGTCCGCTTCTGGCATAACTGCAACAGTTGCAGTAGAGGTATGGACCCTGCCTTGCGATTCTGTAGCAGGTACACGTTGCACACGATGCACCCCAGCCTCAAATTTCAGTTGACTAAAGACAGAATCGCCTTTGACTGAAATAATTAATTCACGAAAACCTCCAAGATCAGCCTCAGTTGCACTAATAGGTTTGACTGTCCAACCAATCTTTTGACCATACCTTTCATACATTCGAGCCAAATCACCTGCCCATAAACAGGCTTCATCCCCTCCAGCTCCAGCACGTATCTCAAGCATTACACTTCGATCATCACGAGGATCCTTGGGAAGCAAAGCGACAGTCAATCTCCTAACTAACTCGTTTTTCCGGCAGTCAAGTTGCAGCAATTCTTCTTGCACAAGAGATGCCATATCTTCATCACCTTTACTATCTCGCAACAAATCTCGAGCCTGCTGCCACTCATCCTCAACTAACTTTAAGGATTGATAATCCAATACAAGCGGCTCCAACTTTGCTCGTTCTCTGGCAATTTTTTCTAATCGTTTTGGATCGGAAGCAACATCTGGGTCAGCAAGCTGAAGCTCCAAGTTGCGGAAACTTTGCTGGGCTGTTTCAAGCCTTGATTTTAGGGTTGAAGAGTCCATACCCATCAACTCCTGATCAAATCCAAAAGATAAATGCTATTTAAGTTGAAGTATTCAGGCCTCTGAAGATTGTGAATCTTTCGTCTTATCTTCAGACTGGGCCTTTGTGTCCCCAACATCATCCTTAGTACTACCCATTCCGTATTTACGCATAAAGCGATCAACTCGACCTTCAGTATCCAAGATCTTTTGAGTACCTGTAAAGAAAGGATGGTTACCACTCCAAACATCAACATGAATTTCTTGCTGAGTAGAGCCTGTAGTCATTACAACCTCTCCATTACATATCACTTTGGCGTCTGGATACCAAGTTGGATGTATATCAGGTTTTGGCATTTGAAAAAATTGTAATAAGTGAAAATGAAATCGAAAAACCTTAACGTTTAGAAAATTGAGGTGCTTTCCTAGCTTTTTTGAGTCCGTACTTTCTTCTCTCTTTAGCACGAGGATCTCTACTGAGATGTCCCTCAATCTTTAAAGGTTTTCTATTGTCAACAGACAGCTCACAAAGTGCGCGGGCTGCACCTTGTTTTATTGCATCAGCTTGACCAGTAAGGCCTCCACCCCTCACATTTACAAGAATGTCATAAGCATCATTAAGACCAAGAGTTTGCAATGGCGCTCTCACTGCTGCTAAATAAGATGGATTGAAATTCAAATAATGATCACCAGGCCGACCATTAATTGTCAACGTACCTTTGCCAGGGACAAGGCGAACTCTTGCAACTGAAGTTTTACGCCTCCCTGTGCCCCAGTAAACAACTGAGTTGTTTGAAGAAGTAGTCATTTAGATTCAGAGATTGTATTTAGTTTGAGAGTCTCAGGATTTTGAGCTGAATGTGGGTGATCTGGACCTCGATATACCTTCAGTTTACGAAACAACTGCCTACCCAAAGCATTGTGAGGGAGCATACCTTTTATAGCTCTCTCAACGATTCTTTCAGGCAAACGATTCTGGAGAGCTTGAAAAGTTTCAGTCTTCATTCCTCCTGGCCGTCCCGAATGACGCCTATAAAGCTTTTGCTGACCTTTTTTTCCTGAAACTCTTATCTTTTCTGCATTGATTATCACTACAAAATCACCTGTGTCTAAATGTGGCGTAAAGCTTGGATTGTTCTTACCACGAAGTACCGAAGCCACTTCAGTCGCAAGCCTGCCAAGTGTCTGGTTTTCTGCATCGACCAAATACCATTGGCGACTGATCGAATCGATGGCGGGAATAGTGGTCTTGTTCATCTCTCCGGCAAACCGGTTTTGAATGCCTTATCACTAAGGCTGGTAGATAGAGAGCTCTTAACCAAACTAGGTATAAAAAGCTCAAACTAGGATCCTACACTTTAAAGGTGCCTACGTGATTTTTTAAGACTACAACTTCTTGAATCAGGTATAAATTCGTAAAAACCATTCGACACTCATATAATTACTCGAGAAATGGTGGTGGTTCCTTAGGGGAGTTAGAGGTTGAAAGGAAATATCTAGGGCAGCTATCAAACCAAGTTAATTCCCTGAAAAAGGACTCTTCATAACCTGCCCTCAAAAAGCAAAGGCCTTTTGCCGGAGCCGCCTCCTTAACTTCTTCCCTACGACATTCTTTCCAACAGCGCTCAAAAGAATCAAGGGAAATACGATGTTCTCCTAATGCTACCAATCGCCCTACTAACAATCTGACCATTCCATATAAAAAACCACTCGCTTGAATTTCAAGAACAATTAAATCACCATGGCGCTCTAACTGAACCTCTTGAATGGTTGTGAATGAATGAGTTCGATTACTACCAGAACGTTGAAAAGCACTGAAATCATAATGTCCAACAAGATTCTCTAAGGCACTCCGCATTAATGCCTCATCCAAACGAAATTGATATCGGTGCCAACTCCAAGGATCCAAAAAAAGATTGGGGCGACATCCGTTATAAATCGTGTATCTATAGCGCCTATAAATTGCCGAATAACAAGAATGCCAGGTTAATGGTCTCTTTACAGCCTCGATAACTCTTATCGTTTTGGGTAATTTGCCATTAAGAGCGGATGGCCACCTCTCAGGTTTGATAGGCCCAGAATAATCAAAATGAACTACCTGTCCAGCAGCATGGACCCCAGAATCTGTACGCCCAGCAGCTACAACTTTAACTAATTTTCTTATATAAAATTGAGAAATTGCATCTTCAAGTTTCCCCTGAATAGTTATTGTTTTAGGCTGTTTTTGCCAGCCATGAAAATCATTCCCATCATATTGAACAAGTAATGCAATTCTGATTAACTCTAATGAATTTAGTTCTTCAAAAGAATATCCAGATTCCATTAAAATGGACTAAGAAGTTCTTATGATTAAAGTAGTATCAATAAATTCAAACCAATTCAATTATTGCCATTTGCGCGTTATCTCCTTTTCGAGAAACTGTTCTAACTATTCTTGTATAACCACCTTTACGATCTCCGTAACGATCTTGTGCTTTCTCAAAAAGCGCATGAACCAATTGTTTATCATATATATAACCAATTGCACGACGCCTAGCAGCCAGGCTCCCATCCTTGGCTAATCCAATCATTCGTTCTACTCCTTCTCTCAATGCCTTCGCTCTTGCTTTAGTAGTTGTTACTCGCCCTTCACGAATTAACTGTGTAGTTAAACCACGTAGCAAAGCTTTTCTTTGATCAGCAGGGCGACCAAGCTGTGGGACTCGACATTGATGACGCATGGGTTTAAAAGCTTGTTAATGGACGAGAGAAATAAAATTGGATCATGCCGAAGTACGACTTTGAGGGATTGAAATTCCAATTCTCTCCAGTGCCTCAATAACTTCATCTGCAGATTTTGAACCAAAGTTCTTAATCTCCAGTAAATCCTCATAACTAAAGCCCATGAGATCTGAAACCGAATTGACCTGAGCTCTCTTCAAGCAGTTATATGCCCTTACAGATAAATTCAACTCTTCCAAAGGAATTTGAGCCTCAGCTGTAGGTTCAGGTTCTTGTACAACTTCTTCAACCATTGTGACAGTAGCCAAAGGCTGAAAAAGTTGAATCAACTGATTTGCCGCCTCAGACAATGCATCATCTGGAGTTGTCGACCCATCGGTAACCACTTCCATTCGGAGTCTCTCTCGGGTCGAACCTCCTTCTGCAACTGCTGTCTCGTCTATTGTGAAATTGACTCGACGAACAGGCATAAACACAGCATCTATTTGCAATAGATCAATTGCATTTGTCTCTTCGTCATGACGTCCAACAGGTCGATAACCAACCCCTCTCTCTACATGCAGCTCCAATTCAAGGCTATGTCCCTCATGAACGGTTGCGATCGGACGTTCCCCATCAACTACCTGAACCTGAGAAGAAAATTGCACATCCTTAGCCTTAACTTCTGCAGGGCCAGAAACAACTAAGCGACCTATTTCCAAATCGGAAGTTCGGCTATTTACAGATAACTGCTTGCAGTTCAACAAAATATCTAATACATCTTCTCGAACTCCTGGGATAGTTGCATATTCATGGTTAACTCCTGCAATACGGACAGCAGTAACTGCACTGCCCTCAAGACCCCCCATCAAGACTCTTCTTAAAGAATTGCCTAGGGTTGTTGCCTGGCCACGTTCAAGGGGTCCAATAAGGAACACACCTGTTTGAGCACGATCATCAGCAACTTGATGCTCGATCCGGTCAATCTGGTATTGCAACACGGGCTGAAGCGGTAAAGGGGCGATAGGAAAGAAAGTAAGCCAGGAAGTTGAAAAAGGCTTAAACGCGTCTGCGTTTTGGCCTCCTGCAACCGTTATGAGGCAAGGGGGTTACGTCTCGAATCAAAGTTATTTCAAGACCAGCAACCTGAAGGGCACGGATTGCTGTTTCACGCCCTGAACCTGGTCCTCTAACAAGAACCTCTATTTGACGCATACCATGTTCAAGGGCTCGTCTGGCAGCAGCTTCAGCAGCAGTTTGAGCGGCAAAGGGAGTCCCCTTTCGCGCACCCTTAAATCCACTTGCCCCAGCAGAAGACCAAGAGATGACTTCGCCTGCAGTATCAGTGATAGAGACAATAGTGTTATTAAAGGTGCTTTGAATGTGAACAACGCCATTAGGGACGTTGCGTTTTGACTTCTTAGAACCTGATTTCTTAGCAGTTGTGGCCATGAGCTTGGGCCTTATTAGTTTTGGGGGTGAATTAGTTGGATTAACAGGATATGAATGAAGTAATTATTTCTTCTTACCTGCAACAGTCTTACGAGAACCCCGCCTAGTACGTGCATTTGTACGAGTACGTTGACCTCTAACTGGAAGACTCATGCGATGACGACGGCCTCGCACGCAACCAATATCTTGTAGTCGCTTAAGAGCCATTCCCTCCTGACGTCGGAGGTCACCCTCAATTGTGAAGGCTTCAGTAGCTGTTCTTAGCTTCTGAACATCACCATCTTCTAAATCCTTAACTCGTATGTCTGGACTTACACCAGAATTTTCGAGAATGGTCTTGGCTCGAGTTAAGCCAATCCCATAGATGTAGGTGAGGGCACATTCAACCCGCTTTTCGCGGGGTATGTCAACGCCGGCAATCCTTGCCACTGAAAAATTTATCGAAGGGGAACGGGAACCACCTAAGGAGGTGAAAGCCTAGCCGGATCAATTGCTTAAGAAATCAAAAACATTGAATCCAAACTAGATTTGCCAAGGAAAATCAACCCTGGCGTTGCTTGTGCTTAGGGATGGCGCAAATCACCATGACCCGGCCGTGGCGGCGAATCACCCGGCACTTATCACACATTTTCTTGACAGAGGCACGCACCTTCATAGGGTGTTGCTATCAAAATTCCAAACAATAATCCTACTACACCATTAAATTCAAGACTTCTTCGATGGACCTCTGAATAGCTTTGATATTGCCATCTGCTTTAACAGTCTTCAGTATCTTGCGTTGACTGTAGTAATCAGTCAGTGGAGCAGTCTTTTCTCGATAAACATCTAAGCGATGCCTAATAACATCTTCAGTATCATCAGGTCTTCCTCGTGCAAGAAGTCTTTCCAGTAAAAGCTCATCGTCAACGTCTAAGAAAAGAACTAGTTCAATTGGCTGATCAATTTTCTCAAGCAAAACCTCAAGAGACTCAGCCTGAATTACATTTCTTGGAAAACCATCCAAAAGCCATCCCTCCGGTCTCTCGTTAAGACGATTCTCGACCATTGAAAGAACTAGATCATCACTAACAAGCTCACCTCGATTCATCACAAGAGCAGCTTGCTTACCAAGAGACGTTTCCGCAGCTACTTCAGCACGAAGTAAGTCTCCTGTGGACAAATGCAAAAGTCTTTCTTTTTGGCACAAAAGCTCTGCTTGAGTACCCTTCCCTGCCCCTGGAGGGCCAAGAAACAATAAGCGCTGCTTCATTTTTGAAATACGGAAAAGTTAACTAAGAAATGAAAATAAAAATTGTTTATGTGAAAAGCTATTTACGCACAAGCCCTTCATATCGTTGTGAAATAACATATGTCTGAACCTGCTTAGCTGTGTCAATTGCAACACCCACGAGAATAAGTAAAGAAGTTGCTCCTAACCCTTGAAAAGTCTGCACATTAGTTGCTCGTTCAACTGCAGCAGGAATAATTGCAACGGAGCCAAGGAATAAGCCACCAAGCAATGTAAGTCGATTTTGAACACCCGAAAGGTAATTAGAAGTTGCACTACCAGGTCTTACTCCTGGAATTGCAACTCCTCCTCGCTTTAAATTTGTTGCTATATCAGTTGGGTTAATTGTAAGAGATGCATAGAAATAAGCAAAACCAAGAATCAATGCAAAGAAAGCTATTGCATAGGGCCAAGGATTGGAAGCGCTTGGATTCAATGCACTTGCAGCTCTAATTAAAAAAGGATTCTTAGTAAAGTTGGCAATAGTGATAGGAAGAAATATCAATGCCGATGCAAAAATGATCGGCATTACACCGCCTGCATTCAACTTTAAAGGCAAGTAACTTTGTCGATTAGGCAAAACACTCGCCCCACCTATTTGCCTTTTTGCACTTACAATAGGCAATCTTCTTGAACCCTCCTGAACAAAAATAATTCCAACAATGGTTGCTAAAAAAACCAATAAAAGAATAACTATTCCAACGACATCATTGCGATCTCCAGTTTGAGCCTTCTCTATTGTTGAACTAAGTGCCTTAGGAAGAGTTGCAACAATATTCAAAAATATTACCAAAGAAGCACCCTGACCAATCCCCCGTTCGGTAATAATCTCACTTAGCCACATGACAATCATTGAGCCAGTGACAAGTGCCAAAGAAGTTTGCACCACAAAAGCAACTTGGCTCAAGTTTTCAACAGCATATTGTCGCAAGATAGAAGCAAAAATTACACTTTGTACTAGTCCCCATCCAAGAGCCACATAACGCGTAATTTGTGCGATTTTTCTTCTACCTGCTTCACCTTCATTCTTTTGCAAATCTTCCAACGGAGGAAGAGCTGCTGTTAAAAGCTGAAGAATAATCGACGCATTAATAAAAGGAAGAATACCAAGAGCAAAGATGCCTAAAGTAGATATTCCTCCTCCAGTAAAGATGTCAAGAAATCCAATCAGCTGTCCTCCCTGTTCAAGGAAACTCTGAAATGCCTCTCGATCAATTCCTGGTATAGGGATATAAATCCCTATACGAACGAGCAACAAAAGACCCAGAGTGGTAAGAACCCTTTCACGAAGTTCTTTATTACGCACTAACTGCGTAATAACTTCACCTGCACTGGGATTACGGCCCCGACTAACAAGCATTTATGAAATGGAGTTGAATTGGTTTTTCAAAAAACCTTCAAACTTGTTTTCTAAGTAAAATAGATGCACAAGCAAAAAGGCCAATGTCAAAGCATTTTCAATATGATTCTAGTTTAATATTTGCTCATACGAATGTTTCACAAGTCCCTCCTACGGCTTCAATCTTTTTCCGTGCTGTTTCAGTAAATGCAACAGCTTGAACAGTAAGTTTCGTTGTTAATTCCCCATTACCAAGAATCTTCAAAGGATGTTTAGGGCTAGTTACAATCCCTTCTTTTACAAGAGAATCAATATTCACCGTGCTACCAGCTTTTAAAGCGTTCAAGCTTGACACATTTATGACAGTAAAGGCTTTTGGATTAACCAAAGGAAAATGCTTCAATTTAGGAACACGCCTATAGAGAGGCATCTGGCCACCTTCAAAGCCAGGACGAGTAGGACGGCCAGATCGAGACTTTTGCCCCCGCATACCAAAACCACAACTTGCACCCTGACCTGCTGCTATTCCACGCCCTTTTCGCAGTTTCCTACGACGAGCTCCTGCATTTGCTGCTAATGAATCGAGTCGAAGTGTCATAACAATGAGGAATCAAGAATAAATTTGTTCGAGGGAGATTCCTCGTTCCTTGGCAGTCTCCTTATGCGTACGAAGACCTGAGAGTGCAACCATGGCAGCACGAGCATTATTCAAGGGGGTTTTACTCCCTAAGCGCTTTGCTAAAACGTTTTTGATACCTGCCAATTCTAGAACGGTGCGAATAGATCCCCCTGCGATCACCCCAGTACCAGGAGCAGCAGGACGTATAAGAACACTTGCAGCCCCATCCCGACCATTAGAGAGGGTAGGAATAGAACTATGGCGCGTTAAAGGAACCCTAACTAAATGTTTTTTCCCATCAGCGACGCCCTTCCTAACCGCACCAATCACATCACCTGCCTTACCCACTCCCACACCAACTTGACCTCGCTCATTTCCTACTACAACTATTGCCCTAAAACTCATCTTCTTGCCTCCTTTGACAGTTTTAGAGACCCTACGAATCTGAACAACTCTTTCCTGCCATTCAGAATCTCGTTCTTGTCCTCGTCGATCTCCTCGTCGCCCTCCACGACGCTCTCCACCGCGACCGCCGCCTCGGCGTTGTTCTTGTTGTTGTCCTTCAGCAGCTGCAGGTACATCTGATGCTGCAGGTACATCCTTAGTTTTGGATTGTGTTTTGGAGTCAGTCATTAATAAAAGCAGCGATCAAAATTGCAGGCCGGCTTTTCTGGCAGCATCAGCCAGTGCTTTTACCCTGCCGTGGTAAAGGTTTCCTCCACGATCAAAGATTACCTGTTGAATGCCCTTTTCAAGAGCACGCTTAGCAACTAACTCACCCACAGCAATAGAAGCATGGCAAGTGCGATGAGAATCCAAACTTGTACGCAAGTCCTTATCAAGAGTTGAAGCAGCACATAGGGTGCTTTGCGCTTCATCATCTATTAATTGAGCATATATATGGTTATTTGAGCGAAACACGGCAAGGCGCGGCCGTTGTGAAGTGCCATTTAAATAGCGTCGCAAACGCTTATGCCGCTTTTGAGTTTGTTGTTTTCTAGAAAGTGTTGACATAATTTTGTTAATGAGAACGATTTAGTTAGGCATTTATTTCTTGCCGGACTTACCGGCTTTTCTAAGTATTCGTTCACCCTCATATTTAATGCCCTTGCCCTTGTAAGGCTCGGGCGGGCGAATTGCACGAATCTTTGCTGCTTCATTTCCTACTAATTCCTTGTCAGCTCCAGAGACAGTGACATTGGTACTGTTTTCAACAGCAAAGGTAATGCCTGCTGGAGGAACAACTTCAACTGTGTGACTATATCCTGCGCTAACAACAAGATTTTTGCCTTTTACCTGAGCACGAGAGCCAACACCGACTATCTCCAGTTTACGTGTATAACCCTTACTCACTCCTTCAATCATGTTTGCCACTAAAGAACGGCACAGACCATGACGTTCCCTAGACTTTCTCTTATCACTAGTAGGCGATACAACAATTGTATTTTCCACCTGACTAATCGCCACTCCCTCAGGGAGAGTACGACTAAGCTCTCCTTTCGGCCCTTTGACCTTGACTGAAAGGCCTTGAAGGCTTACATCAACCTTTTCAGGGACTGTGATTGGGTTTTTACCAATGCGAGACATAATTCAAACTCCTTAATCAGTAGACGAAGCAGAGGACTTCTCCGCCAACACCTTGTTTCCGAGCGTCACGATCACTCATTACTCCCTTAGAAGTTGAGATGATCGCGACACCTAATCCACCAAGGACCTTTGGAAGGCCCCTAGTATTCTTATATATCCGAAGTCCTGGCTTGCTTACTCTTTGCATCGAACGAATTGTGGGTCTGCGATGCTTGCCGCTGTACTTCAATTGAAGAACTAATTGAGTACGAATACCCTCCCCCTCTTCACTAATCTCTGCAATAAAGCCTTCCTGATGCAAGACTTTTGCAATGCTACGAGACATCCGTGAAGCAGGAACACGAGTAGTTTGATGACGCTTTTCACTCGCATTTCGAATGCGAGTGAGCATGTCTGAAATTGGATCGTGATTAGCCATAGTGTTATTTATGCAAAAGGAGCTCAGTTATTACGGAAGGGCATTCCCATCTCTCGAAGAAGAGCTCGACCCTCTTCATCGGAACGAGCACTTGTGACAATGGTTATGTCCATACCCCTGATGGAATCAATTTTGTCAAAAGAAATTTCAGGGAAAATGATTTGCTCTCTAACCCCAAGAGTGTAATTACCTCGACCATCAAAGCTCTTTGGACTAACACCTCTGAAGTCTCTGATTCTTGGTAAAGCAAGGTTGATTAATCTCTCTAAAAAGGCATACATTCTTGCGCCACGGAGAGTAACAGCACAACCAATAGGCATACCTTGACGAATTTTAAAACCAGCAATCGCTTTCTTGGCCCGTGTAACTACAACTTTCTGACCAGTAATCGTTGCTAACTCATTAATAGAAGCTTCCAAAGATTTTGCATTTGATGCAGCTTCTCCAAGGCCTCTATTTACAGTAACTTTAACCACTTTAGGGACCTGATGAATATTAGTGAGACTTAAATCCTTCAGCAGTTTTGGCTGAATAGTCTCCCGATAGCGCTTTTTGAGTGACATGGCTTTAGGTAATGTTACTTCTGGACTTTGTCAGAAGTTAGATAGAGAAGAAATAGAAGTGAATTTTGTGAGTAATTGATCTAAATGTTTGAAATGAATTTTGGAAGTAAGCATGGAAAAATTAATCAATCAGTTCTCCAGTTTTCTTTAGCCGTCGTTTTTTGGTACCATCCTTTTCAACAACTAATTGAATTCTGCTAGCAACTTTTTTAGCAACGGAATAAATCATCACGTTAGAAGCATGCAAAGATGCTTCTTCAGTAACAATCCTTCCACTTTCTCCTTCTTGAGTAGGCTTTTCATGACGGGTACGAAGATTTATACCCTGAACAACTACACGATTTTCAAAAGGCAATATTCGTAATACCTCTCCGGTTTTCCCTTTATCTTTCCCATTAATAACTTGAACAGTATCACCTTTACGAATTCGCATTTTGATGCGATGAGCTGGCTTAGATTTAGGCATTGAATTGGTCATTTAAATAACCTCCGGAGCTAGAGAAACAATTTTGGTGAAATTACGCTCTCTAAGTTCACGAGCTACAGGTCCAAAAACCCTTGTTCCTCTAGGGTTTCTATCTTCATTGATCAAAACAGCAGCATTGTCATCAAAACGAATAGAATTACCCGTTTCTCGTCGCATTGTTGCCTTTGTACGAACGACCACTGCCTTAACCACATCAGATTTTTTGACGCCCATATTTGGCATCGCATCCTTAACCGCAGCAACGATTACGTCTCCTACATGGGCATACCTACGATTAGAACCCAATACTCGAATGCACTGAATGCGCTTAGCACCGCTGTTGTCAGCAACTGTTAAAAAGGTCTCCTGCTGAATCATTGGGAAGTCTCCTTGGATTGCTTGTTATGACTAAGGACTTCAGAAACCGCCCAGCGCTTAGAAGCACTTAAGGGCCGAGTCTCAGTGATTCGAACTCGATCACCGACACGACAATTGTTATCAGCATCATGCGCTTTGTAACGAGTAGTCCGGCTAACCGTTTTCTGATAGATGGGATGTGGAAATCGATTTTCAACCGCCACTACAACGGTTTTGTCCATCTTGTCGCTAACAACGGTACCGACCCTTTCTTTGAGTGCCATGGGTTCTAAAAAGGTGATCAGGATGAGGTGGAAGAGCGACTTCGCTCATTTTGCACCGTCAAGAGTTGAGCCAATTTAGTTCTGGCTTGTTTAAAACGGTGAGTATTATTCAGCTGCCTGGTGGCTTGCTGAAAACGTAGGTCAAACAGTTCTCGGCGAATGCCGGCAATCTGTTCAGTGATGTCGGAGTCAGTGAGATTGCGCACCTCAGTAGTTTCAGATCGAGACATAATCAAGATTCCAAGCTAGTGGTTGCTGTGGTGATGACAGAAGCATCAGAAATCCCAGAGGCCTGGTCTTGCTCATCAAGAGACAAGAACTTAGTTTTTACTGGAAGCTTGTACTGCGCTAAACGCATTGCTTCTTTTGCAATTGCTTCTGTGATCTCTTCACCGCCCATTTCAAAAAGGATTCGTCCAGGCTTTACAACGGCTACCCAAAATTCCGGATTTCCTTTACCTGAACCCATACGGGTCTCAGCAGGTCTCATAGTCACTGGCTTATCAGGGAAAATCCGAATCCAAATCTTGCCTCCACGCTTTACATAGCGTGTCATTGCTCTACGACTCGCCTCAATTTGTCGAGAGGTAACCCAACCACATTCTTGGGCTTGTAAAGCAAATTGACCAAATGCAATTTTGTTGCCACGTGTGGCAACACCACGCATGCGACCTCGTTGTTGTTTGCGGAATTTAACTCGTTTTGGACTAAGCATGATTAATGTCTCCTATCAACTCTCGTTTGAGCGGTCTTCAAATTGTTGGGGTCGTCGATTACCCCTTCGCCTAGGGCTTGCACCCACAGGCATTGGCTGATCTTCTTTAGCGAGTACCTCTCCTTTAAAAACCCAAACCTTGATTCCAAGGACCCCATAAGTGGTACTAGCAACCTTAGTTGCATAATCAATTTCGGCACGAAGAGTATGGAGGGGCACTCGTCCTTCACGAGTCCATTCAGTTCGAGCAATCTCAGCGCCATTGAGACGACCACCAACTTGAATTTTCAAGCCAAGCACCCCTGCTCTTTGGGCACGCTGGACAGCCATTCGAATTGTGCGACGAAATGCCACTCTCTTTTCAAGTTGCTGAGCTATGTACTCAGCCAAAAGATAAGCATCCGCATCAACCCTCTCTACCTCTACAACGTTAATTCTGACTTGCCTACTGCGATCTCCAATAGTTTTCTGAATACCAGAACGCAATTCCTCTATACCGCTACCCTGACGTCCAACAATAACGCCTGGCCTGGCAGTCTTCAATTCGACTTCAAGCTGATCTGCCTTACGAGCAATCAAAACATCACTAATTCCTGCTGATCCATATTTCTTGTGAATAAATGTCCTTATCCTGTCGTCCTCTTGAAGGAGTAAAGGATAAGTCTTGGTTGGAGCGTACCAGCGTGAACGATGCTCCTGGGTAATCCCCAGGCGTAAGCCGGTTGGATGGATTTTGTGTCCCATCAGTCGGTGTCGTCGAGGGTCAGGAGTCGGTAGGACATGTCACAGCAATGCTGATATGACATGTTTGTTTCTTGATCGCAAAAGCGCGACCTTGGGCCCTAGGTCTATAGCGCTTCATTGATGGGCCCATGTCTGCAGAAGCCTGAGACACGACCAAAGAAGCAGGATCTAAACCCAAATTGTGCTCAGCATTGGCTACCGCAGACCTCAAGACTTTTGTAATAGGGCCCGTAGAGCGGTAAGGCATGAACTCAAGCATGATTAATGCTTCCCTATAAGAGCGTCCGCGAATTTGATCAAGTACACGACGTACCTTCGAAACTGAGCCACGAATAAAACGGCCATGAGCCTGAGCAACCTTTGAGGATTCTGTAAAAGATGAAGTAGTCATTGATTCAGCGTCCTCCCTTTTTGTCTTTAATGTGACCTTTAAAAGTTCTTGTTGGAGCAAACTCCCCCAACTTGTGGCCAACCATTTGTTCAGTAATAAAGACTGGAATATGAGTTCTACCGTTATGAACAGCAATCGTATGACCAATCATCAAGGGCAAAATTGTGGATGCCCTTGACCAAGTCTTAATAACAGACTTGTCATCTGATTCATTCTGCTTTTCAACCTTCCGAAGAAGGCTATCAGCAATAAAAGGTCCTTTTTTTAGTGAACGTCCCATGGCAGGTTAAGAGAAAATCAAAGAAGTGAATGACATCAGGAGTCTCGTCCTCCACGACTTCGTTTTGAGGTGCGGCGACGCTTGCGAAGCACAAGTTTATTACTTGGCTTATTTCGCTTCCGAGTTTTAAGGCCAAGAGTGGGTTTACCCCAAGGTGTTACAGGACCAGCCCTACCAATAGGAGCGCGACCTTCTCCCCCACCATGAGGGTGATCGCAAGGATTCATAACACTGCCACGCACCTGAGGTCTTCGACCCAACCAACGTCTACGTCCTGCCTTTCCAAGACTTGTATTACGAACTTCTGAATTACCTACTTCACCTAGAGTCGCATAACATTCTTTTCTTACCAGTCGAACTTCCGTTGAGGGCAGCTTTAACGCCACATAATTTCCTTCTTTAGCCATTACTTGTGCACTAGAGCCAGCCGTTCTAGCCATCTGCCCACCACGTCCTGCATAAAGCTCAACATTGTGGACATTTGAGCCAAGAGGGATGGCATATAAAGGCAGAGCATTGCCAGTCTCAATAGGAGAGTCAGGCCCAGAAATAACTTCTTGACCAATTTTTATTCCAGCTGGCGCGAGGATATAGCGCTTTTCGCCATCGACATAAAATAAAAGTGCCAATCTTGCATTGCGATGAGGGTCGTAATGAATAGCGGCGACCTTGGCAGCAACCCCAAACTTGTTACGTCGAAAATCGACTATTCGATATAAACGCTTGTGACCACCTCCACGATGCCGACAAGTAATAACACCTCTATTATTGCGGCCCTTTCGACGATGTTTTGGAACAACTAAAGAGCGCTCTGGTTTCTGACCAGTAACGTCACTGAAGTCAGTGACCACCCTGGTTCTGGTGCCAGGAGTGTAAGGACGGAAAGTACGTATTGCCATAACTGTTAAAACCTCACTCTTCTGGGAATAATTGAATTGAGTTGCCCTCAGCAAGTCTGACCACAGCTTTTTTGACCTGGGCTCGTTTTCCTGCGAAACGTCCCACTCTACGAGTACGTCGAGGTGGATTCATAGTGCTAATACCAACCACACGAACATCAAACATCTGTTCAATGGCAGCCTTAATTTCAGGCTTTGCTGCACGATGATCAACCTCAAAGGTGTACTGATTTAATTCCAATGCAGTGGTTGCCTTCTCAGTTATAAGAGGCTTCCGAATTACATCAGCCAGCCTCTCATGAAAACGCTCAGTCATTTCCGTAAACCTCCTGAATTTGTTCTAGTGCTTTCTCACCCAAAACCAAGGAGTTTGCATGAAGCAAATCAAAGACATTTAATTGATCAGCAGCAATAAGCTTGACCTTTTGAAGATTGCGTACAGATCGAACTACTACTTCTGAGGGAGAAGAAAGAATAATAAGTACCTTGGACTGAGCATTAATACCTAAGCGCAGAAGGGCTTTTGTGATTTCTTGTGTTTTAGGAGACTTAAGACTACTGCCAAATTCCTTTACCACCACTAGGTCTTGTATACGTGCCATTAATGCAGTTCGTAAAGCCAAGCGACGTTCCTTGCGATTCATCGCAAGGCTGTAAGAACGAGGTTTAGGACCAAAAATAATTCCACCCCCTGGTCTTAAAGGAGTACGAATAGAGCCTTGACGAGCTCGGCCTGTACCTTTTTGCTTATAGGGCTTTCTACCACCACCACGAACCTCTGAGCGAGTAAGAGTACTGGCAGTCCCTTGACGAGAATGAGCCTGTTGTCGGAGAACAGCACGGTGCATTAGGTCAACTGCACTGGATTCTTTAGCCACCTTGAGTTCAAAGGAGACTTCTCCTGCCTCCTTGCCTTTCCAATCTCGAATTAGACAAGTAGCCATCATTTACCTCCTTGAGTGGGTTTACTACCCACACGCTTCGCGGGAAGAATGTTCAACAAAGCTCCAGGCTTGCCAGGTACGGAACCTTTAACCACTAAAAGATTCCTCTCACTATCAACTTTAATAATCGTGAGTCCTCTAGTAGTAATTTTTTTACCCCCATAGCGCCCAGCCATTCGTTTACCAGGATAAATCCGCCCGGGAGTAGTACCAGCTC
>QCJK01000028.1 GCA_003216075.1 Prochlorococcus sp. AG-409-B05
TCTATAATTAACTATTATGAAAGCCTATTAACTAGAATTTTTGTTCTCTGTCTTTTCAAGAAGCTGAGTAAGCAGCTTATTGAATTCTGATAATTGATTGTCGGTAAGTTGCTGTCTGGTTTGACAATTGAACTTACTATTTAAATATGTCCTTGCTTTGGGCATATCCCAATCTAGCAAAGATAATAATTTATTTGATTTTTGCATTAAGTCCTCTCGCTGCAGTGGTAGATCAGCAAATTCTGGTTTAGTTCCTGACTTTGTTTTTTCTAGGGCTTCTACAAACTTTTTTATAACAGAGAATTCGGTAATCATGTTTCTGTTTTTGTAACCAAAAGCCCTATCAAGATATATTCCCTCTTTTTCTCGATCCCAACATAAACGTTTAAGGTTTGCATCAATAATTGATAATTCTTCACTCCAATCTATTGGTTCCTTTTGTTCTGTAATACTATTTTTAGAAATTATTTTATCTTCATCAACTTCTCTAGGTGATTTTGTCTCAATATCCTTCTTAGCTTTAGAATTATTTATTATATCTTGTTGGATAATTTTATTTAGGTTATTAGAGCTATCTACTATATTAGATTTTTCACTACTTGTACCATCCACCTTTTTTGTATTTAGTAGATTAATTAGTCTCTTTATTGCTCTATCTTCAGCCTCTTCCGCGCTATTTGCTTCACCCAAAGAAGTTCCCAAAATTTTATCATTCTCCCATCCTGTAACTTTTACTATGGCAATATTCTCATCTTTGTGACAAAGTTCTGAGTGGATGCGCATAATGGTCAGATCAATAAGCCTCTCTAGATTGAAATATTACAATTCCAAGAGACTATACGGGCTTTTTGATTTTATCAATTAAAACCTAATCGATGGACTCTGCAGCTATACCTTCCCTCACATCGTTCCTAGATGGGATTGATCGCTGGGCTGAACTAGCACCGCTGCTACCTGTATTAGTGGCACTAGAAATTGTATTGTCCGCGGATAATGCTGTGGCTCTTGCTGCAATTACACGTGGACTGTCAACATTAGAATTACAAAGAAAAGCATTAAATATTGGAATCTTGATTGCCCTAATTTTAAGGGTTTTACTCATTCTAATGGCCCAATGGGTTCTCAAATTCTGGTTTATAAAGTTATTAGCAGCTATTTATTTACTTGCTCTATTTGGTGCCAAATTACTTGAAACTATATTTGATTCAGATACTAGGAATGAAGAACAAATAAAAGAAGACCAACCTTCTAGATTTATTTTCACAGTGATAATTCTAGCCTTTACTGATTTGGCATTCTCAATAGACAGTGTAGCTGCCGCAGTTGCTATAAGTGACCAACTTTTACTAGTGATCACAGGAGCATTAATTGGAGTAATAGCACTCAGATTTACATCTGGATTGTTTATTAGTTTTTTATCAATCTATCAAAGATTAGAATTGGCAGGATATATAGCGGTAGGATTGGTTGGCGTAAAATTACTATTACTTATTGCTTATCCAAATTTAGTTATTTCAGAATGGGTAACACTTATAACAGTATTCCTATTATTTATATGGGGATTCTCAAAGAAGAAGGATTCTTTTATAGTTTAACCTGGTGGCTTTTTGTCATGAGAATATCAATTTACTAAATAAAATGAATTATGAATTCTATTAATATTCAAATTTATCACCCTTTTGGGGATTTATCTGTTGAATGAGTGCTTTTCGTTTTAATGGATTTTTGCCCTCAAGCTTTGCTTCTTTTAGTAATATAGGCTTGCCTCCTGTAGCTATAATTATTCCGGCATTATTGTCTTTGGCTATGATTTCACCTGGTACAGCTAATTTTGTTGAATACTTGAGAAGTTCTTTTTCTATAGAGTGATTGTAATTTTCGTCTAAAGGTTCTGTTGAGTATAGCTTTAATCTTTTATGCTTCCATACCGTATATGCATTTGGGTAGAGGCCCATAACTTTTCGATGAATGGTTATACATGGTTCACTCCAAATGATTTTTAAATCATCCTTTTTTATCATTCGAGCATATGTCACTTTTCCAGGTAGTCTATCTTGACTTGTTAAATCAAGAATTGTTCTTGATGACATATTATTTTGGATTTCTTTTTCACTTATTAACTTTAATGATTCTAAAAGCAATTCAGCTGAAAGTTTGCTCAGAGTATTGGATAATGTGAATTGATTGTCCAATAATTCTATTTTTATTGTTTTACTTAAAAGTATTGGTCCAGTATCAAGTTGTTCTTCCATATTCATGATAGCTATGCCAGTGTGACTATCCCCACTCAGTAGACTCCATTGTAATGGTGCGGCACCACGCCATCTAGGAAGAATAGAACCATGGCTATTCCAGCAACCTAAAGGTGGTAAATCTAGGATTTCCTTGGGTAGTATCTGTCCAAAAGCTACAACTATAAAGATATCTGCATTCATCTCTTTAATGATCTTTTTTATATCTTCGTCTTTTTTAATACAGTTTGGTGTCAACACCTTTATACCTAGTTCTATGGCTCTATTCTTTATAGGTGAAGCTAACCTATTTTTTCCCCTTGATCTCCTTTTGTCGGGTTGTGTAACTACCGCTAGGATCTCATGCTTTGATTCATGTAGTGCATTAAGGCTCGGTATTGCAAATTCAGGTGTGCCCCAAAATATTATTTTCACGCCTCTCCTGTAATTGATAAGCCTTCAACCCATATGTGAGGACATATTCCATGAGGTGTTATGACATTAATCTTTTCCACATTGACTATGTTGTTGAATAATTCAATTATGTCGCCAGCTATTGTTGCTGCCTCAATTGATACTTTTTCACCTTTATTTACTAACCAACCATCAAATGGAAGTGAAAATGATCCTTGACTAGCTTTTACTCCTGAATGTATCGCATTTAACCCTTCAACTAAAACATATTTTTCTTCATAGGTTTTATGATCCGGTGAACTAATATCTGTTTTTTCATCATTGGAATTGGAGACTTCGAACCAGTCAGGACCTACTGATACTTTAGCTCCTAATCCAGCGTGACCAGTGGGCTCAACTCCGAATTTTCTTGCTGTAGCCTCAGAGTGAAGAAAGTTTACTAAAATCCCCTCTTCAACTAAACATATTTTCCTTGTTGGAGTACCCTCTCCATCAAAAGTAGAAGCACTAATATTTGATTCATGCAGTCCATTGTCGTAAATAGACAATGATGGCACTGCAATTTTTTTGCCTAGAGAATCCTTATCACTTAGACTTACTCCATCAAGTATTGAACGTGCGTTAAATAGTGAATTGAATGCGTTTAATAACTCAAGGAAGGATTCAGGTGTGAAGCAAACTAGATATTTGCCTGTCTCAATTGGCTTATAATTAAGATGACTTATTGTTCTATCTGATGCTTCTTTGATACAACCTTCTATATCTAGCCCGTTAGCTCCATATGCATATCTGATTGCACCCGAGCTTCTAGGCTTTCTGGAATCTTCTTGCGCTCTTGCGTATAAATAAAGTGCTGATTGCGTTCTTCTCATGAATCTATATGCACCATCACTATTAATATATAATCTTTGATAATTTGTTTCTGATATGCCATTGTAGGGGACAGTCTTGATAGCTCCATGACTATTAATTAAGCTTGATTCTGCTTCAATTAATAATTCAAGTAGCTTTTTGATACCTAATGCATCTTTGATAGGCTGACGTACTTTTGCTAAAGGTGACTTTGATTGTGGGGAAAAAAACGGTATTTCGTTTTTATTTCCAAACCTACTAGCGTTGTATGCTCCTTCAATAGCTTTTTCTAATCCTGTCTCTGTCAAGTCTGAAGTGCTTGTAACACCTACTAGGGAGGATTCATTCCATACTCTAATAGTTATATTACTGCGTTGAGAGCCTTTCATTTGCTTGGCTTCTCCACTATCAACTTGTGCTGATGAATCGGAACTACAGGCAGCACCAAGATCCCACATTTTTATATTATATTTTTTAGCTAGGGAATTTAACTTTTCAAGTAGTGATTTTCCTCTTTGATCTAGGTCTAAATTTGTTGAGTACATGTTTTATCTCCCTCCAATTGTTATGGAATCAACCTTAATATGTGGTTGACCGACAGTTACATTAATATTTCCACTGACGGAGCCGCAAAAACCTGCTGCCAAGTCAAGGTCGTTTGCACACATAGATATTCTTGGCATGATTTCTTGCGCTTCTCCAATCAATGTGGCTCCTTTGACAGGTTTAGTTAACTTTCCATTCTTAATCAAATATCCTTCTTCAACTGCGAAATTGAATTGACCAGTAGGTCCAACGCTTCCACCTCCCATTGACTTACAATAAAGTCCATTATCTACTGTTTCTATTAGATCACTTGGTTCATAATCACCTTGAGATATATAGGTATTCCTCATTCGGCTAGCTGCAGCGAAACTGTGACTCTGGCGCCTTCCACTTCCAGTTCGAGGATGTCCTGTTCTCAATTCTCCTGCTCGATCACTTAAAAAGTTCTGCAAAATTCCATTCTTAATGAGAACGGTTCTTTGGGGTTCCATACCTTCATCATCAATACTTAGTGATCCAAAGGCTCCTTTACTAGTCCCCTCATCAATAGCAGTCACAGAAGGATGTGCAATTAATTCTCCAACCTTATCTGCAAATGGAGTAGTTCCTCTTTCTATTTGTGTGGTTTCTAATAAGTGTCCGCAAGCTTCATGAAAAATAACACCGCCAAATTTATTAGCTAACACTGCTGGCATTTGTCCAGCATCCACATAATCTGCGTGTAACATGGTTCCGACACTTTCTGATACATCATTCGCGGATAGTTCGACATTCCATTCCCTAAGATCGTCTGGAAAATCAGAAGAACCATATCTACGGCCAATGCTTGCTCTATTATTACCATCGGATGCCAATGCATTCAGTCCTATTGATTGATGCAATCTTATGTCTGTTGCAAAGGTCCCATCTGAAGAAGCTACTAATATTTCCTGCCAACTCCTGGAATAACTTCCCCTTCTTACATTAATACTTTTATTATATTTCTTTAGTAAACTGGTGGCCAAAAGTAGCTTATCACTTGTTTCATCAGGTGTTGGACAATTAAGAATCCACTGACTTTTTTGTTTGGAGTAATTTTTCAGTTTTGAGAGTAGACTTGTATTAGTTAAGGAAGCTGAATTGGTTGTTTTTAGTCCCAACATCCCTAGTGCTTTATCTAAGGCTTGAGCTAAACCAGAAGGAGTTAGATCATTAGTAGATACAAAGCCATCTCTACCTGAAAGAAATACTCTTATGCCGGCTCCTCTGCCAAATGATGGACTTACACTTGTTATGTCATCTTGTTCTGCCAATATACCTATATTATCCACATTTTCTAAAAAGATTTCAGCGAAATCAGCTCCAGAATTTCTTGCTTTTACCAATAGTGTTTCAAGAAGTTCAGCCCAATAGGTATTTACACTATTTTTTATAAGGAAATTTTCAGGAATTGTGAGTTTTGTTGTTGGTGCCATTTAACTTATTGAAGGAATAATGTCTTTGTTTTTGCATCTCGTAGTGTTCACTAGAGATTAAAAAACTTAAGCCTATCGTAACATCAATATTTTGATTTCATTGGCTTGATTCGAATTTGCTTGGTATATCCCATTACAGACATTATAGACATCTCTTATGGTGTATTAAGTTAAAATGTATGTTTGGAAACAATTAATCCTAGTTAGATTGATTTTAAATGATGGTTGTATGTGATATTTAGTTTGAGCTTAACCATTTTTGGCCGTTGAGTCTTTGAATTAATCTGGAAACCATTAATGTCATTGATATTTTCTTTTCGTCAATCAGAAATGATTCGATTGTAGATGGTGGGTGGTTCTCTTCTGATAAACTAATAGTTTTTTTAGATGAAATATCTTCTGTTAAAAAGCAGATCCAGAATTTTCGGTTGGAAGTAATTTCCCCTTCAATTATCGAGCATTCATCTCCTATTATAGGTCTTTCTCCCTTCGATAGTTCTATTGATAATAACTCGATTGAATGCGATTTTAGTGCCTTTTTTATTGAGGGAAAAAGATGCTCGGTTATAAATACTTTGAATGGTAGCTGCTCGGGCTTTATTGGCTTGTTAGGTTCTTTTATCACTTCATTTTGTGGTACAGAAGGATTTGGCCTGGGCGTGGTTGATGAATTTTCCGGTTTTGATTGAAATTCGTCACTCACTTGATGCTCCTATTTTAATCCTATTATAGTAAATGAAATTTGAAATGTCTAACTACAAAATTAATTGTTCACTGAAGGTTTACCAGTCATTATCTACATTCTCACCCCATCCATATGAATCGTCTGTATCTTTTTCATATTTATTTTGATCATATTTATTTTGATCATACTTATTTATATACTCATAATTTTCTTTGAAAGATTCATATTTATCTTGTCTATTTTTGGTTGGACGATAATAGGTTAGTTCTCTTTGATAATTATATTCAGGGTCCTCTAAATCATCTTGAGAATCGTATGAATATTCTTGCGTTGATGGTTTACTGATTACCCTGAAAGGTACTGATAATGTTGGTTTTGGATCGTTTGGCTTCCTTGGAGGAATTGGTTCATCTATATACTCCGGCTCATTAAATTCTCGATCAGGTACTTGGTTTTTAATATTTGAATAAAAATTGTCTTCAATTTCAGTCTTTGTTTTTACGTAACGATATTTATGACTATACGAGGGATTATTGTCTAAGGAATTTATTACAAGACTAGCAAATAATGCTGAAGTAGTAGAGGCTAATATCATCCAACCTCCTATATTGAGCGTTGGGGTATCCCATATTAGTATTTTAAGTCTTACTGGTTTATTTAAATTTCCTATGCCTATGATGACAACTATTAGTAGCGGGATCAAAGGCGTAAGATTTAATAACTTATTTTGAATTTTCATTATCCTTCCCACCTCTTTATTTCTAATAGTTCCTCATCTACTAAGTCAAACAATCGAATCACAATGAAATCAATAATATCATCTAGAGTCTTTGGATTTGTATACCAGGCTGGTATTGGGGGTACTATCTTTGCACCTGCAATGGCTAATTTTGTTAGATTTTTAAGATGAATAATACTCATTGGTGACTCTCTTGGACATATCAGTAACTGTCTACTTTCTTTTAAATGAACATCTGCACATCTTTCTAGAAGGTTTAGTGAATATCCTGAAGCTATTCTTCCAATTGTACCCATTGTGCAAGGAATAATAATCATTGCTTTAGTTTTGAAGCTGCCACTTGCGATAGCTGATGAATTATCATTCCATTTGTAGCAAATTAATTCTCCTGACATTATATTTAAATACTCACGCCAGAATGTTTTCTGTTTTTTGGGTTCTCCAGGTATTTGTATCCCCAGTTCAGATTGCCAAACTTCATATGCTCCTCTACTTAAGACTAGATGCACTTCATGATTGTTCTTTAAAAGTAACTCTATTGTTCTTTTGGCTAAGGGTTGTGCAGACGCACCTGTTACACCAATAACGTACTTTGACATATCTATTCAATTTCTGGTGCACATTTAATATCATCTTTTATTTCTTCATTATTAATATTTAAAGATGCACTGTTATCTTCTTCAACTTCAAGATCTATTTGATTCCTTAGTATGTCTACATTTATTATTTTTACTTTAACGCTATCACCAAGTTGGTATATTTTTCGGTTCTTTCTGCCTACCAATCTATTTAGGCGAGATCTGTATTCATACCAATCATCATTTAATGAACTTACATGTACTAAGCCCTCTGCCATCATGGGTGAAATTTCAGCAAAAAATCCGTAACTTTGAACACCAGTGATAATAGCCTCTATCTTTTGACCAATTAAAGGCTCAACTTTCCTGGCTTGAATAAGGCTTATTATGCTCTCTTTAAGACTATTTGCTTGACGTCGTTTTATATTTAGGTTGGTAATCATTTCATCGGAAAATATTTGTACGATATTTTTGAAAATAGTCTCAGTATAAATTGGCCAGGTTATCTCCTCCCAAACGTCTTTGACTCCTAAATCAACTTGATGTTTGGCTCTTGATGTGGGTCTATCCTTTGCATCCTTAAGTAGAGAAATAATGACATATTGGTTGGCTATATCATGGTAGTGAAGTGAAGGACAGCACCATGGAGTTGTGTAATTAATTATTTGATTTGATGTTGACAACTTGTCACTACTTATTTGATTTAATCCAAGGGAGTAATTTTGCATAGAATGACTTAATTGTTTCTCAAGAACCCTCCTATTAGATGAATTTTTAAATGCTTCTGATAATTCAGAAGGAGATAAACCACCTTCTTCATCTAATTCTATCTCTAAATTTAATGAAACTGCAGATTTTGCTATGTCATTAATTGTGTAACTTTCTAGACTTTGTGGAATAAGTGATATTCCAGGTAGATTTAGTGAATTTGCATGCATTGACCATGTTCTATTTGCAATTTGAATAAAAGGCCTTATTATTGAATTTGGTTCAGTTAAGTCAAGCGGTAGTTTATATTGTTTGAATGATGAGCTAGGATCTTCATGTAACAAATCATCTAAGCCAGATATATCAGGTCTAGGAAGATCTAATTCTATATATCCATTAATTGATTCATTCTCAGATAATGCCTTGGAGCATGCTAATAATGTTTGTAGATTTCCCACATGATCTTTAATTGGTTTAAGTTTTGCTGGAATAGTTCGGGATCTTGGTTTCCTATCGGCTAATGAGTTTAGTATTTCCTTTGTGATTTGAACTTGAGGATTTATTAAACTTAGGCAGAATGCCCAGTCTGTTACATTTCCATTAGTTTCTATATCGATACGAACAGATATTGCTTCATTTGTTTTGCCTATTTCAAATCGAGAAGCTTTGTCTAAGGCATCATTTAGTAATAGCATCCATTTATCACCAAGGCAATGTGCTTCTGCTTTGTCTTTAAGCCATAAATCGAGATTAGTCCCATTGCTAACTCTTTCAGCAATGGATGATGCATGTAACCACAATCTATAACCTCCTTTATGTGGTTCAACATATATAGCTGGTAGGAAAGGTGAACTCTTTGAATTCCAGCTATTTAATATAATTGCAGGCTGTGAGGTTAGATCTATTCTATTTTTTTCGATAGGTGATTTGATTGCAACTCGTGGTGGATCGATTTGATCCTGAAGATTTGCTTTAGAGACTAATATTTGTCTATCTGACTCTATATCTCCGTCAAGAGCTATTGATCTTGTTATATGACCTTCCGCAGGGAACTGGCAAATAGGGTAGCGATCTATTTCAACTTCATATACATAGGGCTCAGAGTTTTTGTGTATATGTTTTACATCGCTATCTGGTAGAACTATGTTACTTAGAATTCGTTCATCGAGGGGAATAGCTACTAACTTATCATCTTCCTTTTCAATTGTAGTTA
Source organism: Prochlorococcus sp. AG-409-B05 (assembly GCA_003216075.1). Classification (GTDB taxonomy): domain Bacteria; phylum Cyanobacteriota; class Cyanobacteriia; order PCC-6307; family Cyanobiaceae; genus AG-409-B05. The sequence goes on from QCJK01000028.1 coordinate 9,421, forward strand.
ATAATTTACTTGAATATCTTTGAAGGATACATTGTACTTCTCCTTCAGGTGATCTTCTTCTAATACCTTCTCTTATTACACGAACAAGAACTCTATCGTCATTCCAGGCGTGATTGAGGTGATGATCTCTAATATATATATCCTCTTCTCCATCGTCTCTTACGGCAAAGCAGTAACCTTTACTACTACAACGTAGCCGTGATTGTATTAAGGTATTATCATCCACACGACTTACAAATTTAGAATCTTCTAAATTAATAACTCCTAGCTTATCTAATGCTTCTATAGCTATATCTAGTTTTTGCCGATCAGCTTTTTTTGTTAGTTTAAGAATTCTCTCCAGTTTTTTGATCTCTAGAGATCCATCTGTAGGAATCTTTTCAATTAGTTTGGAAACCGAAAACATGTTGGATTATAAGAAGTGAAAAGTTGATTTATTTAGAACGTGCTTGATAGATTTATCTAACAGGCACTGATTCCCAGTCTCACTGCGAGATTAGCTCTAGTCATTGGGATTGCCTGTCGAGGTATTCAAATTTTTACTTGTTGTGCTGATTATTGGTACTAATAATTTAGCGCCTATGAATAATAATCCTAATGCAGCCCCTAGCTTCAGATAATTTGTGGGGATTATTGCTGCGATTGAACCTCCTGCAGTAGCACCTATCAAACTGGCTAGAACGAGTGCACTTGATGAACCTAAGAATACGGCCACCGGTTTATTTGATGTTCCACTAATGGCAACTGTGGCCAGCTGGGTTTTATCACCTAGTTCAGCTAGAAATACAGTTGTAAAGGTTGAGAGGAGTAGGGTAAGGATCAATGGTTCTAATTAGTGAATAGGAGAAAGTAAGCCTTGGATAGCCTGCGAACCAATCCATATGCCTAGACCTATCATCAAAATACCTGCCATGTATTCGAATTGTTGAGGAGGTAGGTTTTTAGAAAGCCATCTCCCAACAATTACTCCTACAAGGCTTGAGCAGATTAATGCAGCTGCAGCACCCAAAAAAACTATAAAAGGTTTGCCTGACTGAGCTGACAGAAGCAATGTAGCTATTTGAGTTTTGTCGCCTAGCTCAGCGAGAAAGACAGTTGTGAATGTAGTTAATAGGACAGCAGAGAAGCCTTGTTGTTCTTTGGCCTCCATTGAATTTGAGTAATTGTAGAAATTGTTACCTGCTCATATTATTGCTATTCATGCGTAGGATCTTCTTAAAGCGCTTAATTTCTTTGCTTCTTGAACCATATATTGACTTAATTTGCTGAGTACAGCACTTACAGGCGAAATCGTCGGCTTGTTCTTTCTCAACTCGGAACAGACTGATAAGAGAGGCGACTTTACAAAAATCAGGCCGATCTTCATAAATTTTGCATTTTCTACTACCAGTGTCATAAAAACGACACCAACCATCATTGGAGACAAGATCCATGTAGGTTTTAATTTGAGATTCGTTTAGGACTTCAAGTGCTTCATGCCTCTCATCTGGGGCTAATCGGCAGCACGCTCCACAATTTGACATGCATTGCCATACAGCAGCACGCTGAGGATTAACAGTGCTGCTGTGACAACCCGTCACAGTGACGAACAAAATGGTTTCATTCTGTGGGAGGCATCAATTAAAATTAATTTGTAGCAATTTAGTCCTACAGGTAGACTTTACCCCTGATTCAATCCAACCATGAGCAATCTCATCCCACTTGCAGCTGTTGTACTAGCTGGTCCTGCGATCATTGCTCTCATCTTCTATAGACGAGGACTTTGATACTCCTCAGGAGTTCCATTTAAAAGAGGTCATCTTTCCAGATGACCTCTTTTTTTTTGTGAGGGTCAATTAGATTAAGGCAGAAGTCCTAGAGCTATTAGGCTATCTTCAAAAATTTCTCTGACATAGTTGTTATCCAATGTTGAATCTATGAATTCAAGTTCCATATTCCTTGAAAGTTTCACCACTATTTTTTTTCCAGAGCTATTAGACAAGGTAAGGATATTACCACCATCATAACGTACAATATAATTTCTATCTTTTTTTCTTAAGACTATTTCGTTGCTATACATTTTTATTCCTTTTAATTCCAATTGTATTTCTTCTAAATTATTCCAAGTATTACTTTTAATAGTATATGCAACATCATAATCACTACCTATATTGACGTGGTAAATATTATTCCAATGTATAGCCTTTAATTTTGTATTATCACGGGACAGAACTAATGACATATGTCTTTTATTGATTTCTCTTACCCCTACAACTTTACATTTCCTGGACCAAAAGATAGGTTTTAAATTGCCTATGCCAAAAGGTTCAAATGATTGAATATATTCGTATAGTTTCCAATTTATATGTTTAAAACTTAAATGAATATCTGGCTTCACCTGAAGAAGTTTGGGGTGTCTAGAGTACCAATCTCTAGTGAAATTATTTAAATTAATGTCTAGTTGTTTAATATTCTTGGCTTCTATCGTAAAACCTCCTGCTCCTTCATGGCCTCCATAACGCTGAAGTAGATTGGAGCACGATTCTAATGCCTTGATTACAGAAAATCCGTTGGGAGAACGAACTGAAGCTCTGAAAAATCCATTTTTTTCACTTGATAATATTGCTGTTGGTTTGTTGTATTTTTCTACAAGTCTTGCTGCCACAATTCCTATGACTCCATGATGCCAATGATTTTGGGCTATCAAAATAAAATCTGAACAATAGCTACCATCAGACTCAATCAGGGCAGTGGCTTCTGCTTCAACTCCTTCACAAAGAAACTTTCTTCGGCGATTTAATTCATCGCACTCTAAAGCTAGTTTCATTGCCTTTTCACTATCTTCCTCTAATAAAAGATCGATAATTAATTTGGGTTCACCAATTCTCCCTACTGCATTAATACGCGGAGCTACTTGGAATCCTATGTCATCAGAGGTCAGCTTCTTGCTTTCTAAGCCCGTCAATTTCAATAGAGCCTTAATACCTTTTATATTAGTGTCCTTTATTGAGGACAATCCCTCTTTTATAAGTACTCTATTTGCTCCTAATAATGGAGTCATGTCTGCTATTGTTCCAATGCATAATAAATGCATTGCATCTAAAACCTTATTAGTATTATTTAATTTATTAGCCAAAGAAGATGCGAGTATATAGGCAATACCTACGCCTGCAAGATGTCTGTATGGAGAATGATCTTTTGTTGTCAAGGGATGTATTAATGAATGTATATTCTTAGGCTTTTTAGTGTATGAATGGTGATCTGTCACTATTACATCTATATTGTAATCTTTTGCCAATTGTAATGCATCTGTTGCCGCCACACCATTGTCTACTGTTATAATAAGGTTGATACCTTCTCTGTTAATTAGTTCAATCATGTTTGTATTTAACCCGTATCCATCTTCAGTTCGATTTGGTATATATGTAACTGGTGAGGCATTTAAATCACTCAATACTAATGACAGTAACGCTGTACTTGTCATCCCATCAGCGTCATAGTCTCCACAGATAGCAATTTTCTCCTGATATCTGCAGGCATTGATCAATCTCTTAAGTGCATTGTCCAACTCTGGGAATTCGTCTATAGGGTCTGGGGGAGGAGGAGGGTTGAGATATTTGTCTACTAACTCTTCTGTATCTATGCCTTTTCTTACAAGCAGAGCTCTGATTTCTATTGGAAGTGAGGATTGGGATAAGGGATTCCTCGCTATTGGTTTGGGTAAACACCATGAACATTTTGTATTGACAATATTTTCCATTTTCCTTCAGTAATTCTTGGTATTCTTACCTTTATACCTAGATTGAAGTATAAGGCTTATTTCTCTGTCATGAGTTCATTGCATACTGTCTTTTGGGATGTCGATGAAACAATTGCTCATACTGAGATTGATGGACATCGGAAGGCTTTTAATATTGCTTTTAATGAGTCGGGGTTAAATTGGTGCTGGGACGAGAAAACTTATACGGACTTACTGATGGTAGTTGGTGGAAAGAATCGCATTGAATTTTATTGTCGTAATAAAAATATTAATATTAATAGAGAGGAAATAATCTTCTTGCATAAACGTAAGCAATTTTATTATCAACAAATATTAGAGTCCGGAATAATAAGAATTCGCTCTGGTGTAGAAAGGCTTATTTCAGAATTAAATACAAATAGTATAAAACAATGGATCGTTACTACTAGTAGCATATCTGCAGTTAAATCTTTATTTAAGAATAGTAATCGTCTAAGTCTTGAGTCATTTGAAGGATGTATAACATCTGAGGATGTAAATAAGCTTAAGCCAGATCCAGAAGCCTATTTTAAGGCCCTTTCATACTCTGGAAAAAATAGCAAAAATGTTATTGTTATAGAAGATTCATATCAAGGTTTAAAGGCCGCATGTTCTGCGAACCTTCCATGCTTGGTATCATTATCTCCTTGGAACTATAGATTTATCCCAAAGATGAAAGATGCTACATCTATTGTTGATAGTTTAGGAGATTCTGATAACCATTGTCGAGTAGTGGCTGGTCCAGTCTGTAATAAAGGTTTTGTTACAGTAAATCATCTAGAGAACCTATTAAAGGTAAAGATATGAATTATCAGCAAACAAATTTAAATAAACTTTTAGTTAAATCATTAAACTCATTATCAATAACTTTTAGTGGGCCTTGGAGTAGAAGAAGTATTGGTCTGATTTCATTATTAATGGGATATAGCCTAGGTATTAATTTTAGTGCTTATTATCTTGATAAAATTGGTCAGAGACCATTTGCTGTAATGATAATGGTGTTTTTAATCGAAATAACTGTACGGCTTAGAGCTATTAATAAATCTAAGATTCTCCCAATTATCTTTTATTCAATAGATAATATCAGATTAGGATTGGTTTACTCAATAGTATTAGAAGCCTTTAAATTGGGATCATAGTTAAATAAATAATTTCTAACATAAATACTTCTAAATGATTTTTTACTATTTCAGTCAAGATGTTGTCTAAACATTTGAACTAGATGAATTGCATCTATTCTTCTGCATCCTCTTCTTCATCCATTGGGTATACAAATCCCTGTGCACGGCCTGTCAAGACAGACTTGCCTATTGAAAGAGCTTTACGTGCGGCGTTAGCTGCCTTGCCTTTCCAAACTGCATGTCTCTGATTCCTCTTGCTTTTAGAGGTCTTTTTCTTTGGAACTGCCATCTACTAATCAATTTCAGCTTACTATCATCTATCTTAATGATGCTCGACGTCAAATGGGCCTTAATGGAGAGGAATCTACTTAATATAAATTCCTCCAATAGAAGTCAAATTCACGTATGACTTGATTTTTTATTGATGTAGACCATTTTGAATACTACTTTGGAGAAATCCCTATGGGATTAGAAAGACAACCAACTTATAGCCAGCTCATAGCTGAGTTAAATGCAGGTAATGTTAAATCACTAATCCTTGTCCCTGAAAGGAGGGAGGTTGTAGCTCTTTTCAACAATGGTTCTGAATTCACTATACCAATTCTGCTAAACGATCAGCAAATTCTTAGATCCGCAGAGAGTTCAGGTACTCCGCTAACAGTTAAAGATTTAAGTGCTACTCGAGCTCAAGCTGGTATAGCGGCAAATCTCACCATTATTTTGATGATAGTCATAGGGTTAACTTTTCTACTTAAAAGATCCGTTAGTGTAGCCAATAGGGCAATTGGCTTTAGTAAAAGTCAGCCAAGATTGAAATCACAGGATCAAATGAATATAAGGTTTGAAGACGTAGCTGGAGTAAAAGAAGCTGCAGAAGAGTTAAATGAAGTAGTTACTTTTTTGCTTAAGCCTGAGTCACTTTTAAAACTAGGAGCAAAAATTCCCCGGGGTGTATTGTTGGTTGGTCCACCTGGTACTGGAAAAACACTTTTAGCTAAGGCGATTGCTGGTGAGGCAGGTGTTCCATTTTTCTCGATAGCTGGTTCTGAATTTGTTGAATTATTTGTAGGTGTTGGAGCAAGTCGTGTTAGAGATTTATTTTCACAAGCTAAGCAGAAGTCACCTTGCATAATTTTTATAGATGAAATAGATGCTGTTGGTAGACAACGCGGTGCAGGAATTGGAGGTGGCAATGATGAACGTGAACAGACATTAAATCAGCTCCTTACAGAAATGGACGGTTTTGCTGATAACTCTGGAGTAGTAGTAATTGCTGCTACAAATAGACCAGATGTATTAGATTCTGCGTTAATGAGACCTGGGAGATTTGATAGAAGAATATCTGTATCCTTGCCAGATCGCAAAGGACGTACCGAAATTCTTTCAGTACATGCTAGGTCTAGGCCACTTGCACCCGAAGTTTCGTTAAATGATTGGGCAATAAAAACACCTGGTTTTTCCGGGGCAGAGTTGGAAAACCTGTTAAATGAAGCTGCAATCTTAACAGCTAGGTACAATAACAAATTAATAGAAAATATTCATATAGAACAAGCTTTAGAAAGAGTTACTATTGGTTTACCATCTTCAGCACTTCAAGATAGTTCAAGAAAAAGATTGATTGCCTATCACGAAATAGGCCATGCATTACTTGCTTCCCTTTTACCACATGCAGATAAGGTAGATAAAGTAACATTGTTACCTAGAACAAACGGTATTGCTGGATTTACTCGATTCTGGCCTGATGAAGATGTTGTTGACTCAGGACTACTAACTAAAGGATATTTATTTAATAGATTAATTGTTGCACTGGGTGGCAGGGCAGCAGAGATTATCATCTTTGGTGAAAATGAAATAACGCAAGGGGCTAGTGGAGATCTCGAAAGTGCTACAAAAATTGCAAGAGAAATGGTGACAAGGTTCGGATTCTCTCAACTAGGTCCAGTATCACTAGAGTCAACAAGCTCAGAGGTCTTTTTGGGTAGAGACTTGATTCAGGCAAGAAGAGGTTACTCAGAAACGACAGGTCAGGCAGTCGACGAACAAGTAAAGCATCTGTTATTAACTGCCATGGACAGGGCAATGAAACTATTATCCCCACGAAGAAAGATTATGGACCAGCTAGTTGAAGCTCTGATTGAAGAAGAAACACTCCATTCAGAAAGATTTTTAGCATTAGCTGGCCTTTAGAGTAATTTTTAATATAATTAAAGTAAAAATTCTAAATATGCAAACGCTATTGAAGGGGTACTTAAAGAACCTCTATCAACTAAGAGGCAACAAGTATTTATTTTGTTTATTGGGTTTAATAATAACCATAGTAATAACAAGATTTCATATAGAGTTTTTGTGGTATAAACAATTTGCTTGGCAAGGTATACTGCTGTACAAGATACTATTTCAATTGATTGGTTTTCTGATAGGATCTTTTATATGCTTATTGTTAGGTTTCTGGCAGAATAGATTAACGTATTTAAATCAACGTATTAAAAATAAAACTACCTCAATTAATTTTTCCGGATTAAATTATGGGTTATTATTGATCACTTGTATACTAATTGTAGTAGCTACAAATATCTACCTATTAGAGTACCTGATCACAACAATTTCTCAAGAAACCACGACTAGCTACTATTTGATTAATCCATTCCAAAGTGGACAGGATATATTCTTAATAGCTGTTGTTAGCACAATAACTATTTTATCGGTAATAGTGTCAAGAAACTGCATACAACATATTCAAACCATCACTAATTTAATATTTTGCATTTCTATAGCCAGATCGTGGAAACTATGGGGACTTGCATTAGCCATTCCAGATTCCGGGATAAATGATTCACTATTTGATATGGATGTGAGCTATAGCATGGCTAAATTTCCTGCAATAGCAACCATTTTATCTTTACTACTTTTACTATTTATAAATACGTTGGGTAGTTCAGGTTGGAGATATCTTGTTGTTGGCCAACGTTTAAGTGATTGGAGTGCACCAGTTCTAACTAGTCAATTGAAACATCAATTTAGACCCATTATATTTAGTATATTACTTATTTCTTCAGCACTACTTTGGATCTCTAGACATGAATTTTTATGGAGGTCGACAGAAATACTTACAGGTGCGGGATGGTTAGATATTCATTTTAATATTCCTCTAAGGACAATTTCATCGATTTTTCTAGTTTTCTTATCATTTCTAGTTCTATTTAGAAAAATATATTTTTTGAAGGCATTTAGGTATTCTTTTATTTTATTATCATTTACCCCTATACTTTTAGAAGTGCTATTATCACCTATCTTAAATTGGATAGTTGTAAAACCTAGGGAATTGTCATATCAATCCAAATATATAGAAAAGTCTATAACTGCAACAAGAAGGGCATTTAAACTAGATTCTATTAGAACAAGTTTAATTAATCCTAACCAAAGTCTATCCAAAAGTGACCTTGATTTAGGAGAGAATACTTTAAAGAATATACGTCTGTGGGACACTCAACCTTTATTGGCTACTAATAGTCAATTACAGCAATTTAGAGTTTACTACAGATTTGCAAGTGCTTCTGTTGATAGATATCTCCTAAAGAAGAACTCTACCGAAAGACAACAAGTGATAATAGCCGCTAGAGAGATTGACCATAATGAATTACCCTACAAATCAAAAACATGGTTAAATAAACATTTTATTTTCACACATGGACACGGCTTTACAGTTAGTCCGGTTAATACAAAGGAAGAGGATGGACTTCCCAATTACTTTATTAGTGATTTAGGCGTGTCTACAAAGGTAGAGGGTAACTCTTCCCTTGGCATTACTTCTGATGATGTATCACTCGCTATTCCAATTGGAGAAGGTGGAATTTATTATGGTTCTATTCCCACACCTTATGCAATAGCTCCGTCGAATTTAAAGGAAATAGATTATCCAGAGGGAGATAAAAATATATTTAATAATTATCAAGGTATAGGC
>QCJK01000029.1 GCA_003216075.1 Prochlorococcus sp. AG-409-B05
ATAGCCTTCTTAGAACGACAAGTCTCTGCCCTGGGAAATAAACATGTTTTTCCAAAAAAGTTATTTGGGACTTCTCTGAATGGTTTTGATGAAACATAATTCGTTTTGTCAAGCCATATCCAATTGCCAACAAACTTCCAGTAATGAATGGACTTATCCAATAGAGGTAAGCCTTTTGTGATTTTTGAGTGCCTTTTTTCTGAGCTATCAAAGGTTTTGAGAGTCTCTAGTAGGGGTTGGGGCGGCTAAGCGTTCACTGCCATGAGAGGGGACAAGGTGTATAACTTTATTGTTCAGGTTTACGAGAAGTCATTTTAGTGGGAATTTTTATTAGAGTTCTCTTTAAGTCAAGGGCACAGGTGCTTGTTGAGTGTTGCTTCTTCTGAAGTCAACCTTTTACTCTTCAGTGCATATGCTTTTAGCAACATAATTTAATTTCTCAAGGAGATTTCAGGCTTTTGGACATTATTGAAGTCGATGTTGCAATCATAGGAGGCGGGCCGGCTGGCTGCACCTGCGCTTTATATACATCTCGAGCTGATTTGAAGACAGTCATTCTTGATAAAAACCCTTCTGTAGGAGCGCTGGCGATCACCCATCAAATAGCCAATTATCCAGGGGTCTCAAATGAGTTGAGTGGTGAAGCTTTGTTGGATTTGATGCGTGATCAGGCCATTGAATATGGAACTGATTATCATCGCGCTCAAGTTTTCGGAGTAGATGTTAGTGGTGATTTGAAAACGGTATATACCCCAGAGGGTACTTTTAAATGCAAAGCTCTTGTTTTGGCATCAGGTGCTATGGGTCGGCCGGCCTCATTTAAAGGAGAAGCTGAATTATTAGGAAAGGGAGTCAGTTATTGCGCAACTTGCGATGGTGCTTTTTATAGAGATAAAGAAGTAGCTGTGATAGGGGTTAACAAAGAAGCAATCGAAGAGGCTCAAGTGCTTACTAAATTTGCTTCAAAAGTTCATTGGATTACCTCAAATGATCCTAAAGATGATGACTTGCTTGCCAAAGATTTGATTGCTCAACCCAATGTCCAACATTGGAGCAAAACACGATTAATGCTTATAGAAGGAAATGAAGCTGGGGTTTCAGGTGTCCAAATCAAATCTCGAACAAAGGAGACACAGGAACATTTACCTGTTGATGGTGTTTTTGTATATATGAGTGGTTCAAAACCTATCACTGATTTCTTGGGAGGTCAGATTGCCCTCAAGGAAGATGGTGGGGTTGTTGTCGATGACTTTATGTCTACTACTTCAGAAGGCGTTTGGGCGATTGGTGATATTAGAAACACCCCTTTTAAACAGGCGGTGGTAGCAGCTTCAGATGGTTGCATAGCAGCAATGGCAATTGATAGATATATAAATAGCCGTAAAGCAATCAGAGTGGATTGGGTACACTCTTGACCCCTGAAATTAAACCTATAAAATCCTGTTCTTCTTAAAAATAATTAGAGTTGCAAATAGCTTTACTTTAAAGAGGGTTTGCTTCAGAGAAATAAGCTACTCCCCCGTAATAGCTTAGTAGTGGCTTGATATTCTTTTTTATCCTTTCCAATACTTCAAGCTCGCAAAAGACAATAACGTGTGCATTGGCTCCAAGGCCTGTGAATTCCATGTCTTCAGACACAATTCTTTCGGGCCCCCTTCCTGTCACATGCTTCATGACTGTATAGCCAGGGACCTCTGCTGCTTCAAGAGCAGTTAACATCGCATCTAACTCTCTTTCTCCAAAGATAAGATCTAGACGTTTCATGTATTTTCAGGAAATTGGTGGAATAAATTTTTCAACTAATCCCATGTATAAGGGTATGCCAAAAACTATGTTGAAAGGGAAAGTGAGCCCAAGAGTTGTAGATATATAGTAACTAGCTTTTGCTTCAGGAACTGTCATGCGCATTGCAGCCGGAACAGCAAGATAGGAAGCAGAAGCACAAAGAACAACAAATAAAAGTGCATTACCAGGTTCTAAAGATATTGCTCTTGCCACAAGAACACCTATAAACGCGTTGAATAGCGGCATTGCGATTGCAAAGGCAATTAAAAATGACCCTGCCTTTTTTAAACTTGGGAGCCTTTGTGCTGCAACTATCCCCATGTCTAGTAAGAAGAAGCATTCAGCACCATAAAAAAGTTTTCCAGTAAAAGGTTGCATTTTTACTACTGTTGAAGGATTGCTGGTTGCGGTTATGAATCCGATCAAAAGACTTCCAAGTAGTAAATAAGCAGAGCCATTAAGAATAGCTTCATGTATTATTTTTCTCCATTTAATCTCTTTTCTATTATCTTTTGCTTTAGGTGCCAGGAGCTTAACTAGTAGAAGGCCAACTATGATTGCAGGCGATTCCATTAAAGCTAAGGCGGCAACCATGAAGCCGTCAAAAGCAATATTTTGATTCTCTAAAAAGCTTTCGGCTGTTATAAATGTTACTGCACTTATTGAACCATAAGCTGCTGCAATCGCTGCAGAGTTAAAGACATTGAATTTTATCCGAAGTACAATAAAACATAAGATAGGTATAAATAAAGACATTAATATTGCAGCACTTACTGTCGGAATGACTGGACCACCTAGTCCACTCTTCTGAAGCTCTAGGCCTCCTTTAAATCCAATTGCTAATAATAAATAGAGCGAAAATAATTTAGGGAGTGGAGCAGGTATCTCGAGATCAGATCTCACGGCTACTGCAAATGTACCTAGGAAGAAAAATAGTACTGGGGGGGTTAATACGTTTTGAAGAATCAGACTACTATCCATATGATGTCTATTCTGTAGGGTACAATTTATTTAATAAAGTTGGATTTGTAAACATCTTAACTTAGCTCTTTGACAGCTGCTTCAAGAGCTGTTCTTCTGCTATCGACGATTGTAGATACTCCAAACCTCGTAAGGCGCTCTACTACTTGCTTGTTAGAGCAAGCGACAAATGCTTTCCTGGAATTTGTTTTTGCTTCTTGAACCATGTCTTCTATAGCAAGAGTTGCAGTCACGCCTAGTCTTGGAACATCAGTTATGTCTAGGATTAATATTTGGTAATTGCGAACTAACATCATTCTTTCAGTAATTCCTTTAGCTGCCCCAAAACTTAGTGGACCACGTAATCGAAACAACATTACCTGTCCATTGCATTGATCCAGTAGTGATTTCTCTTCAGCAGGAAGGGTGATTTCGCTATTTGATGTTTCCCCACCTAAAGGGTTATCTGCTTCCATTCCTTCTAATTGTGTTTCGGTTATAGAATCGATTGTTAACATATTTGCCACAAAAACCCCTACAAGAACTGCCCAAATCAGATCCCAGAATACTGTCATCAAAAGAACGCTATACATTACCATCGCTGTCTTTAAAGAAAGCCGATGAGCTCTTAAAAGAAATCCCCAGTCAATAATATCTAGACCTACTTTTATCAATATTCCTGCTAATAGTGCAGTTGGTATTTCTGCTGCTAGGGGTCCTGCTCCTATTAAGACAATTAATAGAACTATTGAATGAACCATTCCAGAGATGGGGGTTCTTCCTCCTGATTTGATATTTATTACTGTTCGCATTGTTGCACCTGCTCCAGGCAGTCCAGCGAAAAGACCAGCGAGTGTGTTTCCCAGGCCTTGACCGATCAATTCACGATCTGAGTTGTGACGAGTTTGTGAGATGTTGTCTGCGACTAGTGAGGTTAGAAGTGAGTCGATTGCACCTAATACTGCAAGTACTAGCCCAGCTTTAAATAGAACTGGAAAGTGATCGCTCCAATTGGGCATCGCAAAGGTAAGCCCTCCTTCGGGAATAGCTCCTATTCTTGGAATTGGATCAAAGCCTCTTGCTTGCAGGCTTGAATCACCAAATAGAAGAACAGATAGTGGAGTGACAATTAGTAAGGCTAAAAGAGGTGATGGGATCCATTGACTAATACGACGGGGCGTAAGAAAAACAATTGCTAGGGTCATAATTGCCACAGCAACTGCGGCCCAATTAGGTTCAAAATTCTTTGAAAGGGTTGTTAGTGATTCAATAACTCCTCCTCTCGTACTAATGCCAAGTAATGGTCCTAATTGAAGCGCAAGGATGATTACTCCGATCCCAGACATGAATCCTGAGACGACTGAATAGGGAACGAGTGTTATGTACTTTCCAAGTTTTAATATTCCAAAAAGAATTTGGAATAAACCTCCTATTACAACTGCTGCCATTACAAGTGGCAGGATTTGCCCGGCTCCTAGGTCTCTAGAGACTCCAACAGCAGCAAGACTTGCAACCACTCCAGCGACTGTGACACTCATAGGTCCTGTTGGACCACTGACTTGCGCAGGTGTGCCTCCGAATAAGGCAGCAAGGAACCCAACAACGACGGCCCCATATAGTCCATAAATGGCCCCGCCAGGCCCTAGTGCTGCATTTCCAAACGCAAGTGCTAGAGGTAAAGCTACAACAGCAGCAGTTACTCCCCCGAGTACATCACCTCTAACATTTTTGAGATGAAATCCATGGATTAGCGCCAATTTGGGCACTCCTTTGAATTACTTATATAAAGCCTATCTTGACGGACTCCTCAACTTAAGACTTTGTAAGTCCTTTTAATTGATACTTGTGTATTGCTAGAAGATTAATAGGTCTTTTGAAGCACCTTTTTGCGTGGCGTTCGGGCTTCCCTACAACTTTTAGATATGCTCTGGCTATATGGACTGGGAAACTTAATTTGTTCTGGGCTTAAAGAACAAAGAACCAATGACGGGAAATGGCTATCGCGATTACTTCAAGGTCCTTGGGGTTGAGCGCAACGCCAATGGTGACACCGTCAAACGAGCATTTAGGCGGTTGGCGCGTAAGTATCACCCAGATGTGAATCCCGGTGATCAAAATGCAGAGGCGAAGTTTAAGGAAATTGGCGAAGCTTATGAAGTCCTCTCTGACCCGGACAAGCGTCGAAAATATGAGCAGTTTGGCAGCTATTGGAATCATGCAGATGGAATGGGCGGAAGTAATACGTCTGCAAGAGGTTTTGATGTCGACTTTGGTCGTTATGGCAATTTTGATGAATTTATTAATGACTTATTAGGTCGGTTTGGTAGTCAGCAGGATGTTCATGGTTCCCCAGGAGGTGCTGGTTTTCCAAAGAATGCCTATCAATCACCTTTGAGCTTGGATGCAGAAATTCATTTAAAGCTCACATTTTCCGAAGCTTTTTATGGCACAGAAAGAACTCTTTCAGTTGACAATGAACGTGTGCAGGTAAAAATTCCTCCCGGTGTCAAACCTAGTTCTCGTTTGAGGTTGAAGGGGAAAGGAAACCGTCAGCCAGGTACTGGACGACGAGGTGATTTGTATTTACTTCTTGATGTGCAACCTCATCCCATTTGGCGGCTTCAGGGAAGTCAGCTCCATGCTGATTTGCCAGTGTCTTTTGATGAATTGGTGTTAGGAGGAAACGTGTCCACAATTACCCCTGATGGAGAAGCTCAAGTAGCTATTCCTGCAAGGACAGCCCCAGGGAAAAGTCTTAGACTTAAAGGTAAGGGATGGCCTCAACGAAATGGCAGAGGTGATTTAGTTTTTACTTTGCGTTTGGAATTTGGCCCTGAATGGTCTTCAGAGGAACTCAAACTTTTGCAAGAATTGAAGCGATTACGTTGCAATGATCCACGTAAATCTTGGCTTGAGTCAGCACGTCTATCTCCTGGATCTACGATCAGCTGAATATTTATTAGATTTAGATGGACTTGACCTACCGCCCTCGTCGATTACGCCGTTCTTCTGCTCTCAGAAGCATGGTGAGAGAAAATGGAATTAAGCCATCAGATTTTATTTATCCACTTTTTGTGCATGAAGGTAATGAGGTAGAGGAAATCTCTGCTATGCCTGGAGCAAAACGCTGGACTTTAGATGGGCTTGTTGCAGAGGTTGAAAGGGCTTGGTCACTTGGTATTAGATGCGTAGTTCTTTTCCCTAAAGTTGCAGAGGATCTAAAGAGTGAAGATGGGGCTGAATGTTTTAACGAGAAAGGGTTGATTCCTAGAGCTATTAGTCGTTTAAAAAAAGAAGTGCCTGATATGACTGTAATGACAGATGTTGCTTTAGACCCTTATTCATCTGATGGACATGATGGAATTGTCAGCTCCGAAGGAATAGTTCTTAATGATGAAACTATTGAATTGCTTTGCAAACAAGCAGTTGTTCAAGCGAATGCTGGCGCTGATTTAATAGGCCCAAGTGACATGATGGATGGAAGGGTTGGCGCAATTCGAGAAGCTCTTGATGATGAAGGTTTTGATCATGTCGGAATAATTAGCTATACCGCAAAATATGCTTCTGCTTACTATGGACCTTTTAGAGAGGCACTGGACTCAGCACCAAGATTAGTTGCAGATAAACCTATTCCAACTAACAAAACTACCTATCAGATGGACCCTGCCAATGCACGAGAGGCAATTACAGAAGCACAATTAGATGAGCAAGAAGGATCTGACATCTTAATGGTTAAACCTGGCTTGGCTTATCTAGATATAATTTTTCGCTTAAGGCAAGAATCTCAATTGCCTATTGCTGCTTATAACGTCAGCGGTGAGTATGCAATGGTCAAAGCTGCCGCAGACAAAGGTTGGATTGATGAGAAGGCAGTGGTATTGGAAACTTTGCTTAGTTTCAAGAGGGCTGGCGCAGATTTGATATTGACTTATCACGCTTGTGATGCTGCCAGTTGGATGCAACGTGGATAAATCCTTATTGGTCTGAATCAATATTTATAGGCTATTATTAATCAGAAGAATAAATAACAACGTGCTAATTTTTATTTAGTAGTATTTTTTGATCACAGCCAAGAATGATTGACAAGACATTAATCAAAACAATTGCCAATGTTCAGAGACTTGGTCATATAGCTATTCGTGTTAAAGACATTGAGCGTGCAAAGTTATTTTATGTCAGTCTTGGTATGACGCTTGTTTGGGATGATAAAGATTGGTGTTATTTAGAGGCAGGACCTTGCAGGGATGGCCTTGCTTTACTTGGTCCCGAATATAAAGTGGCTGGACCTCATTTTGCTTTTCACTTTCTTGATAGAGCTGAAATTGATCAAGTACACGAGCAATTAATTGACTCTGGTGTTGATGTTGGGAAAATCCATGATCATCGAGATGGAACTGCCTCTTTTTATTTGCAAGACCCAGATGGGAATTGGTTAGAGATGCTTTATCAACCGTTAGAAGGCATTAAAGGTAATCAAAATCTGGAGAAAGAATCTTTTGAATGATGGCCTAGAAATGGTTTTTGATCGCTCAAGTTCCGCGATTGCTTTTAAAGACACTTTGGAGTTGCTTGAGTGGTCAAGACTTTGTGAACACTTGTCTACATTTGCAAGTACTGAAATAGGAAAAAGAATTTGTAAGAAATTGAATCTACCTGAAAATCTTGATAATAGTCGATTGCGTTTGAAGGAGACATTGGAAATGGGTTTCCTTGATCAAACTATTGATGGAGGAATATCATTTCAAGGTGTACATGATTTGGAAAATATACTAATTCGTTGTTGTAAAGGAGGTGTTGTCTCTGGTGAAGAACTTTTATTTGTTGCTGATACTCTTGCTGCTGGACGTCGCCTTAGACGTCAAATTGATGATGGAATTACTCGCCCAATCCTCACATCATTATTGGAAAATTTATCAACCTTACCAACTTTAGAAAAACTACTTAAGTTTGGGTTAGAAGATGGAGGGAGGGTCGCAGATAGAGCTAGTTTGAAATTGGCCAACTTACGATCTGAATGTAAGAAGTTGCGATTGAAACGTCTTGAGATGTTACAGAAAATTCAGATTAAATATTCTTCAATCTTACAAGATACTGTGATCTCCGAGAGAAATGGTAGGCCTGTATTGTCTTTAAAAGTTGGAACTTCAGACCAGCTTTATGGAATAGTTCATGATAGTTCTGCCTCAGGGAGTACAGTTTTTGTAGAACCTCGGTTAGCCATACCTCTAGGTAATCAGATTTCTAAATTTGAGGTAAAAATATGTCAAGAAGAGCAGAGCTTATTGAAGCAATGGAGTGGAGAAGTTGGTGACAATTTCTCATCTCTTGATCATTTGATGAAGGTGATTTTACATTTTGATTTAGCCTTAGCGCGTGCGAGATATGGTCAATGGATGGGAGGGGTTCCTCCTAGCTTTCAGGATGAAACTGATACTGCTTTACATATTCAAGGATTTCGACATCCTTTGTTGGTATGGCAAGAGCATTTTGATCGAGGAAATGCAGTTATTCCTATCAACATTGAAATTAATTCTGGTTTGAGAGTAATTGCAATAACAGGCCCTAATACGGGTGGCAAAACTGTCACTTTGAAGAGTGTCGGCCTTGCAGTTTTAATGGCTCGAGCTGGTCTTTTGTTGCCTTGTGTAGGGAATCCTTCTTTACCTTGGTTTGACCAAGTGTTGGCTGATATAGGTGATGAACAATCGCTGCAGCAAAGTCTTTCAACATTTAGTGGACATGTTATGCGTATTAGGCGGATCTTGGATGCAATCAATCAATCTAATGGCGAAAGTTTAGTCCTTTTAGATGAAGTAGGAGCGGGTACAGACCCTAGTGAAGGTTCGGCATTAGCCATCTCTTTGCTTAAGACTTTGGCTGATCGAGCAAGATTGACTATTGCTACAACTCATTTTGGTGAATTGAAAGCCCTTAAGTACACTGATCGTAGATTTGAAAATGCGTCGGTTGCCTTTGATAGTGAAACCATAACTCCTACTTATGATCTGCAATGGGGAATCCCTGGTCGAAGCAATGCACTCGCAATCGCAAAGCGTTTGTGTCTTGACCCAGTTGTAATAGAAAGAGCTCAAGAATTGATCGCTAAGAATTTAGGAGAGGATGTTAATCAAGTTATTAGTGGCTTAGAAGAGCAAAGGGCTCGACAACAAATAGCGGCAGAAGAGGCTGCTGTTCTTTTAGCAAAAACCGAGTTATTGCATGATGAATTGTTGTGTCGTTGGGAAAAGTACAACAAAAAGTCTAATGAGCTTGAAAAGGTAGGGCGTCAGAAGTTGGAAGCTTCTATTCGTCAAGGTCAAAAAGAAGTGCGGGATTTGATTTGTCGTTTGCGTGCAGAAGGGGCTGATGGAGAGTTGGCAAGGCTGGCTGGGAAAAGATTACGCCTTATGGAGAAGGAGAATGTAAAGGGAATTACTAGTAAAAACAAGCCAGGCTGGATTCCCAAAGTTGGAGAAAGAATTCGACTATTAGCATTAAATAAAGCTGCTGAGATTTTAGATATTTCTGAAGATGGGATGTCTTTGACAGTACTTTGTGGAGTTTTTAGAAGCACTGTTGATTTGAATAGTGTTGAAAGTCTTGATGGAAGAAGACCTGATGATTCAGAGACTGTAATTAAGATAAAAACATTCACATCTATTGCTAAGTCTTCAGATATCCGTACGAAGCGAAATACAGTTGATGTTCGGGGATTAAGAGTTAGTGAGGCTGAAGTAGTTTTAGAAGATTATTTAAGGAAATCAACAGGACCTATCTGGGTGGTTCATGGAATTGGCAGTGGAAGACTTAAGTTGGGCTTGAGAGAATGGTTAAATAGTCTTTCTTATGTGCAGAGAGTAGTTGATGCAGATCAGCATGATGGCGGAGCAGGATGCAGTGTGGTTTGGTTGTGTTAAGGCTCAGTCTTGTCCATCAAGGCCCGCATGATCTGCTTGAATTAAATGGCAACTGACAAAGTCGGTTCTACTATTACTAAGCTTTGAAAAGCTTCTTTTTCTGTGCAGTTTATTGACCAGGCTCTTATTACTGTTAGAGCCGGTCGCGGTGGGGATGGGATAGTTGCATTTCGTAGAGAAAAATATGTACCAGCAGGTGGTCCTTCTGGTGGGGATGGAGGGAAAGGAGGACATGTTTTATTACAGGCTGATGAAAACTTGCAAACTCTTTTGGACTTTAAGTACAAAAGAAGTTTTATTGCTGAGAATGGAAAGCGTGGTGGCCCTAATCGATGTACTGGATCTTCAGGTAAAGATCTCTTGATAAAAGTTCCTTGTGGTACTGAAGTAAAACATTTAACTACTGGCATCCTTCTTGGCGATCTTGTGCAATCTGGTCAAATTTTGATTGTTGCATTTGGTGGGAAAGGTGGGCATGGTAATGCTCATTATTTAAGTAATCGGAATCGTGCTCCTGAAAAATGTACCGAAGGCTTTGATGGTGAAGAATGGAGTTTGCAATTGGAACTGAAATTATTGGCTGAGGTTGGAATTATTGGATTGCCAAACGCTGGGAAGAGCACTTTGATTTCTATTCTTTCTTCTGCGCGTCCTAAAATTGCTGATTACCCTTTTACTACATTAATTCCAAACCTTGGAGTGGTTCGTAGACCAAGCGGGGATGGGACCGTTTTCGCAGATATACCTGGTTTAATTGCTGGTGCGGCAAATGGAGCTGGGTTAGGCCATGAATTTCTTCGTCATATAGAACGTACGAAGTTATTGATTCATCTATTAGATGCTGCAGCAGAGGATCCGCTGAAAGATTTTCTAGTGGTTCAAAAAGAGTTATATGAGTATGGCCATGGATTAATTGATAGACCAAGGCTTTTAGTTTTAAATAAAGTCGAACTTTTAAATAATCAGTTAGAGAAAGAATTATTCTCACTTATTCAACAGGAGACTTCATATGAGTTGATTTTGGTCTCAGCTGCTATGGGAAGAGGGTTGGATTTTTTATTGGATCAAGTATGGAAAAAACTTGGAGTCTAATGTTTGTGGGTTCAAATACCTGCTTGCGATCCTTCGAAAATTGGCCATTAATAGGGAGCAGTATTTTTGATTATGACTTTTTTCAGTTGTTTTGATCAGCAAGGCAATGTAATTGCTCGTTGTCAAACTAAACAAGATATAGAAGTCCTGAAACGTATGGGACGCCCAATAGCTCAAGTTAGGCAATTGCGTAATGAGGAGGCAGTTGTTTGCTCCTTAACTAATAGTCCTGCTGAATTCAATCAGGATTATTGAACTTTTTGTTGTCTCTTGACTTAGCTATAAGCCAGAAAAATCCATAAAGAATATAAAGACCAAGTAATCACTCGGTCTTTATATTCTTTATGGATTTCAAAGCTTTAGTTGTTAAGCTTTAATCGTCATACACTAAGCATTCTGGTTCATCTGGATTTGCGTCACAGAATAATTCCAGGGCATTCGGGTCGTGTTTATCTTCTGGATGATGTTCTTTGTACTCTTCAAGAGAGTGAAGCTCATCTGTTAGATGCCTGACCTTGGCATCATTGCCTTGAGCTTGTGCGGATTGGATCTCTGATTGATCCTTCTGAATGTGTTCGTCGATGGTGTTCATGGAGTATGGCCAGCACCGGCCTTGGTCGACTCCAACACGATAAGGCCCTTATTGGGTTGTGCCATGGTTTGAATGTGCACTTGGTTTGGTTTACAACACCTTTGCCAAAATGGCGTTTGAGCTGCTAGCGGGTAAAACTAGGAGTAGTCCGCTATAGGGTTTTCGGTTAATAGTAGAGATGCCGATAGATTTTTGAGTTCATTAAATGGTAGAGGTAATGTATAATTATTTGTTTTTAAAAGTCTTTTATTCATAAGCTTTTCCTTGAAAAAAAAACTGTTTGATTGCCTTTTTGATTAGCAATGTCATAGTAAATCTTTACTATATTACTTTATAAAATAGCTTGATTTCTTGCATTCATTGATTGCATCTGATTTGCTTGGAATTAGAATTTTTTTATTTTTGCCCGCTAAACTAATTAGGCCTTGGCTAATTGCTAATTATTTAATCAAGTAACTCGCTAAGTTCTAGCCATCTATCTTCTGATTTTTTTATCGTTTGCACTAGATCTGCTAATTCTTGACTGAGTAGAAGTAAGTCGCCATTATTTTTAGCAATATCCTTTTCTAAAGCTTTTTGTCTTGCCTCAAGAACTGGTAAATTTCTTTCTAAAGATTCAAGCTCTTTGGTTTGATTGAAACTCCTACGTAATGAATTTGTTTGAGGTCGTTTTGATGATCTAAAACTCTTATTTGAACTTTCTAATTTGTGTATACCTTTTTTGGGTTCAGACTTTGATATTTCATAAGTATTTAAATGTAATTTCTTTTTGAAAAGCTTTTGCTCTTCGAAACGCTTTTTTTCAAGAAAAGCACTGTAGTTGCCTTCATATTGCTTTAACTTGCTGGCTTCAATGCTTAATATTCGGTTAACAGTACGATCGAGGAAATATCGGTCATGTGATACAACAACTACACACCCTTGGAAATCTTCCAAGAAGTCTTCTAGAACACTCAGTGTGTTCACATCAAGATCGTTTGTTGGCTCATCCAGTAGCAATACGTTTGGTGCTTGAATAAGCATTCGACAGAGGGCTAATCGTCGTTTCTCTCCTCCTGAAAGTTTGGCTAATTGACTATGTTGTTGAGCAGGAGTGAAAAGGAATCTTTCTAGGAGTTGTGAAGCTGTGATTTTCGAGCCTCTTATTTCGATAATTGTGGCTGCTTCTTTAACAAAGTCAATCACTTTTTTATTTAGATTTTTATATTCATTTATAAGAGTATTGTACTGGTCTAAATAACCAATATGTACAGTTTCACCAATCTGAAGACTGCCTTTTGATGGCTGTTTAAGCCCTGCGATCAGATCAAGCAGTGTTGTTTTACCACTTCCATTGGGACCAATAATTCCTACGCGATCATCGGGTGTAAAACTATAATTAAAATTTTCTATAAGAGTTAAGGAACCTTGGTTGGTTTTCATTTCTATTGTTAAGCTATCGGCTTGAATAACTTTTTTCCCTATTCGCCGATTCACCTGAGCTATTTGAACAGAGCTTGTTATAGTATTCTTTTTATCAGAAGCCTCTAAATTCATCTTATCTATTCTTTTAATGCGAGCTTTTTGTTTGGTGCTCCTTGCTTTTGCTCCTTGTCTCAACCAATTCAGCTCTTTTCTCAGAATATTTTTTAATTTGATTTTTGACGAGGCTTCTGATTTGTCTTTTTCGGCTTTTTGCACAAGATAATTACTGTAGTTGCCTTCAAAATGAAGAGATTTACCCTGATCTATTTCAATCATTCTTTGAGTTACTCTGTCTAGTACATAGCGATCATGTGTTATTAGAACAAGAGCCCCTGGATATTTGCCTAGCCAGGCTTGTAGCCATTCCACAGTGATTGCATCTAAATGGTTGGTTGGTTCATCAAGAAGCAGTACATCTGGCTGAGCAACAAGTGAAGATGCAAGTGATATTCTTTTTAGATAACCGCCAGATAGTTCTTCTACTGGGCATTGAAGGTCGTTAATTCCTAATCGTTGAAGAATTTCTTTGCACTGCTGTTCAAGACTCCATACTTTTGCTTCATCCATTTCTAAAGTGAGTTGACTTAGGGCAGATAAAAGTTTTTTATCAGAGGGACTTTCTGCAACTTTATTACTGAGGTTGTAAAATCTAATAAGTAGATCACTTTTTGCTCCACACCCTGCAAGAACTGCTTCTAGAACTGTTTGTCCAGGATTTATAAGACTTTGTTGATCAACTAGCTCAATACTTGTTTTTGGCGAACATCTTCTTTCTCCTGCCTCAATTGGTTCTAATCCAGCAAGTACTTTTAAAAGTGTAGATTTTCCTGTTCCATTAGGCCCAATTAATCCCAGTCGATCTTTTTCTTGGATATGAAGGTCTAGGTCTTTAAATAGAGAGCGAATGCCAAAATCCTTTGAAGCGCCAACTAGACTAATTAAATTCACAAATTAGTTGCAATTTTTTGATTCTTTAAATAATTAAATACGCTTTTATCACCTATATCTGAGGAGGCTTCCATGCCAAATTTACGTATGGAAAGTAATAACAACATTACTCCACTAAGGAAAAGAAATATCATGATAAATATTTCATTCATTATTCCAGTTATATGTCCTATTAATGAGATTGGGAGTAGCAATGTAAGACCAATTGCTTCAGGCCTTCTGAAGCAGAAGAATTCTTTAAACCCTAAACCTGTTAAAGCTGCAAAAAAAGGTCCAATTACAAATGTCAACTCCCTTTGATTGACAAGATTGGGAAGAAATCTTTCAGCACCTAGCTTCCATAGCAGTACTCCTATCCCACAACAGCCGAGGGCCCATAGCAGCTGCAGACTGATTTGGATAGGCCGTAGGTAGATATGTATCCATTGCAATGCCAGGCCAAGACTGATGGCCATGGGTAGCAGCCAAATCCAAGCCCAATTTGCTCCTAGAACAATCCATTGCACAAGGCCTGCACAAAAACTAATACCGCATAGCAAGACAGAAATGCGATATAGCTTTACCTCCATTTGGTCTTTTACTGTTATGCGATAACGCCCGTAAATCCCCTGAAATTCAGGTTCAATAGCATTGTTTTCGCTGATGATGGAACAATTTTCGTTTTCAGTCATTGACATGTGGAAACTGTGAAGCAACCATTTCGATTAGGTCTGGCCCATCTGGAACAATGTTGCTAGGCCTAAGTGGGAAAAGAGCTCCAAAATAATCGTTTCTCCAGGATTTGGAATCACAAGTTTCGATAACTGATGGTATAGCTAGGAGTTTTTTGCGCCATTCACATATGTACTTGTAAGCCCAAATTGGTTCTTTACTGCAACCAAAAAGTGGCATGTAGATCATTTCCCAACGAATTAGCGTTGGAAAAAGTCTAATATCTGCAATTGTAAGTTTCTCCCCACAGAGCCATGGCCCTTTTTTTGAGAGGCTTTGATTTACTTCTTTAAGTGCATCAAATAGTTCAGTACATGCTTTGTTGTAGGCAGATTGATTTCTCGCAAACCCACAACGATAAACACCATCATTGATGTAAGGCTGTATAAGTTTTTGCCAGTTTGCTATTTCTTCTTTCAGCTCTATGGGTTCTAGGTCGGGTGCATTATTATTGGTTGGCCACTCATTAAGTACTTCTACGAGTTGTGCACTTTCATTACCTAGAATTATTGGATAAGAATTGTTTGATGCTACTGGATCAATAATTACAGGGACAGTAGCTCGATGATTTGGAGGTGCACCACAAAGTTTATATAAGGAAAGAAGAGAATTACAACCTAGCCACGGGGGATTTAAAGTCCATCTTCCACCGTTTTGGTCGACATCAGCTATACGTAGATTTAGAGAGTTTTTGAGACTTCTGAGTTGATATATAAGCCAGGTTCTGTGAGCCCATGGACAGCTGCGCCCAATTATCAGATGAGGTAGATCTTGTGATGATCGATTTGCTAACGACTCCTTACTAGGGATTTTTGCCTTCAGATGTTCACTTTTAGGGCGACAGTAGTTTCCGTCTTTATCAGCAGGGGCAAGGCCATTCATTAATTGTTGCCATTGCCATTGCCAACTTTTTCTGGCGGCTACTACAACTGGTGATGGGATTGACATTGAGGTTTCTTTTCTGAACATTTTCAGTCAGGCTGAAGACTCTTTCCAGAAGTTGATGACTGGGTTTCAAGTGCTTTTGGTCGCAGGGACTCATGGGAATGAAATCAACGCCCCATGGCTGTTTGATCAGTGGAGTAGGCAGCCAGAACTAATCAAAACTAATCAAATACGTGTTTGTCGTGTTTTAGGAAACCCTCAAGCATTACAAGCTGGAAAACGCTATTTAGATTGTGATCTAAATCGGAGTTTTGCTTCTGAATATTTATTGAGCTCAAGTTCACAAGATTACGAGGTGCATAGGGCAAGGGAGCTTTTAGCTTTGCATGGCCAAGAAGGCTCAAGTCCCTGTCAATTAGTTATTGATTTGCACAGTACTACTTCTTCAATGGGAAGTAGTCTTGTTGTATATGGTCGTAGAGCTAGTGATTTAGGTTTGGCGTCTTTGATTCAGGCTCAACTTGGAATTCCGATTTATTTATATGAGGGTGATCAAACACAGAAAGGGTTTTTGGTTGAGTCATGGCCATGCGGAGTTGTAATTGAGATAGGTCCAGTTCCGCAGTCTTTGCTTTTGGCGCGAATTATTGATCAGACTATATTGACTTTAGAAGCTTGTTTTAAACAAATTGCAAGAATTAAATCCAGAACGATTGATTTTCCAAGCCAATTGATTGTGCATAGTCATATCGGTAGTTTGGATTTTCCACGTGATACAAATGGAAACATTAAATACTGCATACATCCATCCCTTCAAGGTCAAGATTGGAAACCCATCCAAAAAGGAGCTCCTTTATTTATTTCTTCGATTGGAGATACTATTTATTATGAAAATGATGAGACCATTATTCCAGTATTTATAAATGAGGCCGCTTATATTGAGAAACATATTGCAATGAGTTTTACTAAAAAAGAAGTTTTGCCTGTTTTAGATGAGTGGAAAGACTCTTTAGACTTATTGATTAATCAAGATTAGAATTCGTATATTTGAATTTACTTAAGTGTAATTTAGCCGCATACCCATATTGCTTGTTCTTTGGTGCAGGGAAGATCACTATTACTGCCATCTGCCCAGTAAATTCTTAACCTGTCATCTTCTGTTCCAATTCTGAATGTGAGGGACTTAATAGGGCCAGTAGGGGTTTTCATGTCATTTCTTCTTTGCGCTGGGATATTTTTTTTAATTTGAAGCTCGATTTTTTCAATACGCTTTTCTAGTTGCTTTACTGATGATCTTGTGAGACCTGCAACTTGTTCTTTCGCTATAGGTTGTCGATTTTTTTGACACCCATAACTTGCAGCTAATACTGCTCCCAGTATTAGTGCTGGGAGAAATGATGAAGTAATCCTGTATCGCAAAGAGCTGAGCAGCATTGTTTTCTGTTCAGCTGGAAGCTAGCAGCCTTTCCGTCCAATAGACGATTGCCCCTTGAGATTCAAGTTCATTTCTCCTATGCCGCGCTTTTTTGAGCGGAACTGTTTCCTGTTGCCGATGTCCTTGAAATAGCCATAGGATTAGAACCATGGCAACCTCGCTTAAGCCTGACTCTTTAAATCTTAAATCTTTCTGGT
>QCJK01000030.1 GCA_003216075.1 Prochlorococcus sp. AG-409-B05
TTTAAAGCGATTTAGTTCTCATTTATCCATTGAGTGATTGTTGTTTCGCCATATATAGTGCCACTGGATTCAATCATTACTTTTGCTTCTGGGTCGTTCCACATGCCGACAGCTACCCCTTCTTTGGCTTGAAAATAACAATTGCTCTTGATGAATCGGCTTTATTTAAACATCGATATCGAGAAGTGAATCCGCTAGTTTTTAACATTGATTTGTTTTCTCAAGGCTCTTTATAAATTCCAAGGGCACCTAGCAATCCACCTATAAAACCACTGAAATGTCCTATCCAGCTAATACCTTGGGGAACATTCCATGGGAGCAAAGATGGAAGAAAATGGCTATAAACTGCAAAACAGATAATAGTGAGAATAACTGCTAGAAAGCGTTTTTCTAAAAAGCCAATAATCAACAAATATCCAAGGTGGCCAAATATCACTCCTGACATTCCATGAGCTGGTGTAGCCCAAAACAAAGATTGGAATAGCCCGACAAAGAAAACACATGCCCTGACTGAAATGTAATCTCGTAGTCCTTTTGAAAGAATAAGCCAACTCAAAGGGAGAAAAAAAAAGTATTTGAGAGTAAATGACCAAATCCACCGTGGCTAAAAGGAGCAGTGAAGAGCCCCCACCATGGATAGCCTTTTCCCATTAGAAGGTTCCAATTTCCACCAAACCAGACCTGATCGATCAATTCCTGGACCTAAGCAATTCCCAATAAAATCAAAGGGATGAAGAATTGAATGGATTTGGAGGAATTACTCATGATTCGGACAATTTTTCCTTCTAAGTGTTAGTTCAGGGCATAAAGATCATTGAAATATTAATAAAGTCCTCTTCTTCTCAAGTTGATCTAGTCATTATCATCACCCTATCAGCGATAGTGTTCTTATAAACCAGTGGCAGGTTCCCGAATGAACACAACCTCGAGGGTGATTGCAATTAGCATCGCAAGCTTGTTTGTTGTCTCTGCTTTCGCAGGATTATTTGCAGCGATTTTTGCTAATTAATTTGCATTGAGGATCTCTCACTGGTTTGGAAGCATTCAAACTAGTTGGTCGTGATTTCATTCAAGTTTCTTCCTAGCCGTATGCAGTCCTTTCAGCTATAAATAAAAAACTCGAATGGCTTCTATGTATGAGGCGTTAGATGGGTCTTTATTCCAGACCAATTGGCGTTGCAAGCTTCACAACTCAATCCTTAGAAGTAATGGGCGAAGCACAATCAAGAATAATATAAGATTGCTAAAAGAGAGCCCTGAGAAAGTTGGTGGGAATATGGAAACGGCCAAGGAACTAATTAAACTCTTGGAAGATGTTTCTGACGATCAAGCCTGGATAGTTGCCAAAGCCATGGCTGGACTATCTGTGGAAAAAGCTCTAGAGACTTTAAATTTGATGATGAAATGATATTCAGTGGTAACTTGGCCATGATGTTTTTCGTGGTCATTCTTTTTTTTTTGAGGGAGTTCAAATATTTGGTGGGATAGTTCCTCTTATATTTACGTAATTTTTTTTAAGAAGCCCTTCTTTTGATAGTGGTGTACAGAAAATTATTTGTAGAGATCATCATAGTTAGTCTTTTTATAAAGCGTCGATTAATTTTTAATACCTGATGCTATGTCTGACTTGTTATCGTAGCTAAAGTGATTAAAAAAAGTGCTAATTCATTAAAAACCTTTATTTGTAAGGTTTTTAATCATCGTCCATGTATTTGTTTGCTTTCCAAAAAGCTATTGCTAAAAAAAACCTCGAGGTTCGAAATTACTCATGACGCATTCGTGGGTAAGGACCGAAGAAATACGCTATAGAGGAGTAAAGAAGTAATGAAAATATGTCACTACGTTATCCTCTTTTTCATCGGACAATCCTGGCTCTTTTATTGAATTCACTAGAGGCTGTCTATGAACATCCGACATTAGAAAATCTTGCTGTCTTTAAGGAGAAACTAATCCAGGAACTAGAGGAGGGGATCTGGCCGATCATTGAAAAACGCTGCTATCGCAACCCTTCTGTAACTCGTAATGACGAGATCCTCAGATCTCTCAGTGTTAAAAAGTATTTGCAAAAAAAATTAGGGAAGATACAATTTCACCCCTACTCAATGATTAAAGCTTTAGAGATGACTAACAAGATAACTAACAATCTTAGCTTAGGCATCAAAGATTAAATAATAAACTGTTGGCGTAGGCACTTCGGATCTCTCCTTACAAGGGGGCATAGCTAAAGGGTATTGGAATTGAGGTCTATGCCATAATTACTTTATATAGGTTTGATATCGACGACGATTTATTCCTGTTAAAAATCAAATGATGATGATTCCGGTTTTCACTTCCCTTTGGGACTTCTAGGTAGAGTCGTGAAAACTCTTGATTTAAAGGATTAAATAGACCTGAGAAAAACTAATAGAGAATATTTATATATCAAAGCCTAAAAAAATGACGGTTGAGATGTAATAACTTATTCTATATGGCAGTTCTATATATATATATATAAGCCAAAATTAATTCTATGGCAATTACTTAGCAAGAAATATAGAACTATTTCTGAACACTTATGATTCTACTTATTATTGTTAGTACTATGATTTAGAGGCTATTTAGTTGCTGGAACTACCACTTCGGCTAACCGAACCGTCACACTCCGTAATAATTCTGTTATAGTTCGTTACAGCCTGTTTTTTTTCGGGTCCACTTTTATTTTTCTCAAATGAAAAACACTGAACAATTCGATGTTATTGCTAATTTACGTCTTGTCGAGCGCCTTAATAGTCGGGCCGCAATGATGGGATTCTTGGCTCTAGTTGGTGTTTATGTTTCAACAGGACAAATCATTCCTGGAATTGTTTAACACCACAAATCACCAAAACATTAATAAAACAATGAACGAAAACGCTGAACTTCAAAATGGGAGATGGGCAATGATCGGCATCTTTGCTGCTCTTGGAACCTATGCTTTCACAGGGCAAATCATTCCTGGAATTTTTTAAAATTATGGAATTAAACCCTTTTAAGCCCTTGAAACAATTTGTTGAGGAGATCTATAAGAGATCCTCAACAACTAATTGTTGAGGAGTTTATACAATGGAGATTGGAAAGCTGTTTTTAACAGCCATGTTTACTGGGATTATTACTCAAGATGAATTGGGATGGATTACTAAAAATCAATTGCATTTCACTAGATGTGAGCAAGCACCACTTTAAAGCTTGGTCAATTGATGGATTCTGGTCAACTCCAACTTGGATGCAGGATTTGAATTCGATCAGAACTATTTCAATTTATAAGATACAATTAAATCAAATTAATATAATCAAAGAAGGCTTCGATCATTCTTAATCAATGTCTCATGAATTTTAATCATTATTATTCTGATATCTTTCTAGAAGCTAATTCTATTTAATTAAAACTTTACTATGTGAATCATGACCACATCTAACTTTCCATTCAATCTGCCATCCAAACACCTTCAATCTTTTGATAAAAAGATATATTATGTGCTTTCATTACTGATTGCTTTAGTTCTTTTAACCTTGCTCGGTATTGAGTTTCATCATCAATACCTGAATAACCTTGCAGTTCATATTTTTTTTCAATCAAAAGGCATTTTTCTCTTTTGAAGTCTAGAGAAATTGCTTCGATTGATTTTATTCTACGATTTAGTTAAAGTCCTAATTATGTTATTCAGTACCTATTATTTCTTATTTGATAAAATTATATACTCCAAACAAATTCCAACTCTAACAATCCTCCATTTCGAGACTTAGTGACACCTCCTCGGTGATCCTATTGCGTCGTCAGAGTTCAAACCATCATGTCTCGAATTTGAGCATTCATTAAATAACCATGGTATAAACCTCTTCTAAAGCTTCTTAGGCCTAAATCCCAATATCACAACTCCCTTGGTAGTGGCTTCTGCAAAAGTGAGATCAGCAGAGCTAACACGAAAATCTTGATTTCATCGGTGGCATCTAAACCTTCGATGATTTCGACATTTTACCCACTTGTGTAGTAATGAATCACGTCATAAATCAGATAAATCAAAAAAGCGGCTCCTAGATATATCCCCAGCCTCGGAAATTTCGCTAAAATATTGAAGGAGTTTGATTTTGAGTTTTTCTTTGGACTTTTAGGGGGTAATCCCGCGTCTTTTCGTCGTTTAGCTTCTCCCATCTAACCATTGCATCTTCTTTAATTATTAATCAATAATTTGGGGTGAATCTCGGAATGAGCAGTTGTCTTAAAGAAAGGCTAAAAGATTCGCTAAGAGTAGGGAACTATTTTCTACTCATTGCTTCGAAAGTGGCAAACTAACCACCGATCCATTGAGTGATTGTTGTTTGGTCATATATATGGCCACTGGATTCAATTATTGCTTTTGCCTCTGGGTCGTTCCACATGCCCATAGCTACTCCTTCTTCAGCTTGAAAAACAACAATCGCTCTTGATGAATCGACTTTATTTAAACCTCGATATAGAGAAGTGATTCCGCTAGCTTTTAACATTGCTTTATTTTCTAAACTGTCATAGACATCAGCCCACTCTGTAAAAGTTTTACTGATCTTGAAGTCAAAAACGGTAGTTTCGATGGCCATTAATATGTGTGAATAGAAGGAGGGTAAGTAAGCAGATATGCTTCCCAGAATGACTTGGTTGATCAGTTAGCTGTAGATTTTTGCGCAAATAGGACCAGCTTTTTCGTCAGTGAGGACTGGTGTTGTTTCCCAATCGAGAAACTCAGCCCATTCAGCGGCGTGCTCATATAAAGCTTCTGGATTATCAGTTTCAACAACAATCCAACCTTCTAAAGAGCCTGGTGCGTGATATCGTGAAAATGTTTTAACTCCTTGATAAGGAGCACCAGTGGCTAAAAATTTTTCTGCACTTTTCTGGTGATAACCTGATTTGATTTTCCAGTGTTGGACGTAGAGCATGAGGTTTTATAAGAACTACTTATTCTTAATAGACCTGGGCTGATTTGTCTTTAGATTGTGCGGTTTTCAAAGAAATAAGTTAATTTTATAAAGCTGAAAGCAGCTTGTATAGATAATGAGGCACAAGAGAAGCTCATTGAAGAACTCTAGAGTCAACAGTTTGGGCTCCATTAGTATCTTAAAATTTACTTGTCTAGGAGACCCGGCAACATCGATAATGATGAAATGGTCGACATGATCTTCACTAATGGAAACAGTCCTCATTCATATTCCTTTGCATCCATTGCATGAAGAATCATACTTAGAACACATTTTCAGTATGAATCTTGAAAGAACAGCCTTATTCCTCAGAAGTAGATATAAAAACATTAGACATTGTAGATTTTATATTACTTTTGGAGATAGGAATAACAATTTCCTTGATCTACAATCGAATTTTATAAACTTATATAAAAGATTCGTAGAAAAAAATCTATTCGCAAACGTAGAACATTTTAATCAGCCTATTTATATAATGTACCCCAGTCATGCTTATGGGTTTAAGGATATAATTATAATAAGTAGTTATGAAGACGAGTTTACATATGGGAAGTTACCCCAGCATCTTGAAAGATTATACAAAAGATTAACTACTAGCGAAAAGTCCAAACCCTATCTAGGTGGCCCAGAAGTAATGGAGTGTATTTATAATATTATTAGAATTGCTACAGATGGTATTTCGATTGGGAAAGTAACAGTATCATCAAAAGATAATTTATTTTTCTATTTTCTTTACCCAAATTTAATAAAAGCCAGAAGTAAACTTCTCTTAAAAGGAGATCTGGATGATAAAGAATTTTATAATTTTAATTTAATCTCTAAAACCTCTGATCCACAACTCTTAAATCATCCTTATCGTTCACAAGGTTCGGAAAAATCAATGCATACATGGCCCGTTTTTAGAAAAACAAATGAATCTATATCCTCTATTGTTACTGCTACTATTGTTGATAGCCTAGGCAGGATACCAATTAACGACTATGGACCTAATCATACAACCCATGGTTATAGAACGAATATACCTAGTTTATTCAGGGATTCTAGTGAGAATACCTACAATATTGCTTTATTAGGAGGATCATTTGTTTACGGGCACAACTTGCCACCTAGTAAAACTATTTCTGGAAACTTACAAAGAATGGTTGATAAGGATGAAACTGAAAATACCTTTTCTGATTCTTTAAAATTTCAAATACATGATCTTAGTTGCCCTCAAGATACTCTTTTTGACTCTTTTATAAAATTACTGAATTTAACCCATTTAATCAAACCTAACATGATAATAGCAATTGGAGGTTTAAATGACTTATCTCAGATGTATAAAAGTCCGGCAGAGGATCATGTACCAATGGGAATAAATGCATCTTTATTTTCGAAGTCCATATCTAAGCGAAATAGTAGAAATTATGGTCAAAAGGAAATTCAACTCAGATTAAGTTCAACTTTTAATGCAATTGAAGGCTATGCCAAACAAATTGGTGCCCCGTTAATTCTTCATCTTCAACCATGGATAGAATTCAAGCCATTCTTTAAACATAATTGCCCTGCATTATTTTCATCAGAATTAGCACATGGCTCAGCTCAACTCCAGAAGAAATATGATAATTTAATCGAGTACTATTCACGTTCTGATGATATTAATATCAGTACTAAACTAACTTCAATCACTTTCGATATTTTGCAGGATTATGATCCTAGAGCTTTATTTATTGATAAATGTCATACTACAACTTTTGGAGCTAAGTTATATTCAGAGGTGATTTATAGTGACTTTATTAGTAATCTTAAAAGCTTCAAAGATCTTCCCGACTAATTCGATTATTTTCAATATAGAGATAATCTAACTCAGTATTAAAAAAAGTAGTAATAGCATCTGTAATGGATCCAACTATAGGCTCTCCTTTTACGTTAAATGAAGTGTTGACAAGTACGGGTGGGTGACCATTTTTGGCTAATTGCTTTAAAAGCATTGCGATTTTAAGATTACCCTGGTCGTCCACTACTTGTATTCTGGCTGTCCCATCTATATGAGTGCAGGCAGGAAAAAGATTACGAGATTTTTCTGATAATTTAACTGTCGATAGCATCATATTATGAATTTCATGTGGGATACCTTCTTCTATTTCTAAATCAACCATTTCTTTAAAGTAGCTTTTCAATATAACAGGTGCAAAGGGTCTAAACCTTTCTCTATATTTCACAGCCATATTAATACGATCTTGAGTATCCTTCCCTAGAGGTGAAGCTAAAATACTTCGCGAACCTAATGATCTTGGACCCCATTCTAATCTTCCCTGGAACCACCCAATAATTGAATTCTTCTGTATGTCTTCCGCTGCTTGATTCAGCATACTTATGTCGTCTTGAAAAGAGCAGTAATTATTTACACCATTTAATCTTAAGTGGGCATAAACTTTATTATTTTCTATTGAATCCCCAAGAAAAATTAAATTTCTTTGAGGTATTGGAAGTTTTTGTTTTTCTGCGATGATTGAACTCTTAAAAGTAAATCTAGAGTCATTTAACTCTTTCTCAAACTTATATTTTGCTAACAATGCAGCGCCCATTGCTCCTCCAGCATCACCACATGCAGGTTGTAATCTAACATCTGCAAAGTTGGCTAACAATTTCATATTAGCTTTACAGTTAAGTGCAACCCCACCAGAATAATAAATGGGACAATCATTATAATCTACCTTTATTAGTTTGAATATATGACTTATAATATCCTCAGTGGCCAATTGAATACTAGCTGCGATATCTGCGCAAACCTTAAAATCTGAATCAGATAAAAGATCATAATCAGGACATGTAGATGCTGGAACAGTATTTATTCCAAATAATTCACACAATGACTCCTTATACATTAATTGTGAACCACCTGACAAATCAAAGAATTCCTGATTTATTTTGTATGGGTATTTAATATCATTTAATAATTCTATCTGGTTCATTATCTTTTCATGAAAGATCGGTTTACCATAACTAGCAAGTCCCATTACTTTATATTCACCATCATTGACCTTAAAGCCGAGAAATGATGTTATTGAAGCGTATAATAAACCAATTGAGTCTGGTATTTTTGTTTCCCCTATAAGAGTTATTTTCCCCGAGCTATACTCCCAAATTGATGTGGATTGATATTCACCAACCCCGTCTATAACTACACCTATTGCTTTAGTCTGATTACTTGTTAATAATACGCTTGCAAGATGGCTAAGATGATGAGGATAATAATTTTTATATTCTGCGTTGGGAAATAAATTTGTTACGTCGTCCAATGGATTTAGATAATTAGGCTTTTCACTTAATCTTCTAATTAATTTCTCTGCGCAACTTTTTGGGTTGAATAGGCATATCCTTGCTGCTTTAAGCATTGCATTTTCATAATAACCTATATGAGTTATCAATGAATTATTAATGCCTAAGTAGTTCAAAGCTGTATTTAAGGCTCTTGAAGGAAACCCTGAATCATTCTTTATACGACTATATCGTTCCTCTTGCGCTGAAAATACTATTTCCCCATTAGAATTTATTAGACAGATAGCCGAATCATGAAATCCGTATGATAGACCTAATGAATGATGGTCCATATGAAACCAGGATTAAATCTCACTATAAACAGAAAGAATCCACGTTAGGACATTAGAATCAACTACTGAAGTTTCTCTGTCCACCTTTATGACCTCGTTTTGATTTTTGATGTGTGCCCAACAGTAAGCAACGCTAATCAGTCAATTTACAAAAATTACCCGGATTTCAAGAATACGCAATAACTATCCCGCTTAAAGCATCCATGCGTTCCTTTGACGAACCGTACTCCTCATGATTCCATCAAGTCATACCAGACAAACTCAACAATAATTGTTGTTATAGCTGCGTTTTAATACTTCTGCTCCCCTTAAATCATGCAGGCCCAGTTTTGCGTTTAACTCAACAAATCAGGGGCTTTGGTGGCCCCACCACGGTAATTCCATTGCGTGGTCAGGGTTCCTGTGGTCATCGCTTGAATTTGAGAGGTCGTGAGAGATCACCATCGTTATAGAGCCCTTCTAAAGCTCCTTTGAAGTAGATGTAAATACCGTTGAAACCATTAGTACTGATATTGGTCTTAAACGTCTATTTAGCAGTGCCAACCCCAATAATTTTAGTTTTTTCGGACAATTCAAAGCTTAAATGACATCAGCTTTTAAAAAATTGTTGTTGTCAGCACTATTTAATCGCCACTAACTTTTTATTTCTTCGTCTTTCTACTACTTAGCACAGAAGCCAACTTGGGATATTTTTCCAATTCTGAATTACAAAATCTTCTTAAATCTAATTCTTGATATCCATTGACTGGGGTGTCACCCCCTTTGATATAAGAAGTCACCACTTTTGTTGGTGATATTTTTTTATTATGGTATTGAATTGATAATGATGAAAAAAGTTGACTCATAGTTAATGAATGGTTTTCTATTAAGTCCTCGTAATAAATAATCCGTATGTTGGAATTATTCTCTGCCATTTTTAAAGCAGATGATACATGATAAGCCCACCGTTCAAAATAATTTGAGTGATTTCTCACTTGATATCTTTGAGATCTTCCTGCAGGAATATGTTGAGCTAATTCAAGTGGAGAAGCAGTCGATGGGGCTTCAAACCAATCTAATGAAGAAACGAAACGCCAATAGGACAAGATTACATCGGAAGGATCTCTATATATATAAGCAATTTTCATTCCTTGATCTACGGCTTTTTCAACAAGTTCTATTGGGAAATGAGATTTTATTATGCTGTTCATATGAAATAATTTTCCCCCTTCTTTAAAAGTTTTAATTTGTATTAAAAAATCTGCAATTTGATTAGGGTTAAAGAAATTAATAGCATTACCTAGATCATGATAGTCGAAATCAAGGAAAGGGTTACAAGTATATTCAGAAGAATTGTTAATTGAATTCATTAAAAAGTGAGTTCCACTTCTCTCATGAGAACAAACCATTAGGGGTGCATTTACTTTTTCTGATGCAGAAAGCGTGCAATCATTATATTTGATTTTAATTACTTTCATACAATTCTCATTAGCCGTTGACTTTTTTTATTTAAAAAGGCATTTTACATGCTCTTAATATTTATGAATAATAGTCATACACAGCTTCACCATCAATATTCTGACTCAACCCTTGTGGTGACTAATATTGCATGTTATTGACTTGTTTTCTGGCAACCAGATCAAAACCACCAGCGGCTAAGATCAGGATCACATCAATCATTAGGTAGTAGTTCAAGCTGCTTTCTAGCTGGACGTGGCTTTCATTCTGAAATCTGCTGCTAGTAGGCCGTCAGCTTTTTGATGTGCCCAGGGCTAAGGCAACTAATCCTTGAAGTCGCTGGTATTTCTAGAAGCGTGCAAACAGCTAGCAAGTCATCCGTTCCAACAACGAAGTCTTTCTCAGATGTTCCTTGTCAGAACTAGGTTGCAGGCACAAATCTTCTTTGTAAATTAATGCCTGGCAATCTTTTCTGAGTATTTCTTGTTGAAGTCTTTTCCCTTAGCCAGCTGGAAAGCGGGGTCATATTTATCTCTAACTCATCTGCAAGGGCTCTTAGTGCTTTCAGGTCTGCACCATAACCTGCCCTTTCAATCCAGCTGGCCATTAATGCAATATCTTGCTCAATGAAATTCATTAGTTGGCGAGGAACCATTGAATAGCGAACTGATGGAGATCCCTTACCATTTATTTTTTGCCAAAGTGCTGCCATATCCTGTCCTGTCATCTCTTCTCCTGCGATATTCAAAGCTTCTCCCAAAAACTTTTGGGGGTTTTCAAAAATAGCCTTTGTCCATAGTCCAACATCGTCAACTGCGATGGTTTGCCAGAGTTTGTCTTTCTGAACAACTCCTGGGAAAATCGAATTAGAAATCTGTACACCAGGAAGATCACTATCGAAGTTTTCGAAGTAGCTAACTGGTCTAAGAATGGTTGAAATTTCTTTTAATCCATTAATCAAGATGTATTCCTCAATGCTCCATTTACTTGTGAAATGCCCTGGGGCTGGCTGACTTTTTAGAGGGTCCTTGGGTTTGCAAACAGAACTAAAGACAAAGTGCTTTAAGGTTCCCAAATCGACAATCTCTTTTACTACGTCAACTAAATTTCTTCCTTGCTCAAGCTCATAATCACGGACCATGCTTCCACGGCCAAACATCCATCCTTTGGTAGGAGTCGTATTGCCAAATATCCCGTAAACCCCTGAAAAACATTTTTCTAAGCTTTCTCTTTGCAGTAGATCTCCTTTGACAATTTCGACATTTGGCAATTTAGCTAACAATTCAGCCCGCTTAGTGAATGGAGAACGAGTAATTGCTCGAATTTGAAAACAGTTATTTTCAGACAAATGTTTTACCACTGAATAGCCCTGCCGACTGGTGGCCATAGTCACTGCAATTACAGGCTTAGACCTTTTTAATTCACGAATCTCATGATTATCTAAATCTCTTTTAGAAAACGTAATCCCAGAAGAAAAGTCCAATTGCCAAGTAAAGCTGCTTATTGTATTGCGAAATGTAAAGCATTTTCACCTCAGTCGCGAGTCTGCTTTGGGAGCACTAGGTCGCAGGTTCGAATCCTGTCACCCCGACTGGCTTTTCGGCGATCTTAAATTGAGAAGGGGATCTCTTGTGATTCTTGCGATCTGTAGGGCACCACCTTTAAGTAGGGTCACTCCTGGCAATAAATAGCACACCGCTGCAACTGCTCAATAAGTACAGCTAGGCGATGGGCAATTGCACCTTGAAAACTAATTAACTACTCCCAGTCGGGTTGCCTTAAATGACTTGGCTTTTGTTGCCCATGCCATTCTTTAAATTCTTCGATTTATATAAATTGAGTTCAAGAATGACTCTTGAAAAAAACAATTTATTAGTTTTCTTTTCAGCATCCCTACTCTCTGATTCAGGACGAGGATCCATAGCAAAAGCCGCATCGCAATTTTGGTCATTTTGTTCATTGACACCTACCCTTTGATAGAGTAGAACAGATGTACTACGAGCAGATCAATGGCATCATCAGCTTCCCCCTATTCAGTTTTCAAAGCTGAGGACTGGATGGTGTCGCCTGCTCCTATCGGATTAGGCCAATGCGTAAGGGTCAGACCGCCAAAGCGTTACCCCAAAAAAAGTTCAATGAAGAAGCCGAGTGGGACTATTTCGACTACGGAGCTCTCAAGAAGTCACGTTCAGCTTGCGTTTGCATAACTTGCCAGCATTTTTCCTATTGCTGCGATAAGCATTGCCGAACCCTTTTGACTTGCAAGATTCAAGAACGATTGATTCCCCATGGTGAGCATCTGACCTCCAGATGTCCATTGTGGCAACTAAGACTTGAGAAAGAGGTCGGTTGGTGTCCTTAAGCTGTCTGACATGCCAACCACTTCGTAACTGAGTTTCGATCTCTTCAAACATCAACTATTGGGCCTCCTCTCTCTAGGTATACAAGTTGCTCTTGGAACACCTCCATCTTTTCCGTTAATTCCTCATCGGTGGAATGTTCCTTGTAGATCTTGAATAATTCGGAGCAGGAACTCACCTTGGCGTAGTCACGAGTTCTCTCTGATAAAGCGACTTTCAATAATGAGTAAGTAGTGCATTAACGATTTTGCTCATCGCTATTTGTCTTTGTTCCTTTCATATATCTTTGAGGTATTCCTTACGACAAATAATCGGGCGTAATTGTCAGCAAAATTCATTACCAATCTGGGTAGATGAAATCATCACCTATTGGTTCCTCATAGAAGTCCCCTGCTGCGATGCCTCTTTGGTAAGCGTAGAAAAATGTAAGGAGTAATCGGCGCATTAGTTTTTATCTTTCTTTGTAAGCCCTTTCCATACCAGCGGATTTTGACCTTTAGTCATCACAGTGATGGCACGACCAAGAAACCAAGAACCTACGAGGAATCCAACAGCAGCAACCCCATAAAGAAGTTTTGCTTGGTCAGCAGTCCCTAGGAGAATAAGATTAGAGACCATTTGTTTTGCTCAGAATTTCCTTGCCTCGGTTGATCTGAACAAAGTCTCCAATGAGTTTTTCACTTAATTCCCATAGTCTTGCCCTTTTTTTAGAATCCAAG
Source organism: Prochlorococcus sp. AG-409-B05 (assembly GCA_003216075.1). Taxonomy (GTDB): domain Bacteria; phylum Cyanobacteriota; class Cyanobacteriia; order PCC-6307; family Cyanobiaceae; genus AG-409-B05. The sequence continues at coordinate 13,078 of QCJK01000030.1, forward strand.
GCCGAGGAAGCGACTTCACAAAGCTTGGGATAACCTCTCAAATTAAAACGAGGTCCATATTGCTCACCGCTTTTTGCATGTAGGTCAGTTGCTGCAAGTAGTTGAGAGAGAGCTCCCATACGAGAACTTTGAAAAATTGGATTCATTAATTTATAAACAATAGAGGCTTGCCAGGATCTATTTGCGGCAATAGTTGTGGGCTGCAAGTTTGTTCTAGCTAATCCAGGATGAGCAGAAAGAGATGCAATATCTATCTTTGATTCCTGTAATCTTTGAGCCAGCTCTAATGCAAACATGACATTTGCAAGCTTACTTTGGGAGTATGAAGCCCAAGGATCATAGGTATCCTCTCCCTGCAGATCAGCCCAGTTTATTTTGCCCATATATTGAGCCCCAGAGGTCACAGTTACAACTCTTGCGCCAGATTGATTAGTCATTAAGGGCAATAATTTAAGAGTCAATGCCATATGGCTTAGATGATTGACCGCGAATTGAATCTCCAAGCCTTGCTTGCTAAATGTACGAGGTGGAGCCATTACACCAGCATTATTAATTAACAGATCTAACTTATTAAATTTGCCTCCCACTTGATCTGCTGCTTTATTTACTTGAACTAAATCAGCCAAATCTATTTCTAATAACTCAATAGTTCCACAACTAGTCTTGGAAAGAAGTTTCTCACGAGCTTCTGCAGCTTTTTCTATCGAACGACAACCGAGAATGACTGTTGCATTCTTTTCAAGTAATGCTTGCGCTGTATCAAAACCTAGACCACTATTTGCACCAGTAATCAGAGCTATCCGTCCGTTTTGGTCAGGTATTGAATCAATTGACCAATCCATTTTGGTGCAACTTTTAAAGCAGCAGCCTATGCGAAATCTAGTTAACTGATCAAATAAAAGAAAGATTTTGAACTCAAATGGCTCCAAGACAAGTCAATACCTTCAAATACTCATAAAGCTCATATGGGTCTGAGGAATCTGAGTATCTATATCTTTTTGATAAATGGGATGAAAACGGACGAGAAGGTATCCACGGAATTGGTGCCT
>QCJK01000031.1 GCA_003216075.1 Prochlorococcus sp. AG-409-B05
GATTCTGTATAGGTTTTAGTTTCATGTTCAACATTGAAAATTGTGAAAAATCCATTCACCAAGCGAATTCAAAAACTATTCAAGCCTTTTCACCTCAATCACACAGCATTGAAAGGTCAAAACATCAAAGGATTTGAAGTTTTACCGCTTTAACTCTCAAAGTTCTTATTTTGTCACATTAATAACAGATGCTAGTTACTGCAATGGGTTTTGCTTGTCATGGACTATTTGAGTTGGTGTAAAAATTACCAATTACTGACACATTACGGTTGATATGGTTGACGGATACAGGGGGGAAGGGGTTAAACGTCAATCAGTAATATCTCCTCAATGGATTGGGAGTTCACTGAAGACGGAGCCTTCCTCGCCCTCTGCGATGCCTTTCGTGAGAGTGGAGAGACCTCTGCAATCGAATTTTTAGCTAATGGTGAAGGTGCCTTTCACTTTCAAGAGCTATCGCAAAATGCTGCTGGTGAAGGAATCGACCTAAGTGATTCCAAAGATTTGGAAGATTTTCAACAGGAAGTGATAGAAACAATGGAAACACTCTGCAAAGACTAAATACAGTCGTCGATTTAGGTATATTGAACTAAATCATGTAAAGTTAACTATAAAAATAAATTCTCAGTAATATCTACCATCTAATACAAATAATTGTTATATATGTAATTCAAAAAATGATATTAATATCATTTCAGGAGTGATTTCTGGGAAATAGTACATAAGCCAAAAGAAATCTAGGCACTAAAGTATTTAGCCTTACTATGAAGTGCAATTATAGCAGTGGTACTTTGTTCAGGATGAAGTTGGTCTGAATCATCGATAGTTAATCCAATACGAGAAGCCTCTAACCATTCTATTTGCTTCTTTGAGTCAGAAACATTAGGACAAGCGGGATAACCGAAAGAAAATCTACAGCCTCGATATTTTTGACCCAGGACTCCTTGGATATCCGCTGGTTCAAGGCTACTAAAACCACTTTCATACCTTATCTTTGCATGAGTCCATTCTGCTAAAGCTTCTGCCAATTGAACTGCCAATCCATGGAAGTACAAATAATCTGCATAAGAATTTGATGTATACAGATCGCTAGCATATTTACTTGCTATGTGACCTACTGTTACTGCCTGCATTGGTATGTAATCTGTTGGATTATCACCATCCATATCAAGGAAATAGTCGGCTATACAATATTTATTCCCTCCTTTTTGACGGGGGAATTGAAAAGTTCCAAGCAATTTATCTGATCCCTCATTGAAAACATAAAGTTCATTATCATTCCTACCACAAGGAAAATATCCATAAGCCACTGATGGCTGAATTAAATCCTCTTCACTCAAAGTACCTATCCACTTATCAAGGGTGGGCTTAGCAACATTTTCTATGAGTTCAAGGTATTCTTCCTTGCTTTGGTTTTTATTCTTTTTGAACTGCCATTGACTGGAAAATAATGCATTTTTATCAAGATATGTATACAATTCTTCCAAAGGTATTTCACTGCTATGAATTAATCTTGTACCGAGAAAAGGTGGTTTTATTGGACTTTCTGGCTGGAGAATAGGTGATCGTTCCGTTGTAAATATGGGAACTTGTTTATTTTGAGATGGCTGGGTATTAAATGTATTATTTTTAATAGTACTATCTCTACTTATGTTGTAATAAATGTTTTTATTGTTATCGCTGAATCCCGTTAAATCATTCCACTGATTAGTATTCTTTGCTTTAATATAATCGTCCATAAAAGTTAAGTCAGTAAAAGCATCTTTACCATAAATAACCATCCCATCATATGCATCTGAACAATCATTATGTACAAACCTAGAAGTCAAGGCAGCTCCCCCAAGAATTACAGGAATAGTTATAGCTTCATCATTAAAAATATTCAGATTTGATTTCATGAAAGCTGTGGACTTAACTAATAATCCACTCATTGCTATGCAATCAGCATTGTATTTTTTTTGGGCATCTACAATCATTTTTACGTCTTGTTTAATTCCAAGATTTATTACTTCATAACCATTATTAGTTAATATTATATCAACCAAATTTTTACCTATATCATGTACGTCGCCTTTTACAGTTGCTATAAGCAATTTCCCTTTCGAAGATTTTTCTCCTTCTATTCGATCCATATATGGTTCTAGAAACGATACTGCGGCCTTCATAGTCTCTGCTGATTGTAGAACAAAAGGGAGTTGCATTTGTCCTGATCCAAAAAGCTCCCCAACTACCTTCATTCCCTCCAATAGATATTCATTTATTATTTGAAGAGGTTTATATATTTTTAAACTATCATTTAATAGTTCTTGTAAGCCAATTCGCTCTCCTTCAATTATATGCTTTTTTAAACGTTCCTCTAATGGTAATTTACTATTTGAAAGGTCTGATACCCGCGCTTTTTTTGTACTAACCCCCTCGAATTCAGTAGTTAAGGTTGTTAGTGGATCATAGGAGCAATTATTGTCTATATATGATCTCCTATCATTAATAAGATCTAGACAAATATTCTTATGTTTATCATCTATCCGGGCAAGTGGTAGTATTTTTGAAGGAGATACAATTGCCGAGTCTAATCCGGCTAGATAACATTCGTGTAGGAATACTGAATTAAGTGTAATCCGTGCTGAAGGATTTAGACCAAAGCTAATGTTAGATATACCAAGTAACAGATGTACATCTTGATATAAAGATCGAATTTTCTTTATTGCCTTTATTGTTTCCAAGCCATTCTTCCTATCTTCCTCAATACCTGTAGATATAGGCAAAGCTAATGGATCGTAAAATATGTCATGAGGGTTAATGCCATAGCTAATTATATCTTGGTATGCTCTAACTGCAATTTCTACTTTGTGTTCTGCTGTTCGTGCCATTCCACTTTCATCTATAGTACCTACTACAATTCCTGCACCAAAATCTCTCGCTAATTTTAGTACTTTAAAAAATCTGTCATTTCCATCCTCATAATTAGTTGAGTTTAATATACATTTTCCTCCAGCCACTTTTAAGCCGCTCTCCATTTTCTGCCATTCTGTTGAATCAAGCATTAAAGGTAGATTTATATTAGTTACCAGTCTTGATACTAAATTATTCATATCGGAAACACCATCACGACCAACAAAATCAACATTCACATCTAAAACATGCGCATTCTCTTTAACCTGATTTCTAGCAATACCTACAAGACCATCCCAATCTTCACTACTCAATAGTTCCCGTACTTTTTTGGAACCACTAGCATTTAAACGTTCTCCAATAATCAGAAATGAATTATCTTGTTTATAAGGAATTGAATTATAAATTGAAGCAATTGAGGGCTCAACTTTAGTTTTAGTTAAAACGCTATTAGTTCTTTTTGACGAACATTCGTTTACTTCAATAGCGATCTTATTCAATTCTGCTATATGCTCTGGGGTTGTGCCACAACACCCTCCAATAATTCTTACTCCTAGGTCTCTAATAAAATGTAATAGTTGTATTCTTAACTCAATGGGTGTCAACCTATAATGTGCAACACCTCCTATATTTTCAGGCAAACCAGCATTTGGTATGCAGCTAGTGATAAATGGAGAATTCTCAGTTAAATATTTAATATGATCCTTCATTTGTGCTGGTCCTGTAGCACAATTCAGGCCAAGTATATGAATTGGAAATGGTTCTAATATAGTTAGTACAGATTGAATATCAGATCCAACAAGCATTGTTCCTGTCGTTTCCATTGTTACCGATACCATTATTGGTATTGAACTGGAATAGGCCTCTTGGGCTTTATTAACAGCTTGAATTGCTGCTTTTATTTGTAGTATGTCTTGACAAGTTTCGATTATAAATAAATCTATTCCTCCGGCCAAAAGGCCTTCTGCTTGTTCTTGAAATGAGTCTCTTAACTTATCAAATTCAATATGTCCAAGAGTTGGAAGTTTTGTTGTCGGTCCAATAGAACCTGCTACGTACCTAGGTTTTAAATCTGTTGTGAATTCCTCGGCAAGTTTACTTGCTATTTGTGCCGCCTTTTGGTTTATTTTAAAAGCTTTATTCTCTATGCCATATTCACTCAAAACTACTGAAGTTGCACCAAAGGTATTGGTTTCAATAACATCACAACCACAACTTAAAAAGTCCCTATGTACTGATTTAACTGCCTCTGGGTTTGTCTCAACAAGTATCTCATTGCATCCTTCCAATTGCATTCCCCCAAAACTCTCACTGGTAAGCTCGAGCTTCTGAAGCGATGTACCCGTAGCACCATCGAAAATGAGAACAGGCTGATCTTCTGAATTGATTCGGTCGAGAAATGCTGGCTTAATTGGGTTCTCTTTGATGATTTTTTTTTCCATCACAGCTAGTGACCTTGATCCAATCCTAAGTATTTACTAGTACTGTAAGCAATTATAGAAAAAATGTTATTCATCGTTTAAATCAACTCTCGTTATCCATTTGCTATAGGCAGGATCCCTTCCCTCAGTAATTAATGTAAGTCTTTCTCGAAGTGAATCCATAACTGGACGTTTTGATGACAATGTAGTTGATTCTATTTTCCTGATAGGAGTAATTTTTGCAGCTGTACCAGTTAGAAACACCTCATCAGCAATAAACAATTCTGTTTTGTCTACAGCTCTTTCAATTACTTTAATACCCATATTATGTGCTATTTCCATAACACTTGATCTGGTTATACCTTCAAGGATATCTTGATCAACTCCTGGAGTAATAAGAATATCATCTCTTACAATAAAGAGGTTCATTCCACTTGCCTCACAGACTTTCCCCCTATTATTCATTAGTAAGGATTCATCATATCCACTCATTACAGCTTCAGTCTTTGACAGAGAACTTGTGATATAAGCGCCACTTATTTTCCCTCTCAATGGAAGTGAGCAATCTTGCTGCCTTGCCCAGCTACTAAATCTACAACTGACACCATCCGGAGATAAATAATCACCTAGTTCTAAACCGTAAATAAAGAAATCTGTTTCGATATTGTGTAATCTAGGGGCAATACCAAGATCACTTGTGTAAACAAATGGTCTTAAATAAATCGGTTTTGTAGGTGAATTAGCCTTGATTACTTTTATCAGAGCATCCGTCACATTTTGTTGAGATAGATCCGTTAAAAGCAGTTTCGCGCTTTGACTAAGTCTCTTAGCGTGTTTATCAGCTCTGAAAAGCAATACACAGTTCTCATTTTCTGGATCTGGAATTGCTCGCATTCCGCCAAATGCACCTGTTCCGTAGTGCAGAGCGTGTGTAGCAATTGAAACTCTGGCTTCTTTGAAGGGTACGCAGCTACCCTGAAACCAAGCATAAGGCAAGAAATTGTGCATCTCTGGTCTAAGCCCTCTTGTGAAAATCTTCTCACTTGATCTAATTATCAACTATTTCTTGGTAGAGAATGACTGAATGCATCGAATATCAAGCATTCCAGGCAAAATAGACTCTGGCGAACTGGTCCTAGTGGAGCAGCCATCTGCCCCAGTCTTATTTCTATCAAGTGCTGCTACTGATATTTCCACGCTGGCAGCAGCTCTAACTGAAAAGACTAATGAGAAGTGGCACGAGTTAATCAGAGCCCTCCCTTTAAGTTGCTTAGAACACCAATCTCAAATTGATCATTATTTTGCAACAACTGTTTCGGAAGCAAGCCTGATTGTAGTTAGGTTACTAGGAGGAAGAGGTCACTGGAATTATGGACTAGAACAACTGGTTGCTTGGCAATCTACCTGTGCAAATAGAACATTAATAGTGATTTCAGGTATTAAGGATAATGAAATTGAACTTCATTCCTTAAGTAGTATAGATAGCAACTATGTAGACAAATTAGGCGTATTATTTAGAGAAGGAGGAATAAATAATATAACTAAATCACTTGATTTGTTTTGGCAGATAGCAAATGGTCAGGATTATAAAAAATATGATTTATCTGTTATCAAGCACAATGATCCCGAAAAGTGGGACTGGAGAAACGAAAAGGGTATAAATATTGGCATAATTCACTATCGCTCTAGCATGATGGCTGGCGATTTGAAACTAGCTAAAAGATTGAATAAGTCTCTAAGAGATAAAAGTTATTCACCTAAAACACTATTCATTAGTACTCTTAGAGACAAGAATGTTCAGTTAGATGTGTATGATATATTTTCTAAAGTAGATACAAAAGTTATATTAACTACGACTTCTTTTGCTTCAACTACATTTGAGGAGATAGAGTACGGCGATAATACCTGGGATAAATTAAATGTACCAATCTTACAATTACTATGTTGTACTAACGAAAAAGATCAATGGATTAAAAGTTCTGTAGGACTTACACCATTAGATCTTAGCCTTCAAGTTGTATTGCCCGAAATTGATGGGAGAATAACCACTAGACCGATTACATTTAAATCAGCTAAATATTTAGATTCTTCATTAGGAACAATTGTATATGAGAATGTACCATATGCAGACGGGCTTAAGTGGTTAATTTCCCATGTCAGGTACTGGATAAATCTACAAATAGAAAGGAACTCTAATAAGCATATCTGCATTACTTTAGCAAATTATCCAATAAGAGATGGAAGGATTGCTAATGGAGTTGGATTAGATACTCCACAAAGTACTGTAGAGCTTTTAAAAATTCTAGCTAAGGAGGGATATTATCTAGGCACATCTAATCTTCCTTCAAATGGAAATGAATTAATAAATATGTTGTTAAGTTCTAGAACAAACTCACCAGAATCTTTTTCTAATAATGCATTATCCTATTTATCATTGAAATCTTATATGGAATATTGGAATAAATTACCAAGTATAGTAAAAGATATTGTTATAGATAGATGGGGAAAACCTGAAGAAGGTGATGAGCTAGAGGAAAAAGGCTTTCCTGTAACAGGTATAAAATTTGGAAACGTTGTTATTTTAATACAACCTAGTAGGGGATACGATGGCAACAATTTATCCGATCTTCACTCCCCTGATCTTCCCCCACCACACAGATATATAGCTCAATACTTTTGGATTAAACATATATACAATGCACACGCTATTATAAATCTTGGAAAACATGGAAGTCTTGAGTGGCTGCCTGGTAAAGGAGTAGGATTAAGTAATTATTGTTTTCCAGAAGTTGTATTAGGTTCAGTTCCTAATATATACCCTTTTATCGTAAATGATCCTGGAGAGGGTACTCAAGCAAAAAGACGTTCACAAGCAGTCATAATAGATCATTTGACACCACCTTTAGGAAGAGCTTTTTTACATGGTAGCCAATTATCTATTGAATCGCTTATGGATGAATATTTTGAAGCCTCACTTATGAATTCAAAAAGAATAGTAAATATAGAGAAACAATTATTTGACTTACTAAAAAAGGAATCTTGGCCCGGATCAGAACGATTTACATCAGGAAATTATAAATCTGAAGAAATTTACGAATATTTTAATGAAGTAGATTCTTACTTATGTGAATTAAAGGAATCACAAATACGTACAGGACTTCATATACTTTGCAAGGATCCAAACCAGGACAGTCTCATAGAGTTACTTTTATCTATCGTCAGATCTCCATCGGACTCCTATATTGGACTAACTCAAAAGCTCGCTCGGACTATTAACCTTAACTTTGACCCCTGGAGTGATCTTGAAGGTTCAAGATTAGTTGAGAATGATGTAATTATTTTATCTAAATATATGAACAAAAAACCTAGAACTGTTGGAGATGCTGTAGATTGGCTTGAGATACAGGCAGAACAATTATTACGTAAACTACTCCTTAATTTCGACTCTTCAAAATGTAGTTCTTCTGATACACTAATTGATATTTATAGTGAGCTCATCGAAGAATTAGAACAAGACGAGCTTTTAACATATATAAAAAATGACTTGTGGCCTCGATTAAGAAAGTGTGCTTACTTTGAGAAATTTTCAATTATTAACGCGATAAGTGGTTTGAGAGTATCAAGTGGCCCTTCTGGGGCTCCTTCTAGAGGAAGGCCAGAGGTTCTTCCTACTGGAAGGAATTTTTATAGCGTTGACCTCCGGGGTCTTCCTACGGAGGCAGCATGGGATCTAGGTAGAAGAAGTGCCGAAAGGGTTGTTGATTTGCATTTAATGGAGAATGGAGAACCCCTAAAACACTTAGCAATGTCAGTCTGGGGTACAGCAACTATGAGAAATGGTGGAGAAGATATTAGTCAGCTATTGGCTCTTATGGGAGTAAAACCAGTTTGGGATGGACCCACACGCAGAATTATAGATTTAGAAATCATTCCTCTTAATCAACTTCAAAGAAATCGAGTTGATGTAACATTACGAATTTCAGGCCTATTTAGAGATGCTTTTCCTAATCTCGTATCTTTAGTGTATAAAGCGCAGGAATTGATTGGTTCATTAGATGAAGATTATAATTTTAATCCATTAGCAGGTTTACGTAGGACAAAAGGTAAGCAAGAACGTATTTTTGGATCTGCCCCTGGATCTTATGGAGCTGGATTACAAGCAATAATTGATTCTGGTTCATGGGAAACTAGAACAGATCTTGCTAAAGCATATATTGCATGGAGTAAATGGAGTTATCGTACATCAAATGATGTTAATGAAAATCAAAATGGACTAGAGAAGGCTCTATCTAATGTCCAAGTAGTACTTCATAGTCAGGATAATCGTGAGCACGACTTACTAGATTCAGATGATTATTACCAATTTCAAGGAGGCCTTGTAAGTTCTGTGGAAATGTATTCTGGGAAATTACCATCAATATACTTTGCAGATCATTCGCGTAGAGAAAGGCCTCGCGTACATACATTGGCACGTGAAATTGATAAGGTTGTTCGTAGTCGTCTATTAAATCCACGGTGGATTGAGGGAATGAAAAAGCATGGTTATAAGGGTTGTTTTGAAATTGGAGCTAGCTTAGATTATCTATTCGCTTATGATGCATCTACTAATTCTGTTCCAAATTGGACTTACTCACACCTATACGAATCATGGATTAATAGTTCAGATATAAAAAATCACATTCTCCAGAATAATCCATGGGTTTTAAGAGATATTGCCGAACGATTCCTCGAAGCATCAAATAGAGGCTTATGGGAGGATGCTAGTGATCAGCAATTGGATAATTTAAGATCTGTGGTTAATTCTGCAGAATCAAGGATCGAATCTAGAGAAAGCAACAACTAGAATAATAATTTGTACTATTTTATTAACAAACACTGTGAAAGTTATCTGCACATTATATCGAATCCATGTGTATCTGTACCACAAGTGCATAAAAGTCCAAAACTCAAAACACATTTATAAACAGAATCACAAATAAAGGCTGTGGGTTTCCATTTTGAGGAATAGTTATAGTCATACCAAGTTTCTACTCCATCAAAACCTAATAGTGCTGCTTCTGCTATGAGTTCGCTAAATAATATTCTATACCTAGCTGGATGAGCGAGAATTACAATTCCATTAGCTTGATGGATAGCTTTAACTACATTCTCTGCTTTCAAATCATCTCCAACTGGAGACTGTTCCTGTATATATGGTAATAAGGACGAATTGTTAGTATCGAAACCTAGACCAAGAACATGAACAAGACATTTTTTTAAAAGGCAACTTATCTCTATACCACTCCACAATATTGGTTGATTATAAGACGATAAACCCCATTTAGCTCGAGCTTCAGTAATAATATTATACGCTTTTACTGAGTGATGATCAGTAATAGCTAAATGCTCTAAGCCTTTCTGAGTGGCCTGAATAATTATATCCTTTGGTGATAGACTACCATCACTAAAGGTTGTATGGGTGTGGAAGTTAAACTTATCGGGACAACTATTTGAAGTTACTGTAGATAGCAATGTTTTTAGATATTGTTTGTTATTATACATTTGGATTATTATCTTCTATGTTAGTGATTAACTTGTTTTTACGATATTTTGCATATAATTGTATAGTTACGGCCATAAACAATACTAAGAATATAGTCAGCCAGGTAGCTGCACTAGTGGGAAATTGATTCTTAAATACTACTAACATTACTACTAAAACCAATATAATTGTTGGTAATTCATTTAAAGCTCGTAACTGCCCCCCGGTCCATAAACATTGATTATTACGTAATTGATCCATCAAGCGATAACACAATAAATGATATAAAAGTAAGGCTATTACAAGTAAAAGTTTTGTTTGCATCCAACCCTGAAGTAACCACGATGGTTGAATAATAAGGAGGCCTGCTGCCATTGATATTGCAAGTATCATCCCAGGAGTTGTTATTATATTTGCTAACCTTCTCTCCATGAGTTCATATTGTTTATTAAAGGCAGTTTTCATCTCAGTCTCCATATCATTAGACTCAACGTGATATATGAATAAACGAACCAAGTAAAATAAACCGGCGAACCATACCACGACACCAATAATATGGAGTGTTTTAAACCATAGATAAGCTTCAGCTGGCAATGTCATCATATAAAGATTCAAGGGTAGTTAAAAAGGAATCCTTTTAGAGAAAAAGTCTAACAAACCTAATTAATAACATAACAATCAACTATTTATGTAATCCAAAACATTTTGCCACATTAGCGGTCAGGCTAAACAAATATGAATACTCCTTGGTAATCCTAGGATATGTCTTTATGAAAATAATTCCAGACTTCATTAGCCAATGTCTTTCCAAGTCCTGGACTATTCACAAGTTGTTCCAAAGTTGCGAATTGAATAGCTTCAACGGAACGAAAATGATTTAGCAACACCTTTCTTCTTCTGGGACCTAGTCCCTTTATTTCTGACAAATTTCCTTTAGTCATTCTGTCACCTCTTAATTGTCTATGAAAGCTAACTGCAAATCTATGTGCTTCGTCTCGGACCCTCCTTAATAACATTACTCCCAGTTGATCAGAATGACTATTAATTGGTTCAGAGTAACCACCTATAAAAATCTGTTCGTGTTTTTTTGCAATTGAACAGACATTGACTTCTTCAATCAAATTAAGTTGTTTGAGTTCTAGAAGAACAGAATTTAACTGCCCCTTTCCTCCATCTATAAGAATCAGATCGGGCCAGTCATTTGACCCTGTTGTGTTAAGTACTGAGTTAGAAATATTCTTAAAATTGAAACCTTCCTGTTTTAGTCGTGACCATTTTCTGAATCTTCTATTTATGACCTCCCTTAAAGCAAGGTAATCATCACTGTGTCCACTTATTATGGAGTTATTTCTAATTTTGTATTTTCTATAATTTTGTTTTGAGGGTATACCATCTACAAAGACAACTTGAGAAGCAACTGCGTCACTTCCTTGTATATGACTAATATCATACCCTTCAATTCGATTTGGTAAATGATCTAGCTCTAGCATCTGAGCAAGATCTTCTAATTCTAGTGATGTTCTTTCTTGTCCTTTTTGACTTCTTTCAAGTTCATGCATTGCATTTTTCTGAACTAATTCAATTAAATGACTTTTAGCTCCTCTCATAGGAATACTAATTTTTACCTTTCTTCCCCTCATTTCAGTTAAACAATCAGATATTAGACTTAAGTCTCTTAAATTTTCTTGAACAACTATTTCTGGTGGTATTTCTATTGCCTCAACATTTGAATAGTGTTCCTCTATGATTTTTTGTAAAATTATATCCTTGTCTAAACCTATACAGCTTGTCAAATAACCTATTCTGCCAACTAATTTTCCTTCTCTCATTTTGAATAATTGTATAGAGGCAGTCCTACTGTCATCAACTAATGCAATAACATCTCTGTTGATATTTGAATCAGGTAAACTTACCTTTTGATCTTCCACCAGTAATTCAAGACCTTTAATTTGATCTCGTATAGTTGCTGCTATTTCGTATTGCATCTTATCTGAATAATGTTGCATTTGTTTCTTAAGTATTGTATTAAGTTCATTGGTCCTACCCTGAAAGATCATAGCTACTTTTTTGAGTGTGTTTTGATAGTCCTTGGCCGAAATGAGATTCTGACAAACACCAGGACATCTGCCAATAGAATAATTGAGACAAGTTCTATCTTTATATAATGGTCTGGGCCTTTGTCTTAGTGGAAACATCCTTTTAACCAAAAATAATGTTTTCCTTAGTGCTGTTACATCAACATATGGCCCGTAAAATCTATCCTCTATATTCAACTGTCTTCTTCTCCTTGTTATAAATATTCTTGGGTAGGGCTCACTCCATGTTATACATAGGTATGGGTATTTCTTGTCATCCTTGAGTAAAACATTGAAATAAGGTTGATGATTCTTAATTAAGTTTGCTTCTAATGTTAAGGCCTCAGCTTCACTATCTGTGATTATAATTTCAATTTCACTTATTTGTCTTACCATTAAACTTATACGAACACTTAAATCACTTGACTTGTTGAAATAACTT
>QCJK01000032.1 GCA_003216075.1 Prochlorococcus sp. AG-409-B05
GTTCTATGAAAAGGGAATTATGTCTACCCCCCCCCCCAATTATTACTATAAAAATTTGAAGAAAAGAAAGTTAGCAAGTCCCTTATCTCTAGAAATTAACTATGAAATTCTTTCTCCAATATCAGGATCAATTTGGAGCATGGAAGCACTACATCATGAAGCACAAAGAAAGGGATGCTTACAGGACGATATCAAGGGGGCAAAGATTAATTACCGAAGAAAAATGAAAGAGGTTTCTGAAAAGCACCCACACCTTGCTGAAAAAGTTGATCAAATCCTTGAGGAATGAATGAACTATTAATCACCTTTGCCAAATACAAAATCCTTTTATCGTTCAGCAATCACAAGTAGATCTTCACCAGTAGGAGGTACGGGGTATGTTGATGGGTCATGTATTGTTTTAGGAGTTCATCGTATCTATTCTTTTGAGTAAGAAATCTATTCCAAAGTTGTTCCTCTGCTCTCTTATAAATTTCTAACCTAAGATCATTAGTACTCAACTTATTATGTTGTGGTGACTTATGTAATTGCTTATTCACTTTACCTATGGACATTAAAAGTAGGTTTCAATCCAAGCAAGAAGAGCTCACTTGAATCCTTATAAAATTACCAGATGATTTCTTGGTTGGCATCTTGTACTTTCTCCACTCATCCATAGTAAATGTGATTTCATATGTTTCTGTTTTCTTTGCAACATTAACCTCAAATAAATTGCATTTTGTCCATCAGGTACTCAGCACAAGGGAAATGGGTTTTGTAGAAGCAACTAATCAGACATAAAAAAGGCCTCTTGCTCACTGGTAAATGCAGGTGCCCATTTTGCTAGGGCTGGTTTTAGTATGAGGAAATATCCAGTACAAAAATACTAGTTCTTCTGTGCTGGTCGTCAAGTAAGGCATTAAGAAGGGCGGAGTATTTCGATCCCGCCCTTTGAGTCAAGCACTTATTTTTTAGATCATTCGTGCTCTGACTCCTGATTTAGTTCTAGATCGCTGGGAGCAAGATTCAATGGTGATAAACAACTGTTTTTAAGATACTTGAGGACATCAACTGATCTCAGGTACACAATTCAAGAGAAAGCGGCAAAATAAGAAATTGATATTCCATTCAAATGATGGCAAATCCTTTAACCAAGAACAGGCAATAGACCTGCTGGTGTCGTTGGTTGCTACTGATGCGAACTCAGAAAAGAAGTGGAGGGGTTTCTACAACTCCTTATCAAGTGCTGAACTGCAGGTTGAGTGGGACGACTACTGGAAAACTTGAAAGGATTGCAAGGCACAAAAAAACCTGCTCGAAGGCAGGTTTTTTTGGAGATCTAGAGCAAGTGTTTCCTTGTTTCCACTGCTCGGAGGATCTCAACTCCTCACAGTGGGTATTATTACGCATAACTCAATATTTGGCAAGCGCATGGTAAAGGGCGGCCTCATCGAGTAGCGCCCATACTGACAAACTTGTGTGAGGAGCTAGTAGTTCTGTTCTAAAGCTGAAGTGAACCCATCGTCAACAAAGTGCCGAAGCGCAAAAAAAAGTATTCCAGAAAGCGTTGGTTTTGCTTTTAAGGAATGAAGGTTGCTCTTACAGATCTATAAGAGAGCAAACAGATCTTGCCCTCTCAACCATCAGAAGGATCATCGTGGAGCAAGATGAGGGGGCAGCATGACTAAAAAAAATATAGGGGGACTATCTGATTACATTGTTTTGAAGGAAGAGAAGGAAGTTATCTTTTATTTGCATAATCCCTATCCAGATTGCTTGGCAATTCCAGAGATAATGCAAGCAAGATTCCCTGATAATTACAGGAGTATAGTTACTAGTTCTTTAGATGAGTTCAAGAAATATAGAGGACAAGTGTGATACATGGAGATAACGTTGCTGGAAATCAAATCAAAGTGATTGGAGTGAAATAAATGCTTTCAAGTATCCGAAGGGTGCATGACGCGACGATTGAGCGTTATAGAAGGTTCGGATTGAGCAACTCCACGATTGCTTGGTTACTCTTTGGAGAAGGTTTATTTGTTTTGCTAGTTATATCTAAAATTCAGTCAGTTTTAATTGCCCTTTATTAGTTGAGTTGGAATAGGAGGGTTGTTTCTCTTCTAAGCATCATGCCCAAGTCCATCGCGCATCGTTTTATACGCCTTCCAGAAGTGGCGAAAATGGTTGGAGTCTCAAAAGGCACTATTTATAACTGGATGCATAAAGGAACATTTCCAAAATCAATATCACTTGGACCTCAGACTGTTGTCTAGTTGGAATCTGATGTTAATAAATGGATCGAAAATAAATTGAAGGAATTCAAGTAGAAGCTTAGTAATAAAAAGTAGTAAATTCCCAGGGTGGAACTTGTTTATCCTGATTGCAAAATTAATGGTAGGCTATTTAAACCAGTATTTGAGATTTCCTTTCAAACTCATTCACACAGGTCAAATATTGAGCAAAATTAGTCGAAATGAACTTTCCCCTCTCCGTTTTTGACTTTTGGCCGTAGACGTCTCAGGCGACCCTAGCAGTCTGAAAAAATCAACTGAATTCGACTTTTTGCTGTCGAACTCACATTTTTGTTCTTTTCTTGGCTATTCCGTTAATTAGTTAAATAAAATCGCATACTCTTCTTTGATTCTTTTAATTAATAAGAGAAGAGTTCTTATTAATTTAGCAAAGATATTGAATTTGAGCGAAAACAAAGTGAAATTTTCTTGTGTGCGTGCCGGAAGGGTCGCTTCAGACAGGGTAGAAACTGCCCCTTTCACAAATTGAGTCCTTTCTTTGAAAATATGCGAATAATATGTAAATAATATGAAGTAGTGATAGTAAAAGGATGGAACCCAAAAACGTTTTAGGAACTGACCTTCAGTCTTGTAGTTGTAGTCCTATGACTGGTTGGTATCGAGATGGTTCTTGCAAAACAGATGCAACTGATATGGGCATGCATACTGTTTGCGCAGTAATGACAGAGCAATTCCTTTCGTATAGCAAGGCTCAAGGGAATGATCTATCAAGCCCTCAGATTGGATTTCCTGGCTTGAAGCCTGGAGACCACTGGTGTCTTTGTGCTCCAAGGTGGAAGGAGGCGTATGAGGATGGTATGGCTCCTTTCCTTAACTTGGAGGCTACAGAGGAAAGTACTTTGACGATTATTGATTTAGACATTTTAAAGCAGTTTGCTTTTAGGAACAGTTGATGATAAAAAATACTTTTCTTAGTAAGAACAAATAGATAAGGGGAGGGATTAAACCTTCTTTTTTGTTCCTAATGAATTGTCTATGCAGTCAATATTGTCTAACAATTGAGGTAGACAATATTTTGGACTGTGGTAGTTGTGTTTTTTAGATATACACACAAGCAAAACTCATAAAAGCTAAGAACTGAATTGTTTTAGACCTGTTTTGCCTTCAACAACACCCTCTCAGTTTTTTGTAAGTACCATGACGTCTCAGTAACTACTAGAACACCTCACTATTCCTGCGATTTGGAGAATCTCAGAGATTTTTGCTCTTAGTTAGTTCCATAAAGGATCAGCCTGTTCCAATTTGGTGATAGGGAAAAGATAGGAACTTACTTGAATAAGATGTTTTCTTTTCAATTCTGGTTTGAATTATTAGTCTGATTCTTCTTCTTCAGGCACTTTCTCTTGAACATTAAGTGACTCACTAAAACCTGAAGCAAGTATTCCTGTAGGTATTGCTATTGCAGCAATACCCATAAGAGAGGTTACCGATGCAATTGTTTTCCCAAGTGCTGTAACTGGAATTGAATCACCATATCCAACAGCACATACTGTTGTAATTGACCACCATAGACATCTCGGAATTGATCCTAATAACTCTGGTTGAATAGATGACTCGGCAAGATACATAAAGGTGCTACTAATTAGTAGGAGCAATATCGTATAAAAGGTTGAGATTTGGAGTTCTTGACTCTTTGATCGAAGGGCATAATTGAAATGAAATATACTTTGTTTAAATTTCTCACTTCTTCCAATCTTCAATATTCTAAGTAGGCGGATTACTCTTAAGATCTTTAACTCAGCGCGAACACCAATAAATGAAGGGACAATGGCAATGATATCTATTATTGCCATTGGCGAAATTATGTAACGCAAAACCCCTTTCAATCCGTTGCCATATTTCTCTTCAAGAGGTGCTACCCATAAGCGACAGATATATTCAATACAAAATAATCCACCAATTATCCAATCTAATAGGTCTATTTGATCGCCAAATCGATAATCTATTGAATTTTCAGTAACTATTACTGCGAAAAATATCGAAATAAAAATAGTAACACCACATATTTTATTGAACAAAGAAGTTCTACCACCTGGAGTCTTGTTAATTATCTGTTCATAGATTCTCAGGCGGAGTTCATTCATCACTTACGAAAGGCTTGACAAAGGACTTTCTTAATTTAGGCAGATCTTGCTGTGTTTTCTCCTAACTGCTTGTACATCATCACCAGGCGTTTCTCTTGAGTGTCATGCGCAGCACTATTGCGTAGGTAAAAAAAAACTGCTCAAAGGCAGGTTCTCTTGGAGATCTAGAACAAGTGTTTCCTTGTTTCCACTGCTCGGAGAATCTCAACTCCTCACTTTGGGTGTTTTTACGCAGGACTCATTATTTGGCAAGCACATAAAAAAGGTGCCCTCATCGAGTAGCGCACTTAACGACAAACTTGTGTGAGGAGTTTCGTGCTTAATGTTCTGCTTCTACTTAGAACCTTTTGTGAAGACCTGATATCACGTCCAATAAAGTCCCGTTTAGATGCTAGGGGAAATGCTAGGGAACAAACCAAAAGACAACCAGAAGTTGGTTGCAGGAATTGCCATGTAGCTCCTACTTAAAGGACACCCGCTCTGTTTTTACCTTGTTCAAGCGATCTCAATATAAGCAAGAACCTAGTATTTGCAGTCTTTTATAAGGCTTACTTTGTTTAGTCCCTTTCAATCATGTCATTGATATCCAGATCTAGTGGTGGGGTATTACGAAAATTCCACTCTCTGATAGCGATCTTAGGAAATTAGAACCGAC
This sequence comes from Prochlorococcus sp. AG-409-B05, assembly GCA_003216075.1. Taxonomy (GTDB): domain Bacteria; phylum Cyanobacteriota; class Cyanobacteriia; order PCC-6307; family Cyanobiaceae; genus AG-409-B05. The sequence goes on from QCJK01000032.1 coordinate 5,031, forward strand.
GGACAATTGTTACAGGTCGGTGGTTGGTGACGGAATTTATCTTGGATACTCTTTAGCTTGAAATAAAAAATCTGAATTATTGAGAGATATCAAAGAAAGAATTAACATAAATTTTCATACATGAAGTCAAATAACATTCTAATTTTCTGCAATTAATCATTAGTAGCTTAGTGCCCAATATAATAATTCGTTTCGAGCATGTTATTTTTGGTCCATTCGATGAATTCATTATTATATATCCCGGTTTTTTTAATCAGAAAGAAAATACATGTAGCTAGACCTGGAAGTAATTTACTTGCAATTCGCGAAGCAGTTTTTGGAAAAGGGTAAAATTGACTGCCGTAAACATTCACAATATCTAAAAAATCGCCACCAATTGTCTTGTAAAATAAATTTGTGTCTGGAATTGAATACCCTCGAATATGAGCGGAAATCATTTTAATGCAGCTAGGGTGATACCCAAATAATGGTAAAAATCGATTGTGGAGTGCAAGTAGATTGGGAACCCCCATGAGAAAATGACCATTCAAAGTTAGTTTTTTAAAGACTTGGTGATTGATCCAATAAATTTCTTTGACGTGCTCCATTGTTTGGTTTGCAATTATCAAATCAATACTGTTGTCCCTAATTGGTAGTTCGTCGAATTCTAAATTCGCAGTAATAATATTTGCTTTTAGCTTGAAAAGATTTTTGTTATTTGGTCGATAATCTACCCCCCAAAGTTTGGCGTTTTCATTTGACTCTCGAATGATTTTCAAGTCTTCTCCATTGCCCGCGCCAATATCAAGACAGGAATTTGGTTTAATTATTTTGCATATTCTCCTTATAATATGTCTTCCGTAAGTTTCATTATGATCAACAAAAGAAAGAGAAGAAGTTGTACCTTTTATAATGCTTTTATTCATACCTCTTGGATTGATTCTTATTGATATTCTTTAATACTAGCATTGTCTTGGAACTTATTTGGGATAAGGATTTTCCCTATTGCTAGAAGTCTCATGCCTAATTAAAAGTTTTTGAGGTTAAATTGGTTCTTATTTTCAACTTATTCAATGAAAAAATATCTTCTTCCATTAGTTCTTTGTAGCAGTTTTGCGGACACTGCTGTTTATTCACAAGTTTTTAGAGCGGGTGGTTCTAGTGGCACTGCTTGCCCATCAGGTGCTCAATACAAAGGGAATGGTTTTTGTCGTTCAAATGATGGCAAGCAATACTTTCCTGCAGGCGGTTCTAGTGGGAGCGCTTGTCCTTCTGGTAGTCAATACAAAGGGAATGGGTTCTGCAAATCCAACAACTACAAGCAATTTTTCCGTGCTGGGGGGAGTGGTACTTCTTGTCCATCAGGGACTCAGTATAAAGGAAATGGGTTTTGTAGAGGCAACTAATCAGACATCAAAAAGGCACCTTGCTCACTGGTAAATGCAGGTGCCCATTTGGCTAGGACTGGTTTTAGTGTGAGGAAATTCCTAGTACAAGAATACTAACTTTTCTGTGCGGGTCGTCAAGTAAGGCATTAAGAAGGGCGGGGTATTTCGATCCCGCCCTTTGAGTTAAGCACTTATTTTTTAGACCGTTCGTGCGCTGACTCCTGATTTAGTTCTAGATCGCTGGGAGCAAGATTCAATGGTGATAAACACCTGGTTTTAAGCAACTTCAATCTAGGTAGCTTTAATGTATAGCGGAACTGGTTCCTGGTATTAATGATCGAGAAATTCTGCATCCTGACTGGCGGCAATTATGGAGAAAAGATCTCAAGGTCAGGGGGTATGGAACTATCGCCAGAGCATTAGGCATGACTAGATCTATGGTTTAAAGATTGTTCAGCAAGAAGAATTAGTGGCAGCATGAAAAACCTTCCACCTCACTTCCTTCGGGAAAAAGAGAAAGAAGCGGTTTTCCATATTCCCGGTGCATTCCCAGCACCAATGGTTGATGAACTAATGCAAGAATATTTCCCTGACTAAAAGTGTTCTTATTCGCTGTGCTAAAACCTTTTATCGGATGCGTGAAGGAGCAAGGGTATGAATGATGCGCTGTTTATCTTTGCTCCTACCATTGGATTAATCATTTTCTTTTTCGCAATGAATGCTGTGATCACAAGAGTTTTCACTAAGGATCGAGATAGAAGATGATGGATGCCTACACACTTGATCAGTGCAAGAATGATAATGAAATTAGACTACTTAAAATCAAGAACTTGGAGCATGCTATCGATCAGTCAGAAACGATGATTGCCGAATCGCAAATGGATGAAAATTCCCTGACCTTTTTGAGAAGGAAGGTCGCCGAGTCAAGACAGGATCTAGAGGTTCTTTATTTAATGAATGATCAGAATGAATGAGAGCCTTATGAAGACTTTATCCAAGTTTAAAATCATATTTCGGGCTTCCCTAAAGTAAAATTTGTTAATCAAAGCAATATCATAGAGGAATCAGCTTATAATCGGAGTAGTTAATTGAATCAATACCTAGGCTAAATAGTTCAACCAAAAATAACCTGTTGGTTAGATTTCAAAACCATAAAGTTGTAGGAGATATTGATCTTGCTTTGGCAAAATTTAAATAAAACATTATAATTATTTTTGTTGGTAGATAATCTAAAACTTTGTCTATTCTTTGTTTTTAAAATTATTGACTCCTTTGTGCTGATTGCAAGATCTTTATATGATTTAGAAGTATAAGTTTAAGATATTCTCAAAGGAATCTAAGTCGAATAGCTCTTTAAGATTCAATTACCAGAGAAAATTCATAATACAAGAACACTATTCAATTCTTTGGCGTCGTCTTTTTTATCCTCTTTAGAAACCCAAAATTGATACATACCTAAGAAGGTATTGGGATACTCTTCTTCAAATTTTGCCCAGTTTTGTAAGTTTATTTGAGTTTTATCTTCTGGAAAATAATTCTTGTAGCGAGATTTTACTTGCTCAGGAAGTAGGAAGCCAAGAAAGTTTAATTGATTAGACTCAAGAGTTGCTTTCAGTTGGTTTATAGTGAATCTATGTTCTTTTGCATGAAAGCAAAGATCACGGCAGGAAGAAAGTGTATAAAAGTCAGGACTTTCTGCTATAGAGTTTAAGTCTGGCACTCTTCCTGAAAATATAGTTTCTCTGAAATCACGAATATTCTCATCAATTGGTTCAATATTATGTTTTATAATAAATTCTCTTGCTTTTACTATATTTTTTCTTGCTAGTTCGCTATATAAACCCAACTTGAGGAAACCATTATCATTTAAAACACCTAATAAAGCTTTTAACCCTTTTAAAGGATTATCCATATGGTGTAAGACACCGCCAGATTCAATGATGTCAAATTTTTTCTCTAGTAAATTAACTTGTAGGATATCCATTTGAATCAGTTCAACATTATTAATTCCAAGTTCATTTATTTTCCTTTGAGCATAAGAAAGACTAGACAAACTTAAGTCTATAGCTGTAATTTGAGCATTCTTATAATTCTGTGCATATAGTATATGCTGACCTGTTCCACATCCAGCAACGAGAATATTCAATTGCCCATAATCTATATTTTGGTTTATGAAATTAGGTTTGATTTCTTTATTGATTATTTGGGCAAGAGTGCGCCTTTGATTCTTTAAACGCTTTCCTCCATATCTCCATCTCGGATATGGGTTTTCTTCATATTGAGACTTTACTTTTTGAGAAATTTCATCATTGATTGGGCCTAACTTTTTAATTCTTTGGGAATGTCTGATTTCTTCTAGAGGTTCTGATACTTGTAATTTAATTAACCCTTTAAAATTTTCATTAGAAGAATTAAAGGATTTTAATAATGGTAATTGATCAAGAAGTTTATACAATGGAAAATAACAAGATAAAATTGAAATATATATTTCATTTAATTCACCAACTCTACATTTATTTATGATGTTATGAACAGATATATTCTCCTCTTTACTCAATGAGTAAGCATATTCATTGAGGAAGCATTGTTCTCCTAAAGCAATAATAAAGTTTAATTGGAAATAATTGATACCCCCTATATTTTTGGAGATCTGGTTGCAAATACTTGCCCTTAGTTTTGTTAGTGATTCCTCTAACTTAGAATCTGTAAATATTATCTTTGCAAGTGCATTAATTAAAAGTTTTTCATTGATGAATAATTTAATTGATTCAACCTTATCGAAAATCGTGTTTATTTTATTTAGATTGATTACTAGCTCATTGCCATATAAATAGTTAAATGCTCTGAACAACTTGTTATGAGGGATATCATCTCTTTCTAGAAGAAGTTTTAAAATATTTTCTAAGTTGGATTTGTTGAACTGAGATGGATTTGAATCACCTAGAAGTTCTGTTAAAGAGGAATAATTATCAAAAATATTTGGATCAAGTTCAATTGCTTTAACATAAGAATCAAATGCTTCTTTTTGTTTTCCACGGTCATACAAGATGTTGCCTAAGTTTGAGTAGGCATTTGCAAAACTAGGTTTAAGTTCAATTGCTTTGCGCGTTGAGACTTCTGCTTCTTCTGGTTTTCCAAGATCTCGCAGTATGTTTCCTAGATTTGAATGAGCCTCTGCGTAACTAGGATTAACTTGAATTGCTCTTTTATATAATTTGACGGCTTTTTCTGTTTGCCCTATTTGTTTTTGAATTGCTCCGTAATTAGAGAAAACCATTGGATCAATAAAACCTTTGTCAATGAATAATTGATAATATTTTGATGCTTTTGAAATGTTTCCCTGCGAATGAAATTTGAATGCTTCTGAAATCAACTCTTCTGGAGTCAGATTAGTCTTTTGCCTGATAACTGGCTTTTTGGGGTTTTGCGATTTTCCAAAACCTTTCATACTTTTTCTCTTGGAGGTTCCATTGATATTGGGTTACCACTCAATGCAATGGCTGGAAGTGGGAGAACGATTTAACATCGATCACCTTGTTGGCAATCTAGTTGAAGCAATCGATCTCAGCAAAAAGCAGTTAGTTTTGGAATAGCCAAGTAAGGAAATTGATATTCGATCAGATGACGGCTAATCCTTTAATCAAGAGCAGTAATAGACTTCCTGTTGTCCGTGGTTGCGTCGTATGCTCAGTAAAAAATAGAATTGAATAAGATTCATTATAACTTCTTTTCGAAAACTTATCTTCAAGATGATTTGGAGGAGCATTTGGAAACCTGAAAAATGTAATGCACATACAACCTTCTCAAAGAAAAGTTCTCTTGAAGATCTAGAGCGTTTGATTCCTTGTTTTCACTGCTTGTAGGACCTCACCTTTTCACATTGCGTATTTGTATGCATAACTCATTATTTGCCAAGGAAATATAAAGCACCGATCGAGCAGGGCCCATAGCGAAAAAGGTTGTGAGGATAGTCGTAGTTATGCTCTGCTAATCCATGGAACTTTTTGTGAATTGAATAAGCGCGATGCAATAGGAGGTTCTTCTCCTTTTTTAAAACCCATGAAAGACGACCTCAGAGAAAACCTTTTGTTCATTCCAGAAATATTTCATAGAAAAGGAATGAGTAAAGCGACCAATTACAACAGCATCAATCAGATTTTTTATCCTAAGCAAATACCAATCGGAGAAAATCTTGTTATTTGATTGACAAGAGGTATCCAAGAATCGCTACAATAATAATTAGATAAATCGAGGTTTTAAATCATCTCCTCCTTATATTTAGTGGTTGATTATCTGATGCCTAATAGATTCAAGTGCTTCTAAAAATGTTCTTAGGTTTAATGTTAGGGCTATTTCATGAATGATTTGTAAAACCTGTCTAATCTGTCTATTGCCGTCTAATTTTTGCCATAGTCGAAATACACTCTCTCCGTGACGACTTAAATATTACCTAGTACATTCCTTCATATAATTAATATTCAAGGTATTTAAATTGCATTATCACTGCTTCCGTTGCTTTAGTTATGAAACTGTAAGTATATACACCGAAGGATTTCCTATGCAAACCTGCATTTAGTCTACCTCGATTTATAGGGTTAAGTGTAATTTCCGAGTTTTAACTAAAAGGCACTTCTCTTGATTTCTAACAATTTATAGCGTTTAATGGATCCACAATAAAATCTTTAGTAAGCATCAACTTTGCGGCACCATTTCTTGGATATATGAATGTGATTGGATGTAGGTCAACTCCTTTGTGAATGATTTCTGGAAAGACCAACCTCTCTTTTGTTCTCCTTTTGAGAAATTCTAGATCAATTTGATTGTCCCTGCTTAGGTAGCCTAGTGAGATCAATTCTTTATGTATATCTTGAAAGTCTTTTTCTTCACACGTTCCATTGACTATTGTTTTGTTTTTGTCGTCATTTAGTCGATTGTACTGAATGATATTTGGAAGTAATGTTGCACTCAGGAATGAAGACTTTACTTTTGAGATTGAATGTTCGTCGGAGATATCTAGAAAGTCAACTGTCCCACACTTTTCATAATCAACAGGTTTACAATATGCAGATTCTTCCTCTTCAGTAAATAAATTATAGTCATAAATATATCTGTCCATGAGATTCAATAATTCCGCGCTAGAGTTGTTGTCATTATGAAAATACTTTTTGTTAAAGATTTTACGCCCTAGATGCCTTATGTGAGAATACAAGCGCTGAGATGGATCTCTTACTAGACAGATTTTCTTTGCAGTAATGCCCACCCCCTGAAGGTTCTGATTGTAAGTGCCATGCTTTCCATGGTGGTTAGCAAAGAATGATCCTTGTAAGTTATTAAGTCCTCTGCCATTAAATGCCTCTAGCAAATAAGCATCATGTATTGATTTGGTGGCTAAATTTCCGTGCCATAGATAATGCTTGGATTCTGCCTTGTAACTATAGATTTTTTGTTTACATTCTGATGCAATATGTTGCATTAACGATGTGAATGGCATCTCGAAGTTTGTGCCAGCACATTTTGGTATATGAATGTGAATAAGATGCTTCCATGATTGCAATTCACCATCAACTTTCTCGCCTAGATAATACGAAGGATGAAATGCAAATTGAAATCTTGAAAGATTTTTAGTTATACTTTCTATCCATTCTCTTGTGACAGCAATTCCATTTTTTTCACCCAAAAGAGGATCAATTCTTTTATGGGGATTAGCATTGCTACACCTGTAATAAATCTGATTTGCACGAGTTGCATGCTCGATCATACCTAGAGAAG
>QCJK01000033.1 GCA_003216075.1 Prochlorococcus sp. AG-409-B05
TTTATGAAGAGCAAGTGATTGATTGAATGCTTCTATTGCTGGTTGGTATTGCTGCGTGTAGAACAGCGCCCATCCAATTCCTTGGTAGGACTGCCAGTGTTTATGAAGAGCAAGTGATTGATTGAATGCCTCTATTGCTTCTGGATAGTTTTTACTTTGATACTTTTCTATTCCTAAAGTAAAGAAATCTCTAGAAGCCCTGAGTTCTTCCATTAAGAATTACTAGCAAGCAATCTCACTGGAATTGTACTAGTCCTTATAACGATGCCCGATGGACTTGGCCATGATGCTCAGAAGAGAAACAACCTTCCTTAGCCAACCCAACCAATAAAGGGCAATTACAACTGACTAGATTTTATATATAACTAGCATAATAAATAAATAAATAAATTTTCTCCGAAGAATAACCAAGCAACCATAGAGCTACTCAGTCCGATCCCTCTATAACGAGCAATCGTCGGATCATGCCCCCTTCGGATTCCGGCAAGCATTTTTGCCAACGCAAGTCTCTGTTCACAAAAATGGGGAGGTAAAAGCCTATATAACTTCACTAATTGCTTTTATTCATAGGTTTATTTATGGCCGGTTGTGAAATATCTATTCACAAGTTTCCTCATATTCTTGCTATAATAATCCTTGATTTTAAATAGACGAGCATGAGTAGATGTAATGTACCAATTATTAACTACCGCAATGACAGTTCTAAAGTAAATGAAATTATTGAGAGCCGCTTCTCAGAGTTGAATGAAAAGTCGATATCTCTTCAAAGCGAATTTAATCAGATAGTAAAGTCAAATTCATTAGATTCCTGCTTGATATATAAGCGTAAACTGAACCAAATAGTGTTTACAATGTATACTGATCAAATGATTTCTACCTTTAATCTTGATTACCGTAAAGTCCATGTTTTATCACAGTTAAGGATGGGCCTAAATAAGATTGAACTTAAATTATCAAAGTTGATAAATTCTTGCCAATTGGAGAACCCTGTTATCATCCTTGGGAGTTCATCTTGTGGGATGTCGAGTTTTTTTCGTTATATTTATTATATTCAAGGTAGTTTTCCTTTAATGCTTACACTAAAAGATAACGTAAATCAAAATATGATGTCTAATCTTTCAAATAGAATCTACCATTTCTCTATACATAATGAACATTTGAATCCCTCTATCTTTGAAGCTTGGGCGCGAAAAAAATATAAGATATATCTTGCGCTTAGAGATCCTATATCGATTCATATTGTTAATTATTATCATTTACAACATCATCCACTGCCTTGGTTGAAATTTGATTCCGACGATAGCTCCCTTAAATATTACAAGGATAAGTGTAGTTTTTACAAGCGGCTTCCACTTAGAAATTATGTCTTACAAGAAAACTGCGAGGCCACAATAAAAATTGATCCTCATTATGTAAACTACCTTGATCCCGCTTGGAAACATCGCAACTTCAAGCCATTTTGGCAAAATGCTCTTTTTTTAGCATCCAATTATCCAAGAGATTTGCTCTTTAATCCAAGTTATAGTTCACTATGTGACAGTACAATAGATGTGACTATTGATTTCATAAAATTTGCAAATTTCAAATCAAGTTTATACTCCTCCCTAGCTCTAATTGATGACCTATCGCTTCCTGAAAAGGAGAACCCTATAAATTCACTATACTGGGATAATATACCTGCATATGCATGGCACCTCAACCACAATGATTATTTATCAGAATCAGATCAAATTCATTTGAAAGACAGGTATTCATTTCTTTACAATGAGATTGATTCTTTGTATGAAGGAGATCCTTGACCCTTTCAGGGGAACCTTGCATTATGTTTGTCCCCTATTTGGTAAAATTTTATATAACCACAAATTCTAATGAATAGTAATATTCGTATCGCATTCTTCCGCCAATGGCTTAATTGGCTCTGGCTAAGACCAGAAAATGCTTTGATGTGGACTTTCAGAGCAGAAGCTTATAAAGCTGCTTTAGAAACTTGTAAACCTTCTCGAGTAATAGATATCTCCTGTGGTGACGGAGTTTTTTCCTTTATCACAGCCGGTGGAGAACTTGCAGAAGTTACCGACATGTTTCAATCACTTGATACATCAAAAAGAAGACTTGGTAATTTTGATGCATTCGACAACTATGATGATAGTTATTCTCTAGAGATTATAAAAAGGCCGACGTATAATTTTTCTATCGGTACTGACTGGAAATCAAACCTTCTTAAGAAAGCAATTGTCCTTAACTTCTATGAAAAAGTTATTCAACATGACAACAACAACATCTTACAGCTAGCTGACAATAGTTTCGATTTTGTTTTTTCCAATAGTACCTACTGGGTAAGAAACTACGTTCAGCATATCAAAGATCTAGCAAGAATATGTACTCCCAAGGGACATGTAGTTTTAGAACTAAAGACACCAGATATTCTTAAATACAGCAATAAGACTTTTTTGCCAAAAGAATTTGGTAAAAAGTCTAGCTCTATTTTAGATGCCGGAAGGCTAAGTACTTGGAATAGTTTAAAAACTCTCGAAGAGTATATTTCTATTCTTAAAGATTCAGGGTTGAAAATAATAGATATTACCCCACTATACGGACCTATAATCGGAGAGATTTGGGATGTTGGCTTACGTCCTTTTTTTAACCCGCTAACTAAATTGGCCAACTCAGTAGATCCAATTATCCGCCTTGAAGTAAAACGTGAGTTTATCTCAATTTGCGAGGATCTTCTCACTGAATATATAATTAACCATCAAGCGCAAAAAGAACATTGCTTTGAATGGTGTGTTATTGCAGAAAAATGTTAAATACTCATGTCATCTTTTTAAACTTAATACTTGAATTATGAGACTAGGCTTCTTTGATAATGGAATTGGTTTTAGGGGGACAACTAGAGCCATTATCGAGTATTCTAAGTTCTTCTTAGACTCAAATGAAATCTTCATTTTCTATTTAAAAGATAGTCCATGGAATAACCTATCCATTGTTCCGCTTATTACAGAAATTGGTCTAAATCTGATCGATATAAGTGAACGTACTCAAATAAAGGATTATAACCTAGATGCACTTTATCATATCAATGGCTGTAGTGAATCTGAACTATTATGGCTTTTTGGTTTAAAAATTCCTTTCATACATCATCAGTGTGGATTTAATCCTACGTTTCGCAAAAACATATCTTCCTTTCCTATACCATTTATTTCAGCTTATGTTAGTCATTGGCAAAATCATTTCTTTTCAAATTCCTCGTCGTTTGTATTACCTCATGTTATTAAACAACCCTCCCACTCTGAACCAACTCAGATTGAAGCTAGAAAAACACTAAATATTCCTGAATCAGCGATTGTTATTTCTAGACATGGAGGTCCTGACACATGGAATCTACCATGGGTTTCTAAAACTATTGTAGAGATTGCTTCAATTCGAAATGATATCTATTTCCTTTTTATGAACACTCCCTGTTTCTCAAATTTACCAAATATAATTTTTTTACCTGCCAGTACTTCTAGTGCTGAAATAAGTATTTTTTTAAGTGCATCTGATGCAATGCTTCATGCAAGATGGGAAGGGGAAACATTTGGTTTAGGTTGTGCCGAGTTTTTAATAAGAAAAAAACCATTAATCACTTGGGCAGGCTCGCGAGAGCGTAATCACATTTACCTGGCTGATTCTTCCTGCATATTATATAATAGGCCTGAAGATCTTTATTCACTGCTTTTATCAATAAGCAAAGAATATATCAATACAATATCAAGTCAAATTCCTCACCACATACTAAAGAACTATAGCAGTGAAAATATTAAGCCATTAATGGTTGACTATTTAAGCCATTTACTTTTTTAAGACTCAATACTCTCTACTTAATAGTTATTTAAATCAGCAGAATAAACTCACTTTAAGCACTTTTCTAAGTTCATATAATGAATTATACTTAAAAAGAAGGCACCGAAGATTTGCCTCAAAACCAACTACACGATTACTGCTGTAAAAAGATCTGATCACAGTGATTAAAAACAGTTTCCAGTTTTATTTCTAATCTTTCAAAAACCAGAACACATCTAGAGCACCTGTTTTCAAAATCTGAACTATCCTAAATACTTCTGGATAAGTCTTGCCTCTAAAAACCTCTGTGATAGACCTACTTCGGGTCACTACAACTGATCAGGAATATTTCTGATCAGTTAATTAATAAAAGGGATTAGAGACATGGATTCGGAGTTTGATGCCCTTCCTTTTTAGTGGATTTCTTTGAATTCAGAAAGACATTAAGAAGGGCGGGGTATTTCGATCCCGCCCTTTGAGTCAAGCACTTATTTTTTAGACCGTTCATGCTATGACTCCTGATTTAATTTAAGATCGCTGGCATCAAGATTCAATGGTGATAAACACCTGTTTCAACCAGCTTCAAGGCGCCAACCAATATCTAACATTCGCTTCTACTGCCATTGTCTACAATGCTTGGTTAGGTGCGCTGCTTGTTGAATTAGACGTTAGTAAATCGGACAGGTCAAAAGAGTGTCGCATTGCTTGGCACAGGAATAGGTGAATTGCTCAGAGGTCATGCAAACGGCAATTCCTCTTGAGTGTTGTAGTTCTCTGTTAGACAAGTACTACTATCTTTAAATAGCCTTTCTATTTGTTTTTACTTAGGATCCGAATGGATACTTGGTTAGGTGCATATGCAATGTATTCATAAGTCACAGCGTATTCCTGTACAAATTCTTGAAACGCCTTGAATTCATGATCTTCCCATCCTAAATAGTTATAATATTCATCAAAGATAATTATTGTTCCAGGGATAATAGTCTTTGCCAATACTGATAGAATTGTCTTAGTGGAAGAATAAATATCACAATCTATATGAATTAGCTTTGAATTCATACCAGGTTTTGATGCAAGGAACTTTGGAAGTGTATCTTTGAACCAGCCTTTAAATAATTGTACATTTGGAGGCACAAAAGGTATAAACCCTTCTGTTGAAATATCTCCCTTATTTCGCCTTGTTCCCCAAGCCTCAGGAAGTCCTTCAAATGAATCAAATCCATACACTTTTTCTTTAGGAAGAATCTTGGCAATAAAGGATATTGACTTGCCGTAAAATACTCCGAATTCCATCACAAGATGATAATTTCTATTCGTACTTCTTATTGCTTCCTCTAGATTTTTTTCGCGGTCAGGAACATATGTAGCACTTGCAAAATTATATTTAACATAACTCATACTCCTAGCATCATTGAAATTGAAGGACTTTTTGTTGATATTAAGCTCATAATATTCGACTAAATCCCAGCAATTATCAATCTTTAACTTGGATATAAAAACCTGATATTCCGAAAGACGCTTGGACTCTTTGACCGTCCAAATAAATCCAAAAATAATTAAAAAATTCTCTGGATGCCTTCTCATTAGCTCTTCATAAAACTCAATCGCTAAGTCATATTTCTTGCCTTTAACTAATTGTTTTCCTACCTCATGTAATTTTGGTATGAGTATTGTAATATCTGATGCAAGATAAAAAGCTCTTAGAGCTTCCTTGAACCTCTGAATATTCAATAAGGCCCATCCAAGACCATTATATGAACTTATATCTTCTCTAAGGACAAGTGATTTTTGGAATGATTTTATGGCTTTTGAAAATTGTTTTGATTCAAGTAATGACCATCCAAGACCATTGTATGAATCCCAGTTTACTTGAAGGTTGATACCTTTATAGAAAGCATCAATTGCTTCTATGGATAAGTCACTTTTCAATAATGCTCGTCCAAGAATATGGTATGAGTACCAGTCCTCTTTAAGAACAAGTGACTTTTTAAAACTATCGATTGCGGCAGAATATTGCTCTGTGTTGAATAGTGCTAATCCAAGATCTAAGTAAGAATTCCAGGTTTCTTTGAGAGAAAGCGAGTTTTGGTATGCATATATTGCTTCTGTGTACTGTTTTATTCTGAATAGTGCTGTTCCTAAACATTGATAAGAATTCCAATCTTCTTTCAGGTCAAGTGACTTTTTAATAGTGTCGATTGCTTCTCCTAACTGGTTTGTATTTAATAGTGCCCATGCTAGTCCTTGGTATGAATTCCAATTTTTTTGAAGTTCTATTGAGCTTCTAAAGAGATTGATTGCTTCTTGATAGTCTTCGCTCTGATATTTTTCAATCGCGAAGTTAAATAAATCCTGAGGAGTCGTAGATTCTGACAATTAGTGCATTACTGCTCTCTTCTACAAGCTACTTAAGACATATTGATTCATCAAAAATAATTAATTATCAGATATAAAACCTCATAATGCTGTACAGAAGCTGTTAGCTCTTAATCAGTTCTATTTACAACTGCTTATTTCTATGTATGCCCAAATTCACATTTCCAAGACATCTTTGTGGTAAGTCCAAAAAGGACTTGTCAAAAAATTGACATACTGCTTGGTATAGCAATAGGTGAAGCGCTCAAGTTCATGCAAACGGAACTACCTCTTAAGTGCTTGAGTACATTATCAAGATTTCTACTATACAAATCTATATTTTTTTGACTCACTTATATAAGTAAAAGTTTAATTTTCCAAGTCTTAATCTTAAAGAAACTCTCTTGAATTTAACAATTTATGGCATCTAAAGGGTCTGCAATAAAACTTTTAGTATGTATCAACTTTGCGGCACCATTTCTTGAATATACGAATGTAATTGGATGTAGGACTTCACCTGTGTGAATGATTTCTGGAAAGACCAACCGCTCTTTTGTTCTCTTTTTGAGAAATTCTAGATCAATTTGATTGTCCCTTTCCAGGAAACCTCGTGAAATCAATTCTTTATGTATATATTGAAAGTCTTTGTCTCCAAGTGAACCCTTGACATTGATCTTGCGATTGTCGTCATTTAATCGATTGTACTGAACAATATTTGGCAATAATGTTGCACTCAAGAATGACGATTTTACTTTAGAGATTGCATTGTCATCGGAGATATCTAGAAAATCGACTGTTGCACACTCTTCGTAATCAAAAGGGTCGCAATATGGCGATTCTTGGTATCCTTCGTATAAGTTATAGTCATAAATATATCTGTCTATAAGATTGGATAATTTCTCATTCTCAATACACTTGTTAAGTAAGATTCTTTTATCAACCTCATTACGCCCGATATGACTTATATGCGAATACAAACGTTGAGATGGATCTCTTACTAGACAAATTTTCTTCGCAGAAATTCCTGCCTGCAGAAGATTCTGATTGTAGGTACCATGCTTTCCCCAATGGGTAGCAAGGAATGATCCCTGCAATTTATTAAGTACTTTGCCCTTAAATGCCTCCAATAAATAAGCATCGTGCTTGCATTTTCCTCCTAAATTGCCGTGCCAGAGATAATGCTTGAATTCTGCATTGGAATATCTAGTTTCACCTTGTTTTTTTAATGCAAAATATTCCAGCATTCTTGAAAGTGGTCCCTCGAAGTTTGTGCCAGCACATTTTGTAATATGAATGTGTATAAGATGTTTCCAGGATTGTAAATGGTCGTCTTTTGTTGCTTCTGAATAATACGAAGGATGAAATGCAAATTGAATGCTGGAAAGATTCTCAGTAATGCTCTCAATCAAATCTCTTGTGACACCAACTCCACTTTTCTCTGTTAAGAAAGGGTCAACTAATTTATGTGGATTATCACAACTGCACCTGTAGGAAACCTGATGTGCACGAGTCGTATGTTCGATTTTGCCCAAAGAAGCAAGTTGTAACGCAAGTGTTTGATATTGCTTGCCTCTTTCCTGGTCTGCGCTTTTTTTTGTATCTATGGATATTGCTTCCTGGGAAATAAGAATTGATTTCGCCTTATCAAATGCTTCTATTGCTTGTTGGTGTTGCTGCGTGTGGAACAGCGCCCATCCAAGTCCTTGGTAGGAATTCCAATCTTCATGAAGAGCAAGTGCTTTCTTGAACGGGTCTATTGCTGCTTGGTATTGCCGAGTGTTGCCCAGGGCCGATCCAAGTCCTTGGTAGGACTGCCAGTTCTCATGAAGAGCAAGTGATTGATTGAATGCCTCTATTGCTTCTAAATATTTTTTGCTCTGATACTTTTCTAACGCTAAAGCAAGAAAATCTCTAGAAGTCTTGAGTTCTTCCATTAAGCATTACTAGCAAGCAATCACACTAGAAGTCTATTCCTTCTGGTTGGATTGACGGACAGGCATAGACAAAAAAAGCACGTATGAGGACGTGCCAGCACTTTTAGAAAACGGAGAGGGTGTCCGTTAAGTAGGGACTACATGGCACTTCCTGAAACCAACTTCGGGTTGTTTTGTGGTCTGTTCCCTAGCATTTTCCCTAGCACCTAAACGGGACTTTATGGGACGTGATTTCAGATCTTCCCAAAAGGTTCTATGGAGGAGTAGAACGGAACTACGACACTCCTCACACAAGTTTGTCGGTATGGGTACTGCTCGATGAGGGTGCCCTTTTTCATGCACTTGCCAAACACTTGTCCCAGAGTAAAAATACCTAATCAGGGGAGTCAGGGTCCTTTGAGGAGCATGCAAAAGAAAGCACACGCTCTAGGTCTCCCGATCCACGCTTTTGAGCACGTTCCATTTTTTTTTATTTGGAGCACTAAGAGGTTGTAGGATGGTTTTATAAGAAAATCCCCTTAACATCGCATTTATAAGTCATGGCAAAGAAAGGAACCAGGATTGTAGTAACTTTGGAATGCACTGAAAGTCGTTCTGTTCCCAACTCAGAGAAACGTTCTCCTGGAGTTTCAAGATACACCACTGAAAAGAATCGAAGGAACACAACTGAAAGATTGGAACTCAAAAAGTTTTCACCGCAACTCAATAGAATGACTATTCACAAGGAAATTAAATAGTCAGATAAAATAGAGAGAAATAAAACACTATAATTAGTTTTATAATTATTAATTAAATCTAGACAGATAAGAAGTTAATGCACAATTAACAAATGGGAATTAGATATTTTTGGTTCTTTTCCCTAGCACCCATTTTATTCCCTAGCACCTTGAATATCATTCCCTAGCATTTTCCCTAGCACCAAAACGGGACCTACTGATCCTTTCTGGAACTAACTAAGAGTAAAAATCTCCTGAATTCGCCAAATTGCAGCAATAGTGGGACGTTCTGGAACTTCCTGGAACGTCCTGGGACTTACAAAAAACGGAGAGGGTGGAGTCCGATTTCGGCGAAAACTGCACTCGTGGGCACTGGTTGAGACCAATCCCTGAAATCGGTTAGCTATTTCCAACATGTTTTCCAACATGTCTCAGAATGGTGTCTTCGTATTCAATGAGAGGGTTGAGAGATAGTCCCAAAGAACTCCAACAATGCTGAAACAGAACCTCTTCAAAAGCTTGTTTCAAAGAATCCTATTTTCTGAATGATCAACTAATCAATGAAATTAAGAGTATATTTGATTGCCGGTATAACCTCTAATGCAACCCGATCTAAGATTTACTGACCCAGATGATTTTGAGAAATATGTAGCTCGTAAATGTATAGATCTAGGCTATGAAGTAATAATGCCAAATAAAAATACACCAGGATATGATATTGAAATAGTGAAAGGTAAAGAAAGAATTGCCGTTCAAGTTAAATGCCATAAAGCCAAACAAAATATTGGTCAATATAAAAAGTTTGTTGCTTTTCTAGAACTCCCTGTTGCTTCGAATTTTACTGGTGGATGGTTCATTTCTCAAAGTGGATATAGTAAAAATGTCCTCAGCCTTGCAGAGGCTGATCGAGAACCTAATTTAAAGTTGGGAACAATAAAGGAAAGAGGTATTACTTGGAATTACGATCCTGATTCAGCACCTGGTGAAAATATTGAGGATCAAATAGAAGATGTTGTAGAAGAGAAAGATAATAATGTCAAATATTTTGGAATTTTCACTTGCAAAGGTGGCGTTGGCAAAACGACAGTCGCAGCTCATCTAGCTGGTGCATTTGCAATAATGGGTTATGACGTAATTCTTCTAGATCTTGATCCTGACAGGAATCTTAGAAAGCTATTCCTACAAGATCAAGATTCAGATGAGGATGCTTCTCTTTACATCCCTCCAAACAAAAAGGGCTTTTTAGGCTCAACTATTACTGTCCTTAATGCAGATGAATGGGACGAAAGACAATATCCTGACGTTAAAGTTGTTATCTGCGATTGTTCACCGGTTCTATCTGAAAATCCCAAGAACCTTATAAGAAAGTTTGATTACTGTGTAATTCCTACCACTCTTAATCCATTGGGAATAGCAAAGAATGGTGATGTAATCACAAGAACCTTTAAACATATTAGAAATGAAAATAATAAAGCTGAGATGTTTTGTTTGATTAACTCTTATAGTGGATCACAAGCATATGAAGAAAGGAATAAACACCTTTTGGCACTAGTTGAAAAGCCTATAAGGGAATATCAAAAACAAGACTCTAAATGTCAACTAATACATCCAGATTACGTCAAGATCAGGGAAAGTAGAGCTCTTAGATACTGGGGTTATCACCTTGTAGACGGATCTCCTCCCCAATTAGCTTTTAAATCAGTAGCCAATCGAAGTGCACCAAGGACAGATTTTATGCAATTAGCTGAATACCTTGAAGATCACACATCAATAACAGCAACCAAGGGGCTTTAATAAAAAGGATTACTAGTGCTGCAAATACATATATCCGGAGATTTCTAACATGTTTTCCAACATGCTCTAATCGGACAAGTTTTAGACATTAAAGGTAAGTTTTAAATATGCCTTCCGGAATCCCAGTTAAAGGAGTTAATGATCTGGCGTCACTTCACCCCGATGTGGCGGCAGAGGCAGATGGATGGGATCCCTCAACAGTTGTTGCAGGTAGTGCTAAGAAAATGCCTTGGAAATGTAAGGAAGGGCATAAATGGGTAGTAGGAGTTAATGATCGAACTCACTACGGCACTGGTTGCCCCTATTGCTCCAATAAAAAAGTTTGGAGTGGGTTCAACGATCTACAAAGTCTTTTCCCTGATCTAGCGAAAGAAGTAGTCGGTTCTGATCCTTCAAAAATCCTTGCGGGTAGTCATCAAAAAATCAAATGGGAATGTAATCACGGACATACATGGGAAGCATTAGTAAAAGCAAGGACATCTTTGGGAAATGATTGCCCTTACTGTTCAAACAGAAAAGTTTGGAAGGGGTTGAATGACCTGAAAACCTTATTTCCCGAAATAGCCAATGAGGCAGATGGTTGGGATCCATCAGAAGTCCTTGCTGGTACTCATAAGAAAATGCCTTGGAAGTGCAAGGAAGGACACACTTGGGAGAAAGATCCTCATTCCAGAACTGGTACTCAAAAAACAGGTTGTCCTTATTGCGTAAATCAAAAGGTTTGGGTTGGTTTTAATGACTTAGGAACTCTGAATCCAGAAATTGCAAAAGAAGCGGATGGTTGGGATCCATTCGCTGTTGTGGCAGGGAGCAACAAAAAAATGCCCTGGAAATGCAATAAGGGGCATACATGGACAACAACTCCATGGGAAAGGACTAAGGGAGGAACTGGGTGTCCTTGTTGTTCCAATAAAAAAGTTTGGACTGGGTTCAATGATTTAAAAACTTTGTTCCCGGAAATTGCAAAAGAAGCAGATGGTTGGGATCCATCAAAGGTTTTGGCAGGTAGCAATAAAACAATGAGGTGGAAATGCAATCAAGCGCATACTTGGCAAACCAAGGTGGTAGTTAGAACAAAAGGACACGGTTGTCCTTATTGCTGCAATAAAAAAGTTTGGAGTGGATTCAACGACTTACAAACTCTTTTCCCTGAAACCGCAAAAGAAGCAAATGGTTGGGATCCCTCCAATGTGGTTGCAGGTAGCAATCAGAAATTCACTTGGAGATGCAATGAAGGTCAT
>QCJK01000034.1 GCA_003216075.1 Prochlorococcus sp. AG-409-B05
TGACTTCATTAATCAATGCCGGTGACTGGATTTGAACCTGCGACCTACTGATTACGAATCAGTTGCTCTACCTCTGAGCTACACCGGCTGTAAGATGAACCTAACATTCTTATTTATTGATTTAAGAATTGATCCAAACTTCTAAAAATCGTTCTTTGAATATGGATCCAGATTTTCGGCAAAGACTATTAAAAGAATCTCGCAATCCCTTTAGAGGTCTTCGTCGAATTATATGGTTGACTTTGTTCGGCTCGGCTTTCATCGGCTTAAGCATTATGAGCCTTAAAGTTTTTGCAGGTAATGGTATACAACTCACGGACGCTGGGGTTCAGGTTAGTGCTCTTTTGATCTTTGGTGGTTTGCTTTGGCTAGACAAGGATCAGTAATTATTCGAAGGATTTTTGAAAGAGTTTTTCTATGCAGGATTATGCATTATAATGATTAACATGAATGCTCATCTGTCGTCAGTATAAGTCTTTATTGAGACATTAATTATTTTCTTATTAATAAAGGACAGGTAATTTGTCCTGCTATTAGTTATTTTTATTTTTCAATTTTATTGAATTTACGCCTCATTTATTTAATTTTCTTCTTTGAGTTACAAGCTTGTAAGCAACAACTATGTCACCCTCTTCCCAATTCGCAAATCGATCACATCCAATACCGCATTCGAATCCTGATGCAACATCTTTCACATCATCTTTATTTCGTTTTAACGAATCCAAGTCTCCATGGAAAACAATTTGATTTGCTCGCTTAACGCGAACCCTGCAATTTCGTTGTAATTTCCCATTCTGAACATAACAACCCGCGACTGCGCTCTTTCCGATAGTGAAAACAGCTCTTACTTCGGCTTCTCCAAGCTCTTCTTCAACCATTTCTGGTTCCAATAGGCCTTCCATTGCAAGTTGAATATCTTCTAACAATTTGTAGATCACTTCGTAATCTCTGACATCTACTCCTGTTGCATCTGCTGCGCGCTTTGCTCCCGAGGCCATTGAGGTATTGAAACCGACAATTACTGCGCCTGATGCAGCAGCAAGGTCGACATCAGTTTCTGTTATTTCTCCTGGAGCCGAAAGTAAGACTCTTACTTGAACTTCATCTTTAGGTAATTGCTCAAGAGATCCCAGGATTGCTTCAACACTGCCTTGAACATCAGCCTTAAGGATTAGATTTAACTCTTTTAGTTCTCCTTCACTGGCTTGGCCTGACATTGCAGATAATGAGACTCTTCGGGAAGCCATTTGTTGAGCAAGGCGTGTAGCTCGTGCATCTGAAGCTCTTTCGCCGACAACTGCTCTTGCAGATTTTTCATCTAGATATCCTTCGAATTCATCTCCAGCAGTTGGAACTTCATTAAACCCAAGTGCTTCAACTGCGCATGATGGCCCAGCTTGTTTGAGTCGGGCTCCATGCTCATCAACCATTGCACGAACCTTACCAAGAACAGATCCAGCAGCAATTACATCTCCTGTCTTGAGGGTTCCATTTTGAATTAGTAGAGTTGCGACTGGCCCTTTGGCTTTGTCCAAATGGGCTTCAATTACTGTGCCCTTAGCGAGGCGATCTGGGTTGGCTTGCAGGTCTTCTACCTCTGTAACCAGTAAAACCATCTCAAGCAATTTGTCGATATTTTCTCCTTTAATTGCACTAACTGGAACCATAACTATGTCTCCGCCCCAATCTTCAGCTATGAGGTTTTGATCAGCCAGTTCTTGTTTGACTCGATCTGGAGAAGAGCCTTCTTTATCGATCTTGTTAATTGCAACCACTATTGGCACTTCAGCAGCACGCGCATGACTGATTGCTTCAAGAGTTTGAGGTCTTACTCCATCATCAGCAGCTACTACTAAGACTGCCACGTCAGTGACCTTTGTTCCTCTTGCTCTCATCGCAGTGAATGCTTCGTGGCCTGGAGTATCAAGGAATGTGAGCTTTCGAGATTCGCCAGCATGGTCTATTTCAACTTGATAGGCCCCAATATGTTGAGTAATTCCTCCAGCTTCTCCAGCAGCCACTCGAGCTTTACGAATCGCATCTAAGAGACTTGTTTTCCCGTGGTCAACGTGCCCCATCACTGTGACAACAGGTGGTCTTCGTATAAGGTGCTTGAGATCTGTTTCTTCAATGATTTCGGCGGTTTTCTTTGCAGCTTCTTCTTTATCGTCTTGAAGAACCGGGACGCCAAATTCTTCTGCAACGGCTTCGATTGTGGGTAGATCTAGTGATTGAGTGACGGTCGCAATAATGCCTTTGAAGAAAAGGGATTTGATGATTTCTGAACTTTCAACACTAAGCATGTCAGCCAGCTCTTGAACTGTTAGATCAGCCTGAGGGACAATGAGCATTTCTGGCCGTACTTGCTTGGCTTCGCGAGCTGCGCGAAGTTCCATGGCCCTGCGCCTTTGTCTTTGACGAGTAGTTTCTTTTTTCCTTTTCCGCATTGCAGCTACAGGCTTAGATGCGGATTTTCCTTTTTGACCAGATTTTGGTTTAGATGGTCTAGCTAAGCTGGCTGATAGAACTACAGCTTGTTTCTCACCAGAGAAACCACTGGTTTCGGTAGTAAGTGCGTCATCGTTTTCGCCAATAATGTGAACCTTTTGACGCTGCTTTTGGGGAGATTTGCTACGTAAGGCTTCGAGTTTTGCGCTGTCATCCCAATCAGGCTTAGATGGCCTTCTTGGAGAGCCGGGCGCACCAGGTGGCCTGTGAGCAGGTCGTTTGGGGGCTGCCGCTGGAGTAGGCCGATTGGTAGGAGGCTTAGCACCTTCAGATCCTCCCCTAGGACTAACAGTCGTTCCATCATTCCTTCTGGGAGGAGGAGTGCCAGGGCGTCCAGTCGGTTTTTGTAATTGCATTAGTTCGCCAGGAGCTACTGGCTTACGCATTCCGCTGGGCATTCCGGGACGATTTTGATTCCCTGGACGATTAATTCCTTCTCTTGGGCCTGCATTACCCCCAGGCCTATCTCGTCGAATTGGCTTCCCTACAAGTTCTACAGGATTGCCTCCTGAACGAGATTGAGTGGGTTTATTTGGACCTTGCCTATTAGGTGTATTTGCTCTTTGAGAAGTGCCAGGCCTTTGAGGTACGGCATTTCGTTGATTGGGCCCTCCTATGGGCCTAGGGCTCACCCCTGGTCGTCTTCTGTCAGGTCTTTGTTGTCCACCTTCTGGACGAGTCGGTGGAGCAGCTGGTCTTCTTGGTTGTGGGCGGCCAACTAATTCTGGTTTGGAATTTAGACGACGTGTTGGGGGTTGATTTTTGGATGGAGGTGTTGCGCGAGTTACTGGTTGAGAAGATTGAGGTTTGGAAAGTGGTTTTGGCTTAGGAGCAGGACTCCCACTAATTTGTGGACGAGTAGTTCTTTGTGAAGACGTTGGAGGTGTTGGCTTAGGGCTTTTGCTGCGGATATTTGGTCGTAAGGGTGCACTGGGTTTTGATACTTGCTTGGGAGAAGGCGATAGAGGTCTGCTCGGAGGCGAAGGACGGTTAATTGGAGCTTGAGGTGATTTATTGCCTGGCGCAGGAGGAATATTTTTTGTTGTGGGGTTTTGTTGAGGTAAAGGGACTGGTCGATTTTGAGAAGAAGTCCCGGTTGATGATTTTTCGAGTGGTTTGCTTGGAACTTTTGGCTTTATTGGTGTAGTTGGCTTTGTTGTGGTTTCACTAGTATTTTTTTCGTGTTTTTTAGGAGGAGTATTTGATTGCTTTTGAGATTTAGAAGAGGCCTTTTGAACTGAAAGGATTACTTTACCTGCAACTGGAGATGGCTTTTGGGCTGAACTTTTGTTATCAGACCGTAAAAGATCTCGTATTCGCTTGGCATCTTCATTATTGATTGAACTGCTATGGCTTTTGGCTGCGATTGCAAGCTTTTTAGCGGCATCCAATACGTCTTTGTTTTCCAGACCTAGGTCTCTGGAAAGCTCATAAATTCTGATTTTGCCGCTGCTGGTCATTAAGTAGGTTCTCCTGTGGTGCCGAGCACTAGGTGAATCAGTGCACTTCTCCTGATGGTGAAGGCCATGGTTTATCTTGCCTCAACGGTTGATTCGATGGAATCATTTAACCGCTTTTGCAGTACCTCGAAAAGATTTTTGGGGACCTGACAACGAAGAGCTTTTTGAAGACGTTTTTTTCGCCATGACTCTTCTAGACAGTCTTCCTGAAGGCATAAATATGCCGATCGACCCATCCCCCCATCGAGGACTACGCCATCTTTGTGATCACGCGTTACTTTCAAAAGTTGCCGGCGATCCAGCATTTTTCGGCAAGCAATGCATCGTCGCAAGATGGGACGTTGGCTCACCGGATCCCTTCCTCTTCTGTAGAAGGGTCATTGCTTGGGGGTTGTTCGTCTGATGAGGACAATTGTTCTCCTTCGTTTTGTACTTGAGAGGACTCTTGGTCACCATATTCATCTTGCTCTCCATCTCCATCTTCATCTTCATCTTCTGGAAGAGGATAAAGCTCCCTTAATCGAGCATCCTCTTCTGCGCGAGTTGCTTGTTCTGCGGCCAAACGTTCTTCTGCTTCTCTTTGTAAAGCTTCTTCTTCTTCCCTTTGAGAGATTAATTCGGCTACTTCTGAGTCCTCGGCAGTTTGGTCATATTCTTGTGAATTTTTTATATCTATTTTCCAACCTGTAAGTCTTGCGGCAAGACGAACGTTTTGTCCTTCACGTCCAATTGCCAAGCTTAATTGGTCAGGGGGAACCAAGACATGTGCATGTTGCCCTTCAGGATCAACTAGTCTTACTAATTCAACTCTTGCAGGACTCAAGGAATTACATATGTATTGAATTGGATCAGAAGACCAGCGAATTACATCTATTTTTTCACCTCGGAGTTCATTTACTACTTGTTGAATTCTTGATCCTCTTGCGCCAATACAAGCACCTACCGGATCTACTTCTCGCTCAATGCTATCTACAGCAACTTTAGTTCTAGGACCTACCGATCGGGATGGAGGGTTCGCTTCGCGCGCTACAGCAACAATGCGAACAGATCCTTCTTGTATTTCAGGAACTTCATTCTCAAAAAGATAAACAACTAGTCCAGCATTTGATCTGCTTACAAAAAGTTGAGGCCCCCTTCTAGGAACTTCACTGACTTCTTTTAGAAAAACTTTGAAAGTTGCGTTTGCACGATAATTGTCGTTTGGTAGTTGGTCACGCCGAGGAAGTTCTGCTTCCACTTCAGGACGTCCTAAGCCTGAGCTGACAGCCATAATTACTGACTGACGCTCGAAACGTATTACACGAGCTGTTAAAACTGGGTCTTCTAGATCGGCAAATTCTTCTTGGATCATTCGCCGTTGTTGATCCCTTAGTTTTTGAGCAAGAACTTGTTTTGTTGTGGATGCTGCCATTCTTCCAAAGTCTTCTTTCTCAGGCGTAACATCAAGAACAACTGTGTCACCGACTTGTGCATCGTCCGCAACTTGCATTACTTCAGCCAAGGCAATTTGATGATCTTCGCTTTCAACTTCTTCAACAATAATTTTGCTCGCAAGAACTCTATATCCTTCTTCTTCTAGATCTAGGCCTACATCAAAGTTACTGAAGTATTCTTCTTCAAATGGATCTTCAGTAATTCCTAAGTAGAGTGTTCTTCTATATCTTTCGTATCCCTTTAACAAGGCTTCTCGAAGAGCAGCTTCTACTACTTGAGTGGGGAGTTTTTTTTCCTCACTGATGTCTTCGATCAGGTTATTTAAGCCAGGGAGAATAACTAATGCCATCGACGATGGAGAGGGTTTAAGAAAGAGTTTGTGAAGGGAGGGTGGAAATCTTCAAGGATTCTTTATTGGGTTGTTAGTAGTACTCTTAATACATTGTCGCGAGGGATGCGATTTATTTTCCCTTTAATGTTCAAGTGCACATGATCTTTTGATCTTTCTTTTAATAGGCCAATTTCACGAATCTCAGAGTTTTGCTTGTTTGTGCTAATCACTTCAACTGGAAATCCACGAAAGGTTTTGAAGTCTTTATCGGTGAGGAGTTCCTCGCTCACTCCTGGACTGCTGATTTCCAGAACATACGGTCCATCTATTAATTGAGAAGTCTCAATTGCTTCTCCCATAGGCTTACTTAGACGTGCACAATCATCAAGGGAAACATCTTCTCCATCCATGTGGCGTATTTGCACCTGCATGGTTATTGGGATGATATGAGTCAGTAATTGAACTGAACAGATATCAAAGCCACTTTCGGCGGCAGTTTCAGACGCGAGATTCTCCAGGTCCTTGAGTATGGGGTGAGGCACGAAAAAGGCTTTAAATCGGACATACCGCCCGATCGGTTTAAGAAATAGCCTGCCTCCAAATGGAGACACCCGTCAGGCTCATCTCAATACTAAGGGATCATAGGACCCTTTTCAAAAAAGTATTTGCTTAAGATAATGGAAGTGTTTTGTCTTTGTGCTTAGATTAGTTTTAGGTGATTCATGGTTTCCATCTAGCCTAGGACCTATCAACATTTAGGCTCTTTGTTATGAGTAAGGATATGGGGAGGTGTATTTATGGTTGATGGTTCTATTTTAACAAAGTTTATTCTTGTGTTTTTTTTGTTGATTGCTTTAGGAGATAGACCAGTTAATGCAGCCCTTTTACAAAATGGTGAGGGAAATCATAGTTTTGTCGCTAATGCGGTAAGAGAAGTCGGCCCAGCTGTTGTTCGCATCGATACTGAAAGGACTTTGGAAAGAAAGCCTTTTGATCCAACTTTGATTGACCCTCTTCTGAGAGATTTAATTGGAGAACCAGATCTTGGGCCAGAGAGAGAAAGAGGTCAGGGCTCTGGAGTATTGATAGATGAATCGGGCCTGGTCTTAACTAATGCACATGTAGTTGAAAGGGTGGATTCGGTTGATGTCACACTTGCTAATGGTGAGCAATGTGATGGAGTAGTAATTGGAACAGATTCAGTAACTGATTTAGCTTTGGTGCGATTAAAGAATGTTGGTAATCAAAAGGCAGCATCTCTTGGGGATTCTGAAGCTCTGGAAGTGGGTGATTGGGCCATTGCATTAGGTACTCCTTATGGACTCGAAAGAACTGTGACACTTGGAATAGTTAGTAGTCTTCATCGAAATATCAATAGCCTTGGCTTTTCAGATAAAAGACTTGATTTAATTCAGACTGATGCAGCAATAAATCCTGGTAATTCAGGAGGTCCCTTGGTTAATGATCGTGGAGAAGTGATTGGGATTAATACTTTGGTCAGGTCAGGACCTGGTGCAGGATTAGGGTTTGCAATCCCAATTAATCTTGCAAGAAAGATTTCAGATCAATTGCTCAGTGATGGACAAGTTGTGCATCCATATCTGGGCGTTCAATTGGTGGCTTTGACTGCCAAAATTGCAAAAGGGCACAATCTTGACCCGAATGCATTGGTTGAGCTGCCAGAGCGATCTGGTGCCTTGGTGCAAAGTGTTCTTTCAAATAGTCCTGCAGAACGTGCTGGGCTAAAAAGAGGTGATTTGATTATTCAAGTTGGTGAGATTGTCATATCAGACCCCCAGATCTTGCTTGAGCAGGTTGACGAAGCCGAGATAGATGCTCCGTTGCATTTAAAGATCATTAGAAATAGAAGCGAACTCAACCTCTCAATAAAGCCTGCTGCATTACCGGGGATTGATTGAACACTTTGCTACTGTCTCGCGAAGATTGGTTAGTGATTGTGGATCTTCACACTCAGATGAAACAGGCGGTTGCTGAAGCAGCTGTTGAACAGATCAATGATGGAATGGTTGTTGGACTCGGATCAGGTTCAACAGCTGCCTTGATGATTAATGCATTGGGTGAAAAAATCGCCTCTGGGGAGTTGAAGGACATAGTTGGCGTGACTACTTCGTTTCAGGGTGAAGTCCTGGCGTCAGAGCTGGGAATCCCTTTGAGCAGCTTGACTGCTGTATCACGAATTGATTTGGCGATCGATGGTGCAGATGAAGTTGACCCCGCATTTCAATTGATCAAAGGAGGCGGAGCTTGTCATGTTCAAGAGAAACTTGTTGCCAGCATTGCTAAAAGGTTTGTTGTGGTAGTTGATGCAACCAAGATTGTGGAGAGACTTAACCTGGGATTTCTTTTACCTGTTGAGGTTTTGCCATCAGCATGGAGGCAAGTTAAAAATCAATTAGAGGAGTTTGGTGGGAATGCAGATTTACGTATGGCCACGAAAAAAGCTGGTCCTGTAGTTACAGACCAGGGAAATCTAGTTCTTGACTTGAAATTGAATAATGGAATTATTGATCCTGAAGAACTTGAGATACGAATAAACAATATTCCAGGAGTTCTTGAGAATGGACTTTTTGTCAATCTTGCAGACGAGGTTTTAGTTGGGGAGATTAGTAATGATGTGGTAGGAGTTAGAAGTTTAAAGAGGAATTGATGATTTTAATTATGAACGAATTTGTATTGATTGAGCATGACTATGTAATCCTTCACTCTCAGCTAGTTCTATCGCAGCACTAGCAGTACTTTCAAATGCGGATTTATTGAATTCAATTAAGGAAGTATTTTTCATAAATGTTGCCACATTTAGAGCTCCACTAAACCTTGAATTGCCAGAAGTTGGGAGTGTGTGATTAGGCCCTGCCAAATAATCTCCTACGGCTTCTGGACTCCAAGGCCCTAAAAAGATAGCGCCTGCATTGTTGATGTGGTCTGCAAGAGGGCGTGGTCTATCTACTAACAATTCAAGATGCTCGGGTGCAAATTGATCACTTAACCGCGCACAAACTTCCAGGTTTTCACAAAGCACTATTAGCCCCCAATCGCGAAGGGAGGCAAGGCAGATTTCAGCACGAGGATGGAATTTAAGCTGGCGTTCAATTTCTGCAGGGACATCCTTTGCAAGTTGCGACTCTGTTGTTAATAAAATTGCCGCTGCCATTGGATCATGCTCTGCTTGGGCAAGAAGGTCAGTAGCTACTTGTTTCACTGTTGCACTATGATCAGCAATTATTAGAACCTCACTAGGACCTGCTAGTGAATCAATGCCAACTGTCCCGTAGACAATTTTTTTTGCCAGAGTCACATAAATATTTCCAGGTCCACTTATTACATCTACTTTTGGAACAGTTTCGGTGCCATATGCAAGTGCACCTATTGCTTGAGCCCCCCCAATGCGAAGGACTTTGTTTATCCCTGACAGATAAGCGGCAGCTAAAACCGTGTTGTTTATTTCTCCATTAGTACTTGCAGGAGAAGCCATGATGATTTCTGTAACACCTGCAACTTGTGCAGGAATAGCATTCATAAGAACTGTGCTGGGATATGCAGCTCTTCCACCTGGGACATAAATACCTGCTCGATTAACTGGTCTCCAACGTTTTCCTAGGAATTCTCCATGCACACCTTTTACGTTGAGATCATTAGGCTTTTGCCGCTGATGAAAATCTTGAATACGTCTATGTGCTAGTTCAAGAGCTTCTCTAAGGTTTTTTGGGGTCGTTTCCCATGCCTTCAACAACTTTTCTGGTTCGACTGTTATGGGCTCAGGCTTATAACCATCAAACTGCATTGTGTATTTAATTATTGCGCTATCGCCATTGTCTTGAACTGCGCCAAGGATTTCTTCGACTGTTCGAATGGCTTGGTTTTGCCCCCCTCCAGTAGTTCTTTTTGCTAGTCGCTCAAGTTGAGCAGTGGCTTCTTGGAGCTCCTGTGTGAATTTCACTAGGGATTTGGTTGCATCTGAATTTTCACGGCCGTTTTCAGCCAATTGATAAACCTTCTGTCTTTCAACAAGTTAGTTCTTGTGGGAGTTCTTTGTCTTGCTTATAGAGCATAAGATTTACGAGATAGTGTGCTGGAGTATGGTTATAAAATTAAAAACCTCTTACTGGCCTCTGTGGCAAATAACAAATCATCCAAGAAGCGCATTCAGATCGCCGAGCGCAATCGCTTGCAGAACAAGTCTTATAAATCAGCTATGCGGACGTTGATGAAGAGTTGTATGAATGCTTTTGCTGCTTATGCCCAGGCTCCTGGAGAGGAGGCAAAAGTGGTTATGCAAGGAAATATGAATAATGCTTTCAGTAAAATAGATAAGGCAGTTAAGCGAGGTGTATTGCATCGAAATACTGGTGCTCATAAAAAATCTCAGCTTAGCTCTGCATTGAAAAAAGCTTTAGATCCTTCGGTATGAATATTTTGAGAATTTTATTGTTTTAATTAACATGAATCGCTACCTAAAATTCATTTAAAATAGATTTAACTCGCTTTTATAAGCTTTTGTCAGAAAACACACTTATCGATAGTCACTGCCATATTGTCTTTCGAAATTTCGATGATGATTTAGAGCAGGTTGCAGTGCGATGGAGACAGGCAGGAGTCAAAGCTCTTCTGCATGCTTGTGTAGAGCCTGCTGAAATACCTGCAATTCGTTCTTTGGCAGATCGCTTCCCAGAGTTACGCTATTCGGTTGGTGTTCATCCTTTAGATACAAAACATTGGAATAGTGAAACTGTTGCAATATTGAGAAGAGCCGCTTTGGCTGATTCTCGAGTAGTGGCTATAGGAGAAATTGGATTGGATTTATACCGAGATTCAAACCTTGATGACCAATTAAAAATTCTTCGACCTCAGCTTGAATTAGCAATTGAGTTAGATCTACCACTAATTATTCATTGTCGTGACGCAGCGGCACCGATGCTGGCTGAGTTAGAGCAATTGCAATCATCCGGTTGCTCTCCAAGAGGAGTTATGCATTGTTGGGGCGGCACTCCTGAGGAAATGGAGGGCTTTTTACGATTTGGCTTTTACATTAGTTTCAGTGGTACTGTCACCTTCCCCAAAGCAGAGGTGACACATGCTTGTGCTCGTAAAGTTCCTGGAGATCGTTTTTTGATTGAAACCGATTGCCCTTTTCTTTCTCCTGTCCCTAAGAGAGGTAAACGTAATGAGCCTTCAAACGTAAAAGTAATTGCTGAACGCGTGGCAGAGCTAAGAGGGGAACCGTTCTCTGTTGTGGCGAATCAGAGCTCTGCAAATGCTAGAAGTTTGTTTGACTTGCCTTGAATTTAATGACAAGAGGTTTGCAAATCAGATCAATGGGTGTAATATTTATGATTGGCTTGGCTGGTGCGTATTACGTCTCAGTCTCCAGAAGCGTCAATCCCATTCAAGTGCTTTGTCGACTTACGCAGTCCTGACTCGAGGTCATTGAGCTCAAGATCATTAAACCGTTCCCTTGTTAGGCGAACGGTTTGTCTATGTCTTATGAGCCTATCCTCGATATTGCTGTATAAGTCTTAGTTCAAAGTCACTTCAATCCACTTAACCCACACTTCTCAGCTGCAGGTTTTCGCATGAGCAGAAGCGCGATTCAGGTCTCTAAGGTCGCAACCTACCTGCCCGATCTGGTTGAGGTGCAGAGGGCGAGCTTTAAATGGTTTTTAGAAAAGGGTTTGATTGAGGAACTGGAAAGTTTCTCTCCAATAACGGATTACACAGGAAAGCTTGAGCTGCATTTTGTTGGCAGTGAATATCGCTTGAAAAGGCCACGTCATGATGTTGAAGAAGCAAAAAGAAGAGATGCAACTTTTGCTTCTCAAATGTATGTGACTTGTCGTTTAGTTAATAAAGAGACTGGAGAAATAAAAGAACAGGAAGTTTTCATAGGTGAACTACCACTTATGACTGAAAGAGGTACTTTTATTATTAATGGTGCCGAGAGAGTTATTGTCAATCAGATTGTTCGAAGTCCAGGGGT
>QCJK01000035.1 GCA_003216075.1 Prochlorococcus sp. AG-409-B05
CCAATTCATTATTATGTAGTCCTAAAATGATTTTAGGATCTAATTGTCCGTGACTAATTGGTATAACAGTTGTACCTTTGCGTATCTTCTTCTCAACTTGTTTGATCACGCTTTGCAGAGATGTTCTACCAAGAAGATCTGACCTACTAATTAAAACTAAATCTGCAGCTTTTAACTGGTCAGAGAACAGCTCATTCACACTACTGTAGTGATCAAGACTTTGATCATTCTTTCGTTGCCGTTCGAATAATGACATGTCTCCTACTGGACTGCCAAAAGAAAGTGCTTCTCCATCTATTAATGTCACCACTCCATTTACAAAAACATTTGTACGAACTTCTGGCCAATTCAAGGCCTTTAATAAAGGTCTAGGCAAAGCTAAGCCACTTGTTTCAACAACTATTCCATCTAATTCATCTGAAAAAGACAAAAGCCTTTCCATCGTTGGCAAAAAATCATCTTGGACAGTGCAGCAGAGACATCCATTATTGAGTTCAACCAAACGATTATCTAATTTATCCTCAGGACAAAAACCACAACTACGTATCAAGTCACCATCTAAACCTACAGTACCAAATTCATTAACAACCACTGCGAGTTTCTGAGCACCTTTTATAAGTAACTGACGTAATAAGGTGGTTTTACCAGCTCCAAGGAAGCCAGTAATAATCGTTACAGGAATGCGTCTTGGCATATTTTTAGTTAATCATTGACTTGTAAAGCTTTTAACAACCAAGACTATATGCTGTCTCAACTCCTGTTGAAGGGTTTTCACCTGCAGCCAAAGAACACAATTGCTTTTGTTGAATTGTGCTGATCACAGCATCTGTAAAGTCAGCTCCTTCAATATTTGAACCCTCAAACACACTTTCCATAAGAAGACCATTCGTTAAATTGACATCTCTCAAGTCAGCACCCTGAAATTCTGTTGCGAAGGCAACTACATCCTCCAAATCAGCTCCACGCAAATTAGTATTCTGCAATTTGCTGTTATTAAAAACAGCCCCTGTCAGATCTGAACCACTCAAATCTATTCCTCGAAGATCAGTTTTCACAAACTCATAACCGTGCAAGTCTCTGCCATGCATGTCCTGAGAAATTTCTAGCGATTCCTGGTTGCGAGTTTCAGGAGGTCGTTTCGCTAAAGCCTCAGCTGAAGGGAAAAAGACTACTAGCAGAGCAAAAACTAAGGACAGAACTGAGCAGATTTGCATCGAAAGGGAAGTTCTTTGAGTCATGATTAGAAATGAGGGGCTCTTGCCAGTAATTTATTTATTCACGTTATGGCAAATAGCAGCCAATGAACGACTTATGGCAATGACTTTGAGAATAATCGTTCCCCCTCACCCGCTAATAGCCCACTGGCTAACGATGCTACGCAACGCTTCAACACCAGCACCTCTGTATTCAACTGCACTGGAAGAATTAGGACGATGGTTGACCTATGAAGCATTACGAGATTGGCTACCCCACCGTAATGAAGCGGTGACAACTCCTGAAACAAAAACAGAAGGTAAAGTTATTGATTTTAGTGTTCCACTTTTAGCTCTTCCACTGATGCCAGAGGGGTTTTCTTTGTGGCAAGGCGCAAGAATGGTTCTTCCAAATTCACATTTGTGTCTTGAGGGAGTTCCAAATGTGATTGAGAAGAATGCAGGAATAGTGATTTTTGTTGATCAAATTGCAACAGGACAAAAATTACTACTTGAACTAGAGCTCTTGAAGAAGCAAGCTGTAGAACCTCAAAGGATACGGGTTGTAACAGCATTGACTGCAGCTCCAGGATTAAAAAATCTTGCAGAGTGCTTCCCAGAATTAAATATTTATACAGCTTCAATCGACCCTGATGTGTCTGAGGAAGGAATGATCGTCCCTGGGATTGGAAACCCATTAATTAGACTAAATATAAGAACAAACCTCAGATCTAAGATCTAAGATTACGTCAATAAAGAGAAGATTATGTCTCAGTATCGTGATCAGTCAGGAGGAAGCCTCTCATCATTGATTAGTGGAGCAGTATTAGGTGCAGCAGGATTGGCTTGGTGGCTCTTCTCAGAAGCAGAACGTAGGCAAAAAACAAAAAAACATCGCGCTATGTTGTACGCACCAAGAATTCAAGATGGGTCTGAGGCATTTGAGACTTCCCAACAATCAGGTCAAGGTGAGAATAAAGAGCATTTGGAACAAAGAGTAGAGCAATTAAATTCAGCTATTGCTGATGTACGGAAACAACTTGAAGATCTTGGCGCTCGTAGCTAATTGAACTATAAGATTCTGTTGAGATATAACACCGTCTCACAAAAATGATGCTCCGATCAAGTGCTATCACACAGGGGATTCAACGGTCACCAAATAGAGCCATGCTCCGGGCTGTTGGCTTTGGTGATGATGATTTTAACAAACCAATTGTTGGTATAGCGAATGGTTATAGCACAATTACGCCTTGCAACCTTGGCCTAAATAATTTGGCTATTCGCGCTGAGAATGCTTTACGTAAAGTAGGCGCAATGCCACAAATGTTTGGAACAATAACCGTTAGTGATGGTATATCTATGGGTACTGAAGGAATGAAATATTCCCTTGTTTCAAGAGAAGTTATTGCCGATGCAATTGAGACTGCATGCAATGGTCAAAGTATGGATGGAGTTCTAGCAATTGGAGGATGCGATAAGAACATGCCTGGAGCAATGTTATCTATAGTGAGAATGAATATTCCCGCCATATTTGTATATGGCGGGACAATCAAACCAGGCAGGTTAGATAATTGTGATCTAACAGTTGTTAGTGCCTTTGAAGCCGTAGGACAATTGACTAGCGGTAAAATTGACATTAATAAACTTACCGAAGTTGAAAAGAATGCCTGTCCAGGAGCTGGTAGTTGTGGAGGTATGTTTACTGCTAATACTATGTCTGCAGTAATAGAGACAATGGGTCTTAGCCTTCCGTATAGTTCAACAATGGCAGCAGAAGACAAAGAAAAAGCTGATAGTGCTGAACGTAGTGCAGAGGTTCTTGTTCAAGCAATAAAAAATAATTTACGACCCTTAGATTTACTTTCTAAAAAGGCATTTGAAAATGCGATAGCAGTAATAATGGCCGTAGGTGGATCAACTAATGCTGTTCTACATTTACTAGCTATTTCAAGAACAGCAGGAATAGATCTTTGTATAGATGACTTCGAAAGAATTCGTCAGAAAGTTCCTGTTATTTGTGACTTAAAACCAAGTGGTAAATATGTAACTGTAGATCTTCATAAAGCTGGAGGGATCCCTCAAGTCATGAAATTATTGTTAGATGCTGGCCTAATTCATGGAGATTGTCTAACTATTGAAGGCAAAGAAATATCTGAAGTTCTTAAAGATATTCCTTCTAAACCCTTATCAACTCAAAATGTAATAAGACCTCTTTCAAATCCAATATATAAACAAGGTCATCTCGCCATTCTCAAGGGTAACCTAGCGAATGAAGGTTGTGTAGCAAAAATTAGTGGGGTAAAAAACCCTGCCTTAACAGGGCCAGCTAGGGTTTTTGAAAGTGAAGAAGCATGCCTAGAAGCAATCTTAAAAAACAAAATAAAAGCAGGTGATGTTCTTGTCGTACGCAACGAAGGTCCAGTTGGGGGGCCAGGGATGCGAGAAATGCTTGCCCCAACCTCAGCAATAGTCGGACAAGGTCTAGGAGACAAAGTAGCACTTATCACTGATGGGCGTTTCAGTGGCGGAACTTATGGTCTCGTTGTTGGTCATGTAGCTCCTGAAGCCGCTATTGGAGGAACAATTGGATTAGTCCAAGAAGGAGACAGCATTACAGTTGATGCACAAAAACTTCTTATTCAACTAAATATCGATGAGAGGGAAATTAAACATAGAAGATCTACTTGGAAAAAGCCTAAAGCAAAATATACAAAAGGAGTACTTGGGAAATATGCACGACTAGTAAGTAGCTCAAGTATTGGAGCTATCACCGATGGTACTTAATTTTCACAATTAAAATACATTCTAAGGAAAATATGCTCGAATTCTTCTTGCTAAAGCCTCTAAGCTTGCACCTCCTATAGGAGCTTGTATTCTTTTTCCAGTATTTGAATCCATCCAAACAGCATGTTGCCCCTGCCAAAGGATAGGGTGTTCTGGTTTATTACTCCATGCCAACATTATATTTAACTCACTGCCACTACGATAAATATCAATCTCAAGATCATTTTCCCTTTGTCGTTCACCTTCAGCACTTCGACATTTAATTAATAACAAAAGATCATCAGAATTATCTATTGATGTTTGCTTATCAAAATTACTTCTGTCGACAACAGAATGCTTCCAAGGCCTCATAGACAAATCTGCTGCTGCTGAAATAACAACAGCCCAATCACAAGAATGTTCAGGAAATTGCACTGATTGATCGCAAGTTAATACAAATCTTTCCCGGTCTGAACCCTGGGTTCAACTTGCCAGGCTGACCAAACTTAGAATGAAGAAGTTGGAATTGAATGATCGATGATGAATTGAATCTTACGGGAAAGGGAAAGGGCTTTGCTCTAATAGTTGGTTCTAATGAAGAAAAGAGGATATCGGCAACTGTGATACCAGAATTCTTTGTCGGAATTGATGCAACCCATCGCAAACCTGTATCAAGAAAGTCGATCAAACCAAATCTCCTATTTTTACACGCAACAGCAAGCTTTAAGGTGCGACCCTGACCATCAACTTGCAGCCTTAATCCTTTAAACGAAGACAAATCAAGGGGATCTTTTGATACTGGAGAACGGCAACTCACAAATCCGCCTCCGCTCTCAACTAAATCTCCTTCAAGAAATAATCCTTCGGAAGTAACCTTACAAGATGCATTACTTGCACCGCCCATAATTGTATCGTTAAGAGCAGTCCAACTAATAAATTTATCTTTATCAAAAATCGGTACATCTATTGAAAAATTTGAAGGTGATTTATCACTCACAATTGGATACCAGTAAAGTTCAAATATAATAATTTTAAAGTTTAGCTAATGTAATCTTATAAAAGTCCACAAGCATCTTCATCAACTAAAACTAATATTTCTGAACCAGGCATTGCTAAACGTGCTGGTGTCCTTTCAAAAGGTTCTAATGGGTCTAGTAATCGCCTCAATGCTAGCTGTTTACTATTACCACTAACCAAGAAAAATATTTGACGAGCGGAGCTAAGAACAGGAGCCGTAAGAGTTATCCGATCAAGCTGGTTGCCTTCGCTTGTGCCAACCCATCGATCTGTAAGATTTAAAACATTAGTACTTGGGAATAAGGATGCAGTATGCCCATCAATACCAAGGCCAAGAACAATTAAGTCAAAAACAGGGGGATTCCCAATACAATTTTCTTTTAGGACATCTGCAAAAGCCTTAGCACTATCCTCAGGTGACAAACATCCAACTATTGGGACTGGATGAAATGTTGCTTCACTGCCAGGATAACTAGAAAACAAAGTTTGATTTAACATAAGAGTATTACTTGAATTATCTGTAGGTTCTACCCATCTTTCATCTCCTAAAAAGACATCAACATTTTTCCAGGGTATTTGTATATTGCCTAAAAGCTTATATGTTAATGAAGGAGTGCTACCCCCAGAAAGAGCAATCTGACAACGTTCCTTCTTCTTAAGCACATCAACAATATAAGAAGCAATTAATTCTGATGCGTCCTTAGCAAGGCTTTTTGAATCTTTAGATTTAATGACCTTATAAGAACTCATTTCTTTTCTCCTATTTCCAGCCAATTAGTATGGAAGGTTCCCACTTTATCGATGCGTTCATACGTGTGAGAACCAAAGCAGTCCCTCATCGCTTGTACTAGATTCTGGGGTAATCTTGACGTCCGATAACTATTAATATAATCAAGTGTGCTACTCAGACAAGGAACTGGAATACCAGATTGAACAGCTCCAGCAACAATTTTTTCAAGGCCAGAAATTCGTCTTTCAATCTGTTCTACAAACCAAGGATCAATAAGTAAATTAGGAAGCTCTTTATTAAGACTATATGCATCTTGTATACGTTGTAATAGTTCTGACCTAATTATGCATCCACCTTTCCATATCTGTGCTATTGAGGGCATGTTTAAATTATAATTAAATTCTTTTGAGGCTATTCTCATTAGTTCCATCCCCTGGGCATAACTGGCAATAGTCGCCAAAACAACTGCATCCATAAGAGGAGCCATTCCATCTTTTTGATTACCAAGATGGAATGGTTTAATTGTTGAGCGACTAATTATTGATTCCGCAGTAATTCTTTGATTCTTCATTGAACTCATAACACGAGCATTTAAAGAAGCATAAATAGTTGGAACTGAAGCTCCCAACTCTAGTGCACTTACAACTGTCCATAAACCAGTACCTTTTTGTCCCGCTTTATCCATGATCTTCTCTACAATTTCAATTCCATCTTGAGAATCCTTAGCCCGCAGACAAATCTCAGTAATCTCTACCAAATAAGAAGAAAGTTCTTCTGTATTATTCCAAAATGCCATTACATCAGCTATCTCTTTTCCATTCATTCCTCCTACGCGCTTCATTAAATCATACGCCTCTGAAAGAATCTGTTCAATTGCATATTCAATGCCGTTATGAACAGTTTTAACGAAATGTCCTGAACCTCCTGGACCGATATAAGCAACGCAAGGACCATCATTAACTTGAGCAGCCATCTTACATACTAAATTTTCAATGGCTTCATACGAAGACTTTGTCCCACCAGGCATCATGCTGGGTCCCTCTAATGCTCCCTTCGATCCACCAGAAACACCCATTCCTATATAACCAAAACTTTTACTTTCGAGATCTTTTACCCGTCTTTCAGTATCACGAAATTCGGAATTCCCACCATCAATAAGCAAATCCCCTTCTTCCAAAAAAGGCGAAATCTGCTCAATAACAGCATCAGTTGCAGGACCAGCCTTAACCATCATTAAAATCCGTCTTGGCCGTTCAAGTTTTCCGACAAAATCCTGAAGTTCTTTAGCCCCCTCTATTGACTTACCTGCTCCTCGGCCCTGAAGAAAATCTTGTGTTTTGGAATAAGTGCGGTTAAAAACAACACTTGAAAAACCATTTCGTTCTGCATTGAGAACAAGGTTTTCTCCCATCACACCAAGACCGATTAACCCAAAATGCGCCTTGGACATTGAAAAGAAATTTTTTTCACTTAGGCCAGTGTGACCAATACCTGATCAATCTGCTGTTTTTAAACCCACAATGTCAGGGTTGAACCATCCTTAGCGTAATCATGGGTGGGTTGTCGTTGGGTGGAGAATGCTAAAAGCTTAAATGCAAGTAAATCTTGCAGAGATATCAATTGAAGCTTAGCTTATCTTTTAAATATAGACATGAAGTTAAATAACTACGCCATCAGAAATGGTGGCATTCTTCACAACTACAACAATCCCATTGCGTATATAAAAACCTTGATCAGCCCTGTCAGCTTCTTCGATATGATCTTTATTAATGATAGTTACGTTGTCACCAATTCTTGTGTTTTTATCAAGAATAGCTCCCTTAACAGTACTTCCTTGTCCTACGCCCAATGGAATACCACCACCATTCCTTAAAGCCAATCGTTCTTCAGAAGATTCAAAAAAATCTGAACCCATTACCAATGAATCCTGAAGAACCACATTACTTTCGACACGACTACGTACTCCCAAAACGCAATGATGGATGCTGCATGACTTTAAAATCGATCCTTCACCAATGATAGAACCGGTAATCTGTGCATCTACTAATTTTGTAGGTGGCAAATAACGGGGCCTTGTATAAATAGGGAATTTTTCATCATAAAAACTAAATGGTGGGGTTGGTTGTTGTGTAAGTGCCAAGTTAGCCTCATAAAAAGCTCCTATTGTGCCAATATCTTCCCAATAGTCATTAAATACATAACTTTTTAAAGTATCTCCTCGTTGGAGTGCCTCTGGTATTACTTCCTTACCAAAATCTTTATGGTTTGGATTCTTATTAAGAAGATCAAATAAAGTGGATCTACTAAAAACATAAATTCCCATTGAAGCAAGGTATGGACGTTCCTTAGATTCTTCATTCGAAAGTCCAAACTTGGCTGTTTCAACAGCCATAGATTTCAATGATTCCCCTTTAGGTTTCTCACGAAACTCTTTTATATTTCCATCATCATCAATTCGCATTAATCCAAAGGATTCAGCCTGTAAAGGGTCAACTGGTAATGCTGCAACAGTTAAATCTGCGCCAGTAGAACGATGGTGTTCAACGAAAAGGCTGTAATCCATCCGATATAACTGATCTCCAGAAAGAATCAAATATTCATCAACATCCCATTCCTGAAAAAGCCACTGATATTTGCGCACAGCATCAGCTGTTCCCTCGAACCAAGAGGGACTATCGGGTGTTTGTTGAGCAGCTAGAACCTCAACGA
Organism: Prochlorococcus sp. AG-409-B05; assembly: GCA_003216075.1. Classification (GTDB taxonomy): domain Bacteria; phylum Cyanobacteriota; class Cyanobacteriia; order PCC-6307; family Cyanobiaceae; genus AG-409-B05. The sequence goes on from QCJK01000035.1 coordinate 8,413, forward strand.
ATCCCTGCCCAAAGGGAGCACTTAGGTTGTAACTCTGCGTGAGATGCCTATTTAGAGACGCACTATTGAATTGCGTTAAAACGTACATCTTGTTGATGTTCGAGTTAATGCAATTACTAATCGGAATATCAATAAGCCGATATTTCCCTGCAAGTGGCACTGCAGGCTTTGCTCTCATTTTAGTAAGAGGATATAGGCGAGTGCCTGCGCCCCCACCCAAGATAATTGCAAGTACTCTTTTCATGCCGCCCCCATAGTTCGGCTATGCGTTGCAAACCTACTGGATCATGGGAACCACTAGTAAAAGAATTCTAGTGTTCCAGCAAAACTTCAAAGAATTTTTCTAATTAGAGCTAATCCTCCTTATCAGGAGATTCCAAATCGAATAGCGATTCAACAGTTCTCAAAGCCTGTTGTCTAGCCTGCCGTTCTTGCGGAGCCCGTAATTGAGTCACTGGTGCATGAAGGATTTTGTTGATAATGCCTTTACTAAGAGCCTCTACAACCTTTCTTTCTCTCGCAGAGAAGTCTGGTCCCATACGACTCAAAGCTTTCTGCAGCTCCTCACTCCGAATAGCCTCTAAAGAAGCCCGTAAGCTATTAATTGTAGGAACAGCTTCTAGGCTGTCCCACCATTCGAGAAACAGGCGTCCTTCCTCTTTCAACAAAGCTTCCGCTTCTCTTCCCTCTTTACTGCGGGCCTCTTGATTGCGTTCAACAACTTCCTGTAAATCATCCACATCATGGGATTCAACACCTTGAACTGCATTTACATCAGCTGAAATATTGCGAGGAACACCAATATCAATTAACCGAAGGAATGGTCTCCTTTGAAGATTATTCAATCTATGGGCATCGATAATTGGATCTTCAGATGCTGTACTTGTGAATACAAGTGAGCAAAGACTTAAGCAATTATCTAGATCAGAAAGAAGTCGACAATCAACCTTCAAATCAGGAAAATCAGCAGCTAGTAAACGCGCACGATCACTAGTTCTATTTATAAGGATTAACTCTGAACAACCCTTTGATTGAAGGTGTTGCAAAAGCAACCTGCTCATTCTGCCTGCCCCTACTACAGCAACCAGCTCAGATTCAAGGGTTTTGAGATTCTCTTCTCCTAGTGATTGGGCAAGTTTTAATTGAGCCAGTTCGACAGCTGCTGAACTAATTGATACAGCTCCAGTTCCTAGATTGGTTTCACTACGAACACGCTTGCCAGTACTAACTGCCTGGGTAAGCAATCGATTGAGGATTGGCCCAAGCGAATGATGTTCTTGCCCTAGCCGAACCATCTTTTTAACTTGGGAAAGGATTTGCCCCTCTCCCAAAACCAAGCTATCTAGTCCTGCAGCAACTCGCATTAAATGTGCAACAGCTTGTTC
>QCJK01000036.1 GCA_003216075.1 Prochlorococcus sp. AG-409-B05
CTTACGGGACGTTTTAGTGATGTTCATTAGATTGAAAAGACTGGTTATGTCGATGGAGTGCCAAGCACTGCGCTTTCGACCCCCTTATTTTATGTGCCGCTTAGCTTTCATTACTGCTGCCTCACTCGCTTTTGCAATTATTCCTAACTCTGCTTCTGCTGATCCTGATTCAGTCCAAGAAAGCGTTGCATTGGAACGTTCAATTAAAGACGATGTGAGATTTAGGTGGAATCTTCAAGGTCAAACCCAAGGTGCTGGTGTCCCTAACTCCGCTGGTATTGGAACCTTTAGACCGTTCTCAATCAAAGAGAACAGCTTGTGGTTTTTAGACTCTCAACTGAATGCCAACTTTGGTGATTTTGCTGGCTCCAGCATTGTCAATACCGATGTTGCTGGAACGAGTTTGAGCACCTCAACAAGACTTGGTTATCGCTGGTTGAATGACGACCACTCTTGGATGTATGGAGTGAATGCTGGTTATGACAGCCGCAATATGAATACTGGTGATGCAGATAATGCCACCGTTACTGATAAGCGGGATGTCACCTTCCAGCAAGTTGCTTTTGGCCTAGAAGCCGTTAATGACGATTGGAGTCTCAATGCTTATGCCTTGGTCCCAACTGGTGATACTGAAAAGAAATTGAATGATACCTATCAAGGAGGTGCACTCGATACTTACGGCTTGGATGTCGGTTTTGATCTCACTGATGAACTCTCATCCTCAATTGGTTACTACTACCAACAAGGTGATCTTGGAGAAGGAGATGGTTCAGGGATTAAAGGAAAACTAGCTTATGACTTGGGTAATGGGTTAACCGTTGGGACAACTCTTTCTTATGACCCTGAGTTTGATACCCGTTTTAGTGGAAACTTTCAATATCGTTTGGGAGGAAAGAATGGCAGCATTGAAAGTCAAGAACCAGCCAAAAGGTGTAAAGGCTGTAAAAGAGGTACTAGCTGTTGTCTAAATGCACTATCTAGTACACCAGCCAACCGCAACATCAGAGTTCACGATCCAACCGACAACGGCGGGGCAGCCATGGGGAATCTTTAGGGCTCTCCAAATCCTCAGGCAATCGTGATGTCAGGGTGGCGATGGATTTATGAATAGAGATAAAAGCTCTTATTCACTTTACTTAGTGCCCTAGTAGGGACTTTGCTTTGCTATCAAAGGGTCTTGAAAAGTCAGCAAATCGATGTAGGTGGCAGTGAGATGGTTCATATTCCCTTTCTAGCCCTTGCCAACCATGTCAGCATTAGAGATGTTAAGGATTAACCAATGATTTACCCCTAAGGACTGAGGATTCCATCAACTTCTACGCCTCCAACTAAAGACAATTCAGGAATCCTAGGATTCATTTCATGACGACGAACCACTCGCCTCTTAAACAACATGGTTGAAAAGATCACGAGCTATTGGCAAGAACTAACTGATGACAACCGGCTGCTTATTAAACAAATAGGTATTGCCTCAGTTGCTCTATACGTTGTCTTTCAGTTTGTAGGTTTCTTGCTCCCCTTCGTTATTACTGGATACACTTGCTATTGGGTTTATAAGAACATCTTGGTTGAGAATCCAAGAATAATGAAATGAACTTAATCGAGCTAGATAAGAAAGCTGTACAAGCAGTACAGAAACGCTTTGGACTTAGTAACTATGGAATGGTCAATCTTAGTTGGGTCTTTGGTTTTGCAGTAGGAGTTATCGCAACTCTGATTCTGCATTGGCTCTTCCATCATTAAGCATGTAATTCCCACACAACAACGCAGCAAGAAGGGTTATTGAAGAAGTTTATGACGATAAGACATTAGAAAAAACTAATAACGAAGAGTGCAATTCCAGATTCTGTTATTCGCTTTTGGCAAAAGCAGTTTCAAAAATCAGAGAAATAATGGTTAGACCTCCTAGTAAATTGAAAAGAACTTGTTATTGTTGTTTGAGGGTTTTTATTACTGCGTCTTGCTGATCGACCAACTCGCAAGCAGCCGTAATCACATCATCAATGCGTAAATCAATCAAAGAAGAATTCAATTTCCTTTGGTTTTAAGCCTTCCCAACCAGCATCTATAAGCCGCTTAGTAAGCGTATTTTGATCGAAGTGCTTTGCTCCAGTGCGTACAATTCGATTCCGCATTGATTTTTTAACCCCACTCCTTTTTCTTGCTCCTTCTTTATCCATAACTTCTCGGTAAAGATTGAGCATCTCAACAGGAATTGGACTTCCATCAAGATCAAGTCCGGCCTCAATAGCTTTATCAATCGCATCAGGTCCAGAAAAGTCCATTTTTCAAGGAGATTGGATCCCAATCATTATGTCAAGAGTCAAATTAAATCCCGAGACCGAGGAAGTTGGGAACACTTTCAAAATTATTGCGATCTCGTTGATTGTTGTTCTGAATGCTGCGGTTTTTATCTGGTTCTTTTTCTCCTCAGGTCTAACCAACTAAAAAGGTCAGCCAATATTGACCAGACCTTTTCAAGGCTTTGATCCTTCCTGGAATTTTCTCCGTGGGTCGTCCGAAGGCTTGATTGTGCTTTTCTCAGATTTCCGAGGGCTTCTTCATTGAGAACAGGAACACCAACCCGCCCCCCTGGGTATATGGCCGTATCCCATAGAGCTAAAAGCATCAAACACAGCTAGAAAGGATCAATGGTCTGACACTTTTGAAATCAATGGCAGAGGAAAAAGAACAAAAAGGCTTTCTCAAAAAGTTTGGCAAATGGGCTCCAATCATTGGAGGAGCTTGGATAGTGTTGAACATTGTTCTTCCTTTAGCCCTATTACGTATTCCAGCCGTTCAGAAAGTCTTAGTAGCGGTAGGAGACAAGCTTCCTTTTGATATCCCAGGGATTGGATAACTATGAGTACAGAACTTATTTGCTATTTCTTGCTTGAAACTCAGCATTGCTTCTAAATGCATGACTTTCTTATCAAGCTCTTCCACTCTTTTGGTTAGTTCTTCCATTGGCTATAAAACTCTTTTTCGACACCAAGAAAAGCAGCGCAATGGGCAAATAAATGAAAGATAAAAAAACACTGACTTCAGATCCAAATTATCCAGAAAATTTTTGGCCAAAATTAATCACTCTTTTATCTGCAGGAGCTTTTATTTATTGGGTGATGACTTCTCCTGATGCAGATACAACCTTGCAAACATATTTGATAGATCCAATTAAGAACAAAATGGGTCCTTCCTAGAGATCCCATCGTGGGTAATCCGAAGGCTCAATAGTGATTAACCCAAGTTCGTCTCTTTTTATTGAACGTTGGCTGGCAACCGTCATGATGGAATCATGAGATCATCTCAGATCTATGGGCGAAGCTAAAAGAAGGAAAGCACAGGGCCTACCACCTCGGCCAAAGAAAGAAGAAAAGAAGGCTGATACCCCAAATATCTTCGCCAGATACCAGATTCTTCCTTACATCCTTGTGGGAGGTTTCATAATTTTTCTGATTTACGACGTGATTAAGTACTACTCAGCTGGCTAAGCGTTGGGTGCCGGGGGATGGATAGCTATTGAGTTTTCAATGAGTATTTTCTAAAAAAGAAAGTTTTGCTATCAAACTGAGAGCAGCTTGTTTTAAAAATGCAGCACTATCTAATCGCTTGGGAGTTTCCGACAGTTGAAGGTGCGTGGTCTTCATGCCCAGGCTTCGCCGATTACATCAACTCTGGAGCGCCTGGAGACAAATTCGAGGGCTTTGAATTGAAGTATCGAGTTTGTGAACCTATTAGTGGCAGTGGTGTAGCAATAGCCGTGGCTACTGATATTGGCAAGGTTTGGGCTCATCTTGGACCTTGGATCAAAGAGTACGGCATTCAGTTTGAAGTTACAGCTGTGGTATCAGATGCCGAATTTGCTGCCATGTGGCCCGGGGTTTCTGCTGCGGCATCTATGGAATGATCTAATCAATAAATAATGCTCCGTCAACTATTTAGTTTTCAAGGTTCAAATCGTTGTCGAAAAATGGTCAACTGGCCGCCAATTAAAAATGCAGCTAAAGCCGCATACAAATGAATTATCAAATGCTGCTTGAGTGTCATGCTGCAGGGACAGCAATTACCAAGCAAGAAGCAGTGATTTTGGATTTAGAACTGGAATCTCAAATCGCAAGTATCAAAGTCTCCAGGACGCAGGGTTGTATTGAAGTTGCTCCAGATCACATCTGTAAGTCTGCGCTTGTTTGCAAAGACAGCTTTTGGATTACTTGCTTTGCTGCTGTACTCGATCAGATCAATCCAGTTCCGATAGGAACGAAAGCAAGAGGTGCAAGAGTTGTCGACGAACTGGTGAAAAATGGATATGTAGTTAGGGATTAAAAATGGACCTGAGTTGCTCCCCTGAAAGGTCGACTGTCAATCAAAACCAAAGTAGCTGTACACTTCCGTTTTCTGTATATCTTTGTCTAACCATTCAACCAACTTTTTAATTGCTTTCTCCGTTTATGGAATTAAACCGCGAAAGACTGATTTTAAAAAATATTCTTTCTCTGCATCAAAAGGAAAATCACCACTCCAATAATCAAACATTATAGAGGTATTGATGTAAATACAAATTCCTATAAAAAAATAAATAATCTTCCTTTTATGTTTCGATATTTTATTGATACTTTCAGCCAAAGATATTACGCCAAAAGGAATTATATCTATAAACCCCCTATGACCTAATCCACCTCCTAAAGTCCATTGCCCCCATGAACCATAAATCAATGAATAGGTCAAAGTTAAGAATATGAAAGAATATCCAATTAAACTTTTTCTAGTGAATAGGATCAAAAATAAAGTCAATAAGAAAATCGGATAATATGGTAATAATCCGCCATCAAAGGAGAGTAAAACATCAAAAAAGTGATCTCCAAATTTATTAAATATTGCATTTCCTTCTGTGCCATAAGTATTTAGCGTGAATTTACCAACTTCTAAAAAGTTGTAAACACCTAAAGACATAAAGCTAATGGAGGATGAGATCAAAAAGGCCCCGACAAGTTTCAAGTCTTTTTTAGTGATAATTAAATTATTTCCTTTTGAATTATTCACTAGATCTAAATTCATAAAAAAGATAGTAAATGTTATCAAAATATTTGTTATCCTTACCAGGTTAAGCCATACAGAAATAATGGATAGAGTTAAAATATGAAGATTACTTGCATCTCGATTTTTAATCTTTTTCAATAAGAACAATCCCAAAGAACAACCAAATACAGAATATATATGGCTATAAGATGCTTCATAAGTACCATAGTGAAATAATCCACCTCCAAACAAAAATGCAATTAAAGAGATAAAGCTTATTTCTTGAGGTATGGATAAATTTAATGCCGTCTTGTATATGAGTAATGAAGAAAGAAACAATAATGAAGCTCCAATTATTAGTACTATTAGGTGCTGTTCAGAAGTGAATTTCTTAGGAGATTCTTTTGAATTAAAAATTGCAAAAAATGGAGCTTGGAATATTCCAACCCCTGGGAAGTATTTAACTACACATTTTGTTCTCTCTTCATTTGATATTGCGATTGCCCCAAGCCTATGTAAGTGATCATCACTGCAAATATTAATATCAAAATTTGTAATTTTTCTTGCCCATGTTGAGTATCCATAGCCATCTGCTCGGATAGCGGGCCCATTGGCGTAAGGTGTAAATGCCGTTACAAAGATTAAAATAATTATAAATAATATTGATAATCTGCGAATAATATTCTCCATGAATTGTTTCCGATTTTGATTGAAGAACAAAAGGCTTTGATCTCGAAGGTTGATTCAAATTACCCATTTTCGCTGAGCTCCCATGGCACAACAGTAACCTAGCTGCTGGCCAATGAAAAGTTAAAAGCCTTTGATACCAGTCGATCTCTAGGAATCATCAAAACCCATACCAGCAAAATGCTAGCAAGTTATTACTTCCGAGAGATTTAAGGAAGAAAACTCAATCGTCATAAACTTTGCAATGAGAATTGGTTGGATGCTCTTCGCATTCTTCATCCCATAAATCTAAATTTGGCTCTTGCTTATTTACCTGTAATTCGAGGCCACATTCCTTGATAGGCACTTCAACATCATCGATCGTACAAACGATGTTACCTAGTGGTTTGTTTTTCAATGCATCCCCAAAGATGGCGAATGTTGTAGTTAATTTCATTGGAAACCTCCTTTGTATGCAACTGCAAATTCATGCCAAAACTCCCGGGCACCTAGAGAAGCCAAGCATCCAAGAGAAATGCCAAAAGCTATTGGGAGAATAGATTCAAAAAACGTTAGTCCTTCTTGATAGTTCATCACTGACCTCGTGAGGAAGTTTTCGAGAGGCTTGCGACTAAAGCCCCCCTATAGCCAGTCAGAGCATTAACCTTATATTTATTGCCCATCTAGGCTCTACTTAATTTTAATTGTTAATAGCAACAATGTCTATGGTGCTATTACTATAGTACTTACCCTCAATAATCTATTCATGGAAGCCACGAACTTGCAGGCAATGGCATAGAAGATATGTATTCTTGATCTTCAAGAGAGGAGTCCTTTAAATCACAAGCCAAATCACATTCGGTCAATTGTGGGTTTGCGAGTCGATCAAGAATTCTTGTCATGTCCACTGCGGAAAGTTCACCATCACTACTCCACTTCAATGTGGTTTTCCTTTGAGCAGAAACCTTATCAGGAATTTCCGTAATCAAACTATTCTTACCTTCCAAATCATCCAAGTATGCCTTGGCAGAATGCAAGTCTCTTGAGTACACACAACGGGTTCTTGAGCATGATCTAAATATCCGACCATTATCACCCATAAAACAAGTAATTGAACCGCCTTTAGGGCTAATCAATAAGGGATTTGTCGTAATCATCTTTTTGTCTCCTCTTTAAGATGAACCTCTATACATTGAGTGACACATTGGATGCCATCATCACCTAAAGAGCAGGCAGTAATGCATTCAAAATACTCATCAATAGCATCGTGTTCGATGTCAACACCTTGCATGTCATAAGATCTTCCTGTGGGCATGACTTGCACCTCCTTCAGAGTGAAGCAGAACCTATCATAAAAAATTGTATTTTAGAAATTTAGTAACAAAATATGCAGTGATTAGGTAATTTTTACTGGCTAAATATGAATTAACAAAGTTTTAAGGTTTGACTGTATTTAATCTATTGAGCATAGTATTAGCTGTCATACTAAATAGCAAAAACCGACCTTCCTTTGCAAGCAAGGAGGTCGGTTCAATGCGCATATTTTTAGAAGCTTCTTGCTCTTGATCTCCTGGGGCCAAGTATCTAGGTGTAAGGCTGATAAAACTCAATTAAGGGCACCTAAGACGATGCATAAGAGTGTCATTAATGCTGAGGAAAGCATTTACGACCAGCCCACTTATAAAATGAGAATGTTGGAGCAGGGACCAGAAGTCAATTCGCTTCTATTTGATACTCAGGTGGAGTGTCGATCATTTATCCCTCCGTGAGTCAGTGAAATGATTTTGTAGCAACCGTTACAAAACCGCAATCCGCCTTAATACCTATTCCTTCTCCAGTTCCTCTTGGTAGTAGGCCGTGAGCTTTTTGATGTGCTCAGGGCTAAGGCAACTAATCCTTGAAGTTGCTGGTATTTCTAGAAGCGTGCAAACAGCAAGCAAGGAATTTCACTCCATAAGGTTTTTTTAGTGCTCTCAAAGCAAGTTAATCAAGCCTCTTCTTTTGAAATCACTTCTGCATCAACTACATCTTGCATATCAACAAAGTCATTGTTTTTTCGATCTATCCAATTATTGATTCCACTTACAAGAGGCTGAGAACCTCGATAGATAAAAACAGCAGTTGGTAGAACACTAATAATTCCAACCACTGGGTTTCTAAAAAGTAATCGGCCAGCTTTCACATTAAAAAGGATGATCAATATGGATGGTATCAATACAGCCAGAATTGTTTTAAGGGCTACCAACCAACCGACTCGATAGATCCACCAAATTGAAACGATGCCGAAGACGTATAAGACTAAATAAGTCATAAATTAATCATAGGTAAATAATCAACTCATATTCCCAATAACTGTTTTACAAGGGCTACTAGCTCTTTCTTAGAGAAACTCTCCACAGATCTAGGCGGTGCTTCCACTCCTTTTTTCTTAAGTACAGAAGCCAAGCCGGCTTTCTTGAGCTTGCTGACTCCAGTGATTCCATTCTCTTTGCACAATCCTCTGAGGGTCTTGACCGTCTGATGTTCAAAACTGCCAGCTCCCAGAAGGGCTTTAACTGAATCAGATTGTTTGAGCTGAGGAGGTCCGGCTATTTCACGAGCAGCTTTCAACTCCGAGTCCATTTCCCTCAGAGTTCTTGCATCAGATTCAACAATTTCTCGCAGATTGGCGCGTAGAGCTTCAGTTATCCGACCCATCGCTCAACTCAAGTTGCTTTTGGATTGGGTTTTTGTTACTCACTATTTTTTGCATGGATTCTTTCTTGTCAATGAGTTTTTGAAGTTGATCTTTAGAGCTAGTCCAGCGATTGATGAATTGAATGACAGCTCTGATCAGACGTCTCAAGAAGGATCCTCCCTGATAGGTCTTCTTTCCTTTTTGATATGCCTCAAATTCACTAACCAGATCATCCCCTGCATCTTCCAGTTCACCGATGACATCAGTGACGATCTCGAGCATTTCATAAGCCTCAGCCCTTACTGAAGCCTCTCTTTCTGCAATGGTTCTAAGACGTTCCTCAAGAACATCCATCGCTGCTCGGTTCTTTACTGAAATGCTGCGATACCTGCCACGACTAAGCATCAAGGACTTGTAGTTACCCCTGATATCGAAATAGGCAGCCTCAAGAGCTGCACGATCCAGATCACTGACCTTGGAAGGGAATGCAGTAGTAGAAGGAATGGTTGCAGGCATGACATTTGAGATTTGGAACGTTCTTATTGGCAATCTCTCTATGAACATCCTCCTCCTTTACTGAATAATTTTCAGCGATTATGAAGACCAACTTGAGGTCTCCGAAAAGGCACAAAAGCCAACCAACGCTGAGGTCTTTAAGTCCAGGAGGCCCAAAGAGGGCCCAGCCCTAATTCAAGATCGCCGAAAAGCCAGTCGGGGCGAGAGGATTCGAACCTGCGACCTAGTGCTTTGGGAAAACGGGTTTTTAATTGATAAATCGTTAAAGGGATATCACGACTAAATTTATATAAGTCATTTTTGCTGGATGGCTTGGCAACAAATTGGTTCAGATATTGATGGGGAAGCCTCACGTGATGAATCTGGAGGTTCTCTAAGCCTTTCATCTGATGGCACTGTCGTAGCCATTGGTGCTCGTTCAAATGACGGAAATGGTTCGACTAGCGGACATGTTCGTATCTTCCAAAACATCAATAACAATTTTGCAAGTTGGTGCTGATCTCAATGGAGAAGAATTTAGTACTTTTGGGAATTCTGTCAGTCTTTCTAGTGATGGTTCGATCGTTGCGATTGGGGCTGAAAACACCCATGGGAATAATGGTGAGTACAGCGGCGATGTCCGTATTTTGGGAGATATAGATCGAACAGTGAGTTGGGATAGTTATAGCTTCAAGAATTCAACAACAGCCAAAGATGTGGTTAATGAGTGGTTTGGAATACCCAATGCTCTGACAACACGTAATCAAGATGTAAACGACGAACGACTACTGGCAATCGAAACCAATACCTGGGAACAAAATGTCAAAGTTAATCGTGTCATCAAGGCCAATAATGCAACGGGTGGAACCGTTTTACAAGCCAAGCAAATCACCTTTAATCAACCCGTTAAATCAGGTTCC
>QCJK01000037.1 GCA_003216075.1 Prochlorococcus sp. AG-409-B05
GCTCAATGGAGCTACAGAACCAATACCACAACGCCTGATTTACTCGCTTAAAAGCTTTTCAAGGCACAATGAAGGCAGGCTTAAGAACTGCTCGTTTTCAAAAAATTCACACCAAATCCACACCCTGCAATTCGCCCAAATCCCTTGCTATGACTGAGATAAACTACTGGCCAATGAAAAGCGGCGCTTGAGTGGTGGACAGGGATTGGGAGGAATCGCCAAAATAAATACAAACTAAATACACACTTTTTATTGATTTCTAAAAAGTCAAAAAAGCCGCCATTCAACACTTAGGAAAATTTGATTCTTGATCATTCCTTGTCAGTGCAGGGTTTTGATAGCAACTTTTTTCAATGATCGGCAGAATCCCTTCTTCAAGTTCTTGGATTAATTCATCTTGGAAAGCTTTTCGATTTTCCAGTGTTGGGGGTTCATACCCTGACTCTTGGATATCTAAAAGAAGAGCCAAAATCGTTCGATGAAATAGGGGATGACGTAAGGACATTTTTCGACATGAAGAAGGAGGACGTATTTCGATGTTCCCCTTTGAGTCCAGCTCTTATTTTTTACACTAACTAGCTCAAACTCCTATTTACTTCAATTAAAAGGAATATTTATCTAGAACAGCTAGAAAGAGAGTGCGCAGAAAATCAGAAATTCAGTGCTTGGCGACCCCTATACGGCTCTGGTTCTAGTGGGACTCATTTTCCTGGGTTTACAGCTTTATGTGCTGCTTTCAATCTTCAAGAACAACAGAGGTGAGCGATATTTCTTTAATCGAACTCAGATGTATGCGATTCAACTTCGTATAGAAAAGCTCTTTGGGCAAATACACACGAGGAAGGATTAAATCCTGAATCAGATACCTTATTAAGAGACACGATGGAGAAGAAGACGACATCACCTCTCAGGATTTCGACAACTACGACGATGCCTATGACTTACTAGAGAAGATCTACGGAGATATCAGTTGCTCTGATGCTGACTATGAAGACCGTCCTTACTATGAAGTTATCGAAATGAAGGACTGATTCATGGTCTCCCAGACAATCGTGAAGGACTTCATGTCAATCCCAGTCATCACAGTTTTACCTGCGACAGCTTTAAAAGAAGCTGTTCAATTGCTTAGCGAGAACCACTTCAGTGGACTTCCAGTTGTGAACGAACAAGAGCAACTTATAGGGGAAATCACTGAACAAGATTTGATGGTGCGTGAAAGTGGCATTGATGCTGGTCCATATGTTTTGCTGCTAGACAGCGTGATTTATTTGCGCAATCCCCTCAACTGGGACAAACAAGTGCATCAAGTACTTGGCAACACTGTTAAAGACCTTATGCGTAGGGATACCCACAGTTGTAAAGAGACATTGCCGCTGGCAAAAGCCGCCGCAATGCTTAACGCACGCGAAACACAACGATTATTTGTAATCGATGCCCAGCAAAGACCAGTAGGAATCCTTACAAGAGGTGATGTGATTAGGGCTCTTGCCAAGGAAGAACCCTAAACCTCAAATCAACTAGATATGAATCCAGTATTTACCACAAGTATCCAAGCCAATACCCTTCTTGCAATTGGTGGATTTGAGCGACAATAGAAAAAACCAAAACCCAGATCGAAGGCTTACTCAAACCGTCCATTTTTACCCAAACCCCTTGGTATGACTGAGAATATCTGCTACTGGTTAATAAAGAGCCGCATTTGAGTGATGGACAGGGATTATCAAGAAATTTGAAAAATCCATACACACTTTTTCAAAGGAAAGAAGGGTCGAGAAGTGATGGTCGGTAAGAAAGCAAGAATGGTCTTTGGTCGCTCTTAACTGCAGTAATCACATCTTCTCCTGTGTGCCAAATCCATTGTTGTTGAGGAGATCTGCCATCAACATCCACACTTGTACCAACTGGAGGACCAAAACGATGTCTTAACCCTGCCAATACTTCAGTCATATTTTCATAGTCCATTTCATAAGCAAGCTGTTTCAATCCAAAATCCTCTTCAACACGAACACGCAGACTGTTCACAGGTAAACCACTCATCTGAAAATCTGTAACTTCAAAAAGATCCCTATTCAATCCTTCCTGAACAGGTTTTAAAGAAGTCCCAAGATGCTTCTCTACATTTGAGAGATCCATACCCCACGACAAACCTTCCACACACGCAATTGCAGGTTTAGGCGATAATTGAATAAGCAAAAGAAATAAAGCTATCGCAATGTATCTAAAAGCCTTCGTCATTTAAATGCCTTTATTCCTTTCTAAAGAAGAACCTAGCGTGCTCTGTAGACCAATCATGCCTTTTATGCGCCCTCACACTTAAACTGGTTCCATACACACCAAATACCAACTAAATACACACTCTGCAATTCCCGCAAATCCCTTACTATGACTGACATATCATATTGGCTAATGAAAAGTGAAAAACCAGTTATACCAACGGTTCTTTGAGAACAGCATATTTTTGTTCCAACTTTGTTCCAACTAGAGAAATTAAAGGAATGAAAGAAGAGAAAATCAGGGTTCCACAATGAAAACGGTTATCACTCTCATATTCTGATATTTTCCTAGGGCGATTGCCATTGTTCAAAGAATGAGCCAGACATGGCTGATCTCGGGTTCGCCAGGCTGCGGCAAAACCAGCTGGATACTCAAAACAATGCGAAGCCATCAAGGCAAATGCGGATATTTGCGACTAGATGGCTATCCCTCTAACGAGCTAGAGCAGGTATCTGACTCAGGAATCGATAAGGCATTTCTCAAGGATCAATTCCCTGAACTAATAGATCTATCGGATTCCCATCATGCCTCCAGATCGCAACAAGGCGACCTGCTCACATTGATTGAGCTTCCCCAGTTCCAGGCTCCTCAGCATGCAGGCCTAACGGGTATGGATCCTCGCGTCAAAAATCAGCTTGAAGCCTTGCAACTTCATCCTGACAGGCATCTCCACTTTGGTCGGGATCCTGAATTACCAAACAAAGACACATTGGAATTCAACAAACTTGAATCTTTCAGCCTCAGTCTTAATGCCAGCGTCTGGGATCCACCCAGTCTGAATACCTTGTGGTTCGAGCTAGTGAATGGAGCCTATGGCGACGTCTATCGAGCTAAGGCCTTGATGAACTTGCCAGATGGGCGCTCTATGTTCTTCAACTGGATCGTGAGTCAAGAAAGCTCACAGTTCCTTCCACTTGAAGAAATTTCAGCTCCAAATGGCAGGCCTGCCAGCTTGTCTGAGCTTGTCGTGCAAGGAAAACATCTTGATGGCTTACGTATTCAATCAACGATCGACCTCTGCCTGCTAAACGATGCCGTACTTGAGATGCATCAAATGCCTCTTAGAGATCGACAAAAAGAAGCTATTCCCTCAACTTAATCGCCATGAATCACGCAATTATCTCCTGTCTACACGCCAATCTCCCTGCAGCGAAAGCTGTCTTGAATGACATTGATAGGCAAGGGATTGACACCATTACCTGTCTTGGTGATCTAGTGGGCTATGGCCCCCAGCCCAACGAAGTAGTTGAGCTGATACGAAAGCGTGGCATCGCAACCTGCCAGGGCTGCTGGGATGAAGATATCATCGATGGTCTTAATGCCTGCGAGTGCAGCTACCCTTCTCAGCTAGCAGAAAGGCGTGGGCACCTAGCTCACCAATGGACAGATGATCAGCTAACGGACGAAAACAAAAGTTTTTTAGCCAGCCTTCCAACCTCATTACGTCGTGATCGACTTCTCTTCGTGCATGGCAGTCCCAACAGTCAGCATGAGTATCTTCTGCCAGACATGGATGCATTTGCGGCTCTCGAGCGAGTAGAAACAGCGGGGGCCGATATTCTGTTTTGCGGGCATACCCACCAGCCTTATGTTCGTGAGTTGAGAGATGGATCTATTCGTGTGCGTTTACAAAATGCTGACCATGAATGCGATCAGGGTGAAGAACTGACCCTACCTATGCGCAAAATCGTCAATGCTGGATCAGTGGGCGAGCCACGTCATGGAAGTACCAATGCCACCTATGTAATTCACAACGATGCAACTGATGAAGTTGAGATAAAAGAGGTGCCCTATGACGTTGGTCGAACCTGTCAAGCGATTGTCGAAGCGGGGCTACCGAAAGTCTTCGCATGGCGACTGAGTCATGGTTTTGAATTCGCCGAACAGGCCGAAGATGCAAGTCATGTGTGTGAACGATGATTGAAAGATGGGCACTAGTAAGTGGTCTACTCGGAGATCTCGAGGCCTATGACCTAATTCAACGGGATCTAAAGAAGACTCGTGGAGTTACATCCTTATTTGTCCTTGGAGACCTAGTCGGACCCGAACGCAACTGTGACGCATTGTTGGATCGACTAAAAAATCCTCATCGCGGCGATTTAAAACCAGATTGCATCTATGGCTGGTGGGAAGAGCAACTTCTTGCAGAGCGTGGGTTTCGTGGTGAACGCAAAGCTGATGCTCTGCGGCTCAGCCAAGGAGAAGACGCAGTCAATGCACTGCTAAACACTGTTAATCCTTCTAACCTGAACTGGCTGGCATCACTGCAATTTGGCTTCATTGAACTTGACTGTGCACTCATCCATGGAAGCTCTTCAGACGTGGGTGACAACCTCACATCTGAAACGTCTCCACTGATCCTCCTTGATCGACTCACCCGTCTCAATGTGAACAGACTGTTCACAGCGCGCAGTACTAAACAATTTCATCTTGAACTGACTGGAGGAGGAATTAATTCACAAGTAAAGGATCTGAACGGTAAACGTGAACAACAACAGGAAGTTCCCAAGCGAAGCGTGATTGGCATTGGAGCTGGTTTGAATTACACCCTCTATGACGTTGGCAGTGATAAAACGCACTTCCTTACCGCCGGCAGCAAAACAAATCCCAAAAGGAAGGGTTTCGCATAAAAACCTTCCTTATTTACCTAAGGCCGAGGTTACATCAATAAAACTTGATTAAATCAACATTATTTGATTAGAGTAAGGAGGTCAGCGCTTCTAGATCAATGTCCTTTGCAAAGAAGGCTTTCATTTTCTCTTCTGTCCTTGCCGCTAGCACAGGACTAATTGCTTGTGGGCCTTCTGATTCAACCTCCAGTGTTCGCCTAAGTGGTGCAGGTGCAACCTTCCCCGCAAAGGTTTACACACGCTGGTTTTCTGATCTAGCTAAATCTGGCGGGCCAAAGGTTAATTATCAAGCAGTTGGTTCGGGCTCTGGACGCAAAGCTTTTATTGATGAAACCGTGGATTTTGGTGCCTCGGATGATCCAATGAAAGCGAAAGACATCGCCAAAGTCACTCGTGGCCTAGTTCAAATTCCTATGGTGGGAGGCACCATCGCCTTTGGCTACAACAAGCCAGATTGTGATCTCAAGTTGACTCAGAAGCAAGCAGTCAGGATCGCAATGGGCAACATCAAAGACTGGAGTGAACTGGGTTGTCCCGCTGAAAAACTCACTTGGGTCCATCGTTCTGATGGTTCAGGTACTACCAAAGCCTTCACCAATTCAATGCAAGCTTTCTCAAATGACTCCAGTGAATGGTCTCTAGGTACTGGAAAATCGGTTAAATGGCCTGCTGGAATTGGCGGAAAAGGGAATGCTGGTGTGGCGGGTTATATCCGCAACACACCTGGTGCCATTGGCTATGTCAACCAGTCATATATCAAAGGTGTAGTCAAGGCTGCTGCTCTTCAAAACTTGTCTGGCGAGTATTTGAAGCCAACCACAGCTACAGGTGCTACCGCACTCAACGGCATTCGACTAGACCAAAACTTGGCTGGTCAAAATCCCAATCCAACTGCAAAAGGTGCTTATCCAATTGCTACGTTGACCTGGGTCTTAGCCTATGAGACAGGTAATGGCTCTAAGACGGACGCCATTAAAGAAGCTTTAAACTACCTATTAAGCGATAAGGCTCAAAACAAAGCCCCTTCACTTGGCTTTGTTCCTCTGAAGGGTGACATCCTTAATAAGGCACGCGCTGCCGTAAATAGGATTGGAAACTGAGTTTTAGGGTCAATTTAATAGGAGCTTTGATCAACTCCAAAATTTTTAAGAGGGGTATTTTTTAACCCCTCTTTTTATTGGCTATATAAAGATTTGAAATCATTTAATTATGGACTTATAGCGAACTTCCTTTAAGCGATACAGAGTTAATTAATGATGGTAGACGTAAGCTACTTAACCATGAGAAGAGCACTAGTATACTGGAACACCATAAACAAAGTTGCATCCCTATAGTTGCATTCTCTCCAAGCATAAATAAAGCTCCTGAAAGCAATGTTCCTAGAAGCCTGCCGGCTGCATTCGCCATGTAATAGAAACCAACATTCAGGCTCACGCTATCTGCATCGGTATAAGCCAACACCATGTAGGAATGGATAGATGAGTTCATTGCAAAAACCACTCCAAAAGCAATTAAGCCAGCGGTAATAGCAATGCCTGGATCACTCTGCCTCCACAACGCAATAGCGATAAGTCCAGGAATTGCAGTAAGAACAGCACTCCAAAACTTAATTGTAGAAACTCCTGGGCTGGATTTTTTGCCCCAGACATTCCTTAAAGTAGGCGCTAACGCCTGCACAAAGCCGTAACCAATCACCCATAGTCCTAGAAAAGCTCCAATCTCTGAAAAGTTCCAGTTAAGAGATGTCTCTAGAAAAACAGGTAATGCAACGACAAACCACACATCTCTAGCTCCAAAGAGAAAAAAACGTGCCATAGAAAGTGCGTTGATCCCTTTGGATTTTGAAAATAGATCTTTAAACATCGGCTTCTCCTTCATACGCCCCATATCACCAGGCAAGACCAGAGTCAAAACAAAAGACAGAGCCAGGCCAAATGCCATTAGCTCAACGGCCTTATTGAAACCAAAACCAATCAGCAAAACTCCACCCAGAAAAAATCCCACACCCTTGAGAGCATTTTTGGAACCTGTTAGAACCGCAACCCATTTAAATAATTGCTTTTTACCTTTCTGTTCTTCTTCCGGCGTTTCAGGAACAACTGTTTTGATTGCACTCTTTGCACTCATTTTGTTGAGGTCTTTGGCGATGCCACTGATTGCTTGCGCAACCATGACATAACTAACGCTTAACAACTTTGGCCAACTGGCAGCAACAGGAACCAACATCAGTAAAGCACCTATCTGCAGAAGAGTTCCTGCCCATAGGGTTAGTCGTAAGCCATAGCGAACACCAATCCAGCCGCCATACAAATTGGTAATGATGCCAAAGAACTCATAAAAGAGAAAAAGAAAGGCAATTTCTAAAGCTGTATATCCAAGCTGATGGAAATGAAAGACCACCAACATACGCAGAGCGCCATCAGTAAGAGTGAACGCCCAATAGTTGGCTGTGACGATCCCGTATTGCTGCAGAGACGACAATTTCATTTGGTTATCTTTTAACCTTTGCTATCTAGATTCACGACATAAGAAGTTATGTCTGCCATACGACAGCTGTAACCCCATTCATTGTCATACCAGGCAAAAACTTTTAATTGATTCCCATCTATAACCATTGTGGACAAAGCATCAACAATTGAACTGCGTGAATCATTGACGTAGTCAATGGAGACTAAGGGCCTTTCTTCATAGCCAAGAATGTCTTTCAAATCTCCTTCGGAGGCACTTTTAAAAGCTTGGTTCGCTTCTTCTACGGAGATTTTGCGATTTAATTCAAAGACAGCATCCGTGAGAGAAGCATTAAGGAGTGGAACACGAACAGCATGTCCGTTTAATTTGCCTTGCAGCTCGGGGAAAATCATTCCTATAGCTTTAGCCGAACCAGTTGTAGTGGGGATGAGGCTTTGAATACTGCTGCGTGCTCGCCTTAGGTCGCTTTTAAAAGAGTCAATTGGAACCTGTGTATTGGTGATGTCATGAAGAGTGGTAATGGCTCCATGCATGATTCCAAAGTTTTCATTGACGACTTTTACGATTGGCGCCAAGCAGTTAGTTGTGCAAGAAGCAGCTGTGACAACACGATGAATATTTGGGTCATACAGATTGTGGTTAATTCCATAGACGATGTTGAGTGCTTCTTCTCCTGCAACTTGTCCTGTTACTGGACAAGCAACGATGACCTTACTTAGCCCGAGTTTGTCGAAATACGGGCTAAGGGCTTCTGGAGTTTTGTTCTTACCCGAGCAATCCAAGACAATATCTACCCCTGCATCTCTCCATGGGCAAAGGGTGAAATCACTTTCCTGGGCGTAGCTCAAAACATGTTCATCAATCAGTATTTGAGACAGGTCAGATCGAATCGAATGAGTCCAACGCCCATGAACAGAATCAAACTCAAGCAAATGCGCAGCAACTTTTGCATCACCAGCAGGATCATTAATCTGAACTAACTCAATATTTGGTCGACCCCATAAAGCACGAAAAACAAGACGACCTATGCGCCCAAATCCATTGATTCCAATTCGCATGCAAGACAATTGCAGAAAAGCCGAAGAGCCTCAAGAAGCGACTCATCAACTTATTTTGATGTATCAAATCCACTTGATGAAAGCGAATTCTCAAATTCTTATAAAATGAAATCGATATTTCTTTGGCTGCTTCGTTAATGGGTTCAGTCGTAGCCCAATCACAGGCGAGAGACCTGCTTAAAGCTTTGGCGGATCCTCTGAGATTGCAAATCATTGAATCCTTGTCTAGCGGAGAAAAATGTGTCTGCGATCTCATTCAAGAGATAGGTCTTGCTCAATCCAAGATTTCCTTTCACCTTAAGGTCCTTAAAGAATCTGGCCTTATCACTGATAGGCAAAGTGGGCGCTGGGTTTACTACAAAC
Organism: Prochlorococcus sp. AG-409-B05; assembly: GCA_003216075.1. Lineage (GTDB taxonomy): Bacteria > Cyanobacteriota > Cyanobacteriia > PCC-6307 > Cyanobiaceae > AG-409-B05. Next base: position 8,795 of record QCJK01000037.1, read on the forward strand.
TCGATATAGGCGCATTAACTGAATTACAACTTTGGCTAAAACAACTCACACAAGACTGTCAGAAATCATCAGCTAGCTGTGAAAACAATGCGTAATGCTGAGGCACAATGAAGGCA
>QCJK01000038.1 GCA_003216075.1 Prochlorococcus sp. AG-409-B05
CTTCTCAGCCAACTGTTGTTGCTGGGATCGATGGATCAATTTCAGTGAAGCGTCAAATGCAAGTCAATCTCACTGCTGATCACAGGGTTATTTATGGGGCTGATGGGGCTGCTTTTTTGAGAGATTTAGCTGATTTGATTGAGACTCGTCCTGAGAGTCTTGCGAATTAGAGGAATTTTGAGAAATCATATGGTTGCGCTTATTTTTTATATCCAGTAAAAATTTCTTTAATTCTAAGAGTTTTGGACTTTAGAGATTCATTACTTAGTTCATATGATTATGAGCTAAATCCAAAGCTTATAGCCCAAGTGCCTGTTGAACCGCGGCATTCTGCACGCCTTTTAATGGTAGAAGATGCTTCCATAAATTATTTGGCAAGCAAGCATTTAAAGGTTTGGGACTTGCAAGAAGAGTTGTTGCCTGGAGATTTATTGGTGGTCAATGATACACGAGTTGTGAAGGCCAGAGTTCGTGTGATTAGGTCCGGCGGTGGATATGCTGAACTCCTTCTTCTTGAACCCTGTGGAGAGGGTAATTGGTTGTGTCTTGCTCGCCCTGCAAAAAGATTGAGGCCTGGCGATATTTTGTTTTTAGAGGCAGATAAGCAGACATCAATACAACTTAAAGTTATTTGTAATCACGAAATCAAAGGAGGAAAAATAGTACAATTTCCAAAACAATATGTTGATAGAGAAACGATAGAAGGCCTATTAGATGTTTATGGGGAAGTTCCTCTACCGCCCTATATAGATAATCAAGAAAGTGTGGAGCCCGATAGATATCAAACTCGTTATGCTTTTCGTCCAGGTGCGGTTGCTGCACCTACTGCTGGACTTCATTTAAGTGATGAACTTTTGCAGATATTTAACTCTCGAGGAGTTGAACTGGTTCGAGTTACCTTACATATAGGAATTGGAACTTTTAGGCCCTTGGATCAAGAGAGTTTGGAGGATTTGAAGCTTCATAGTGAATGGGTTGAAGTCACAGAAGAAGTTGTGGATGCGATTCAGGCATGTCGATTACGAGGAGGCAGAGTCATTGCTGTTGGCACGACAAGTGTGAGAGCTCTTGAAGGTGCTTTCTTGGCAGGAGAAAAGTGTCTGAAGCCTTTTCAGGGGGATGTGGATCTTGTAATTAAACCTGGATATAAGTTTGGAGTTGTTGATGCTCTTCTTACAAACTTTCACTTACCTAAAAGCTCACTTTTGCTTTTAGTAAGTGCGTTAATTGGTAGGGAGCGATTATTGGCACTCTACGCAGAAGCTATTGAGCGCCAATATCGGTTTTTTTCTTATGGTGATGCAATGTGGATCAGCCCTAAGGCAGTTCTCCCAGATGCACGTTTTCAGCTCAGTGATGGCTCTTGAATTATTCCATTAGGCACATTCTCAAACATGATTGAAGATAGATAACGTTCTGCCATATCTGGCAGAATTACGACAATTGTTTTTCCAGCGAATTCATCTTTCTCTGCTAAGCGGATCGCAGCAACAACAGCTGCTCCACAGGATATTCCACCCAAAATACCTTCTTCTTGTGATAGGCGTAGGGCCATTGCTACTGATTCATCGTTAGTAACTTGCTCTACTCTGTCTACAATTGAAAGATCTAGGTTTTTAGGAATAAAGCCTGCACCAATTCCTTGAATTTTGTGAGGTCCAGGTTTTATTTCTTCCCCATTGATGGTCTGGCTAATTACTGGGCTATGAGTTGGTTCTACCGCTACTGACATGATCGATTTTTTTTGCTCTTGCTTGATATAACGAGAGACCCCTGTAATTGTTCCGCCTGTGCCAACACCAGCAACAAGTATATCAATCTCTCCATTGCTGTCATTCCATATCTCTGGACCTGTTGTTTTGAAGTGAATCTCTGGATTGGCAGGATTCTCAAATTGACCTGGCATGAAATATTTCTTTGGATCACTTTCTGCAATTTCTTTCGCTTTAGCAATTGCGCCTGGCATCCCTTTTGCTGCTTCTGTAAGGATGAGCTCTGCACCTAGTACTGCCATGACTCTTCGACGTTCTAATGACATCGATTCAGGCATGGTGAGAATTAGTTTGTAGCCTTTAGCGGCGGCAGTGAAAGCAAGAGCAATCCCAGTGTTTCCAGAGGTTGGTTCAATAATTGTCTGTGCTTTGCTAAGAACACCTTTCTTCTCGGCATCCCAAATCATGTTTGCTCCAATCCTGCATTTCACGCTATATGCAGGATTACGCCCCTCAATCTTCGCTAAAACCCTGGCTTTAGCGTTTTTAGTCACTGAATGAAGCTTGACAAGTGGGGTGTTGCCTATTGCAAGGCTGTTGTCTTCGTAAATCCGAGTCATACTTTAAAGTGATTTGATCTAATCATTAGCTGGAAATTAGTCTATTTGCATGATGCTGATTTGATGTGATAACTATTGATTTTAATTTTGCCTTGATTTTTCCAGAGCTTTTTGAAAGCGATTCCAGAGTTCTTCTGGGTTTTCAAGCCCTACCGATACTCTTATTAAATGTTCAGGAACACCACAACTTTTTGCCCAGTCAAGTTCGTTGTAGTGGGCCAGTAGTACATAGGGACAAACTAAAGTGAAGTTAGTGCCTAGGCTGGGTCCTTTACAAACTTCTAATGCGTCGTAAAATTTTTTTGCTTGTAACACCCCTTCTTTTAATTCGAATGAAAGCAGACAGCCGTATCCTGCTCCCGGTCTCCTCAAAGCTTCGAAGTTAGGACATTTAGCCGGATGAAGAACTCTAGCGATGCAAGGATGATTTTCTAATTTATTCCTAATAAAAAGACATGCTTTATTTAGTTTCTGTATGCGCTTTGTTACGTCACGACTCGTAATCTCTAGTTCTATTGCATCAGCATCAGACAAGCTAGATAGAGCAGATTTATTCAGCTCTCTTTTGAATATTTCTTGTAGAAAAGATTGAGGACTGATCACTAATGAACCTGCAAGAATATCTCCTCTGCCAGCAAAACTTTTTGTAAGAGAGGTGAAGATTAGGTCTGTGTATGGGAGTAAATCAATGTTTAAGGCTGAGCCTATCGTGTCATCTGCTATGACAGGGATGTTGCGCTCATGAGCCAACTTAGAAATGGTTTTTAGATCTACGCATTGCAACATTGGATTACTGGGTACTTCTAAGATTATTGCTGCAGGTTTTCGCTTATCTAATTCTGAAGAAAGATCTTCTAGCTCAGTACTCAGAAGGAGATCACTCCCCTGGAAAACAACCTGAGGCAGTTTGAGGACATCTACATAAGGGAACCCTAATTGCAGGACAGGCCTATTAGGACGAAGGCCTGAGATTATTTTGAGTGCTGTCGTCAGAGCAGCCATCCCTGAAGGATGAACTTGTACGAATTCTTCAGGACAGGAATAAATTTTTGCTATTCGTTTACGAAGAGTTGCTCTTGCATATTCTCCTGCTTGTGATGATGGAGTTATTTCTTTCCCAAGTGCAATTGCAGCTTCACGAGAAGAGGCACCAAGGCCTGTGTGTTGCCAGAACTCCTTGGCAGCTGGACTTGCAATTTCATTGGTAATCAAGCATTTGAGACCTAACACTTCTTTGATGTTTGTTTGTCCTTTGCTGGCTTTTCGGCGGCAGTACTTCCTCGCTTCTTCTGCCGTTGCGGTGTTGGGGTAAGGCCATGCTGTGTATTTTTCCCCATAATGCTTGCCTAAGGCTTTCCTAGAGATTTCGGAAACCAAAGGGTGAAGACCAAAGCGAGGGTAGATCGTGCTTAAGGCATTGATACAGACTGCTTTTTTCTCTTCGTAATCAATGACATCTTGCCAACGAGGTAATGCAACTGATACCGCGTGTGGTCTGTCGGGTAGAGCATGACCTAGATCTTCCGCACTCCAGCAAGGATTAATAAGTAGATTTCTTGTGCTCACAGCACTTGATTCAAGGCATTGGTTAAGTCTTCAGTCAAATCAGATAGATCTTCGCAACCTACTGAAAACCGAATCAACGAATCATCTATACCAATTCGCTTTTTGATTGCCAATGGTACAGAGGCATGAGTCATTGAGCCGGGATGACAGACGAGGCTTTCGACTCCACCAAGACTTTCTGCCATGGTGAAATATTTAAGACTTTTACATAGTTGATAAGTTTTACTTAGATCACCTTTTACGTTTGTAGTTATTATTGCTCCACCAGTTTTCATTTGTTTTAATGCCGTTTTTTGTTGTGGGTGATCTGGGTGAAAGGGATACCGTACCCAGTTAACTGCAGGATGCTCAGTGAGTTGATTCGCTAAATACGATGCACTTGAGATTTGACGCTCTAAGCGAAGAGGAAGAGTTTTGATCCCTCTGGTGATAAGCCAACAATCAAATGGAGAAGGTTGCAAACCAAGAGATTTTTGAGCGAAGAGCATTTTGCTATTCCACTCGGGATCGTTAGTGCATAAGGAACCACCCAGGGCATCTGAATGCCCATTGATGTACTTGGTTGTACTGGTGAGAGAGAGTGTTGCGCCAAGTTCTAACGGACGTTGAATTAGCGCTGTAGCAAAGGTGTTGTCTACTACAACTGGTATTTGTTGCTCATTGGCAACATCACATATTTTTTTGATGTCAATAATTTTCAAAAGTGGATTAGTTGGGCTTTCGAGCCAAATCATTGCAGGTTTTTTTTCTTGGATATCAGCCAGTGAATTCATATTGGTGAAATCAACCCAGGTAGTTTTGATGCCAAATCTGCTGAAGACTTGTTCAAATAGCCGCACTGTGCACCCGTATAAATTCTCTTCACATAGGACAAGATCACCTGCTTTGAGAGAAGACACTACTGCCGTAATCGCACTAACCCCAGAGCCAAAAACTGTTGAGTATTTACATCCTTCTAAGGAAGCTAATACTGACTCAAGTATTCGAAAATTTGGATTACCTGATCGAGTGTAATCAAAACCAGCTTGATTTCCGTGGACAAATGTTGAGGTTTGAAAAAGCGGTGGCATTACACATCCTGAATCAGGAGCAAAGTTTTCACCGTGGTGGATAACCTTTGTATTTGGTCCGGGCACGTGGCTTTGGGGGGGGATTGCTGACGCCACTTTTTCAGAGTGTCTGTATTAGCAGATTAAAGAAGTCCAAGAGAAAAAGCTGGTTTTTTAGGTACTTAGTTGTTTGACTTAGAAATTTCTTGGTATTCTAGACAGTTGATTCAATCTAATTTTGCTGTGAGAGCATTTGATCTGATGGCACTAAGGAGGTTGGTACAATTTTGCGAAAAATCCATCGTAATTCTTATCCAAGGATTTAGGCGAGAGATGGTTTTGTAATCAGAAGCGAGTTCGCTTACAAATATAAAAGTCAAATCAAAAGATTATTCTTTATTGCAGAAGAATTAATTGAAGTCAAAAAAACAAGTTAGTAACTTGCTGTAATATACAAGAGGATTAAATGGGGTGAATCCCATGAAATTATTGTGCACTTCACTTTTAAAATTTTAAATAAGAAGTATTATTAGCTGAATGCTATTGGTTTAGATGATAAAGATATTTATTTTTAATGATCATGCTCAAATAGCTCCTTGAGATAAGCGTATTTTTTCAAATTAATCTATTGAGAGACTAATAGAAGGACTTCTTAAAAGGCCTACCTATGGAATGAGTCTCACTTTCTCTTTTAGATGGCAATGACATTGTTTTCTTTTGAAAAGAAGGTTTTGTGCATAACTCTAAAATCAGATAAATAGTTTTGCTTTGTTCAAGGATTGTGATTGGATCGTAAGACATTGATCAAGCAGTCGAACAATTGATTTGACTCCCAAGGTCTTACTGGGTATTAGGGGTTCCTTCAGCTAGCAGCCGATCGCCTACGAACGATTCTTCTTCCTTCTGGTAAGTCCTCACCTTTTGAGTTCTCAGGGTTAGAGGCTTTTTTTTCCTCTTCCTTAGGAGATGATTGCTCATCTTCTTGCATTTCCATCTCTAAGCAAACTCCTACGACCATTGCTGCTTCAATGGGATTAGGGAGGTCTCCAATGGTGATGAGAGCTTTCAATACAAGCTGAAGACGAGGATCTTTACCAAGCTCAGGGCGCAGTTTTTTAACTGATTGCCAAAGCTCTTTTGTGACTTCTTTGAGCAGGGCCTTGTCAGTAACCAAAGTAACTCTCTTGATGATTAACCCTTAAGGTAACAGTTGATATTTACTTGCTGCTGCTTCTTCGCACTTAAAGCGACTTTAAGAGCTTATTGACATGAGGTAATTTCAGCCGTCTCAACTTCTTAAAGCCCTCTTCAAGTCATTAGAACCATGTTGGGCAGGCTGTTTTGGGTTCTCATGTTTTGAGTGAAGGGCAATTCAGATTGTTTTGAGGCTTACTTTTGAATTATTAGTCAGTGGAGTATTGACCATGACTAGATCCAATGATGAGATAAAAGACATGCACAGTCAAAAGCTGATTAGGCGATCAAATGGGTAATTGTTGGTTGCCTATGCTTATGCCTCTTTCTTGAATCACTGACCTCTATCCTTTCAGCCTCTACAGCCAAATCTTTATCTGATTGGGAATAACTGTTGACTTTTGAATATCTTTTCCCCTAGCAAGCATTTACAGAATAGTTGGTTTTGCGTCTTCAGGAAATGGATTCTTTTAAGATTTTAAGTTGATGTATGGCATTGCAAAAAGGTTTTGTTCTATCTAGAGGAACACTTGTTTTAGGCTCAAATTCAATTGATTAAGCTCTTTTGAAGTTTTAGATTGTCAGCTCTATTGAGATTTGAGGTATCTAGTGATCATCGTCATGAGTTTGAAATACCTGATAATTTCTATCTGTTTAAAGGCCTTTTAGCCTTATTTTTATCGAGACGAAATCACTTGAAACACTTTATTACGCTTTTTGTAAAGGCGAAATAGCCCTTGAAAAATTGTAAAACTTTTACTTTTCCCCTTTCTTATAATTATTAGTTTTTAATTAATTCTGAGAACTTGATAGACGAAAATTGATCTTCAGCTTTTCTCCTTGGAATACAAATATATAGGTTGATAAGGCATGTATGAAGACTATTAACCCAGTCATTTCCAATGTTTCTTCTAATGTAGTTATGAGCCCATAAGATACACTGTGAAGTCTTATTCCTTCAGTTTTAACTAAGAAGCTTCCGATTATTTCAAGGCCTAATGCTCCCGAGACGTAGATGACCCCTGCTAATAAAATTAAATATTTTATTTTTTTGGGCAATCTATTTACCATAGGAAAAAAGTAAAATATTGCGAATATGCTAAGAGCTCCGTAAGGAATTACCCATACCACCGTGAATATTGCTGGCAGCATATCTTTTATGCTTGGGATTATTAATAATTCGTGAATTTGCAGCCCTTCGTCAAGTGCAAGGAAAACAAAAACCCATTTTAAAACATTCCACTTGTTGTGAATCAGATGGTTTTGCTTTTTAGCTTTTTTCATAACAAGAGAAATCAAAAATGCACAAACCAGAAGAAGACAACATGAGAATAATGTCGGTATATTTATTTCTTTATCCATATTGAATAACAAAAACCATTCTTTTTTTAATTTAAGCCTATATATTGCAAATTGAATTACGATATTTATCGCTGCCAATAAGATGGTTGTTCCAGCAAAAAATCTGGTCAAAGCTGCTGGATTAGATTTGAATGTTGACTTAACCAAGGCCTATGATTGCTAGATTCCTATTAATATAGCCTTAAATATTCATCAACCAGACCTTTAGGTGATTTATGGGTCGAAGGCTGAGATTATGGACTCATGAGTGAAAGCGGCTTCAACGCAAAGACCTGATTTGAATTCATAAGGAAATATTCTTGTCATTTCATTTGAAGACCTGGTTCCCGTTTATCTCAAAATAATCAATATTTCTTACTAGTCAAATTAAAAAGAAGATTATAAACTCTAGCTATCAAAATGAAAAAGTCTTTCAAGACATAAGGCTTTTAAATCTTCCAACCCTATTCACATTAGACTTGAAATAGTATGCAACCTAGAGTTAAACTAATTGTCATGACTAGATTGTAATAGTGAATTTAGTCTTGATTGTGCTTCAAGGATTGAACTACTCCTTACTTAATTATCTATCATTTTAGTTGGCTTATTTCCCTTAGAGGACTAACAAGTAAAAATTCCATTACTAGCCCTGTTATTACCATTGGGAATATCCAAGTCACAAGAAAATGAGAGCCAAGGAATCTCAGAGGCTTTGTCCCATTGACACAAGACTTTGGTGCAGTGTAAATCGTCTCTGCTTTGCTGGTAATATACTACTTCTCTTGGAGACTTGAAAGAGAATTGATTATTTATGTGAGCCTTTAAATTTCTAAAGAAAACAAAAGGGATTGTCTATATTACAAAAAGTCTTGGATTAAAGACGTTGATAACCTGCCAATTTCCTGAATCGCAACAATGGGAGGAAAACAATTGATTGACTGAGTAATTGAATTTCTTCAGAACTCATGACTTGGCAATTTAATGTATATATGTAATTTATTCATGGAAAAGTATTGTGAAAGTCAATAAAGCTATAAAGAAGAGCATTATTAATAACAAAATCTTGATTTAATTGAGCCAATCTTATGCAACAAGCTATTTCTGTATGCTTACATATCAGACTACTTAAGACAGTA
>QCJK01000039.1 GCA_003216075.1 Prochlorococcus sp. AG-409-B05
GTAATCAGCCCTTTTCATTGAGAAAGTTTCAATATTTCTTAGATAATCAATTGCCATCAAGTGTATATAGAGCAAAAGGAATACTTTTTTTTGAAGAGAGTGAAATAACTCATGTATTTCATCTGTCTGGGAAAAGGTTCACACTTGAAGATAGCGATAGAAACCGTGAACGAAAAAACAAGGTTGTTTTAATTGGGAAAGATATTGACCAGGGAACACTCGAAAAACAGATTGAAGCATGTATTTCATCTAATATTTAATTTAAAAAATAATTGCAGAATGATCTCCATTAAGAGAGCAAAAGGAAGGTGCAATATATCTTTCTAATAAAGAAGTGCTCCAAAGATGATCCAGCCATTGGCTGTCTTCCTAATGGGATGAATAATCAACCCCGATGTGCCTGAGAGTTCTTTCGTATTCCCTGAGGGACATACCGGCATTGTTGGCTTGAATCATTCTTATCTCTCTATCGGATATGTCTTGGGGATTGAAAGGTAGTTTTGATTGCTCGCGCTGAGGCGAAGTCTTCTTTGTATGCATTTCTGTTAGATCTATTGGTGTGATTAGTGTTTGGTGCTTTTTGTATTTAATGATTTTGAGGTGTTTAGTGGGGTTATGACCCATTCAGTAGCGATGGCTTTGGCGTTCTCCTGTTGATTGGTAGAACTGAACTCTGACCATCGTTCAAAGGCTGCTGTATGCATCTGACCAGGAGACCAAAACTTGATCTTTTTGGTATGTGGAACGTTGTCTCTTGTGAGTTCTTTCGTGTGTTGCATTAAATAGTTTGGGCAGGTGGAGTGGAAATGTTTAGACGTATAGATGTCTTCCGACATGACCCTTTAAGGCTGGTTTAGACCAATCTGCAAGCATCTCTATTTGGTGCTCTCTTGCTTGGAGTTCTTTCTTGAAGTCTGGGTCTAGATAAGCCTCGTCAAGGTTTAAGCGATCTATCAAAGACACAAAATCAGCTCTTAAATCAGCCTGTGTCTTTTCAATTACTTCTTCGGATGTAGTGATTGGATGTTCAACGACTTCAACTTGATGAACCTGTTCAACTCGATTGCTAGGACTGCTTTCTAGCTTCCTAGACCAATCAGTTCTGAATCTGCTTATAGGTTGAAAGGTCTCGTCAAAGAACCCTCCTAGGCGACCACGTAGTGCAGAGATGGGAGGTAGTTTCTTATACCTCTTCAAGTACTTCTTTAGTTCATAGAAGCAGATCCCCTGTTCCATCAACATCAAATGACTGACTGTGGCTTTGCTAAGGAAATGCTTGGCCTGATGACTCTCATGCAGCTCTAGGAGGCCTTTGTAAGCCTTGTAGGCGAGGCGGTTGTTGTAAATGACGTCATCACTCCAGCCCTCATCTTCCATCGCTTTATAGAGGGCTCTGTGCTCCTTAGAGCGTTGAGGAAAAGTGCTCTTAAATTCATCTACTTTTCCAATAATTAGCATCCGTTCTTTTTGTGCAGTTTGTTTTGCTTTGGTGTAGTTCTCACAGTGTTCTTTTAGGTCTATTAGTAAAGATGAGAATTCAACACTATGTTCAGCAAAGTCTGATTCATAGATTTGTAATAAGGACATATTCTTTTTTGTTAATTCAGATCCGTAACGTTACGGAACTCATATCCAACCGAAGCTAGTAACTTGTCCTGGCTAACGGTTAGATATTATGAGTGTGGCTATTAATCAAATAGCTATAGATATATTCATCTGGATGTAAACAGTATGTTCACCTCCAACGGAGGCTTCGCCATGTAAGTGAACTGTTTTAAACATCCCTAATGAAAATATTCATCTTGGAGAGGTTGTATTGGCCAGCGTTCAAATTCTGTCCAAACAGTATAGAAATTATGGATCTACCTAAACTGCCATGAGGGTTTAGTTCCTAGAGCTTCTATCAACCTGAAGACGAGTTAATCGTATTGATGTCACAGTCTCCAATTTCTTTTACCTGGGTTCCAACCAGGAGGAGCGTATTTCCTTGCACGCTCTTCTCTATAGTAATAAGAAGTTTCAGTTGAACATGTAGATAGAACCCAAGACTTCAGTTAAATCAGCATCCCCTTGCCTTAACCGGGGTAGTTGTTTATCAGGAACTCCAACTTCATTAGCTAGTGATGATAGTGGATTACCACTACATACATGTACGAATCCTTTCTTGATACGCTCTAATGCTTTGTCTATATCATTAGGTAGAACAAAGAAACAATCATGGTTAAGTGCTATTGGGGCAGACCAGTCTTTGAATGCAGCCTTCATTAAGCATGCATCCCAGGAGTGAATAAAACCTGGTATCAAAGCCCTTTTAGACTTTGTGATATCAGCTTCTGGCGTGTCACCAGTTTGAAGGTACATACTCCCTAATAAGTGCGAACGTATCAGAACTTTTGATTGTTTATATCTGATGAGATCAATCTTGTCGTTAGTAGGTGTGGTCCAATTCAACGAAGTAGCTTTGTTTCTCCAGGCTTCTGTGCCAAGCGAATTGAACCACTTCAAGGCTTCGTAAGCCATGGGGAAGACTTGTTTGCAAGCTCGAAGAAGGATCGTGGTTATTACGCCTATCTCTTTGTAGGTAATGGGGTTTTCAAAGAGACCAAGTTCAATAAAAACTTCTTTCACGTCTTCTCTGTTTGTACTCTGGGAAGCTCCATAAACTGTCTTCATGAGGATTGTTTTCCCTAGTCGTCTGTCCTCGAGATACTCGGTTAGATGCTGGGTTTCAGGGTTGCTGTAACTCTCCTTGCGAGCTAATCGGAGAACCTCTAAGTAAGCGTCTTTAGGAGGTGAATGAGGGGTTTCCGGAGGCAGCAGATTGGTCCATTCCATACCTATTGGATCTCGCCGCATTGCACTTAGCAACTGCATTCCAGAGGCTGTCGCATCAACACCAATGGGTGCATTCCAATGTTCCTTGGTCTTAGCAATCACAACCTTGTGCCATTCAATTGATAGTTGAAGAAATGTCCAGGGTTCATCAGCTACTTCCCATTCAGGCAGGGTATTCATTGGTTTAGTCGCTACTTCAGTTATTAGGTCTTGGTTGTTGTAGGTCCAATCCAATCTTTCTTGATAAGTACCTCTGCCACCTAAGTAAGCAGTTCCAATAGCTTGAGCAGACCAGTGTTTGCCCCTCTCAGTCAGCTCGCATCCATCCGCAAAAGACAGCATTGCCTTCTCGAAATCAGCCGCTTGTGGTTGTAGAAGTTTTTGCTGGGAATACATCCGACCTCGATAGTCACAAGACCAACTGAAGTAGATGCGTTCATAACTAAGGAATTCTTTTGCATGAGCTACGGATTGAACTGATCGGATTGCTCTCTTTTCTAAATACGTGTTCCTTGCATAGAGAGCTGCTCTTTCTTTACGCCAAGCCTTTCTATCTGGATGGTCTTTTGGAAGATTGAGAATCTTTGGAGGAGGTTCCTTGTTATCTAACCGAGGATCACGAATGTGTGACGCTAGCTTGCCAATCTTTGGTATCCCTCTGTCTTGGCATTTGGAAATGACTTTATAAACGTCTCGATTTATCACCCATGCAGTCCTTTGTTGGACGTTGAGCAGCTTGATTGCATCTTCACTGAAGACACTGTCGTAGTTGTTCCTGCAAAGAGGTAGACCACATTTCCTAATCCATTCACTGTGGTAACCACCGGTGTGATTCAGCTTCGATAAACCTGGTTGATAGATCCAATCTTTAGGCGGATCAATGAGTGGCCAATGAAATGTCGAATAGTCCTCTAGCTTCTGCTGGTACTTTTGGAACTGTGCATACAGAGGTTGTGAGATATCAATGAAAGTAGCTTTCTTGTTGTATTCAAGGCTTACCTTCTCAGTGGATAAATAACCTTGTCTGGTAGCTATATCAACGACAAAACTCCCTACAAGACCAATGTTGTAATTAGTCCATTTAGGAAACAGATCACCTTCACTCCAGCCCATTTTCTTTAGTAATGCTCGGGCTGAATAAAGCGATCCATACTCTCTGTTCTTTAACCCTGATCCTTTTGTATTCAGTTCTCGATTGATTGCTTCTACAACATGGTCATTACCGGTTTCAGTAGCCACCCGGAGGTAATAGTCAAGCTCAACCTGCTTCTCTATCTGCCTTCCTATGAACATGCATAGGTCTTGTAGTTTTGGCTTGTCAAACCTTCGTACACCTAGTGCATCAAAAATAGATTTGATGGAAATAAAAGCAATTACATCAGCTTCCGAGTACTGCATGATCTGATCCATTTCCTTGTAGATCAGAGCGATATTTGTTGTGGTTGCTCTGCCTACCGATGTCTTCTGAACAGCTGCTTGTAAGGCTTCTGAGAAATCCAAAACGTATTGCTTGAGAAAATCCCTGGCAAATGGCTGGCTTGAGAAATAGCCTTTGTCTTTTGCTTTTTCAAGGTCGCGCCTGATCCTGTCAGTAGCTGCTCTACTTGCTTTTATCTCGAGCTCTATCTGTCTTTGAGTCATTTATTTATTTGATGACAGTGATGGTGGTTATTTCTTTTTGCCAGAGTCCTCAAACAAGTTGACCACTTCGGGTTGAGCCTTTGTTTGACCAAACTGAATGTCCGTTATTTCTTTAGCCCTCTTTCTTATATCCATCCTTTCGTAGGTTTCTTGGAGCGTTTTCACATCATGTCCAGCTATACGAGCAACTAAAAAGATGTCCGTCCCTTTAATTAAATGATCTTCTATGAATGTGCTGCGCATTGAGTAGAGGGTGTATGGCTTATCCGAAAACTTGTGTCCTTTTAGTTTTCCAGCTTTCTTCAATGGCTTGATGATTTGGTTTCTCCAGGTATCTCCAATCCTTTGCTGGTGAGGCATAGCAAACTCGTTATAAGGATTCGCAAAGACATAACTATCGGGCGTGATCTGCCTGTTCCTCCAAAGCTTTGGTTCCAATTCCATGTGATCCCTCTGATACTGCATCCAACGCTTTAAGGGTTTGCCGACATTTGCAGGTATCTCACGGGGTTGTTGAGTCTTAGCTCTAATCGTGGTGATGTACGCAATCAGTCGTTCCTCTCTTCCCATGTCATTAGGCGTACTAGCCCAGTCTCCAGGCTTCAGATTCTCTAGGGCTTTATCTAGGTCTTGAACTTCAATACCAGCAGCTTCATATTCCTGCGCTTGTTCTTGAAGCTTGGATCTACTTATACGTCCGACATCAACTATCTCAACGTTTTTCCACTTCAGCTTGCATACCTCTTCAGGTGACATTCCAGTGCCCTTGCACAGCAAAATCCAGTGCCAAAACATGTTGCGATACCACTCCGTTTTACGTTGTGGCTGGTGGTTCTTTGTGTATGCATTTGCTGGATATGCAGGTTCACCTTTTTTCTCCTTACGCCATACATCTCTGACGTAGTGAATGATCGTTTGCCAGTCCTCAGCATTGATAGCTGGGTTGGCCATCCGATCTGTTTGACGAACCTTTGGCTTGGGTAGAAAATTTCCATTCATCCAGACAGCTGCTTCTACATAGCTGTTCTCAACCAAGTAACTCTTGATCCATTCACCTATTACTGATAACTCTCTAGCCCAGACAATCCTTGTTGTATCAGAGCGGTACTCAAGGTATCGATCAAAGGTTTTTGTGTTGATCTGATTAGTAGTAGTGACACCTACATGAGTTAGATATCCGAAGCAATGCCTTAGGCAGTTTTTCTTGTGTTCATAGCTGTTCTTAGAGAAGGTTCCTGCTTGAACCCTTTCTAACTGTGAGTTGTTGAAATTCCTGATTGCTCGTTCTATTGAGATTGGTTTTGGACGACCTTCTCCGATTCCTTGTTTCGCTAAACGTTCCTTCTTCCTTAGCAGTCGTTCTTCTCTTTCTATTAGGTCTATCGGATCATTACCTTTGACTTTCTCAGAGTCATAAAGGCTTGATAGATGGTGAGGATCGTCTTGACCTAGTGCGATAGCTGCATCCATAGCAAGCTCTTCTGCTTGCTCCAAGGTTGAAGCACCTTTAATCAATTTGGATCTATATCTTTTGGTTCCAGGGATGGGTTCACGGTAGAAAAACTTGCCAACTTGCTCGGATTCATATGTAACAACCATCCCGCGACCGCCCAAGACGGTCCTTCGGTCTAGGATCTTAGGCATAAATACTTAGAGGCTGGTTGGAATAAAGGTTAGAATAAATTAACCAGGTTTTCTCCTAGATTCTTACTATAACTAGCTTTTAGACAGTTGATTCGCTTTTCATTAACCACCAGTTAATCTCAGTCATAGCAATGGATTTGGGCGAAAATGGGCGGTTTGGGTAAACCTTCGATCTCAGGGGTTCATAGATTTTCTAGTCACCAAAACGATAGTGCTTTCGGACTGCTTTATGTACTTCCCATGTACAAGACATTCCTTTGGGAAAGACAACTAGATCCCCGACCCCAAACCTGACAGGCTGACCTTCGTTAGGCGTCACCGTCACATCTCCTTCCAGAATTAAACAAGTCTCCTTATCGCTATATGTCCAAGGAAATGAACTTGGATCACAAGTCCATATTGGCCATTCCTTTATCCCTAACTCGTTGATAGTGCTTTCAGGGCAGGGTGATGTGATTGAGATTGCCAATTAATTTTTTCGAGCTCAACTTCTTTTTAGCTTATTGAGATCTGTTAAACAGTCTTTAATCTCTCTCTCAGGTCTATAAGGTCAAATTCCTTAGATTGAAGATTCAGCATTTGACTGAACAACGCGTCTTTTAAGTTCATGCATGCCTTCAAGCTGGTTGTGAACAGCTAGTAATTGCTGTTTTATATGTTCTGCATGCTTTAGTTTTGCTATCAATTTTATTGCCTCTTCAATATTTACCTTGACTTTTAGTAATGCATAACATTCTTGTGTACCTGCTTCTGATGCCATTCGTAAAAACAATTTCTTTCAACTAAACTAATTTAAAGCAATTAATCGTTCAATTATGTAGTTATTTACACTGTCAAAGATGATCTCTATGAAAGCTTTTGAAGCCTGAACACTATTGGCTATAATTTATACTAATTTGAAGCAGTTTGTAGCTATTGATATCATTCCAAACTAGAGAATGAATAAAAACTTGATCAATCGATATGAAATGTATTTTTCATTACAGTGACTAAGTGCTTATTTTGATATCTTTTGATTATCCTTTTTTTGGAGATTTCTTATGACTGCTAAAGATCTGATGAGTGAGAAAGCTGAAAAATATAATGGATGGGCAGCAATGCTTGGGTTTCTAGTGGCAATTGGAACATATGCCACTACAGGGCAAATAGTTCCAGGCATATTTTAATTACCTTTATAGGAGCCTTTTGGCTCCTATAAATTCTTTTCTTTCAATCAATAGTCTCTATCAATTATTTATGAATTCTCATGATGAGCAATTTTTTGTAGAATTAGAACCATATGAATCTTGTTTGATAGCCAACGAGCTTGACCCGTATGAAAGTTTGATTGAAGTTCTTCCCAAGAAAGAGACATTAGAAATTGCGAGACCATCAAGATTCAAGGTTGGTCAAGAAATCTTTTAGAAAATAATTGTGATTAAAATATTTATATTTCATATTCTCTATTGTGAAGTTCAATCTCACGGCTCCAATAGTCATCGATTCTATTTTTAAGAGGTCGCATTATCGATGGAGATATATAGCTATGTCCTTGTGGAGGAGAATTTTTAAAATGCCTAACGATTGCTTTAACTCTATTTAGCTGTTTTGTGCTGATGGAATTTTTCATGTGAACCTTATAAAAGTGATTTAAACATATAGATTAATGAAGATACTTATTGTTCTTTTTGGTACATTTTCCACTAAAATAGAGCTTTATCTTGATAGCCTAACTATATTGAGTCTCAATAAATACATAATATTGGATTTAAGTATTCTCTAATACTTGTCGAGTTCCCTAATTCTTAGTGATACTTACTTGTGATTAATCTCTTGGATGCAAGTTTGAATAGAAATTCTTGACTAGCTGCGATCGGTTGCTATCAAAACCCTTCACTGACAAGGAATGATCAAGAATCAAATTTTCCTAAGTGTTGAATGGCGGCTTTTTTCTACTCTTTAGAAATCAACGAAAAGTGTGTATTTAGTTTGTA
>QCJK01000040.1 GCA_003216075.1 Prochlorococcus sp. AG-409-B05
TCATAGAGCAAGACTATGAAGAAAGAAATTTCTTCCCTAGGTGCATTCTACTCATATAGCCAATCCCAAATCAATTAAATTTATTTACAAGGAATTATATCTTTACCTATTAGAGAATAATGATATGGCTTTGCTGTCATGAATCGATTCGATATTATCTAACTCGCTAATTAGTTAATTAGAAGAATTTGGTGCCAAATAAAAACTTTGCAATTTGATGATCCAGAAAGTGTAACAGTTTGATTAGGGTTCGAAAAAAAGTTAAATTTTGCCGATAAGTCTTGATATGAACAATTTCTAATGTCTTTCCTGGGAAGGCCTGAATAATTAGGCAAGCCCATTTGCATGGTTAGATCCCAACGGTGAAATAAGAGTTTGCCTGATATATAACAGCGTTGAGATTCCATTTTTGACTTTGAGCAAAGCTCGGCTGGGGTTTGGCTGGTCTCTTGATTTCAGCAGCCGAATTGTTAAGTCATAAAAACCTGTTACAGATAGGTTCTTTGTCAACAGGCATTTTCAAGCCAACAAATCAGGAGCTTTGGTGACCCCACCTCGGTAATCCCATTGCGCTGTGAGTGTGGCTGACGTCATTGCCTCGATCTGAGCAACTGTTAAATCCCCTCCGGTATAAATCGCTTCTAATGCTCCTTTGCCGTAAATGCCAATACCGGTCACATCATGAGCAGTGGCACTAGCACTGAATGAAAGGTCCGCATTCCACTCCCACAATTTTGATTTCATCAATGGTATCTAACCCCTAACCCCCCATTGTTGTTTATAAATAGTCTCGGAATAAATCAACGTCTAACCGATTAAAAGAATAGATCAAGTCCATTTCTTCTTTTGTTGGCTCGATATATTGGCTAGACCTTATATGCGGTATATAGTCAATTTTAATTTTGTGACTTTTTAAAAAGCTCGCAAGGTCATTTTCATATGAATTGAATCTAATTACAAATAGAAACTTTTTTAAATTGTTAGTTGCAATATTAAAGCTTTTACTATCTGCCTCTCTTCCTATCATCCCAGAGTAATATCGACAGCCTATATTCCTAACTTCCCAGCAGTTTTCTAAGAAGATTTTAAGGCCTTTGGAAGCATAATAATTATAGGGATATGTAGCACCATTGCGCAGAACCATTTGATAATAAGACCAAACTCTCGCGATTGGATCCCTAGAAATAGTAAGGTATTTATATAATCCAGGAGGACATTTTCTTGATATTGGCCTATGAATTCCTTCTGTACAAACATTCTGGAATAAGTCTGTATAATGATTTTTTGTCAAAAGCTTATGAAGGCTTGATCCTCCAGTTTTAGGCAAATGTATGAAAGCAATTTTTGACTTATTGAAAAGATAGTTAGTACAATGAAATGAGCTTTTCGTATAGTCCCTATCTGAAAAAGAATTTATTGCTGTATCAAGAATAGACATGGACACATGTTTTCTCCTATTATGTAATTTATAATAAAGATATTTATAAGGTTTTATTGTTACAAGGATCTGGCTTGAGTAATCATGCGCTGGCTTTTAAGAAATCAAGCTTTGATTTGGAATGTAGGCATCGGTCTTTGTATTGCGCTTGGCTTGGCTCGCTACCTGATGAATTAGTGAAATTTTCGGCCAAATAAAAAACCCCCAGATTAATGATCCGGGGGTTGGAAATGTTTGACAAATGTTTGACAAGAAAGTCAAGCTTTCGCCGAAATCGGTTGGTATGACTGGGCGTCTATACCTTACGTGAGTAAGTATCAAATACACCTGCTTGCAACGGTTTTCAGCCAAGTCAATAGTTAGAACAAAGTTAGAGTGATGTGATGATTCTTGAATTGGCTATATTCAGATTTTGATGGAAAGGCTTTGCTGGATCTACTTCAGTATTGGTTCCTTTGAAAGATTTTTGGCCTATTGAACTAGTAGCCTAGTAACTTAATCCCAGTGGTGGACAGGGTTCTTGATTCAGTAGTTAATAATTATGTGGACTTAACCCCTGAAAAGGTCTGAAATTGAGTGGTTTAATCGGACTTGCCTATTGAATATGGATAGCACCTTGTCTCTATTAAAATGACTTTTGAATCCTGTCTTTGTCTTATATACTTTAGGTGAATGTTAATTAGGCACTAATCTCTAGCTGGTTCTAGGTACAACGGTTTTGCTTCAATGTGCTATAGTGGTAACCGTTTAACATTTGATTGCTTAAATAGCGGTTGCTTCTTGTTGATCTAAAAGCTAACTATGACTAGTACAAACCCAATTAAAAATATTAATCAAGATAATGAAGATACGTTTACGTGCAGGTTGGTTTCTGAAATAATTCGCGAGCGAATTCAAGCTGATAATGCCAGATTTCATGCTAATGATAATATTTCAGATTACATCCTTCCAGGTGAATTAGAAACTCTCGAAAAAGAGGTTGCAACAAGGGTAAGAGATTTACTCAAGACCCTTTTGATTGATGTAGATAATGATCATAATACTCAAGAAACTGCAGAAAGAGTCTCTAGGATGTATATAAATGAAGTATTTAAAGGTAGGTATCACAAACAGCCAAAGGTTACTAGTTTTCCAAATGATAAAAACCTAGACGAGATTTATACAGTTGGACCAATAACTGTACGATCCGCCTGCTCACATCACTTGGTTCCGATTCTTGGCGACTGTTGGATAGGAATTAAGCCAGGAGAAAAGGTAATCGGTCTTTCGAAATTTGCAAGAGTTGCAGACTGGGTATTTTCTAGGCCTCATATTCAGGAAGAAGCTGTAATGATACTTGCTGATGAAATTGAGAGTTTATGTAACCCTAAAGGTTTAGGAATTATTATCAAGGCACAACATTATTGTATGAAATGGCGAGGAGTTAAAGAACCAGATACCAGTATGATTAACTCAGTAGTTAGAGGAGATTTCCGCCATGATCCTAATCTCAAGCAAGAATTTTTTGAACTAGTTAGACAACAATCTACCGTTGGGAAGAATTATTAAAGGCTTATTTTTCTCTATTGCCGTTGAAATAGATCTTTAGTTAATTGTTGACTTTACTCATAAATTACTCACCTCTATGCGCTGGCTTTTAAGGAATCAAGCATTGATTTGGAACGCAGGAATAGGTCTATGTATTGCTCTTGGCTTGGCTCGCTATCTAATGAATTGGTGAAATTTGAGGGCTAAATAAAAACCCCCCAGATTGAAGATCCGAGGGGTGAAAAGGTTTGCATAGAGTTTGTACGAAAATACAAACTTTTACTGAAAACCCTTGGTATAACTGGGTCCTTATACCTTACGTGAGTAGTACTCCACAACAAGTAGTTCGTTGATCTCGAGTGCCACCCACTCTCGTTCACATTTTCCTGAGATCTTTGCTGACATTTTTGCTTTGTCTAGCTCAAGATGCGGAGGAACATTTGCGAGCCCAGGGAATTCTAGATTTCCCTCGGCTAGTTTTTTGCTTCCTTTTCTTTCTCGAATTGCTACTACATCACCTGATTTGCATTGGTAGCTCGCAATATCTAGAACCCGACCGTTGACTGTTACATGACCATGATTAACTAATTGTCGTGCTCCTGGAACAGTTGGCCCAAACCCAAGGCGGAAACAAACGTTATCCAGTCTGTTTTCCAAGAGTTTTAAAAGATTCGTACCTGTAGAACCTTCTTGTGCTCGTGCTTTCTTGACGTAGCGAACAAGCTGTCGTTCAGAGATTCCATAGTTAAATCGAAGTTTTTGCTTTTCTTCAAGACGGATCGCGTATTCAGAGCGCTTGCGACGGGCTTGGCCGTGCTGACCTGGAGGATTGGACCGCTTTGCGGCCTTCCTAGTGAGACCAGGGAGGTCTCCCAAGCGCCGCGTGATCCTCAGGCGAGGGCCGCGGTAACGAGACATAAGTAGGGATTTGGAGGACAATCGTGGCATTCACATACCATTCTGGGTAAGCCCCATAGAATGGAATTCCTATGCACGAGCTAACCACTCTATCTCTTCGTATTCGATCAAAGCTAAATCAAGCTCTGGCAAATACTCTTTTGGCTTTGATTGGTTTTTATCGGCAATGGATATCACCTTTAATTGGCCCTCGATGTAGGTTTATACCTACTTGTAGTGAATATGGCCTTGAGGCAATATCAAGGCATGGAGCTTGGAAGGGAGGTTGGCTTACTTTGAAAAGACTTTCGAGGTGTCATCCTTGTACCCCTTGTGCTTGTGATCCAGTCCCTGATTAATGGAAGAGTTGTCTCTGGTGTTATTTAGTCGCAAGGGATGTTGCCTTTGCGAAGGGCTTGAACAAAGATTACGAGAGCTTTCTTTGCAAGAACTCACTCCTTCAATACAGCTTCGAGTTATTGATATTGATGACTTTGATACTTCTGAGAGTGTTCGAGCACGTTATGACTTAGAGGTACCTGTAATGGCTATTCACTCTTATGAGCTTAAGAGAATGATTGAGTTGCCGAGAGCCTCGCCAAGACTTCATGGAGATCACCTTCTCAGGTGGTTGCAGCAGTCTATTTCGAAGATTGTTTGATCTGATTAGAGAAATTCAAAATATGGATGGGTCTCCTATTCCTCAAAAATTTCATTCTCTCTTGCAAACTGTTGGGATTTCGATTCCCTCAGGATTAGCAAATCCACTTATTACTCAGGCAACCTGTGACTCTCGTTGTGTTCAAAAAGGAAGTTTGTTTTTGGGGTTGCCAGGCGAACATGTTGATGGAGGTGTTTTTTGGAAGGAAGCCTTTGAAGCTGGCGCAGTTGCTGCTGTTATCAGCTCATCTGCAGCAGAATTGAATATTCCTGGTCCAAAAGACTGCGTTATTGCTATCTCTCAATCAATAGAACAGTGGTCAGGGGAGTTGGTTTCTGCTTTCTGGCAAATGCCTTCTTTAAAACTTTCTTTGATAGGAGTAACTGGAACGAATGGGAAAACGACTACTACTTTCCTTATTGATCATTTGATGCAGGCATTGGGCAAACCCTCTGCGTTGTTCGGTACCCTTATAAATCGTTGGCCTGGCCATAGCGCGCTTGCTACTCGTACGACAGCTTTTACTGATAGTTTGCAGAGCTCTTTAGCTCAAGCCGTGGATGCGGGAGCTCAATTAGCTGCCATGGAAGTAAGTTCTCATGCCTTATCTCAGCAACGAATAGCTGGATGTCGATTTTCTGGTGCTGTCTTCACTAATTTGACACAGGATCATCTTGATTATCACAACTCTATGGAGGCATACTTTCAGGCTAAGGCTCTGCTATTTGCTCCTCCTTTGTTGGATCAAGGCAGGAATAAAGCGGTCGTGAACATTGACGATACATGGGGTAGACGACTCGCAAATGACTTAGGGGATATGTGTTGGCGATGCTCATTGAGAGAGGATTTTAGTGGCCTTGATCAGGCTGAGCTCTCTATTTCTCAGGTTAGTACTTATAGCTCTGGTTTCAAAGGTTTATTCAGAAGTCCTTTAGGAGAGGGGTGGCTGTCATCTCCTTTGATTGGTGAATTTAATTTGATGAATGTACTGCAAGCCGTTGGGGTCTTGCTTCAGCAGGGGATTCCATTGCCAGATTTGCTTAAAGCTGTTGAAACGTTCCCGGGAGTTCCTGGAAGGATGGAAAGAATAACAATCCCTGGGTATGATCATTTTGTTGGCTTGTTGCCTTTAGTTCTGGTTGATTACGCGCACACGCCTGATGGATTAAAAAAGGCCTTGATTGCTGCACGACCTTTTGCTGATGGGCAATTAGTTTGTGTTTTTGGATGTGGTGGAGATAGAGATCGAGGGAAGAGGCCTCAAATGGGTGCTGTAGCTACTCAGTTTGCTGATCGAGTTTTCTTGACCTCTGATAACCCTCGAACTGAGGACCCGAATCAGATCTTTGACGATGTGATGTCCGGTATTATCCCTCGTGAAAAAGTTTCCGTAGAGGCTGACAGGTCCAGTGCTATTGCTACTGCAATTTCTGAGGCTGCTCCTGATGATGTTGTTCTAATAGCAGGGAAAGGACATGAGGATTATCAAATTTTTGGATCAGAAACAATTCATTTTGATGATCGAGAGGAGGTCTCTAAGGTACTAATAGATCGATCGAATTTTAATTAATGATCTTTATTTTTCAAAGCTTGTCGCTAGAGAAATTGCTTCGCAAAGTATAGGAATTTCCTCCTTCTTGGTAGTTATATGCACGCATGCTCTTAGCGATAATGGATTCTCTAGGTCCCTAACCCAGATTTTTTCTTTGCCTAATTTTTTTACTAATTCTTTTGGAGAAAACTTACTCTTAGTTGTGAAACTTACAAGCCCTGCAGGTGGTGTATCTTTTAAAATGCATCTAATTCCATCTTTGTTTTCTAGGGTTTCCCATAGATTTGAGCTGAGATTTCGTATGGTTTCTATGCGTTTTTTAATTGGGGATTCTTTTTCAAGAAGTTCTATTGAACAACGTAGCCCTGCCAAGAGAGGTACGCAGGATGTGGCGATTTCAAAGCGTCTACTATCTTTATGAAATAAGTTGGGCTGCCTAAGATTATGACTCTCTTCGTGTTGAAGGCTTCGCCAGCCAATTAGTGCGGGCTTGGATTCCGAGAGGACACGTTCTGAGATGGCTACTCCTCCTAAGCCTTCTGGACCACAAGCCCATTTATGTCCTGTGAAAGCATATATATCTGCTACTGCTGCTGAGTCTTCTAATGGGATTTGTCCAAAGCTTTGTGCTGCATCGACAAGTAAGTATGGCTGGGAGGGATGTTCTTTGAGTCGAGCGGCAACAGCTGTTATAGGCATTAGTTGCCCTGTGTTCCAAAGTATGTGCGATAGCACTACTAGACGTGTGTTGCTTCTTAGTTGTTGTTCCAGTTCATTCAGTAAGTCAAACTTAGTATGTTCTTGACTGATTGTCCCTTCCCTCAGATTGTGGACAGTTAAAATGTCGATGTGAAGTTGATGTCGATGGGCTAATTGTTTGCACGCTGACATCACTCCGGGATGCTCGCAGTCACTAATAAGTAGCCGATCACCTGGTTGAAATGGAAGTCCTAAGAGTGGCAAAACACATCCACTTGTTACGTTCTCTGTGAGAGCTAGTCGTTGAGGGGATACGCCACAGAGTTTGGCCAGGGTTTGCCTTGTCGAAGTTATTTCATTTGAGATGTATGGCCATACTGAATTAGTAAATGGGCCTAACTCTTGGATAATGTCCCAACTTGCTCTAATTGCTTCTAGAGATGGGGTGGGCAATGGCCCCTGTCCTCCATAGTTGAAGTAAGACTTGCTGGAAAGTGCCGGCATTAGAGATCTAAGAGGACTCATCTCACAGATGCTTCAGTGGAGTGCATTCTTATCAAGATTATTCTTGAAGATCTTTTTGTGATTGGGATAAGTTGTTGACCTGTGACGTGCTTTTATATCAGAATATCTCTGTAAGGACTAGATCAACTTTGAAAGAGTTCAATTTGTACCTCAAGGGTTTTTTGTTTTTTGTTGGTTCGCTTTTGCGTTGGCCAGCAAAAAAACCTACTGAATTTTTATATGCGCATATATATATATTGATTATTTATGGTATGTACGCCTTGAGTTTTTGAGCCGTTGTTGGTCTCGTCAAATGGCTAGTGAAAACTGGCAAAAGAGGTTGATAAAGCTATTACCGAGTAT
>QCJK01000041.1 GCA_003216075.1 Prochlorococcus sp. AG-409-B05
ATTAGCTGTACTTGTAAGTGTTTGTCCCTCATTACGACTAGATGATGAGGTTGATAATGAGTAACTCAACGTGTCGTCATCTTCTATGGTGACAACGGCTGTGCTGTCTGAAATTTCGGCTGATCCAGATCCAGTCAGGCTGAGATTGAAAGTTTCGGTTGATTCAGTCGCTCGATTATCAACTGTACTGATAGAAAATGTTTTGGATGTTTCTCCAGCAGAAAAAGAAATCGTAGTGCTTATTGCGTCATAATCATCTCCACTTGTTGCTGTACTATTTGATGATGAAAGAGTTAAATCCTGCGGTGAATTTGCATTACCTGTTCTACTAATTGTTACCGAGCCACTTTCTCCTTCTGTAATAGTTACATCTGAAACTGAAAAGTATGCAAGGGGTATTTCTGCTATCCCTTTGGTATATAACCAGTTGCTTCTATCATAATTACTAATTGTTGCGGCATAATAGTCAGCTCCTGTTTTTGGCTCTTGCCACCAAAACCCTTCTGCCCCAGAAGGGTTTTTCATTAAAAGTATGAACCCACCTGAATAGGTTCCACCAAAGAAATCTTGGCCAGAATAAATTTTCGTATAAGAAATACTTTGTCCTGAAGACCAACTTCTACTTGTGTTGTCTTCTGAACCATTTAAACCAATCCATGCACCAGATCTATCTTGATTTCCCCAGTTTTTATCTGGAACTCCTAAGTCATCAGCAAATTGGTCAATGATGAATTGATTCTCTGAGCCATCGTTAATTGTTACTAAATTCCCGCCAAGCGCCTGAGCATTTGACTCTGCCTGAGACCACGTGGATCCACCTACTTCCGTGTAATAACTTGTCCCTCGAGTCGAGCCCATTACTTACTCAGGCGATAACTTGAGTTTTTAGGAGTCTAGATCAGCTAGATCAAATAAGAAATTCTTTTTATGTAGTACTAAGTTGCAGGGGGGGGTAGTTGTAGGGTGGCTGTAGGTTTAGCGTTATTTATGAAAGCAGGTAAAGCAATTAAGAAAAATCCTGCAAGAACTAAAAATCTTTATGTACTAATTATGGTTTAAACCGAATTAATTGTATCGATATTTTTAGTTTTAATCTCAATTAGTTTTTATCTTGCCTCTAATTTCTTACATATTTTATAAAGTTCTTCGATTTTTAGGCTATCCTTTTTTGCCCTCTCCTCGTTTTCAGCTTGTTGGATATTTTGCCCTACAATAATTACTGGTAGTAATACTAATTGTAGGAATGTTTGAGCAATCCAACTATCTAAAGTTAATGGATTATCAGATGATATAGCAGTTGGTAGAGAGATCAAAGCTAATAAGGCAAAGAAGTATGCACACCACATTGATCCTACTAGCTTGGTTATTTTTAGCGCTACTCGACTATTTATTCGAGTGTAAATTGATTGAGAATTAGCTTTATTGCTTGAGTGTAAATTGGTTTGTTTCACAATGGTTTGAAGGGGTTTACTTATTAATACTACTCAAAGCGATCATGGGTAATGGTTAAAACAAACTCCAGATCTAGTGATCCCAGAGTACTTACGCACCAAGCTGCGTCACGATTCGCTCATAAGAGCTTAGTTCATTACTGACATCTAAAAAGGATCAAATTGCTAAATATTTTATAAAAAATCATTTTTTCGCTCAAAAAAGATTTTTGTTGCTAGACATTGAGAAAACGTATACTATTAAAAGTCAAACAAGAAATCAAGGTAGAAGGATTTTAATAATGCAGTTTCTAAAAAGGTTACTATTGCCTCTTGAACTATATGTTCTTTTAAGTACTTTTATATTTACTGAACAATTTGACAGGAATCTTGATCTAAATACCATCGGAGATGGATCAGTGAAGGATTTGCTAGAAATTTCTCATAATTTTCTGGTTGCTCTAACAAATAATGAACATCTTATTGGAAGAACATTTTATATTTTTATTTTTATTATTATTATCTGGAGGTTACTTGGTAAACCAGGGAGGTTGGCTACTGATGTTGTTGCTATATTTTTATCTTTGTCTTGGATACTTGAATTAATAATTATGAATTTATTGATGGTCGCACCAATTAAAAGTCCAGTTCTTCTAATTACAGAATTATTATTATTTATTCCTATTGTTGTGATTTGTTTTTCTTGGTGGTATTGGCGATTAAATCTTCAAAGAAGAAATAATAAAGACTCTCCCGCTATTATTCTAGATGATCAAGCTGGAGCTATTGAATATTTCTTTTTTTCATCAGAGGTATTTTTTAATTATTCACAAGGATCTTGTAAAACAACAGCAGCGAAATTTTTGAAGCTAATACATGGGATTATTGTCTTAGATATATTTGGATTAACATTATCTAGGGCAATAGAATTAGCTACTTGATACACAAATATTTGAATAAATATAATATTTATTCAAGGTACCCGCGCTACCCAAATTGTATTCTGCTATTTTTTAGACCGTTAAGATTCAGCTCTACCAGCGTGTTTCCGTGAATTGCCGAGTGCTCCCGAAGAACTATGTCGCAGGGGTAAGTTGTAGGGGGGGCTATCAGAGAGATTCCTAGCTCATTAATCTGGTGCTTTGGTGACTCTATCTCGGTAATCCGATTGGGTGATAATGACTCATTTGCTGCAACTCATGCTTTCAGTGTGAAATTCCAATTCACTGGAATGCCGTCAATATCAAGAATCCATATAGGAAATGACTACGAGGTTCCATAGTTTCACCTTTGCGACCTCCTTTAGATTTTTGATAGCTGGTTTATAGTTTTCTCATCTGTGTTCTTAATCTGAGATTTTGGAAGATCTATTAATCATTTTCATATGAGCATTGATCAACAAATGCATCTCAAGCCTTCAGCTTTATAGGTGCGGCATTAACGAGTAATGCTTTCCGCCTAAAGTCATAAAGAAATGAGACAATAAAAAAATATAATGTTTAGATAGTGGGACTTTTTCAGTTTTTTTAGGTAATATGATTATTGAATTTCAATTCAATAATTCTATAGTGCGCCACCATACTTCTGAAATCTGGAATTTGATTGAGAAACTTAAAAAGAATGGGTTAGTTCAGGAGTCTAGAAATCTAGAAAAATCACTTAAAAACTTTTTAGCAGAGGAATGTCTCTCTAACCAATTGTATCCTGATATAAATACAGCTGAAACATATACATTTCACTAATGGAAAAAATTCTTATTCATATCCCCTTGCATCTATTACAAGAAGAATCATACTTCGAACATATTTTAAGTTTGAATCTAGAAAGAACAGCCTTATTAATCAAGAATAGACATAGAAATACTAGCGATTGTAAGATATACATTACACTTGGCCGTAAAAAAGATAATTTACTTGAATTAGATTCAGTTTTCTTTAATGAAAACAAATATTTCATCGAAAATCATTTGCTTTTATTGCTAGAAGAATATCAAAGCCCTACTTACATTACTAAGCCAAGTCATTTACATGGTTATAGTACTATCTACACAGTTATTGGCTATGAAGACGAGTTCACAGATAGAGAACATATCCTAGAATTTAAAGAGAAAGAAGCTCTCAAGGCTAAGTTTTTAGGTGGCTTAGAAGCTAAAGAGTTTATTCATCTTAGTTATATCATAATAAGAGTAAATGCTTATGGCTTTAGTGTATACAAGATCAAAGTTAAATCGACTGATCAATCTATTTTTGATTATCTCTATCCAACATTTATTAATTCCACCTTTATTATTTCTAACCCAGATGATTTAAGTAATAGAGATTTCTTTAATTTCTCTACTCAATCCATAAGTTCATCCTCTCAATTGATAAATCACCCTTATCGTTCTGAAGGCGCCAGTAATGCAATTTATGCATGGCCAGTTTTTGATTGTATTAGTAGTACTGAAACTAAGATTTGCACATCAACAATCTTTGATAGCTTAGGTAATGTCCCTATAAATGATTTCGGACCAAATCATACAACTCACGGCTATAGAACAAATCTTCCAACATTATTTGATAGCAGCAGAGAAAGTCTTTTCAATATAGTCTTACTAGGAGGCTCATTCCTCTACGGTCATAATCTTCCAACGAAGAGAACTATTGCTAGTAATCTTGAAAGATTACTAAATGACAGAACCCATTCAAGTAAAAGCAAGGCAACTGTTAGATTTTCTATACATGATCTGAGCTGTCCTAAAGATAATCTTTTGAATTCATTTACAAAATTACTACATTTGAATCATTTAATTAAGCCTAACGCAATAATAGCTATTGGAGGATTAAATGACTTAATCCAAATGTATCATTCTCCAGCCGAAGATCACACACCTCAAAGCTCATATATTACCGTATTTAATAAGTCATTAGAAAATAAATCTAGAAGGAATTTGAGTCCTCAGGAAATCCAACTTAGATTAAAATCGACATTTGATGCAATTGAGGGTTTTGCTCATCAAATTGGAGCTCTAGCGATTCTTCACCTTCAGCCATGGCTTGATTTCAAGCCCTTCTTTAACCACGACTGTCCAAATATGTTTACGTCAAGTCTCGCTTATGGTAAAGCACAATGCCAACGTAAATATGATAAGATACTAGAAGATTTACCTAGATCAGGAAGCAAAAATATCAGTTCAAATCTAACACCTGTTACAATTAATCTTCTCAACAAGTATGATCCAAGATCTTTATTTATTGATAAATGTCACACCACAGCTTTGGGAGCAAAACTATACTCAGAGGTTATTTATAGTGACTTTGTTAGTAAGCTAAAAAACATCAATGATTTGTCCGACTAATTCGATTATTTTCAATCTAAAGATAATCTAATTCAGTAGGACTAAAAGCTCCATATTTAGCCCTCTTTTCCCTCGATAAGCGATCGAGACTTATTTCTTGCTGCAATCAGGAAAAGAGTTACACCAAGCTACTTAAGCACTTGTTCCACAAGAGGTAAATGCAAAGAACCCCAGTAATAATTGAGCTATCAGGCGAGAGTGGATAAAATCAGCTGGTCCGAACCCAGCGCTGGGCACTCCATTTACATAACAGTTTTTCATCTAATGAATATCACTGAAACGTCCCGTTAAGGACGAGTGGAATAGGGTTACTTGCGGTAATTTCACCAAGTGTTTTTGGAAAACTAGGTTGCTCAAAATTCGTACCATCTAGATATACCAACCTGGTCTTTTGCATAGATATTCTCTCTACTAATGGCTGATATTGGATGTCTTAATCTGACTTATGGAATCAAAGACTCAAAATGCGCGAAGAGTTCACAAAAGACCAGGCTAAGAAACTCAGAAAAGAAGCCGAGTGGTCTTACGACAAGAAGAAGGAAGAGTTCTACTACCGAATGCTAGAAATCGTTTTCCTAAAAATGAAAACCCTGCTCAATGAGAAGGGCCTGCAGAAAGTAGCTGAGATGGATTCGAAAAGAGACCTCAACGAAAACTTCGGAGTTGAATTTAGTCAGAAAACTTGGACAACCTTGGCAGAAGCTTGGAGAGGGCCAGAAGGTATAGTGATGACCAAAATTGCTGAATTATACGGCCTTGAAATGGAGGATTTGGAGCTCGAATAAAATGGACGGTGGATAGTGTTACCACCAATTGGAAAAACTAAAAAGTTTTCTATAGTTTTAGTGAATCCAGTTGAGTTCCAAAGTATCTGCTTGCTAAATCAACATTCTTTGGAAGAGTGAAATCTATATTTATTTGGCTGCTTCGTTAATGGGTTCAGTCGTAGCCCAATCACAGGCGAGAGACCTGCTTAAAGCTTTGGCGGATCCTCTGAGATTGCAAATCATTGAATCCTTGTCTAGCGGAGAAAAATGTGTCTGCGATCTCATTCAAGAGATCGGTCTTGCTCAATCCAAGATTTCCTTTCACCTTAAGGTCCTTAAAGAATCTGGCCTTATCACTGATAGGCAAAGTGGGCGCTGGGTTTACTACAAACTCGATATAGGCGCATTAACTGAATTACAACTTTGGCTAAAACAACTCACACAAGACTGTGTGAAATCATCACCTATTGGTTCCACATAGAATTCATCTGCTGCCATGCCTCTTTGGTATGCATAGAGGAATGCAAGTAGTAATTGGCGCATTAGTTTTCGTCTATCTTTTTAAGTCCCTTCAATACCAATGGATTTTGACCGTTGGTTATCACACTAATGGCACGATCTAGGAACCAAGAACCTACTAGAAGCCCAACAACAGCAACCCCATAAAGAAAGTTTGTTTGTCCAGTAGTCCCTAAGAGATCAAAATTGTTCTGCATCCTAATATGAAAGGTCTAAAAGAACTTCTCATCATGTTGTGATCTCTAGCAAGCGCTATAAAGGGAACATGCTCAATAACTACCTATTGCTTGATGGCAGCTTAATTCTCGTAGGTCTGTCACTGCTTCTGATTTGGAAAGGCAGATAGAATAAAAGTAATAACTAACCACGAAAGAAACCTCCAAAGCATGTTCAAACTCTGTTCAAACTTTTTTTGGGATTTATGACTTCTAGTTATAGGATTTCCAAAGATGATTGGCAGTATCTCTTGCCTTTCTTTGCTTGCTCAATTTGTTTTGTAGCAACAGATGTCTTTGGAGTTATCGAGAAGGCAAGGTTTGCCTATTGGTCTGGAGGTTTACTAGTTGAACCATACAGACTCATTACGACACACTTCATTCACGGAGATGCAAAACACTTACTAGTAAATACTTTTGGGATTGTTGTTGCCAGGTATTGTCTAAAAGGTTTAAGACTAAAAGGGAACTCCTTCTTCCTTTTAATTATCAGCTTATTAATACCTCTCCAGACATTAATCTTTTGGTTCTTAGATATTTTCTTGTTTAGGAACCCAATGTCTTTCGCCGTTGGATTTAGTGGAATTCTCTACGGAGTAGACGCATTTATCCTTCTCTCCTCAATTTATGGGAAAGAACATTTTATCGGTTTGAAGATTGATCTCAAAAAAGATCAACAAATACGC
>QCJK01000042.1 GCA_003216075.1 Prochlorococcus sp. AG-409-B05
TAGAGACCCTATTGATATTAATTGTTTGTTCCCATGTATTGGTTGTAATAACTAATTGGGAATCAGAAACATCTGTACTTTGAGAAGTAAGAGCTGTCGAAGTGCTAAACCAATTTTCAACAATAATGTCAGCACTTATTGAATTGTCAAAAGTATGTTTAGTTAAATTGCCAGTTAGCCAATCATTAGTTGATGGATTAGCAAAGCTAATAACATCACTTTCTAATTTGCTTGCTACAGAGCTGCTATTCCCACCATAACCAGTATTGCCCCAAGTAATAACAGAACCATCTTCCTTTAAAGCAGCAAAAGCCTCTTCAGTTGAATAGACTGCCTGTACATTACTGCTTAGATTATTAGAAACTGATTGGCTATTTCCACCATAATCTGTATCTCCCCATGTAACTAATGAGCCATTGCTTTTTAAAGCGGCAAAAGCATAACCATTTGTATAAATCTTAGTTACGTTACTATTTAAATCAACTTCATTTGCACCAATAGTTATATTACTAGTAGTTGTTCTAGCTCCCCAGCTTAAAACAGACCCATCACTTTTTAGGGCGGCAAAAGAGTCTTGAGTACTAACGATATCAGTTACACCATTACTTAAATCAACATCACTACTATCTCCTCCTTCAGAGGAAAGACCCCAAGTAACCACAGAACCATCGTTCTTTAAAGCGGCAAAAGCACTTCTATTAGAAATAATCTTAGTCACTCCACTACTTATTTGTGTTGAAATAGAACTACTATCACCTCCACGAGTAGTTTTACCCCAGGTAACTACAGAACCATCGTTCTTTAAAGCGGCAAAAGCAAGATCAGTTGATGAAATTTCCTTTACTCCACCATTAAAATCAACCCCAGTACTAACCCCTCCATACTCATAATCCCCCCAAGTCACAACGGAGCCATTAGTCTTTAAGGCAGCGAAGGCCTGCTCAGTAGAAAAAATCTTGCTGACACCAGTGCTTATCTGATCTTCTACAGCACTACTATCACCACCTTCAATTGTATTTCCCCACGTAACAACAGAGCCATCTTTTTTTAAAGCAGCAAAAGCATATTCTGTTGAAAAAACTTCATTAACATCGCTACTTAGTTGATCTGAGACAGCACTACTATCGCCACCTTGCTCTGAAGCACCCCAAGTAATAACAGAACCATCTTCCTTTAAAGCAGCATAAGAAACTGATGTAGAAAAAATATTACTTACATTAAGTGCAATGGAATTAGAAACTGTGGTGCTATCTCCTCCAGCGACTTGATGTCCCCAAGTAATAACAGAACCATCTTCTTTTAAAGCAGCAAAAGAGAATGCATTAGAAAAGATTTGACTTACACCAGTACTGATCTGACTAGAAACAGCACTACTATCGCCACCTTGCTCTGAATCACCCCAAGTAATAACAGAACCATCTTCCTTTAAAGCAGCAAAAGCTTTTCTATTACGCCATTCTTGATGTGACCTATCAGGACTCGCTAATGTATTGGCTGAACTATTAAGGACTCCCATATTCCTAAAGATTGATCCTAAAAGATTAAATCTTTACGCGATCATTAATTTTAAAAATATTTCCTTACATCCTAACCTGTAACCTCCATTAATGAGAAAAGCCTTTCTTTAATAAATGGTTCCTTCTTAAGAGTTTCGCTTCGGTTGACCCAAGATCGAACGTTGAGCTACCTAGTTTTCCAAAACATCCAGTACGACCTAATGAGACTGAGGAAATGCTTGGCCTGAAGGGAGTTAAAGACTCAAGTATTAGGAATAGAAGCGAACGCATGACACACAAAACGCTGTCTTCACATGTAGTTGCATGTAAAACATGTAGGAATAGCGACCTAGTACTCTATTGACTGCAAAGTGGAAGCCAAATGAGGATCAAAACCATGGTCCTATATCCCGTGTATCGGAGTTCTTTATTGAAGAGCTGATCGAGTTACAAGAAGAACTTGATTGTCCTGATGAATTTATTTACGACTTTATGGAGGCAATAAGAAACCGCTGGTCCCCTGAAAGCTGCCATACAAAAGCAAGACAAAACAAAAGAGATAATCCTGATGGCTTCTAGAACAAAACAACTGGAATGGGTCGAATGCTTTCGAAAATCTCTCAAGCAAACATGTCCAAAAGGCTCTTGTAGTTTCAAATCGAGGTGGAAATATGCGCCTTTAGGCTTATGAGAATGTAAAGCGAATTGGAGACATCACGCTTCCCTATGGCTGGGAAGAAAAAGTTGGGCTGATGCGCTCTTAAGAATCAGAACGATCGCAAAAGTCTATTCAGTGGGATAAAGAAACCTCACAACGCAGACATAGGCGTTTAGCTCTTTATGGCTTGCTCAATTTCTGTGTTCAGCGACAAGATTTTCAATCGACCTGGCTTCCTCCTTCAATGACTGATAACGAAGTAGTGAGCATCAAGAAAAGAGTTGGCTATCCCATGACAAATGCCTAGATTCTTCGATTGATCGATTCATTGCTAGACGATGAGGTTGGGAATAAATGGAGATTCTTTTTTCAACTAATGGCTGTTTACGGACTCAGACCCGAAGATCTGCGTTGTCTCGGGACTCGTAATGGTGTTAAAGAGCTTTCATCTAATTATCAGAAATCAATGGGTGGTAAAAAAGGTCAAAAGACTGATCCGCGTAAGTTGTTCCATCTATTAGTTCATGATGTTGATGGTCCTATCGATTGGAAGCTTGTTCAAAGAGTTCATATCAAAGAGGCACTTCTAGGTATAGAAGAAGGAAAAGCAGGAGAAGCAATTGGAACTTATTTGCGTAGAAAGAAAGAGAGGAATATCTAGAATTAGCTCAGAAAGAAGCTTAAGCGGAGTTCCAACAACTAACCCCTTAGTCCTTCAGATACCGTTATGCCTATTACGGTCACAACCGATCTAAGGCAGACGGTACTTATAGGGCTCCTAAACAAGTCGCTGATGCAATGGGACACAGCCTTGACACTCATCAATTGAGCTATGCTCGCTTCATGACTCGCGATCTAGGGGATGCTTTCGATAAGGTCACTGCCTGATCGACATGCCGTCAACCTTTCTCTCGATTGTTGAAATCCTTTAGTAGTAGTTGCCTTCAAGCCCAAGGATAGGCTCGTAAAAGATCTTTTGTTGAATCAAACTTTTTGTTAATTTCACTTCATTCTAGTTCACCACTTTTTATAAATAAATCAGATAATTAATCTATAATTTTTTTTTAAGAAGCAGACCATCAATGGATAATTCTATTCCTTACGAGGAAGTTAGTGCATTGGGAATAAAATATTTTAAGAGCGAAAACTACAAAGAAGCAATTAATGCGTTCAGAAAATCAATTTTAATTAAAGAGGATTGGAGGTCATACGGCCTACTAGGAACGTCACTAATGGAATCAAACCAACCTCACGAAGCAATTGATGCTTTCCGTAGATCACTTGCTATTCGAGAAGATTGGTGGGCATATCAGAGGCTAGGAGAAGCACATATGAAGGTAGGTCAGTATTCAGCAGCAATTGGTGCTTTTAAAAAATCAATTGAAATAAATAATGATTCAAAACTCCTTTGGAGAAAGAGTGATACATACAAAGATTTAGGACAAGCACAAATTCGTGCTTCGCAATACTTAGAAGCGATAGACACTTTCAAAGAAGCAATATTAATGAGACCTGATTGGGTTCTATACCAGGGTCTAGGTATAGCACTCTTCTACAGAAGGAATTACCTAGAAGCAATTGATGCCTTTAAACAATCAATTGAATTTTGGGAAAATGCAGAAGCATATAGAGGCCTCGCCTTAACACTTATTAGAATAAAAAAGTATAAAGAGGGACTTTTTGCCTTAATCAAACTCTGGAACATTAATCGTGAGAAGCATATATTAAAAGAAATTCTTAATTTATTTTATGAAGTATATCCTAAAGATAAAATCATTTTAAAGCATATATTTCAATTACCATTATTGACATGTATAGCTAAAACAAAAAATCAATTGATAGCTTTTTCATTTTATTCAAATCGGTTACATGAGCAGGTTTATTCTGGCTATATAAACCCTTTAATGATCTGGTGTTACTCAAATTACACGTCAGTTCTTGAAGACGACAATCAAGACAATTATCTCAAACAGTCTGTGAATGATTTAATTGTTACCAAAGAAATGAAATCAACTTCAGATAATTTCGCAGAATTTATTAACTCTACTAACGTACTGTGTTTTGGAGAGTCTCATGGGGCACTTTTCGAAGGGCATGAATTTATTAAATATACATTCTTTGGAGGATTAAAAGCCTCTGACATTAATCATGAAAACTCAAGTAATCACAAAAGAATGATGCAGATATTACAAGAATATAGTCCATGCAATACTACTATTATCTTTACATGTGGTGAAGTTGATATTCGCACCAAAATTCATTTGCAATCCATTGAAGAAAATAAGATACCAGAGTTAATTGTGCATCAAGCAATCGATAATTACATTAAATTCGTAGATAAGATACTTTTAATGGGATATAAAGTTCTAATAAATGCACCTCACGGTGGAGGCTGTGAGTCTAGTTCTTCCTCCCCAATGGTAATAAGAAATGACTTATGTGACTACTTTAATCAGCTTTTGAAAAAAGAGTGCAAAAAACGTAATATTTTATACGCTACAATCTACGATGACATAGTAAATCCAATAACAAGAAAGAATGATCTTAGGTTCTTCAGGGATAACCATCACTTACATTTTCCGACTAATGATGTAGGGAAGTACTTGCAATCTAAATTGTTATATAATTTTCTAACAAGCTCAGATAAGATTAACTTTAGTGAGAAACGCGCCCATGAGATAGATGGGATTTGCAAGGTCCTCGCTGGAAATATACCGGGGTTGTACTACCCTTGTAAATTTCGAACTAATCACTTGCTAGAAGACAGCATTTTTCTAACAGATAATGGCAATTACTATGCCTTAATAGAATTACCTTTCCCCATCTTAGTCAAGCACATAGTATTAGAGTTTGAATTTAAGGAGAGGAAAAAAGATATTGCAGCTTGTTGTCATGCTATTTATGAATCTTGCAATCAAAGTATTACACTAGAAAAAAATAGTTTCAAAGGAAACCCAAGAACTATTGGAAACAATTTAAGCAACCAGATGAAAATAGAATATGATTTTTTAAGATATAACCTTACTAACATTCACGCACGCTATATTTTTATATCAATCTTAAATGCAAGTGACACTAAGTTAAAAAAGATCGGAGTCACAAGAATGAGAATGATTGAGAATTGAGTATAGGTAAAATGTAATTCCTCAGAGCTTCTTCATTATTAATCCTTTGATTCTTGGCAAAGGTCTTTACACGCTCATTTATATCATTGTTTTTTGTTTACTGGCATAGTAGTAGAAAGATCTTTGGTACCGGCGTAAAAAACTAATACAACCAGATCTTCTGGACCAAGACTTTTACCTTTATGAACTGTATTAACTACTTCAATCAACACATCTCCCTTTTTAAATAAATTTTTAGTTCCATCCTGAAGGCTTAACTGTAGTTTTCCTTGAATAACTATTGCTGCATTTATAACTGGATGGGTATGCAATGGCAGTGTTACTCCTGATGGAATAGTTATTCTCATAACCGTCACTTCAGGTTGAGTGCTTGGGTAACGCGGTAGCAGATCACCATCCCATTGCTTTGTACTTTTCGCGAGTGTTTCAACTTTTATGCCCAACGACTTTCCGTCATGACCTTCTTCATAGGCATGTAATGGTGTCGATAACATCGTTGAGAAAGCTATCGCTGCAATTGGTAGATGCAATAGTCGTTGCATAAAATTAGGGGGTTGGAAGCGATGTCTTTGAGACACCATCGACGTAACCAGTCTTTTCTCAATCTAATGAATATCACTGAAAGGTCTTCTAAGACCGAGGTGATTACGGCTGCTTGCGAGTTGGCCGATCAGCAAGACACAGTAATCAAAGTCATCCAGGGCAAAAGGAACTTTCTTCTACTTTTGCTATGCCTCATTTC
>QCJK01000043.1 GCA_003216075.1 Prochlorococcus sp. AG-409-B05
TGGTATTACAACTCTAGTAATAGTGATGTTGATTTTTTGCAAAAAGGTCAAGTTCCATATGATCGACAAATGACTATTCGGGGGTGGAATGCACATATTTTGCTGGAATTAGCTGATGTGGACTTAGCAATTACTCCAACCAAATGGCAATATGAGCAGTTCCCTAATTGGATCAGGCCTAAGTTGAAGGTTATTCATGAGGGTATTGATATTGACCAACTTTCGAGGATAGAGAAAACTAGACCAGAAAATTATCCATTTAATTTACCTAAAGATCCGAACATAAAAATCGTTACTTATGTCAGTAGAGGTTTTGAACAATATCGTGGTTTTCCCCAAGCGATGCAAGCTTTTTCTCTGTTACAAAAAGCTTGTCCTGATGTCCATATCTTATTGGCAGGAGCAGATATTGTTGCGTATGGCACCCCAAGAAGGGATGGAAGGTCTTGGAAACAGTGGGCTTTGGATGAGGTTTCACTTGATCCAGAGAGAACACATTGGTTAGGTATCCTTCAAGATGATGAGTATCACAAAGTACTTGCTTGTAGTCACGCGCAATTATATTTGACTGTTCCATTTGTTTTGAGTTGGAGCCTGTTGGAAGCGATGGCAGCGGGTTGCTCCATTGTCGCTAGTGCTACTTCTCCAGTTGAAGAAGTTCTGACAAATAATCAAAACGCTTTATTGGTGGATTTTTGGGATTCTGAGGCTCAAGCGGCAGCACTTGAAAGACTCTTAAAAGATTCGTCTTTAAGCAGCTCATTAGCTTCCTCTGCTCAAGAGTCTTCTAAAGCTTATGACTCAAAGCTTGGATTGAAGGCATGGGAAGCTCTTATCTGTTAGGGGACACCAACGAAAGTGCCCCGCAGAATTGCATATATACCTGTTATGCCTTATAAATGGTCGGCATATCTGTCCTTAGGACAAGTATGCACACGCCGCCCCCTTGGTGGGTGCGGTAGTGAGGAGCTCAAACCCCCACCCACCAAACGATCTGAAACTCATTCATGTCTTCGAGTTACTCCACCATTAGCGGAACCGAGACCGCAAATACGATTGTTGTCGGCTCTGCCTCGAACGACTCAGTTCAGGCAAAAGGCGGCTCAGACACCATTTTAGGAGCTGGCAGCTCAGATATTCTTGATCTTGGCTCTGGCGCAGACAGCCTTGGCCTGGTCGAGAATTTTGACGGCGGTCAAGTCCTTGGCGGCTCTGGTAATGACAACCTTTCCCTAGCTGGTGTTTCTTTCAACAGCAGTACCATTGATGGAGGGAACAACCTAGATACCCTCTATCTAACCAAGACACCAAGTGCAGCGGTTATATACGGTGGCGCCGGCGCTGACTCGTTGGTTGTTGATACCCAATTAACTGCCTCTACCATTTGGGGTGGTTCTTCCACTTCAACAAGTGATGATGGCGCTGACACCATTTACGTCAACGGAACTCTTTCAGGTTCTGAGTTAAATGCAAATGCTGGTGCTGACACTATTGATGTTCAAGGTCCAGCAGTAGCTTCTGCTCATATCAAGGGAGGCCAGGGCGGAGACTCCCTATATCTCTCTGGATCTCTTGACTCCTCAACAGTTTCGGCAAACAAGGGCGCTGATACCCTGACCATTACAGGTACCCTTAAGTCAGGTACTGTTTATGGTGGTGGCGTTCTCGATACCACTGCTGATTCAGCAGACAGCATTAGTATTGGTGGTTCAGCCAGTGCATCTTTTGTTCAAGGTAATGCCGGAGCAGACACTCTATTAATTACTACTCTTGCTGAAGCAGGTACTTCTGTTAAGGGAGGAGCAGATGGTGATTACATCAGTATTGGTACCACTCTCACCTCTTCTAATTTAACTGGTAACAAGGGTTCAGATACTCTTCACCTTGGTGCAGTAAGAGATGGCACCATTTATGGTGGATCTTCTACAGAAACAACAGCTGATAGTGCAGACTCCATCTACATAGCTGGTGTTTTGACCGAGAGTTACCTTCAAGGTAATGCCGGGGCAGATACATTGCAGGCTGATGGAGCTACTACTACCTCCACAGTTCTAGGTGGTGCAGGCAATGACAGCGTAAGACTTGGCGCTGCAGATGTATCTGCATCTAATATTGCCGGTAACAAAGGTAATGACACCCTTACTGTTGTTGGTGGTGTTGGTACTTCTCTTGATTCCTCAACTGTTTGGGGAGGCAATAGTACTGGAACACTTACTGGTGATGATTGGATCGGAATTGCCAATGCCAGTGCAAATAACTCCACAGTTTTGGGTGGTGCTGGGGCTGACACCCTGACATTTGGTCAGACTGCCTCTAGTGCTATTACTTCTACCACCTTCAATAGTTACGCAGGGAATGACTCCTTGGGTATTACTGGAGCACTTGAAGAAGCAACCATTCTTTCTGGCACAGGTAATGACACCTTCTTCTTCAATTCAAGTGGTGCCAATATTTCAGATGTAGCCAGATTCGAAGCAGGTGCCGGCAATGACTTAGTCAGTGGCGCGCATATGTATGGAGGAACAGTTTATGGTGATACATCCGCTGATGACACAGCAGGTGGTGCAGACACCTTGGTTCTTCACTCAGGTACTACAGCACTTCTTTATGGTGCAGCAGGTGCAGACTCCTTAGCGGTTGGTGACGTAACAGCAACTACTGTTTATGGCGGTGCAGGTGATGACACCTTCAGTATCTACGGTGCTGTAAATACTGCTTCTTACATCGATGGTGGCGCTGGTACTACTAATGTTCAGGGAAGTGGAAGCCTCACATCATCGACTCTGCTTGGTGGAGCTTCTAAAGACACCATCAACCTAGGTGCTATCAGTGCATCAACGATTACAACTGGAGCTTTGGCTGACAGTCTCCACTTCAGTGGAGCAGTTTCAAGTGCTTCCATCGTTAGTGGCACTGGTGAAGACTCCCTCTCCTTCGCTGGAGCACTGAACAAGTCCACAGTTACCTCTGGTACAGCTTCAACTGGCTTTATATCAGCCGCTTCAACAGTCAAAGAATCCACTTTGACTGCAGGAACTGGTAACGACACTCTTGTATTTGCGAGCAGCGTAACAACAGCTTCAATTACTGCTGGTAGTGGTACTGACAGTCTCTGGATAAGTGGTGAGATCTCTGCATCTACCATCCTTGGAGGAGCCGGTGCTGATACCTTCCACTTTGCTGGTTCTGTTACAGGATCTTCCATCATCAGTGGTACTGGCGCTGACTCCTTAGTAATTGTCGGCAACGTCTCCGCAGCCACAATTACTGCAAGTTCTGATACTGCTTCTCAGGCCTCAGTTGGTGGTTATCTCTATAACTCCAATGTTACCGGTGGTACTGGAGGAGACAGTCTCATAGTTGATGGTGCCTTGAGTGGATCTAACGTTCAGGCAGCAGGTTCAGCAGATA
The DNA here is from genome assembly GCA_003216075.1 of Prochlorococcus sp. AG-409-B05. Classification (GTDB taxonomy): domain Bacteria; phylum Cyanobacteriota; class Cyanobacteriia; order PCC-6307; family Cyanobiaceae; genus AG-409-B05. The sequence goes on from QCJK01000043.1 coordinate 3,412, forward strand.
GTCTCTACTTCTATGGGGCTAGCACCGCTGACACAATTAACCTTGGCGCAGGTAACGACACCATCTGGATTGGCAACTTCGGTAATGTTGTAAGTTCCGCTTCTATTGTTGGTGGAGCAGGTAGTGACTCTCTCTACTTTGCTACGAACACTACAGACGCAGCAACAAACACCACTTACTACTTCGGTTCAGGATCTGGTGCTGACACCCTCAGCTTTGGTGGTTCAAACAGCACAGGCCGAGTTGGCTTTGCCTCTGGTACCACATTCACCATTGCTTACGACTCTGTTCTTGGAGCTGTTACCACAACTGGTGTTAGCTACGTTGTTGATGGTTCTAGTACCTATACCAAGTTCACCGTTGGTACTGGCAACGATCACATCGTCTCAATCGCTGGTAGCCATGTTGGATTCATTGCATTCACTACTGTTACTGCAACTGACATCTCTAACTTGGGTTAATAAAGCCTATTCACTAGGTTCAACATCCATTACATATAAGGGCGGCGTAGCCGCCCTTTTTTCATGGTTATGAATTTCTCTGAACTAGAAAGTCTCCTCTTATCTTGGCCTGATGAACTTCCTAAGGTCAATCCTTCTAATAATCCTAATGAGGTAGTAACGGCTGTTGCAGTTCTAATACGCAGTCAAGATTTTCAAGCAGCCGAAAATCTTCTGCTTTCTGCTTTGAGTAGTGATCAATCAACACTAATTTATAAATGGTTATTGGCTTATTTACGACTTAGACAGAATCAACTTGCAGCTGCACAAACAATATTAAAGAGCCATATTAATTCTCAAAGTAATCAGGAAGTGCCGTTTATTTTGATAGAACTACAATTAGACCTTGGAAGTGATTCACAAGCTAATACTAATCTCGATGCAGTCTGTTTGAAAATACAAGCTTGTAAATTTCAATCTGCATTTTTGGAGTTGATGGCTATTGGTATTTGTTTAAGCGTTGGAGATATTAATCAAGCAGATGTTTTGATTAGGAATTTCAAGGGACCTGATTGCTTGGAATTACACCGTTTTAAAGCTCGCTGGCTACAGGCTGTTGGTAGGTCTAAAGATGCCTTGAATTTACTCATTTCAGCTTTGAAACGATTTCCTAATCATAAAGCATTAGCTCAACAACTTACAATATTAACTATAGAAACCAAATCCGCCTCAATTGTATTGCCAACTTTGCGTCATGCTTTGCATTATCATGGCGAAGCTCCAGAATTTTTAGGTCCATTAGCACAGGTTAAGTTAATTCAACGAGAACCGTCTTTGGCTCGCAGGTCTTCTTTGTTAGATAGAACTTGGGCTTCTTTATCTTGTCGTAAAACTAATATAACTAATCAAATTACAAGTTACGAGCAATGTGGAAATGTTTCTTGGTTTCCATTTCTTCTACCACATTTGCGTGATCCATTAACTGCTGAATTTGCAAATTTTGAACTCATGAGTAATTTATGTTGTCAGTATGCAAGCCTTCAGTCAAAACTTTCTCATCAAATAGCCAATGCATTCATACCCCGTTTAGCAAAATTGCCAGGTGTAGAACTACATTCTTCACAGGAACCAACTTTTAAATCTGCGGATAAAGACCTTCGTATTGCTTGGATAAGTGGTGACCTTGTCCCTCACCCAGTTTCTCGTTTTCTTTTAAGTTTTTTAGAGAAATCTAATATTTACCCTCAAATTAAACATGTGGTAGTTGGAACAATTGATCATAAAGACCAATCTATAGAACAATATTTTAGTGAATTGCCCAATGTGAATGTTATTAATCTAGAGCATCAAAATGTCAGTGATCGTATAGCTTACGTCAAAGATCAAAAACTCGATATAGCTATAGATTTGTCTGGGTGGACTGGTGGCAATTTTCAAGCAGGATTTTTGGCTAGATTAGCTCCCATTCAAATCAATTATCTTGGATATTTTGCCTCTACCAATAACCCTAAGATGGATTATTGGTTAGGGGATGAACAATTATTTCCTAATCCAGTTACTGAAATTCACTCAGAGAATATTCAACGTTTGAAGAGGTGTTTCTTGGCTTGGGAACCTTCACATCATTTCCCAGAGGCAACTGAAGCAGTGACACCTGCCCCTAATACAAATGAAATACGTTTTGGCAGCTTTAATCATAATAGAAAACTTTCTGACTCAACCTTGACTTTGTGGGGCAAGATCCTTACCTCAATCACAGGTTCTAAGCTTGTATTGAAGGCGAACTCTTCGTTTGATGATGGGACACAACTATTGCTTCGTCGAAGAATGCAGCGAAATGGGCTGGATCCTGCGTCTGTTATTTGGTTGCCACTTACTGCTACCACAGAAGAACATTTGAGACAGTATTCTCAGATTGATATTTCATTAGATTGTTTCCCAAATGGAGGATGCACTACTACGTGTGAAGCATTGTGGATGGGAACACCTGTGATTACTTTGACTGGCGAAACTTATGTAAGTAGAATGAGCACTGCCGTGTTATTTGGGGCAGGCCTGTCTGAATGGTGCACTCGATCACCACAAGAATATTTGGATTTAGCAATAGCTCAGGCTAATAATTTATCTTGGCTGCGTATGAATAGGGATTTTTGGCG
>QCJK01000044.1 GCA_003216075.1 Prochlorococcus sp. AG-409-B05
CAATGGTGATAAACACCTATTTTAACCAACTTCAGGGCACCAACCAATATCTAAATTCGCTTCTTCTGCCATTGTCTACAACAGTTGCTAAAATGCCTGTTGTATTTTTGCAAGAATCAGGATTTATAAAAGAAATTAGCTACTGCAAGATTAGATGATCTTTGCATATCATCAGTTACTTTTTCTTCTTTGTTAATTTAAGAATTAAATTGTCAATAAAAATTCTGAATTATTTGATGCCTGCCCCTATTCCTGGGCATTATTTTCTCACTAGTCAGAGTCACTTCTCGACCATCATCACAGACTCCTTTTGTTTCAATCACATATATATCTTTAGGACAATTAGAAAGAATTTCGTCCTTTTTTTTCTGTGTATAATAGGAATATATTCTTTGACCGCCATAGCAACGAATATCTTCTCTCACTGAACTATAACTACGATCTTGCATGGAATTATTTACATTAACCATAAGGGATGAATTGCCTGAAGCAAAGACTTCTTTCGTTTTTTTATTAAATACACTCCACTTGAATTTATTCAATCCCTCTTGAACAGTCAGGAAACTTCCTCTATGGCGAGACCCTAAAGTTACATTAAATGATTGACTTGAGAAGCCTCTGTTTAGATATTTCCTGTCAGTGAACCCACCTGTATTCATATTTTGAACTTTTATACGTCTATACCTATCTTCCCCTAGATCTAATGAGGTTTTTTCAACGAAAGAAAGATTATATACAGCAAAAATTTCTTCCCCAGGACAATCTCCAGAAAAAATTACTTTTGAAATGCTTAATTCATTAATTGGATAACCATTACGTAAGAATTGACCTAGATAAGGTCTGTAGTTGTGTAGTTTTGTAGATGCTAATGACATCGTAAAAGCAATTATCTCTGGGATCATTTTATGGATTAAATAAAATAAATCTCTCTAATAATATCATAAATACATCTCTAATACTATTTTATAATATTAATTATTCAAAAGGCATTTAAGACTTTAGAATTAATAGTAGTTTGCTTGTGATTTTTAAATACATTAATTAGTATATTAAAAATCTAAATGACTTAAAATCTTATATGAGATATTCTAGATTTATCTTCTACAACCACAAGATAGATAAAACCCCTTAATTCTTCAGAAAGTAGAACGAAAGTTGACTGATACTTCGAGACTTTGTGCCGAGCATGATTTCCGACTAGTGGAACTACTTGCTTGAAAAGTCAGAAAGAACCTAAAGACGAAACAGCTTTTTGGGTGGTGCACGTATGAAAAGAAAGCAGGAGGTGGCACAACAAAACCCAAAGCGATTTATCCACTTCCACTTCCATTGCAATTGCTTCCGTTAGCACCGACTTCGACCACTGACCCATAGCTGGACAGTCTTGCTGAATAACCTGATTGGTCGCCAATTGATTCATCGCTAGAAAGACTTACTGAAAAACCTGAAGTGTCCTAAGCAGCTTCTACATCCATATCAGAACCAATTTGTTGCCAAGCCATTTTGATATAGCCCTCTCGAAGGTCTATTCTAACTAGGTAATCTAGGTTATTCAGTGATTTCAAAGTAAAAATTGCCAAATAAAACCCCCTGGCTGATGATCCGGGGAGTGAAGTGGCTAAGACCAAGATCACATCAATCAGTTAGATAGTAGTTAAAGCTTTCTAGTTGGATGTGGCTTTCATTCTGATTTCTGATGCTAGTAGGCCATCAGCATTTTGATGTACTGATGATTCGCTAGATTTTTTAGTTTAATAGAAATACCCGTACCTAGCTCTTTCAGACCTAAAAATTCTAGTCAATCTGAGAAGTTTTAAAGCTATAATTGTAGAATTAAACTATTGCCAACTAGTACTCGAGCAAATATTTTACGAAGACCAGAGTTATATATTTAATCTTGCTACACTTTTAGCAACAGTGTTCTAAAAGAACCAGTCATTAAATTACCTATCGAGGGATTTGATGACCTTATATCTTTAACTTCATCTGGATACTTCTTTGAGATATTAAAGTTATCTTGCCTTTCCATCTCTAAAACCCAGAAAGGTGATTCAGTCAAAATTTGTTCATAATCTTCGTATAAGTATCTATTAGGAATTCTATTAAAATTCACATTACCTAAAAAGTTTTGGATGTCTATGGGATCAGTAATACCTAATTCTATCAATTTCTTTCTTTGATCTTTAAGTGAAAGTAGATGTAATCCAATCGGCTTTTGAGTCAATAACTCATGAGAAGGGATTACTCCATGATCTCCATCATCTATTAAAGAGTAAATATCCGCAAAATAAGAATACAAGGCTCCTCCTTTTTTTAAACACCTGTGACATGATTCAAGTGCCCCAGTTAAATCATAAATGTGCTCAAAACAAGCAACAGAGAATATTGCATCTATTGATTCATTTTGCACCTCATTACTTATATTTTCTGCATTGCAGAAGAAGGTAGTTCTCCTGTCATCTGGGGGATATAGCTCAGAGTATTTAGGAGTATTTATAGCCCTATAATCAGGTGACTCTATATTTATATATTGTGCTATCATTAATTCATCAAATAAAACACTGTTAGGGACAGCTCCCCCTATCTCGAGAATGATTTTACTTCGAAGGTTTGTTCTTGCGTGAAAAAGTATTAGTTCACGATATTGATAATCCATTCCATGCACACCTTTACCAATCCCATTTATTAATTCTACTTGCTTCCAAAATATAGGTTCTTTCATGTCTATACCAGACCGATAAATTCCTGCTTTACCATTCTTTAAAGACAAATCAATATGCCAATCAAATAGTACACGGAAACTTATATCATTCTGATAAATCGTTGGAAGTCTATGTATATATTCTTTCCAAGAATCAGGGCTTATAACTGAATTTGCAAATTCCTTGTCTACAAAGTTTAATAAGTCTTTTGTGTCTTGTTTCATAGCTCTCTAGGCACTTTTGCTGTATTAGTGGATTTGACCATTTGTGGGCTAAAAAGGGTAACAAAATGTTGTATGTATATATGATAGCTAAAATGGTTGTAATTAAAAGAGGTGATCAGTCCATTGAGAGGACTCGAGGCTATTGACTAATGCGATGTAAAAAGGTTTTCAACTTGATCAATGCTTAATAGGAAAATAGGGTCCAAATCTTTTTAATGTTTTAACATTAAATTACTTCTAATGTTATCGAGAAGACGCCTACAGGCATTACAGGGTTTGCAATTTATGCCAAGGACGCTTTAGAAGGGCTCTATACCGGCGGTGATCTCACGACCGCTCAAATTCAAACGATGACCGGATGGACCCTGACCACGCAATGGGATTACCGAGGTGGGGTCACCAAAGCACCGTATTTGTTGGCTTAAAGAAACCTTGCGATTCAAATTATCAGTAAAAATACTTCTGCCAATATCAAATAACTAAAGAATATTTTCACTGATTGAAGGCTAATTAAATCACTTGAACAACTATTGATATCAAGGGATCATTTTTCAGCTCTCATTAATCCTACTACCCATGCACTCTTAATCCATCCTTGGTCAATTAAGGTAAAATCTCCTTTGAATCCATAATTTGCAGCTTCAGGAGTTTCAATTCGTTCCTTAACAAACACTCTTCGATTAGGCCTACAAAAATAATTTGGGAATGTATCTTCAGTTATAAGATTAACGTGAGTAGGATCTTGAAAAGCCTCTTTAGATGGATAAGCAGGCGTCAGATGCAAAAAGATGCCTCCAGGCTTAAGTACTCTATATATCTGATCCATTAATTCAATAAATGGAAACCTAGTTTCTTTGTTTTCAAAAACAACCCTAGGCACGTGCTCAATAAAATCAAATGCAGTACAAAAGTCAAAAGAATTGTCTTGAAATGGTATCTCTTGATGAAATAAATCAACTTCAATAATCTTGCTATTTAAATCTCTTCTTTTATCTATCCCTACAACAGAAGCAGCCCTAAAGGGATTTCTAGGATTCAAGCCACAGCCTAGGTCTAAACTTTTACTATCGTTGTAATTTTCAATTGTATTTCTGTGTATAAATTGGTTGAGTGATGTGATATAAGGATATTTTTGACGAAGATTTTTACTTCGATTAAATAATGAATAAAGCAAGTTTTTAAACTTGCATATTGATTGATACATGTTCGTCTAGGCATAATTTCATTGAGTTTAAGGCTAATCGTTCTTAACGCACCTAATCATTAGATAAAGAAACAAGTATAAATCCTATAAAATAAGTAGGGACTATTTAATTGCTCAATTATTACTGACTCAAGGACAAAATAATTCATAGAACAGGATTTCCACCTGGCCTTTCAAGTCCAATTAGAAAAAAAAAGTCTTCTCTTGTCTAATCCTTTATTCAAATCCTGAATAAGAACCATTGCGGCAAGTAATTGGAAGTAACATTACAAAGAAATTTCTACTATTAAAATAATTCATGCATCTAGTCAATCAATCTCGAAAGAAGTAGAAAATGTGGCACCCTTGCTTCAGTAATAGTTACATTTTTATATTAATAATAAATCCTTTAAATTTAATGTCAGCTTAAACTAATTTGATTTTCAATAAAATACGAACTAATAACTATAAATGTTTGCCTAAGTCATTTTGAAATCATGATACGACAACAAAATATCAATATACTTAAGATCCTTAGTCGTAAGGCCAGGGAGTAGGACTAACTCCTTTTTCAAACTAATAAGAATTAATTTGTTTTAATAATATAGACTTACAACTATTAATTTATTAAAAAGAGTCTAATTCAATCAAAAACAACCAACTCAGGTACATCATATTATATATTTTTATGTTTCAGTCCACCTAGGAACTTTCTGTTTCGGAGAAAAGATGAAATTAAATATTATACTCAGGGTAAGCCAGTAAATGACTTGGTCACTGGAAAATATTGAAGAGCTTGATACCTTAGGTGTAAGTCCTCACCTGGAAAATGATGGCAAAAATGGTCGTGAGGAATATCAGCTCTATTACGGCTCTACAAAAAGAGGGGGCCTAGCAATTGATGGAATGTCGAGTGATCTTGAACTAACTCAACAAGGAGGAATTGCGCACATACAAGACCTAACAATTATCACTACAACTGACGGTACACGCAGAGCTTATTATATCGAGAAAGATCCTAATTCAAGCAAACATGAAATTTATACGGCTTTAATATCAGAAGACGGTTTGAGCCTGTCTGAAGTCTCATCAACAGGGATCTCAAATGAAAATAATGAGGCTTGGGGAGTTCCTGATGCAGTTGTTCTTCCAAATGGAAATATTAGGATTTATTGGGTTGATGATGACACTGAAGCTAAAACATTAGCCACTGAAGTCATCCTCAGCGCAACTTCATCAACTGCAAAAGGTACAAACTTTATTCTCGACGAGGGGAGAAGAACGGAAGGGGGATATGTCGATTTTGAGGTTTTAAAAGCTAAAGAAAATGATTGGATAGCTATAATGTCTTCCTCACCTGTAACTATTCCAGATCAACCACAAGGAATTTATATTGGTACCTCTAAAGATGGAATCAGCTGGGAAATAAATGATAAAAATCTAGCCCCTTCAGAAAAGTGCTATTTCGACCCAACTGGTCTTCTGTTTACTGGTTCTGAGAACAAATGGCGGATTGTAATGAGTTCATCTCTATCAGTTCTAGAAGACCGAGAATATTCACTAGTAGCTTCAGAACTAACGTTT
>QCJK01000045.1 GCA_003216075.1 Prochlorococcus sp. AG-409-B05
CAAAGCCGGCAACAACCCCAATGGCGAAAAAGTCGACATCATCGAAGGTTTAGATGCCACCGATGAGATCAAGATTGTCGGGGTCGGTACTGCTGATCTCACTTTTGCAGAAGCCACGGCCAAGGGCGTTAGTGGGATTGGGATTTATGCCAAAGATGCTTTAGAAGGGCTCTATACCGGCGGTGATCTCACGACCGCACAAATTCAAGCGATGACCACAGGAACCCTGACCACCCAATGGGATTACCGAGGTGGGGTTACTAAATCACCGGATTTGTTGAGTTGAGCGCAAGGCTTGTTCTGAATAATTTATTGGGACTGAAGCAGTCAGTCAGCCTTGCCAATAAAGCTATTGCAAGAATCTAGCGCCCCCTGCAGCGCCCCTTTCTCAATTGAGATTCGTCAAAAGCCAGTCGGGGCGACAGGATTCGAACCTGCGACCTAGTGCTCCCAAAGCATACGGTCATCTCAAGTGATACACAGTAAAGCTAACCAATAACTGAGTTAGTGCCTTGAATAAGACGGAGTGGAATTGAACGTAAGTGAACGCTAATGATCCCGTTTCCACGGATTTGCGTGGAAAATATAGGTACCCTTAAGACAGCACTAGGTCATCTATGCCTAAACGTGCAGAAGATGCCAATTGGGTGAAAAGTTTCCGCCAAGGACTCAAGGCAACTTGTCCTGTCGGATGGATGGTGATGAATGACCGTGGGAAGATTCGTCTTCAAGTTGGGAAGAAACCCAATATCAAATCCATCTCTCTCCCTTACTACTGGGAAGAATCCGATTGGATACCAGCTTTAAAAAGAATCGAAACTGCAGCAACGATCTATTTAGAACATCATCAGAAAATTGATTTAAGAACTGCTTTTCAAATTGCAGATTCAGCTAGCAGCAAAGTCGAATTGGATTGGGAAGAGGCAATAAGAAACTTCCGGAAGTTCAAAACCAGAGTTAAAGATTCGACCTGGAAAATTAAGTACAAACCCGTCCTTGATAGAGCTATTGCTGTTCTGAATAGTGGAAGGAGATCATCGAATGGCCCAAAGCTTTGTGAGATAGCTCTTGATCAATGGGGGAAAGGAACAGCACAGCGTCGTCATATGAGATTGGCCCTTTATTCATTCCTGAATTTCTGTGTTCAGCGTCGTGATTTTCCTTCCTCATGGCTTCCACCAGCAATGAGTGATGACGAGGTTGTGACTAAGACCAAAAGGATTGGGTTCCCTCTTACTGATTCTCAAATCATCAGGTTGGTTGAAGGGTTACCTCAAAATGACACTGGTCATCGATGGAGATTTGCTATTCAGTTAATGGCTGTTTACGGCTTAAGACCAGAAGATCTACGTGAGATCCATACCAAGCAAAATGGGACAGAACTATGGACCAGCTATCAAAAATCCAAAGGAGGTCGCAAAGGTGAAACTACGGAACCTCGTCAGTTATTTCCTATATGGGTTCTTGATATTGACGGCACTCCAGTGGATTGGAATTTCACACTGAAAGCAAGAGTTGCAGCCAATGAGTCGTTACCACCTTTAGGGAAAGAGGGAAAGGCAGGTGAAGCGATTGGGACTTATCTAAGAAGACAAGACATCTGGAAGGCACTGCGTTCTGAGGCTGCCAAAGAGAAGGAAGAACTAACCCCTTACAGCTTTAGACATCGCTATGCCTATTACGGTCACAACCGTCCTCAGTTAGATGGGAGTTACAGAGCACCGAAGCAAATAGCTGATGCAATGGGGCACACCTTGGATACTCACCTTTTGAGCTATGCCAGATTTAAGACGAGAGATTTGGCTGAATCATTCGATCAATATCCAGTAGCCAAATGACGATCAGAGTTTTAGAGCTTGCTGAGCAGCTCAAAGTTGGCACTGATGACTTGCTGGCTGTTTGCACGCTTCTAGAAATACCAGCGACTTCAAGGATTAGTTGCCTTAGCCCTGAGCACATCCAAAAGCTAACGGCCTACTACCAACAGAAGTCAGGATGAAAGCCACGTCCAACTAGCAAGCAGCTTGAACTACCACCTACTAATTGATGTGATCTTGTTCTTAGCCGCTTCACCCCCCGGATTATCCTTCTGGGGGATATTTATTTAGCCAAAAATTTCACTCATTCATCAGGTGGCGAGCCAAGCCAAGAGTAATACATCGACTTAATTACCGACTGTAAATAAATTAATCTAGATATCTAGATCAGTTAGACTAGGTTTTAATAGCCAAAGTTTTCATATGCCTACCAGTTTCACTATTAGTGGATCGTAGGTAACAACTTCTTCTGGAGTTTGACTGACTTATTCAACTTCTATTATTGGAGTCCCTTATGGAGATAGCTCCTCTGTAAATGAAGGGGAGTGGATATTTACTACTGTAGATGGGCCTGATGATTCTCATAATAATTGGTTATATTTTTCTGTTTCAGGAGTTGGAATAGACTCTTCGGATTTAGCTTCTGGTTCTTTAGCATTAGAATTAGCTTCAGTTATTTATGATTATGATGGTGATAATAAAGGCCCTACGTTAACAATTGCTCATAAGTTTAGTAATGATAATACTTTCGAAGGAGACGAGACTTTTACTATCAAATGGTATAGCGATAGTGGACGATCAAATTTAGTTACTCAAGGCTCTATAACTATTAATGACACATCGAAGCCAGCTGCCTCTTATTCGCTTTCAACGTCAGCATCATCTCTCAATGAAGGTCAGACACTTACCAGTTCTGTAAGTACTTCTAATGTTGAGCAAGGAACCACTCTTTATTGGTCAGTCTCAGGAACCAATATTGACTCTTCTGATTTTTCCTCGGGTGCATTAACGGGTTCTGGCAGTGTTGATAGTGATGGTGAATTCACTTTTTCCCATACTCTGGCCAATGATTTAACAACAGAAGGTTCAGAAACTCTACAAGTCAAATTATTTAGCGATTCCAATCGGAGCAATCAGGTTGGATCAACACAATCGGTTTCTATTGCTGATACTTCTACCACTCCAGCAGTTGCTTCTTATGAAATCTCACCATCAACATCAAACCTGAATGAAGGTCAAAGTGTAACGACCACTGTTCAAACAACGAACGTCTCTACTTGGACCTCTCTGTATTGGACTATTTCAGGGACAAATATCGACTCCTCTGACTTTTCAAGTGGTGGACTCAGTGGGATTGGAACTGTAGGTAGTAATGGATCCTTCAGTTTTAGTCACACACTTGATAATGATTTAAAAACAGAAGGTAATGAGACTTTAAATATAAAGTTGTTCAAAGATAGTTCTCATAGCCAACAGATTGGAAATACGGCCAGTGTAAATATTTCAGACACCTCAGTAACGCCTTCTACTTCGTATGAGATTTCACCATCAGCATCATCTTTGAATGAAGGTCAAACTTTAAGTACTACTGTAAAAACTTCAAATGTAGATTGGGGAACTAAACTTTACTGGAAGATTAGTGGCTCAGGTATAGATTCATCTGATTTCTCGAATGGAAGTCTAAATGGTTCTGGATGGGTATTAAATGATGGAACTTTTAGTTTTTCTCATACACTCGCAAATGATAAGAAGACAGAAGGTAATGAGTCTATAAGTTTGAATCTTTATACAGATTCAAGCTTTAGTCAGCAGGTTGGTTCAACAGCAACTGTAACTGTTATAGATACCTCAACTGAGGATTCAGGAGTAGTAAATAATAGTAAAGATTTCGGATTGATTTCTAATAATCAGGTGATTAATTACAATGGATCTGTAAATGCAGGTTCCTGGTATGATCATTACTTTGAAGTTAATCAGACAACCTATTCTTGGTTTAAGTTAGAAGACTTTGATGATGATCTAGATATTAATTTGTATAAATATTCCTCAGGAGAATGGATATATGTTGATGGCTCAGATCAATATGGATCAGAAGATGAACTCTTCTTTGAACCACTTGATAGTGGGAAATATGTACTGGAAGTTTCTCCATATGGAAATTTAACCAATTCAAGTCAGTCCTACTCGCTGCAAATAGATAACAAATCCTTTTTAGATAATTCTCTTATTCCTAATGATCCTCGTTTTAAAGATCAATGGCATTTATTTAATACTGGTCAGGCTGGAGGGACTGATGATCGAGATATTTTTGCACCAGAAGCTTGGAAGATAAGAAACGATGCCTCTAATGTAGTTGTTGCAGTAATTGATACAGGTATTGATTATAATCACATTGATCTAGATGATAACATATGGATTAATCCAAATGAGATCAAAGGTAATAACATTGACGATGATAATAATGGATATGTTGATGATATATATGGATGGGATTTCCATGGAAATGATAACAACCCTCATCCAATAATTAGTAGCAACATACATGGTACACATGTAGCTGGCATTGTTGGGGCAGAAGGAAATAATGCAGTAGGTGTAACGGGAGTATGTTGGGATGTTCGAATTATGAATTTAAAAGTTTTCAGTAACTACGCTACTGGAGCATATACTAGTTACATCCTTGACTCAATAAGGTATGCAGCTGATAACGGTGCAGATGTAATTAATCTTTCTCTAGGAGCAGGAGTTGGTAGCTGGATGAGAGATAATGGATATTATGATGGAACATTTGAGGGGTATAAGAATACATTTCCAGACCATTATCAGAAATATTATAATGCTCTCAAGTATGCAAGTGATAAAGGAGTCACTATTATAGCGGCAGCAGGGAATGACTACAGTAGTAATAATATATATACTTGTATACCAGCAGACTTTAGCAATGAAATTCCAGGAATGATTTCGGTTGCTTCTTTGTCAAACAAGGGAGAAAAAGCTTTTTACTCGAATTATGGCAGTTCAATTACTATTGCGGCTCCAGGAGGAGACTATGAGGTGGTCTCCTCTACAAGCTCCTCTTCTATACTTAGTACAGTTCCTAATAATAAATATAAGGCAATATCTGGAACTTCTATGGCTGCTCCTGTTGTCGCGGGATCAGCAGCCTTAATCATTGCCGAAGATCCAAATTTAACACCAGAAGAAGTGAAAAATAAACTAATAAATAATGCCTACAAAGCTAAATGGTTAGAAGGGACTGTAAAAGAAGGAAGAATGTTAGATTTACATTCTTCCTTAAATGCAACTAAAAGCATTAGATATCCATTTAATGATTCCACTACTGCCTCAGATATTGCGACTCAATGGGTTGCTGACCTTAGCCCTAGCAATAAACAATCTATTGATGTTGTAGATAATCGACTCTTGTCTATAGAAACAAGTACTTGGGGAGAGGACGTAAAAATCAATAGAGTTGCTAGGGCACGATCCTCAGGTGAAGAAATAGTACAAGCCAAGCAAATCACCTTCAATCAACCGGTGAAGGAAGGATCAGTTATTGATGGAGGAGTGGGCAAAGATACCGTTCGTGGTTTAGCGGGTTGGGATGTTTTAGATGGCAGTGGCAAT
>QCJK01000046.1 GCA_003216075.1 Prochlorococcus sp. AG-409-B05
GCCTTAAAAGTTTTTGCGGGTTTGAGAAGCGATATCTGGCCATTCAATTTGAGTAAGTGAACTAACTTTAGGAACCTCCTCCTACAATCGTCACAATTTCTAGAGTGTCACCATCTTTTACATACTCTTGATCCCATGTATAGGTGGGTTGAATCTTGCCATTAAATTCAACAACAACTAGTTGTTGGTCGTGACCAAGTTGTTTGATTACCTTTGTAAGAGTTGTAGGAACATTTTTCACTTCAATTTCTTTTAATTCTCCATTTACTTTAAGTTTCATTTTAATGATTCCAATAAATTAGTAGTTTCTTGGAAAGGATCTTCTGCATCCATTATTGCACCTACTACCGCTACTCTGTTCAACCCAGATGAACGAATTACATCTATACATTCTTTTTTGATTCCACCAATAGCAAAACAAGGTAATTGAGTATTTTTAGAAGCCTCATGCACATAGTTAACTCCTACAGGATCTAAATCAGGCTTTGTAGTTGAATCATAGACTGGTCCTACTCCAAGATAGTCTGCACCTTGTTTCTCTGCATCTTTGAGTTGTTTAAGGGAATGAGTGCTTCTGCCAATAATCCTTTCATCTCCTATAAGTTTTCTTGCTACATCTATTGGAAAATCATTTTGGCCTAGGTGAACACCATCAGCATCTATTGCAAGTGCTAAATCGATATGATCATTGATAATAAAAAGTGCTCCAAAGCTTTTGCATATTTCAGCCAATTCTTTTGCCTGATAAAATTTATTTAAATCATTTTCTTTTTTGCATCTATATTGGATCATCCCTACTCCTGCTTCAAGGACTTTAGTAACAATAGAAATTAACTCTTTTTGAGGTGAAGTAATTAGGCAAAGATTGCAGGATTTTAGTTTTTCCCGTCTTTGCGAGCTATATGTTGCCGCTATGATTTTTTTCTCTACTTCATAGAGCCCATAGCGAATATTAGAAGCATTCTTTGCTAATAGAGGGTCTGAGATTCGTGTGAATTCTTCTAGCACTCTTAGGGCTTCTTCAGCACGTGAACAATTTGCTGCCACTACTTCTAGAGGAGATACTCGATTTCTTTGTGCAGGATGACTAAGGCCAATACCTTTGTCTGTAGTTGTTGAGCGAGCCTGTTTATATATATTGTGGTGATGTTTAGCTAGCTGCTGACGCCAGTCTTTGAGAGTGGATACAAGATCTTCGCGTCTCAAACCAAATCTGCACCAGTCTTCAACTACGCGAAGCCCTTCTCTGGATCTGTCAAGGTTGGCATCTATCAGCTGAGCCACACGCTGATTTGCGAGGGGTGCGATAGACATCGATTTCATGTCAGTCTTGGCACAATCGCATGCCCCCAGCTTTTATGGAAAAAGATGTTAATGAGAGTGCAATGAACTTGCTCATTTGGGGAGTCCTTTTATTAGGGGGCATAGGAGCATTTGTGATTTGGGGCTTAGCTAATGCTTATCCTGCGGGAATTTGATAGTCAATGATTACTCAACATTGAACGAGCCAAATCTGCATCATTTCCTATTTGCTCACTGAGTGCAGAAAAATTTTCAAAGCGTTTTTGTTCGCGAAGTCTTTTGATAGGTTCAATTCTTAATTGCGATCCTAGGAGATTTATATTTTGATCCAGGAGATGAACTTCTACTGCTGACGGGGATGCAGGATCTATGGTTGGTTGAGGGCCCAAGTTCATTACTGTTGGAAACTTTTTCTTGTCCTCATTAATCCATGTCCACGCAGCATAGACACCAAGTCCAGGAAGGAATTTACGGCCTTCAACTTGTAGGTTTGCTGTAGGCCACCCAATTTTTTTGCCTATTCCACGACCTTTAACAACTTTTCCTTGAAACCTATAAGGCCGTCCCATAAGAATTTTGGCCTCTAGTAAATCTCCTTTGCCGAGAGCAGAACGGATTCGACTACTACTCATACGTCCTTGATGGTCTTCAAGTATTGATTGAATTGAAATTTCTATTCCTGCATTTTGCGCTAGCTTTTTCAATGTTTGAGCATCACCTTCGCGATTTTTTCCAAACCGAAAATTCGCACCAATTGCAATCCGACGAGCTTGAAGTGTTCCTAAAAGCATTTCTTTGAAAAATGTTTCTGCACTAAGCCCTGCCAGTGCATGATCGAATGGAATCAAAACTAGTTGTTTTACTCCAAGAGGACCTAGCAATGAGGTTTTTTCCGAGGGTAAATCCAGCCTTAGGCGTAAGTCTCCATATAGAACTTCTCGAGGATGAGGCCAAAAGCTCACTACCGTAGGAACTCCTGGAGCATTTCTAGTGATTGATTCAATTACTAGACGATGACCTGCATGAAGGCCATCAAAGCTTCCTAGTGCCAATGATGTAGGAAGTTGTGCCTGTTTAGGTGAGCAAAGTGGAATTAAGTTGGACGTGCACATTGCGCGCTTAGATGGCAAGTTTGGACGACGGAGTTATTTATTCAGGATGGTCGAAAAATTTGATTTTCAGCTTCTTTCTTTAGGAATGCGCCGAATGGGCTGGATTCGTTTTTGGATTCAGACAATTCTGGGTGTTGTGGTTGTTGGTGTGTTGCTCTTTAACAACATTGGAAGCAGCCTCGCTCGCAATTCAGAGAGAGCATTAGGGCTAGGTCCTGGGTTGTCATTAACAACGTTGGCATTTTTTTTCTTGCTTTATAGCCTTTGGCAGGGTTGGTTGATAGTACGCACTGGCAGGGCCCTTGGTAGTGATGCCCGACCAACCAGAGGAGAAACAAGTCGACTCTTGAAGAGAGGACTTGTTGTAGACCTTTTAGGGTTGGTTTTTTCTTCAGTTGGATATCAGTCTTTAGCTGGGGCACTTTTTGTTCAGGCTTCAATGCAGGCTCCTGGAATTTCAATTGGTGCTGGTATTAGGTCAATGGAAAACTATCCAATTACTTCATTGGAGATGCTGTCAGTATTAAGCAATACGCAGGTTTTGTTCGCTCACATAATTGGGTTGATATTTTCTCTTTGGCTTCTTCAGCGTATTTATCGAACTGGTTGACCTCCTATTTTTATTTTTGGTAGAGATTTAATGGAACCTCGCCAAAAAAGATCGGGTTGAATTGGTGTAAGGGTTGGAGAATTTAATTCGATTTGTGATACATCACTAGGCCAATCATTGGGACCATCTCCTGAACTCTCCAAGTCTTTTATCGCTTCACCTGCAAGCCAGAAATAAGTATTGCCTCTGGGATCTAAACGCCTGCTGAATTGTTCTTGATAATTTCTTATTGAAAGCCGAGTCCATCTAAGTGCTGACATTTCTTTAGGCTTACAGGGAGGGATGTTGAGATTGAGTAAAAGATTTTTAGGCCATGTCTTTTTGAGCGCTTCTTCAACTACATCCATCGCTAACTCTCCTGCGAATCGAAAATCATTCCACTGAAAACTTGCAATGCTTACTGCGAGTGAGGGAATCCCTTCAAGGGTGCCTTCTAAAGCTGCGGCAACAGTTCCTGAGCAGAAAATATCTGTACCGAGATTTGGACCGTGGTTTATGCCTGATATGACGACATCGGGTTTTTCTGAGAGTAGTTCGAAGAGAGCAAGTTTTACGCAGTCTGCAGGTGTTCCGCTACATCCCCAGGCTGTGATGTTTGTTGCAAATAACTCATCTGCTCTTTCAGCTCGAATTGGGGATTGCAGGGTTAATCCATGTCCGGTAGCCGAGCGTTCCTGGTCAGGGCAGACAACCGTTACTTGATGCCCTCTCTCTGAAGCCACAGCAGCAAGTGTACGGATTCCATCAGCAAAAACCCCATCATCATTACTTATAAGTATTCGCAGTGGATTCATTGGATCAAGACCCAAGTATGCAATTTAGTCATGATGGCTGCTTAAAGTTGGTTATTGGAATTTTTTGCTGTGGTTGCCAAGGTGTCTATTCAGAAGCTCATTAGTGAGCTAGAGCTTTTAGAGGCTGAGGCTTTCCAGAATATTGATAACGCAGGAGATATTGATTCTCTTGAGAAATTTAGAATCAGTTTACTTGGCAAGAAAGGTCGACTATCAAGTGTTCTTGGCGCTATGGGAGGGCTCTCAAGTGCTGATCGACCATTAATAGGACAGAGGGCTAATTTGCTTAAAGCACAATTTCAGGAGCGAATTTCAGAACGTTTAAATGTTTTGAAATCATCGGCTTTGCTTGATGCTTTGGCTACTGAAAAAATCGACGTAACAGTTCCAGCAAGTGGAATTCCTTTGGGACATAGACATCCATTGATTAGCACGATGGAAAATATAGTTGATCTATTTTGCGGATTGGGCTATGTAGTTGCTGAGGGACCTGAAGTGGAGAATGATCATTACAACTTTACTGCTTTAAATATTCCTGAAGATCATCCTGCTCGAGATATGCAGGACACTTTTTATTTAGATGGAAATAGTTTATTGCGAACTCATACATCACCTGTTCAAATTCGTCATTTGGAGAGTACCCCGCCTCCAGTGCGCATAGTTTCTCCTGGAAGAGTTTATAGGCGAGATGCTGTTGATGCGACTCATTCTCCTGTTTTTCATCAAGTGGAGGTATTAGCGATTGATGAGGGTTTGGATTTCAGTCATTTGAGAGGCACAGTAATGGCTTTTTTA
>QCJK01000047.1 GCA_003216075.1 Prochlorococcus sp. AG-409-B05
TTTGATAGATACGTACATGACCACTCTCTGAGCCATTTGCATCATTGTAGATAGCACCAATGGCAACCACAGAGCCATCACTGGATAGACTTACTGAATGACCTGAAAAATCCTTAACAGCTTCTCCATCAATATCAGAACCAACCTGTACCCAATTGTTATTCGTATTTTGGTAGATGCGGACATGACCACTACATTCCCCATTGCCAAAAGCACCAATGGCGACCACAGAGCCATCGCTGGAAAGGCTTACTGAATAACCTGAATAGTCGTAAGAAGCTTCTCCATCTATATCAGAACCAACTTGCACCCAATTATTATTGCTATTTTTGTAGATACGAACATGACCACTCGTTGAGCCATTGCCATCGTTGTAGGGAGCACCAATAGCTACGACAGAGCCATCGCTGGACAGACTTACTGACCAACCTGAAAGGTCGCCAACAGCTTCTCCATCTATATCGGAACCAACTTGCACCCAATTGTTGTTTGTATTTTGGTAGATACGGACATGACCACTTGTTGAGCCATTGCCATCATTGTTGGGAGCAGCGATAGCAACCACAGAGCAATCACTAGAAAGACTTACTGAATAACCTGAAATGTCCTCAGCGGCTTCTCCATCTATATCGGAACCAATTTGCTGCCAGGTCATCAAGCAAAAATGACTTCTATAAATTTAGTCGTGTTTTCCTTTTAATAATTGATCAATTAAAAAACCGTTTTCCCAAAGGACTAGGTCGCTCATGGGGAGCTAGGAGGGGAGCTAGGAGATTGCAATCCCTTTAAATACGTTGCAATTTTGGTCAATATTTGAGTCTCATATGACTTTAGCTATTCCCCAAAATTAAGTCATATCAATAGTTCTGAACCAGTCTCATCCTTTGAGCCTATGTCCTTTGGGAGCACTAGGTCGCAGGTTCAAATCCTGTCGCCCCGACTGGTTTCTTGTTTTTCTCAATCGCTATCCGAGCGATCATTGAGCGATCCCTTGCATACATCTGCATGCCTTTGCGGCAAGTATCGCTCCTATTTGCAAGGGTTCTTGTGGTAGGGCTCCTCCTCTAAAGGAGCCTTGAAAACTGAATAGCTAACTTCTCTGTTTGTCTAATGCAATTAGCTTAAGACCAAAGAGAAATTCTTAATTTCTAATTCTTATATGATGACAGAAAGAAGACGTAAGTTTTCATGGACTGCATTTGGTTCGGTATTCCGATTTCAAAACTACGGTTTTCTAAACCATTATCAGTACCAAGCATTTCATTATTTGCCTTAATATTTAATTGGGAGTAAGGGACTACTAACCACTAAATAAGTGCTGAAGGAATACAACACATCTTTCTGTGGTTACTTAAGTGTTTTCAATTATTGCAGCAATCACTCGTTCCTGAAGCCAATTTTTAACTAACAGGAGAAATCATGGCTTGGCAATTTCCACCCTTAGGAGCCTGTATAGGACTTTTATTGATTTCAATCGGAATTGTTGTAGGGTTCGATATACGTTTCAAGCCTGATAACCAAGATCGCAATTTGTAATCCAAAGAGCATCTTTATATCGTATGACTATTTTCACAACTGAGCATATCTTATTAAAATATGTCACTCAAAGTCTTGAATAGTGATAGAAAGGATAAATTCTTACCAAGAAAAGATAATTATAAATATATTTAATCGCAATATCTAGAAAACTAAGCCATACATGAATCGTCTTAGATGGACACAATCTCAACTTTTTAAAATTTATATGTTACTGATATAGCTAGCATTTAAACGGTAATTAACTACACATCAAGTTGCTTCGGAAAACCGAACCGTCACATTCCGTAATAGTTACTGTTATAGTTCTTCATAGTTCAATTCTATTGACCACACCTTTCTCTTCTTCTTATGAAAAACTCTGATCAACTCAATGCAATTGCTAATCCTCGTCTAGCCGAGCGTCTTAATGGTTGGGCAGCAATGATGGGATTTTGGGCTTTGATTGGTGCTTATGTATCAACAGGGCAAATCCTTCCTGGAATTGTTTAAACGATGGAATTTAATCCTTTCAAACCTTTGAAGCAATTTGCTCAAAGGATCTTTAACGATCTAACTAATCATTTTTTAAGGAGCCGAAAAATGGGAATTGGTACATTATTTCTAGCATCAATCTCTACTGGAATCATTACCCAGGATGAATTGAGATGGGTGACTAGAAATCAATTAGAGTTCTCTAGATGTGAACAAGCAACAGCTTTAAAGCTTGGCCAATTAATAGATTCAGGTCAGCTCCAACTTGGATGCAGAATTTGAATCTCATAATAGTAAATTTAAAGTTCTTATCTAATCATTATGACAGCATCATCTCTAATACTTAATCAAGATCTCTTTAGAAATCGTCAATACTTACGAACTGGATTGTTCCTAAGTATTTTATTGCTTTTAGTATTGATTGGAATTGAGTTCCACTATCAATATCTTCATAGTCCAGCAGTTCACATTTTCTTTCAATCAAAAGGAATTTTCCTTTTCTAATCAAAGAGTAATCACAATAAAGATTCTAAACAGTTAAATCTAATTATTTCCAATCTGCTAAAGATTAAAATGCCTGAAAAAGTTTCTAATGCACTAAACTCACCATTTCGAGATTTAGTTGAATTCTCTTTCTTTTGTGTCATTGGCATAACTGCTGGATGGATAGGTCTGTTGTGAATTTCTTCTCGGTAATCTCTTTCGCTTCTGCAGCGGCATTGTTTTACATCGCAGCATTTGTTGTGAGAAGCCTTTCAAGAAGAAGATCAACTAATTGATTTGCGTTGCTTTTCTAATTCAAAAGAATTTCCTCTATTTTTTATTTACTGCTATGTCTTTAGGTGAACTTCAAGCATCTGTAGATAATTTTTATGCATGGAAAGCTATCTTGTGGTGTTTTTATCCGATAGCTACTCTTGTTCTATTGGAATTCCTGTTACGACAAATTGATGATGACGATGATCAAGATGGAGGAAAGATGATTCCAGTCATGCAAGGTGCTCAGGGCTAAGACAACTAATCCTTTAGGTATCCGTTTAAAGTCTTCTAGAAGTCAGATGACAATGATTTTTGCTGATAACTGGGCGAGAGTATTTGTTGTGATTACCTTCCTAGGTTTTGGGGAGGCACAGATTATTGGAGGGATTGTTCCCAATCTGATTGCTTTTGGATTGTTTGTTGGGGCTATTGGATACTTTGCTTTAACTGGCAAGATGGCAGAAATGTTCGGTCTAAAGAAACCATCCAAATGAGTGAGAAGTGGAAGCCAACAGAGGAACAAAATACTGGGCCTATTTCTCGTGTTTCTGAGTTCTTCATTGATGAACTGAACGAATTACAAGAGGAACTTGAATGCCCTGACGAATTTATTTACGACTTCATGGAAGCAATAAGAAATCGCTGGTCGTCTGATAGTTGCCATAGCCAGGCGAGGAATCTCAAGAGAGAGAACCCTGATGCGTACTAAACCTTGTCAGGCTCTCTATAAATGCCCAGAGCCCCTAATAGTCCACCGATAAAACCACTGAAATGTCCTATCCAGCTAATACCTTGGGGCACATTCCATGGCAGCAATGATGGAAGGAAATGGCCATACAGTCCAAAACAAATCATGGTGAGGACAATTGCAAGAAAACGTTTTTCGAGAAAGCCAATAATCAACAAGTATCCAAGTAGGCCAAATACCACTCCTGAAATCCCATGTGCTGGAGTTGCCCAAAAGAGCACTTGGAATATTTCGACAAACAAAACACATGCCCAGACAGAGATGTAATCACGTAGTCCTTTGGAAAGGACGAGCCAACTCAAAGGGAGAAACAGAAGTGTGTTTGAGAGCAAATGACTAAATCCGCTGTGACTGAAAGGAGCGGTAAAGAGTCCCCACCATGGATACCCCCCTCCCATTAGAAGGTTCCAATCCCCACCAAACCAGACCTGATCAATTAGCTCCTGAACCCATGCGATTCCAATCAAGAACAAAGGAAATAAAAATCGTAGTGATTGACTAGCTCTGTTCATTTCGAAGTTGCCATTAGTAAAATCTCTT
>QCJK01000048.1 GCA_003216075.1 Prochlorococcus sp. AG-409-B05
TTATTGTCAGAGTAGTTTCCCTTTATTTGTGCCTCTCTTAATTGCATACCCATTAATCGTGAATAACGAAGTGTCATCTCACCATTAACAAAAAATGGATTCACACCAAAACTGCCTTGACCAGCCAATTCACCAAATACACGTTTAAAGCTTTTTTCGGGAGGTATAGCGACCTCAACCCGATCCAATCGAAAATCTTTAGCCTCCCAAACATAAAGGTCTTGAGCCCCTTTTAATGAGATGCTGCCTCCTAGACGCCTAATTGTTAAATCATCTATAGACCAATCATTAGCAAAACTTGCTATTAAACTGCCAGGAACTGCAGCACCATAAGATTTCATCTGAAATTTACCACCCTTTCCAACTGTCCCTAAGAATTCACCTCGCCATTCTTCTTGTAGTCGAATTCCACTTACCTGAGGATTAATTACAGTTAAAGATAAATCAGTAGTTAATGAGTTCAGAGGGCCTTTAATATTTCCTTCTGCTGAAAGACTTCCCGCCATTGAAGTTCCAAAAAAGGAACCCATATGAGTCAACGGGAAAGGTTGGAGTTTAAACTGAGCAAAAAGCTCTCCGAGTAGTAATCGACCTCCTTCAATTATTACCGGCAATTCTCCATTTAATTTAAGCTCTGAACTGTTAACTTTTTTCAACCGAAGCGAACTAGAGATTCCAAGCTTCACTTGATTAGCTTGATTAATTGGTAGCTCACCAGCAATTGATGCAATCCATGGCCCATATTTCCATTCACTTTTAAGGAGCTTAAGTTTATTATCATGGCAATTTATAGTTGCCTTGTCCGAAGAAAGAGATTCTTTCAAAGAATCTCCTTTCAAAACAAAATCAAATAAACTCAATCCACCCTTACATTGAATACGATCAGATTGAATTGAAAGTTGAAAGTCTCCATCAATCTTCCCCTGAGTGTCTAACTTTTTCAAACCTGAAAAGATTTCATTAAGAGATTTAGTTTCTACATTTTCAAAACCTGCACTCAACTTCATTTCTAACCGATCCAAATACCCTCGACCCGCTAAACGCAGTTTCCCTTCATCTGGCAGGCTTAGCTTAAGAGAACCAGCAAACTTTCTTTGCGGCAAACCAATTGAAAGCCGACCCAATGCTGTTAATTTTAAATTTTTGGGTCCAACAAAAACCTCTGCTGGTTCAACAAATCTAAAAGATAATCCAAGGTTAGGAGGGGGTTTTTTCTCTGACGAGCCTAAAACCCAATAAGAGCCATCTTCATTAAGGCGCAAATTCAATTTAGTACCGAGAGGTCTGACAATTAATGTTGGACGCCAACTAAATAAACTCCTTATAGGAGCAAGGTTAATAGCTAAGCCAGAGAAGCTAGCAGTGGACTCATCCTCTACTCCACTAAGAAGCTGAGTAGGTCCAACTGCCAACCCCCAAGGTCTCAAACCCTTATAAGAGCCAATTTTCAAAGGATGACCAAGTGGCTTTGAAAGCTTTTGCTCAAGTTGCAAGCGAAAACCATCAAAATTCCTTACCAAAAATTGATCTACAGAGATCCAAGCCAGAGCACCTCCTACCAGCAAGAGTGCGCCTTTAAGCTTCCACCGATTAATAAATAAAGGTTTGATTCTTACTCCCATGGTGTTTTTTCACCCTTAAAGGGAGTAAACGAACTATAAGAAGTTAATGAGATGTTCACCAGTCCATGTCACTTTTACAAGTTCTACAAATCTCAACCTCTTGGTTCGCTTGGGGAGGCATAGCACTTGCTGGTGTGACTGTCATCTCATTTTTAATAGGCTGGGGAGCAAGATTTCGATTGGTAGGGGCAACTGTTTTCAGCTTTTTGCTTTCGGGAAGTTGCTGGGCCTTTTCCGCAAGCTACTCACCTCCTGTATTGATCGAAGGGGCCTTATACGCTCCAGTTGTTTATGACAATGGATATGATCTTGTTGTAGCTCAAGCTTCGGAAGATTTCCCTCAAGAATCTATCGAACCAACTCTTGAACAAATTGCAGGCAACCTAAAAGGAGGGGGGCGATCTGGGACGAAGGTTCATGTTCGTCTCAGAAAAAATGAGGCTTACTTGGATGGAATCAGCCACCCAGTAGTCCTTGGAGAAGTGATTAGAGATCTAAGTCAAAAAACCACAACCCCCTTAGCTCAACAAGAAAATGAAAATTGACACCCCAATAAGGAAACTTCCCACAAACTTCAAAGATGAAGAGAAGGAGCTACAGAAAGCTGGGATATCAACTTGGTCAAATCTCAAAGAACTTAGAGATAAAGAACTTTTTGTTCTTGTACAAAGAAGTAGGGCTTCAACAACAAATCTAAAGAAATTACGCGCAATGGCTAGCCTAATCTGTGAACTCGATCTCTCTCAAAAGGATGCTGCTGTTTTACTGCATGCAGGTTTTTCATCATCAAAAGCATTGGCCGCCTCTACACCACAAGAATTGATTCAAAAAACAGGACGGCTTGAGAGACAACTCAATTCAAAGCTCCAACCGGTTTTCGATCTGACTAAGGCGAATTTTTTAATTCAAGAGGCAAGGAATAGGCAAATCATTAAGTGACCCAACAAGCCACACCATACTCAAGAAAAAGGCCCAAATTTAGATATGGATGAAAATGGATGGTACCGAGATGCGTTTTTTACATGCACTACTCATTGCAGTCCTTATAAATGGACCTGCCGTCCTAGCTCAATCAACACTTCTAGAGAGTGTCAAGCGTAATCCCGAGGAGGCTCTTGCTTTATGCAAAGAATTCAGATATCTAAATTCAAGAGGAGTATCAGCCAACTCAAAACAAGCTTTAAAGAAAATATCCCAACAACGTAATCTCAGCATTATTGATGCTGAGATTCTTTCTATGTACGTTATTGGCCTGAACTGTCCAGATGTTCGTTAAAAAACTAGCAATTGATGAAGCTGCAAATTGGCAAGATAAATCTCTTGTCCTTTCTGATGGAGTAGAGCTGGTCTCACGAGTTTGGATACCAAAGCGAGGTGGACCTTGGCCTGCACTCCTAATGCGACAACCATATGGCAAAGAATTAGCATCAACAATTACTTATGCCCATCCATCTTGGTGGGCCAGTCATGGTTATCTTGTCGTAATACAGGATGTACGAGGGCAAGGTGCCTCAGGAGGTGAATTTAAAGGCTTTGATCAAGAGGCATCAGATACAACTCAAACTCACAAATGGGTAAGATCTTTTCAAGAGTGTAATGGGCTTTTAGGAACATATGGTTTTTCCTATCAAGGGCTAACTCAATTACTGGCAGAGAGAGATACACCTCCACCTGATTGTCTGGCTCCAGCCATGACAGGTCTCAATGAAAAAGATCACTGGAGTTCCGATGGAAATGCATGTTGGTGGCATCTAGGGCTTGCTTGGGGACTACAACTTGCATCATTAAAGGCTCGCAGAAATGGCGAATGGGAAACATGGGAAAAACTTAGAATCTGTCTCGAGGAAGGTACTTATCTCAGGGAAGGCTTACTTCTCCTAAAGCAGCATGATCCCGATGGGATGCCCCTAAAATGGTTGTTGAACTCAAATGAGAATGATCAAACAAAAATCTACAAACCTCTAAATACTTGGTTACGTCAACCAATGCTTCTAATTGGAGGGTGGTGGGACCCTCATCTCAAAGGAATAATTGACTTATATAAACAGTCAAAAGCAGCTGGCGGATTACCAGACATTCATATAGGTCCAGCCACGCATCTTCAATGGTGGAATGGCTCTCAAGAACTTCAACTAAAGTTCTTCAATCAACATCTT
>QCJK01000049.1 GCA_003216075.1 Prochlorococcus sp. AG-409-B05
GCATTTGGATAGAGAGGGGCCTGGTTTGTTCTCCATGGTCGCAGCAGAGAGAGGAATGAGTATGAGAATTTTTAAATTGCATCAAGGAGATTTACTCCCTGAAGTAGAGATGGGAGATTTGCTTTTGGTTTTAGGTGGGCCTATGGGAGTCAGGGATATCAATAATCCAACTTGTTCGTGGATGCCAGAGGAAGTTGATCTAATAAAAGATGTTTTGAAACGTAAAATCCCAATTATAGGTGTTTGTTTGGGCGCTCAGCTTTTAGCTCATGCTGAGGGTGGAACAGTAGTGCCACTTTTAGAAATATCTTCTCTAAAGCCTCAAGCAGAGGTTGGATGGGGGACTATCAATTTCGTTGATAAAGTACTAAATCAATCCCTGACTTCTTGTCTTGGTAAACCATTCAATGTGTTGCACTGGCACGGAGATAGAATTTTGTTACCTTCTTCTGCCGACTTGATAGCAAGTAGTAATCATTGTGCAGAGCAATTATTTAGAATAGGTTCGTTTGCTTATGGCCTACAATTTCATGTTGAAATAGATGATGAAATGGTTAATAGATGGATTAATGAGGATAGTGAATTTATAAAGTCTGCATTAGGTCGAGATGCTGAGTTTATTCTACGTAAACAACAAAAAATATATGGAAATCCAACTTTTAAAAGTAGAGTAAAATTTATACGTAAAATGTTTGAATTGATGCACTTATAAAATTCAATAGAGAACCCTGAAAACTCATATCTATTTTCAAATGACCTTAGATTATGTTTTTCTGGTCATAAGTAAATCTTCTTCAATGATCTATATCTTTCACACATTACTAACTCATAAGTAGGGTTTTCTAATGAAAGAATCTAGAATTATTTCAGCTTTTATTGCTTTTTATTCCTTAATTCATATAGAACTTTTCTTATTCCGTATATTCTTGGGCTAAATGAATGTAGTCTAGGATGATTTGTTGTTTTATAAATCCCAGGGTCCCACCCGTACGTCAAAGGAGCAAGTCCTATGCATATCAGTCTAACTACTGAAAAGGGTTCACATTTGTCAAACTCATATACCCATATATCATTAATATTGATGTTACTTAGTCTCTCTTGTATATCTTTAATTGCTTCCTTGGTAGAACCTATTGCTTCTGTTGTCTCAATTAAATCCTCAAATAGCATATTCTTTTTGTTGTTCATGAATTCCTTATAAAGTTTGGGGCTGTTTGAAATAGTTCCTGAGGTAAAATCATCTCTTGCACCTGCAATAATTACTGTTCTTGCTTGTACCGCTTCTGTTATTGCCCTGTTGATTGCTATTTCAGTAATGTGATGACATCCAAATCCTTCTGTAATAGAAACTGTGGCATCTATATCCCCTACAATTAAACATCTAAAAACCGATATGCCAATATCAGTTGTCCAATTAGAAAGATAAATATTTAGGTTTGATATCTCGATTTTGGATATCAAGGATTTAGTGGAATCATAATTGATTGATTCAGTATTTATATATGCATCTCTTAATCCCTTATTATGTATTGCATTAATCCAGCATCTCATAGCATCTCGCTCTATTAATTCATATAATCCTGATAAAATCGCATCTTCTAGAGATAGGCCTGAAGCGAGTCCATTTGAACCCGTAGGGAATATTCTAAGAGGTTCAATAACAGACTCAGCATTCATCCCTATCATCGAACTAGGCAGGTAACATGAAGAGTTTTTATTTAGTGATTCACATACAGACCAACTTAGTATTGTATTACTATCTAATATTGATTTAGGTAATAATGGAAGATCGTTCAGTAAAATTCTTTGGTTAGGTTTGAGTTCGTTCCATCTACATTGAATTGTTTCGCTTCGATTTAATCTTTCTGCAACTTCTGTTTCTATGGCTTCCATTCCTGCTGATACAGCTGATTCTATATTTGTTAGACCTTTTCCTGCACTCGCAACAATAGTACGGGAATTAGGTCTTATTCCACTAAAAACTGGAATTCCAATATGATCAAGTCCAGTAATATTAGCTATTCTTGTTATCCCAAATCTAGATGCATATTCTTCTATCGTATCCCAAGCTGATTTAGGATCTTTCGACCTCCAATTATAGTTCATTATTCTAATACTTTATACGTCCATATGATTGTTAGATCGACCTTGCCTATTTGAGCTGTTTTCATCTAATTCAAAAAACACCTGTTGCATATTAATTTCTTCATTAGCACAAAAGCCTTTTAAAATCTTTGATAATGAAGGTATTTTTTTGGATTTTCTATATCCTTCTATTATAGTGAGTTTTGTTAAATAATCTTGTAGAGGTAATGATGATCCTATAACCCCTAGTGTCTCATTTAACCATAAATGTATTTTTAGAATTGTTGCTTCCTGATAAGCCACCTTTCTTTTAAATGTAGGGTCATTAAAGTTGCATGAGTAAGGCAACTCAGTTGAATACTCCTGCGTCATCAAATCATCTAGGACTACGTAAAATGAATTAATTTCTTCTTCCGATGGCTTTACATTTAATAACCTTGCAAAACGAAGCGTAAGCAAGCGATTATATGAGTCATATAACAACCTTTCTCCTTCATTTATCATACCTATCCTTTTTACTAATTCATCTCCTATAAGATGTTCACTATTCGTTTCTGAAGTAGTTAATGTATCTTTGTAATAATTTAAAGGAATCATTCCTTGATTTAGAGTCCAGTTGTTTTTGGTTTGATTTTCTTGACGTGTAATTTTTAAGCCAATTTCTTTAAGGGCTTGAAGTGCATCTACTCTCTTCCAATTCACATAATTCTTTTTTATAGAATCAATATAAGGATTTAATATTTTATTCTGAGCGAATATTTCATATTTTCTGTCTGAGAAGTGAAATGACTTTAGTTCTTCCATGATTTCTTTACTTTGCTGTTTATCTATTTCTTCATTATTGAGCATTATATCTATAGCAAATCGTAGATTTATTAGGGGCAGTGAAAGCTCTTGATAGGGCTTTTCAGATGAATAAGAAACAGCTACTTCATCATCAGATGTGCAAAGGTTACTGGAGAAGAAATCGAATATTTTTCCAACTCCTTGCATTCCATACTTATTGCATTCTGCTGCCCTTAGTGCCCCCATACTTGAGGATCCCCATACTTGGATCCCCATATTTATTGCATATAGAATTTCTTTATGACGAATAGACAGATGACCATGAAAAAGTCCATCTATAATTAGTATATTGCTTGGATATAATTCCTTCTTTGAATGTCTTAGGAGATTAAGTATATCGGCTGACTTTATTGGGTCACGAACTACAGCATTAGGGTGTAACGCTATAATTTCTTCCTTTGATAGTGTTGGTCCAGCAAAAACATAAAGCATATTTAAACTAGTCAAGGTTGATTGTTGAATCATAAAGTGATTTTCTATCAGTATCAATTATTGACTCATAAGCCAATGTGGTTATCGACTTTGATTTTAGGTATTTAAATAAATCTTTTAATTGATCATTATCAAATCCATCTAGTGCATTTTCTATAAGAATCACCTTGGGATACCTTGCTAATGCCATTCCAATAGATAATCTTTGAAGCTGATTAGTAGAGAAACACTTTCCTCCTTCTGGAATGGGTGTATCTAATCCCATTCGGAGCTTATCCAATAGATTATCAAGTTCAAGGACAGTAAGTAGTTCCATGAAATCATCATCATTGTCAGTCAAAGGTCCTTCTAGTATGTCTCCTAAAGCCCCCATTGGTATATAGGGCTCATTT
>QCJK01000050.1 GCA_003216075.1 Prochlorococcus sp. AG-409-B05
CATCATTTCAGACAGTTTAGTCCGATTTTGGAGTTGGTTTTCTCTTTTTTTGATCTAAACCTAATTTTGTTAAAGCAGCTGAGTTCATCAGAGTCATGTTAGAAAAAGGCCATGACTAAAAAACTGTGTGAAATTAATTTTCTGGATATCCAAAGCTGACCCGAGACATTAGTTTTTTAGTCATGCATCAAAATCGCCTTGTAAGAACTAGTCGCGCAAGAAGAGTTGTCTTGTAGGGTTTAATCAAGAGCTTTAATGTCCAGTGGCACTCAGAAGCCTTAGAGCATAGTTATTTCAAGGATGATTGAATCTAAGGATTATTGTCTTATGAGAGAAACCCTATCTATGGCTATTCAAACCAAGTACAAATAAGCCTTGACATCTTTAGCACTTAGAATCTTTCTATAGTATGGAGTATCTTTATAGTTAATATCTGATCAGAAGTATCTATCAAGTTTTCTCTTGCTAGGGCAATATTCGTCAATTTGGGCTGCAAGGGCTTGACTTGGGACTGATTCGCTTTCTCTTCATGGCTGCTAACTGTAGGTTTTTTATATTGTTGGGAAGTCTGATCTTGTAAGGGCATGTGGATATGTATCCACAAAGAAGGGAGGCGGAGAACGTCTTAACTTCACAGCCTTTTACGAAGCTCTGCTTGAAGCTAAAGGTGTAAATCTTGCTTCTGAAAGCTCAGGCGGTATTGGTAAAGGTGGAAGGAAGCTAAGTTATGTCGCCACTGTTCAAGGCAATGGCAACCTATTGATTGGTAAAGCCTACACAGCTCTTTTAGATCTAAAACCTGGCGACAACTTTGAAATCAAGATGGGTCGCAAAGGGTTTCGTCTTGTTCCAGAAGGCGAAGACTAAAGGCAGTTATTCCTTGACAATCGGCTAACGAGAAAAGAGTTGGACTTTATCGAAGTCCAACTCTTTTTTTGTAATTGAATCATTATGCCTACTTAGTGCCTAAGGCAATAGGATCTAACAAAGCCCTTGGAAGAATCTTCCTAGGGCTTTTAATTTCGATTGATATCAAGAACCTTCTTCTTTTTTCTTGCATACAAGAAATGCCTGATCAAGAAGAAAAATTAGTTATGCTGAAAAAAAGCTCTTATCTTTCAAATAAAAAAGACTGTATCTTAAAAAATAAGCTAGATCGCCTAACCAAATATTGAAAGGCTTAATTTAGTTTCCAATCCATTCATCTCAATAAATTCCTGAAACACATCTGAATAGAAGGCTTTTTCTGCTGCATCTCTTGATTCAAATTCAACAATGACACCTAACTGACCTCCATCCCAATGATTCAAGTCAGTATTCTGCTTTATGTCCTTCGCAATAATGATCCCTCCAACTGACAACAGCCAAGGAACAACAGACTGAATATAGTCAAGGAATAATTCCGTGCTTTCAATACTTGCTTGCTTTACCCAATAACCCTTAGTCACGGATTATAAAGAAAACTTTAAGGAGTATTTCATGGCAGGGTGCTTTTTTGCAGAATATTGGAGGTTTATCGTTACATAAGCATTGTTTATCCAGTGAAAGACTTACAGGACTAAGTTATCTGACAGCCAAAAACCCTTCAATAGAGAATTATCATCAATGAAAACTTACTTACCGATTTTGGACTCCCTCGTCTTACGAGTAAGGCGAGGATTGATCTAGTGTCAAAACAATCGCTAATAATTGAAAAGTATTTCTCTTTTATCACATCAAAAGCTTGTCCCTACTCTGACAGTCGACTATTCATTAAACGATATTCCAAATCATTTATGCGCTTTTGATTAACTCCATTATCTCCAACACCCACTCTTGATTCAGACCTTACTTGAAGAATCCCTTTTTCAGGAATAGCTTTAATCTCCAAATCATCCACATATCTCATCCATCTGGTTGTTGATTCAGCATGCAAATAAGAGTCATTCTGTTCAACAATCTCGGTTCTCGGTGTGCTTTTTATAATATCTAAAACTTTTTTGAACGAATCTTTGGAATTAGCAACTGCCCAGTTCGCTTTCACACAATGCGTTATTACAACACATTCTGGAAGTTCTCCAGAATGAAATTCTGCAGAAACAATACTTTCATTGTATATAAAAAAGAATAATGCAAAGATAAAAGTGAATAGAGATTTCATGCTATAGAGAGGATAGAGAATTAAGTTCCTAACTTTGATTTGACTGGTCTATATCTATCCAGAATATTTAGTCAAGATGCATATACATTTCCATCAATGATGCAATACTCTATAGCAAAAATCTTAAATGCCTCAGGCATCTCTACCCATTTCATGTCTTCCAACTCTTCTACCAAGGCATCTGCCTTGATTTGATCGCATTCAAGCTTCTCGGCATATGCCTTTAATGCATGATCAAACTCCATAGACTGAGGGTCCAAGAAGAAAGCCCTTTGATTTTCATCAAAAAATCTAACTTTTTCTTCAATGGTCTCAGCCATACGGGCGAGGTTTAGATAACGACTGGTGAGTTCAGACATTCTTAAGGATTTTTAAACTAAGAACTTTTATGCTCTTATTAAATACTGTCCTGTATACCTAATAACTGGTCCCAATTGCAACAGTTATTGGCAACAAAAGACTTAAGAGTTACAAGAAAAAGTTTCTTAGCAATAATAAGGTCCTGACATGGTAAGGATGTTTCATATTCAAGGGCTTTCCTATAATGAATTAAATTAGATTCATTAGTATCATGCAAATAATCCTTTGACTCCGCCAAACAGCTGAAACTGTTACCCAAAGCAACTTATTTGAACCAATTGGTAGACTTAATAATTGGATTGATATTTGCCTGACTAAAACCTCTTAGAACCCCCTTCAGCCATTTCCCTAACTTAAATCAATAAAAAGAATGACAAGAATCAATTTGGTAAGTCCTAGAGAATTATCTGACCAGCATTTGATTGCTGAATATAGAGAGATTTTCATGATT
>QCJK01000051.1 GCA_003216075.1 Prochlorococcus sp. AG-409-B05
TAACCCCCGCAGAGTATCTACTCCATTACCGCCTTCTATAACGGAACCTGATTTGACGGGTTGATTGAAAGTAATTTGTTTGGCTTGAGATAATCCACCTGAATCAGAAGTTTTTGTAATCCTGTTGACTTTGATTTGTTGTCCCCAGGTATTGGTTTCTATATCTAATAACTTTTCATCTAGGGGGTCTGATGACTGAGCAGAAGATGAATTTGTTCCAAGTAAACCTTTTACCAGATCGGAAGTATTTGTTGTTGATTTTAGCTCAAAGTCAGGAGAGGCATGACTCTGACCTTGCTCTAGATTTTTATATATATTTATAGCATCAATATGATATATATCGCCTTGTATACTAACCTTAAGTAGGTCTTCCTTGTTAAGGTATTCAAGTTTACCTGGCTCATAAGCTAGCGGCCCAATCATCTCTCCATATTCATTTTTTACATATGAATGCAAGGATTTTTTAAAATCGAAAATAGGTTCTTTGTAATCTTTGTCTGAGTAGGCAGTGATAGTATTTGATGATATAAATTTTATATATGCTTCTTCGACTAAACCTATCTTTTGTTTCTCCCTCTCGGCATTTTCTAAAGCAGCTTCTAAATGAGCTTTGTATGAGATTCCATTGTTTTTATTAGGCTCCCAAGCAAGGTAGTATTTGGTTTCATTATTCTTGTCAATAAGTTTTCCATAATCTGCCTTTTTTAATGATCCATCTTGCCAAGATTCATCCAAATTGTCATAATGTAAAGTGCCTCCATCTAAACTTTTTAGAACATATGTCTGACTAATACTTAAGTCATTTTGCTTGTTCTTAATATAAATTTCTCCAGACTCAAAGTATTGTTTAGGGAATGTTTGTTTAATGTAATATTCCTTGTCAATCCAAGGATTTCCCTTGTTATCTTTCAGTCGGTATTTGTCAGGAACATCCTCAAAACTCCATGTTGCATTTATGCTGAGGCTTTCTAGGTCTTCATTTCTCTTGTCTTCTAATGTCTTTACGGAGAATTGTTTGCTTGTTTCTCCAGGCAAGAATATAATTTTCTGTGAGTTATGTATGTAGTCATAGTCTCTTAAGGCAGTCTTGCCTACAGTCGACACTTTTATAGTTTGTTGAGTTGATAGAACACCTGATCTTTTGACTGAAACTATTGCTTCTTCGCCTTCAATTACTTCTATATTTGAAATATTAAATGTTGTCTTGCCACCAACATACCCATCGCCATTTAGATCTGTTTGAAATGTTATTTCATGATCTGGATAACCGTATATGTTTCCCGAATTAAAAGGCAGTTCTTCTGAAGAATTTAATTCCCCTGTTTGCTCGAAAGAATATACCTTGTAAGTTTCTTTATCGGTAGTATAGAGAACTTTGTAATAACCCTCGCCTGTATCTGACATGCCTTCTATATCCTTCCCTACAAGAAAGGTGACTTCGCCAGTCTTTATATTTCCAAAATCAGAATTCTTAGTTAAATCATCAATCCTTATCTGTTTAAAGCTTTCACCTGTTGGAACATTTCCATCACTAATTATTAGAGTATCTACTTGAGTTATATGACGTGCTCCATATGGATTGTCTTCTGTTACCCAGGCTTCGTTTCTTGTTGCCGATAGCGATCTCCCTAGGCTTAAAGAAAGGAAGTGGAAGGTATTATCGTGGTCTGAAGTGCCTATTACAGTGTTATGAATACGGTGCGTGCCTCTGCCTATTAGCTCTTCATCTGTCAGATCTTTAGTGAAATCATCCCATCGACGCATTTCTGGGTAGAAATAGTCTGTTCTATAAATTTTGTGGGACGTATTATCAGCCAAGAATTCGGCAAATATTAAGCAAAAATTAAACCATGTCCCACCTAGATTGTCTAGTTATCTTTACAAGGGCGTGATGCGCTGGCTTCTAATAAATCAAGCATTGATTTGGAACATTGGAATAGGTCTATTTATTGCGCTTGGCCTAGCTCGCTATCTGAGGCATTGATAAAACACCACCAGTCATGAAAAGTGTGGTGTGAATTTTGTGTGAATGGATTTTTCTGATTCCTTGTAATCGCTGTCGGTCACTCAAATGTCGCTTTTCATTAGCCAATAGGAGATATTCTCGGTCATAGCAAGGGTTTTTAGTGGATTACAGGGTGTGTATGGAAC
>QCJK01000052.1 GCA_003216075.1 Prochlorococcus sp. AG-409-B05
TCAGTCTTTCTAAAGATGGAAAAATAGTTGCAATTGGTGCTTCGTCTAACGACGGGAATGGGGTAGAGAGTGGCCATGTTCGCATTTACGAAAATATCAATAACAACTGGACACAAATTGGTGCTGATATTGATGGAGAAGCTGCTTCAGATGGATCAGGACATTCAGTCAGCTTGTCTAGCAATGGTTCTGTCGTAGCAGTCTCAGCACAATGGAATGATGACAATGGTGATGATAGTGGTCATGTTCGTGTTTTTCAAAAAATAGGTAATAAGTGGACTCAGGTTGGTTGGGATATTGATGGAGAGTCCAGTTCAGATAATTCTGGGACTTCAATCAGTCTTTCAGATGATGGAACAGTAATTGCAATTGGAGCTCAAATGAACGAGGCAAGTAGTGGTTTTGCCAGCATGGTTGGCCACGTACGTATTTATAAATTTGAAGCTCTAGAAACTTCTGTGTCAACTACTCCTCTTACCAAAGCAGGTGATCAAGCATGGAGAACTAACCATGAATATGCGAATAGTCATGCTTATGCAGCTCTAAAGGATGACGGCTCTGTTGTTACTTGGGGAGATCCCACGTACGGCGGCGATAGTAGTGAAGTCTCTAGTCAACTTTCTAGCGGAGTTACACAAATCTTTTCTAACAGATCGGCTTTTGCAGCATTAAAAACAGATGGTTCTGTTATTACATGGGGAGGGTGGAGTGCAGATAGTGGTGGCAATAGCAGCAAGGTAGCTGCTCAAATCAGCAGTGGTGTTAATAAGATTTTTTCTACTGATAATTCTTTTGCTGCACTCAAGAACGATGGCTCTGTTGTTACTTGGGGAGATATATCCGCTGGTGGAGATAGTAGTGCAGTCTCTGGTCAACTTTCTAGCGGGGTTTCACAAATTTTTTCTAACTGGGACTCTTATGCGGCACTCAAGGATGATGGCTCTGTTGTTACCTGGGGAGGAGTAGGAAAGGGCGGATATGGAGGAAATAGCAATTCAGTAGCTAATAAAATCAATAGTAATGTTAAAAACATTTTTACAACTGAATTAGCGTTTGCAGCGCTCAAGGATGATGGCTCTGTTGTTACTTGGGGAGCAGACCCTTGGGACCAAGATACTGGACTTGATAGTAGTTCAGTGGCTCATAAACTGAACAGCGGCGTTTCAACAATTTTTTCAACTAGGAAAGCCTTTGCAGCATTAAAAACAGATGGTTCTGTAGTTACTTGGGGAAGAAATAATTTTGGTGGTGATAGTAGTTCAGTAAGCTCTCAACTCACCAAGGGCGTCGTTAAAATCTATCCTGCACAATATGCCTTTGCAGCTCTTAAAAGTGATGGCTCTGTTGTTACTTGGGGTTTATCCGGCAAAAGCTCACCACCATCTTCAAATGGCGATACCTATGGAGGTGATAGTAGCGCAGTCGCTTCTCAACTTAAGAGCGGAGTTAAAGATATTGTTTCTAACCCAGATGCCTTCGCAGCACTCAAGGATGACGGCTCTGTTGTTACTTGGGGTTTAGGATTATCGGCTAATTATAATTTTGGTGGTGACAGCAGTAAGGTCACCAATCAACTAGCAAGTGGCGTCACAAAGATCTTCGCGAATACTACATCTTTTGCAGCCCTAAAAGATGACGGTTCTGTTGTTACTTGGGGAGCTTCCGATTTTGGGGGTGATAGTAGTGCCGTCTCCAGTCAACTTTCTAGCGGAGTAGTTAATATTTTTTCAACCGACTATAGTTATGCAGCTCTAAAGGATGACGGCTCTGTTGTTACTTGGGGAGATCCCAATTACGGCGCTGATAGTAGTACAGTCTCTAGTCAACTCTCTAGCGGAGTAGTGGGCTTCGCGAACTGCTTCACTAATGACTGGCTAGCTACTAATTATAAATTAAATAATGCAACGAAAGCAAAAGATGTCGTTAATGAGTGGTTTGGGAATTCAACTTCTACTTCAACCCAAAATAAAGATGTTTTTGGTGATGCACATTTACTGGCAATCGAAA